>CAIYLH010000025.1 GCA_903927005.1 uncultured Pseudomonadota bacterium
CGGGCTGATGGTACGGTTGCAGAGACGCGCATCGAGGCGTCGAGCGGATACCAACAGCTGGATGAATTGACGAGCCGGCTGCTGGCTGGCGCGCGCATTATGCCGAAGCTCCGAAATGGCGCGCCGACAGACTCTTGGCAGTTACTGCAGTGGCACTGGAGTGCCACCGAGGAACCCTGGAATTCGTTCGGCAAGCTGAATGCCATGCGACAGGCTCATTGATCTGGACAATGGCGCTACTGATATCGCATTGGTAATCGCGCAATGAACCACGTTCTTCCGAGCTTATTCTTGAACGAGCACGCTTTCGCCAGGCATTGGTATAGGCGAGTGATGACCAAGGGTCTCACTGATCGGCAGCGAGCGGCGCTGGATGAAGGTCTGTAGCTCAAACCAGGGCCTTTCTGACTTCCAAGCAAATCATCTTTGGGGTCGTATTCTTGATTTTCGTAACACACCAGCCAGTTCCAGGAGTCTCCCAACCCCGGCGGCTACTTCGACTTCCTCCACCCGTGGCCGGGGCAAACTCCTCCACCTAACCTGATCGCGATGGGGCGCACGTCGGAGGCGACGGCAGGATTTGTTGGAGTGTTACGCGGATTCCTCGGTGTTGACAAGGCGGCTGGAGGATTCCTTGAGCCGATAGCTGCGTCCGCGGAACTCGACGGGTACCGAGCGGTGCAGGAGCCGATCTAGGATCGCGGTGGTGAGCGCGGCGTCGCCGAGGCACTTGCTCCAGTCGTCGATGACGCGGTTGGTCGTGATGATGCAGCTGCGGCGGAGTGAGTATCGGCGATGCAGGATTGCCTGCAACTCGTCGGCGGACTCGGTCGCTATCCTGCGGCGTAGGAACAGATCGTCGAGCACGAGCAGATCGGCGTCCACGAGCGGCTTCAGGAGCTTCTTCTTGCGCAGCGGCTCGGTCGAGGCGATGGCGAGATTGCCGAGGAGTTCATCGGCTTCGACGTAAGCGACGTGCATCCCGGAGCGGACCGCAGAGTACGCGATCGCCTTGGCCACATGACTCTTACCCGTGCCAGACTTCCCGACCAAGATCGCATTTTGGCCTTCGGCGATGAACTTCAGCGTGTTGAGCTCGAAGCAGGTTCGTTTCGGGATCTGCGGGTTGTAACTCCAGTCGAACTCGGCCAGCGAAGCGCGTTCCGGCAGCGCAGATCGCTGGTAGCACTTGTCGAGCAGCCGCGTGTGCCGTCGATCCAGCTCGTCCTGCAGCAGGTCGGAGAGCACCTCGACGGCCGACAGGTTGCTGCTCTGGGCCTCGAGCAGGCGCGTCTCCAGCGTCGCGAGCGCGCCGGACAGGCGCAACTGCTTCAGTGTTTTCTTCATCTCGATCATCGACATCGTCATGGGTCACCTCGGTGTGGAACGGGATGCAACGCGTCGCTGTGTTGCTGGAAGAACTCGGCATACTCGCGGGTCTCACGGATCAGCTCGTGCTGCTGCGTGAGCGGCTCCGGCGGCTCGGCGATGAGACGATCGAGGGCTTGCGCCAGCAGCCTCTCGGCGATCTGACGCACGACTTTGTAGCTGGTGACATGCGTGGCGAGCGCGACCGTAACCGCTTGCTCAACCAGCCTGGCCGGCATTCGCGGCACGAGGTTGACGATGCCCCACATGCTCTTTTGGGCCTCTCGGCCGCGCCGATCGAAGAGCCTCTGGCACAGGATCTGCGTGTTCGGCCCGATGTCCTCAGCTTTCTTGAGCAGCCGCCGCGTCTGGCGTGACGGGTTGAAGATCCGGTCTGCGTCCGGCAATTTCACTTCGCCCTTCTTGTACGCGAGCGTGTGGCGGCGTAGCAGCGCCAGCGTCGCAAAGTCGCGTATCTCGAGGTCGCGATCGAACACCCTCACGATCGCCACGCTACCGATCACCGCAGGCCTCGCCGCGTACCACGAGTCGTCGACCTGAACGGTCTGATCGTCCTGCACGATGCGCGTCTCTTCCTTGAAGTACCGGAACAACTCGATTGGCAACGCCGTCAGACGCGGCCTCTCCTCCTGGAACATGGCCTCCACCTGGCGCTTCGCCCGGCCGTGCATCCGCTTCGACGCCCAGCGCTCCTCCCAGTCCATCAGGTGCGCGTTCTGGGCCTCGATCGACTCGAAGCGTCGGCCCTTCAGGGCCGTCGACTGCGTGTGCTGTATTGCGTTCTCGACGGTTCCCTTTCGATCGGGATCCCGTATCCGTGCCGGGTCAGCTACGCAGCGGTAATGCGCGAGCACTGCGGCGTACAGGCGATTGATCTCAGGCTCGTAAATGTCGGGCTTGATCACACCTTCTTTGAGGTTGTCCAAAACAACGTACTGCGTACAGCCGCCGAAGTACCGGAACGCCTCCTCGTGGAGTCGCGCCCAGGTCTCGCTGCTCGATTTCCACACCACCTGCCGGAACGAGCGCCGCGAGTACCGCAGCGTCATCACGAACAGCCGCGGCTTGCGATACTTGCCGCTCACCGGATGACGCGTCGGCGCTCCCTCGCCGTAGTCGACCTGCGCCTCTTCGCCGGGGTCGAACTCGAGGCGGTCGAACTGCTCCGGCGCCTGCCGCCGCAGGCCCCGGCAGAACCGCTTTACGCTGTTGTAGGCGTGCGTGAAGCCGCGCAGGTCCACCAGATCCTGATAGATCGAGACCGCGTTCCGCCGCAGTCGGACCTGCGCCTCGATCCAATCCCGGTGCGGCTCGCACGCCGACCTTGCCAGGCCGGTGCCGTCGGCCGGCGCTTCTTCCTCGGCAATAGCCGGTGGCCGGGGTGGAGGAATTTGATCTTGGGCTGCCGTCGGTCCCGCCGCCGAGCCGGTGGCCAGGGTGGGGGAATTTGCCGCCGTGACCGCCGCAGAGGCCGCCGCTGCCCTCGCGTACGTGCGGATCGTCTTGCGGTCCACGCCCGTCACGCGGTGGATCTCCCGCTGCGTGACGCCTCGAGAAATCAACGTCAAAACAGTACCTTGCAGATGCGGCTTCAAGACATTCACCTCGTTCCCCCTCGGACTCGGAGGGGGCGGATCATGTCCTGCCGTCAGCGCCCGGAATACCGGCGCCTCACATCATCAGCGACTCGTCAGGTGGAGGAATTTGAAGTGGCCACAGGTGGGGGAAGTTGGGTGGCCGCCGGGGTCACGGCAGCGCGGCCTTTGATGTCAATTTCCCAAGGTGTTACCACTAAGCTGATTTCTTCGCATAGCAGGGGACTCAACGCGTCGGGATTTCTAGCGTCAATCGCCTTACAGTAACTTCCAAGGACTCCTCGTATTTCGTTGATGCTCTCTTGTTGAAGCAATCGGCGTTCCAGGATCTCGATTCGCTCTTCAATTAATGGGGCCATGAGTTTCTCCTAGTTCAGGAACTTTTCCAGGCAAGCCAATTCAACAGTTCAAGATCAGCGAATACTTTTTAATCTAGTCAGTTATGCGACGTACCTAGCGTTACTGATTTTCGCTAGATCACGGAGGCGCAGATCGCTCGTGGCCGCCAAGGGGTATTCATACAGAGCGCTAAGGGTTCGCTCGCCCTATCTGGTATCCGCAATGCGCATGTCCCTTTGCCAGCCATTGGTCCTGCTTGATTCTAAAACCGAGCGTTTCATAGAATTTCTTGCCGATGTTGTGGCAATAAACATCGCATAACGGCGTCGTGCCTTTGTCCTTAAAGCGGTCAGGCGTCGTTGCATAAATGGGGCAGTGGTGTATTTTCTCGCGAGCGCTATCGTCGCCAGACATTTCCCACGTTGGAGTGGATCCCCGGCCTGGGCCCTCATAGGCCACAGCGCGATGTACGACGTCTAGTGCGCGCGTCACTTGCTGGAGGTTTTCGAACTCTCGGCCCCAAAGAGCCTTCATCGCCGTAACTTCGAGCGCGGCGAATCGTTCAGAAAGTTTCTTTAGAATATCCAACGTCGCTGATTCGCCGACTGTGTCTAGTGACGCCTCGTACCATGCCCAGTACACACTGCCGAAAAAGTCCTGACACATGCGCAGAAGTTCTTCATCACTGTAAGTGGTCGCATCTTTGAACACGGTGCCTCCAATTTTGACAAGAAGCATAAAACGTCTTTGAAGATCGTCTGTTAGCGAGCTCAGCTGAAATGCGGGAGAACGGTTTCGCCGAACATGCGGATGCACTCGTTCGTCGCTTCCCACGAAGGTCCTAGCGGCATCCTGAACCTCATCACGACATAGTCCACCTGATACTTGTCCCTATACATTTCGAGTGCCTCAATGCAATCGGCAGGGCTGCCTATCACGAGCGACCGCCGTAACTTCTCAATAGTTATGTCGCTGCGCGAGCGAATGCTCGGGTCATGGTGCGCAAGAATCCCTAGGTCGTAGTAGTAGAGCATTTCAGAAACGAATGCTTCGCCGTATGTCCGCTCTGCCTCCTCGCGGCTATTGGCAACGAACCCGTCCCGCATCAATACGATTTTTGGATTTTCGACGCCATGCGCGCGCGCCTCTTCTCGGAAAGCATCTGTCTGTCGCTTCCATATATCCATATTCAGTGGGAAGGGATCACCGCACCATCCGCTTGCGAAACTACCGCAGCGTTTGATTGCGGGCGCAACCTGCCCACCGCCCCAGATTGTCGGATGCGGGTCGCGCTGGAATGGCTTTGGGGTTAAATATACGTTTTCATAATTGAAGTGCTTGCCGTGAAAGCTAAACGGTTCTGTTGATGTCCATGCTTTCTTAAGAACCTCTATGCACTCCATAAATCTCGACAGCCGTGAAGTTCCATCTACCCCAAACATCCGCCAGGAATCCGGCAATACGCCCATCGAGAGGACCAAGCTAAGGCGACCCCCGGAGAGTTGATCTACGAGTGCGGCAGACTCCGCGAGGTGCATTGGATCCCATCCGTAAGTTGGGACCAAGGAGTAGGTGCCAAGTCTGACTCGCTCTGTCCTTGTCGCAAGGGCCGCCAGTAGGATCAGTGGGTTCGGGAACATGGTCTCTGTGCGCATGTGACGCTCAGGAATGAAAACGCCCTCAAACCCAGCGCGTTCTGCGATTACGGCCTCAGTTATCAGTTGGTCGACACATCGCTTGATGGTTTTTGCGTCAGGCTCTGCTCGGCCGTACTGCCCAAAGTTTGTGTCTGGCATATAGCCAATCGAAAACTTCTCGAGCTTATCTCTCATCGGAGCGCTCCAAATAACGTTAATCGACTTGGCTGTCTCACGAAATTACGGAAGTCGTTTTTCTTCCATAAATCCACGCCACACAAATGTTATGAGGCAGGTGTTCTGTCTTTGGGAATAGGCCACGTGCCGTAAAGACGCAACGCTTCGCTTGGGGGATGGAGTTTCGCGAATTCACGGACGAAGTCGTGGTAAGGAACTGCTTCAGCAAGCCGCCTCTTTCGCTCCGCGGCCCGGCAGTCATTCGTAGCTTCTTTGTCTACGGATCCATCGGCACGTAACGAGACGCAATAAACGTGTTCCGCTGTCCATGGCGTGCAGATTCCACGAACGACATCGCTCGCGACCAGATCCGGGTCACGCTCAAGCACATCGCCGTATCCAGCAGCGCCGGAAGCGACGACGCCAACGAAATCTCCGCCCTTAAACATTGCGCCGGGAATCTGGATTGGGAGAATTTGGACGTCGATCGCGAGCTTCTTTGCGACTGCAAGTAGTTCCAGATCGTTACGTGGCGTCGGCACGTTAGCGTCGTCCAGCTTTTTCCAGTTAGCGCCGGTTATTCTAATTCCTGGGCGCACGTTCGCCGAGTAGCCACCAAAGAGTCCGGGGTTTGCTGGGAAGCGGCTTGCTAGCCCAAACGTCTGTACATAGAAAGCAGGCGTATTGTGCATGCGAATTCCATACGCCATGCTCGCTCCGCCGCGAAACTTTCCATGACCGCAATTGTCCGGTGCGAAGTTGCAGTATTCGCTGAGGTAGGGATAGAGCACCTCCTCATGTTCCACATCCACTGCGTTCCCCCGGCCTACCCACCAAAACGATCCACATTCAACGCCGTCTTTGTCGGGGCGTGCGCCAATGCCGGAAGTGTTTCCCGGCCGTAGGGATACGCCTGCGACTTCCTTTCCATACTGGTTAATTCCGCCAAAAAAGAATGCTCTGGCGCTGGCGCCTGGTGGCGCAGCAATGTTTGTTGATATTTCAGCGTCATTCGCTGCGTACATGGCCTTGTTGAGGCAGAGCATGAAGGTATTGCCGGCGATCGGCGCCATCGCAGTGCCGCTAGACACAGCGGCTTGGGAATTCGCGTTAAGAAACGAATATTTCGGGCAGCTAACGTCGAAGGGCACAAGCGTTCCCGAACTTCCCGGTAGGTCAGAAAAGTAGTACTGAAATAGCATGCACGTTAGGTGCGCGTAAACGATGTGCTCAAATGCGTTGTAGGGGCCTGGAAGTTCTGGCGAGGCTCCGGAGAAGTCTGCGAGCATTGTTTCGCCAGTCTTGACGAGCGTGCAAGGCACTCGAATCAACGCCTCGGCAGGGCCGTAAGTGTCTAGGAACGTTACGCAGCGGTACTTTCCGTCTGGCAGGCTCTTGACGCGTTTTTTCGCTGCAACGGAACTATCCTCGATTACCTTGCGGCAAAGGCCTACTACAAATTCCTTGCCGCGTTCCGCTGCAATCTCCAGAAGTCTTGTCCGCAGTCTCAGGCAGGACGATAGTTTGACGGACGTGTCGATTGCGATCATTTCTGGGTATCGAACCATATTTTCGAATAGTTCGATCATGTCCCGCCGGAGCTTGAAATTTTCGCCGATTCGTATCGGCGGAACTTTTAGTCCTTCGGCGTATCGATCGCGAGCGTCTGCAGGCTGTCCTCCTGGTTCGGTGGCGCCCGTCTCAGGCTCGTGTCCGGCGGAAGACACCCATGCGATCAGATCGCCCTCGTAGAATATGGGCATGAATACAATTTGGTCAGGATTGTGGAGGCCGCCATAAATAGCTTCGTTGCAAAAGAAGATGTCTCCGTCACGTATTCCGACGGTCGCATCATTCTGGTAATGCTTCAGCACGAACTTCATTGGCACAGCCGCGGTAATCGCGTGCAGAAAAGTTCCCATCTCGGCAAGAGCCAGATCGCCCTCTGCCGTATGGAAGCTCAAGCAGACGTCTCCAGACTGAAGAGGCGCCGAGATTCCGAGCCGAATTAAAATCTCCTTCCCTTCCTCGCAGGCGCTTGCCAGGCGCTGCGTGTAGATGCTGTAGTCCTCATGAGACACAAGCTTTATTGCACGGGCTTGGCGTTTTGTGATCGGTTCTGGTTTGTAACGTTTGTTAAGAAGAAAGCTGATATCCAGTGCCATGGCTAAGCTTCCTTCTTTTTTGTGCTGTTGCGCTGGCCTGCGTCGGGTCGCGCTGTAGCCGTAGTCGCCTTGTTATTGATTGGTCGCATTTCGCATACGCCGTCTCGTAAAACCTCAAATTCCCACCCTGGGGAAATGACATGAGTAGTGTCGCGGGCCTCCGCTATGGCAGGTCCTGAGATCACTTCGCCAGGACGAAGCGCGCTCAATGAAAATATTGGTGTATGCACTCGTTCTAGCGTGGAGTCCCAAATTATTGATCTATGGCCCGCAGGCGTTGAGCTCTGCCTACGTGGTGCGCGCAGTGTTCTTTTTTTCGTGAGGCCGCCACCTGCTCTGGGCAGGCTGCCATGCAAAACGAACGTTTCAATCCTAACTAAAGCCTCTGGGAGGTCTATGCCGAGGCTCAGCGAGATAAGGTGCTCTCTAAAGTCACGATAGAGATCTTGTATGCTCTTCTGCGTATGTAGCCTAAGTTCCTTACACTGAATTCTCTGGGTCACTGGCGATGACCCGTAACGAAGCTCTAATTCAAGCGACACTTTCATCCCAGAGAGGTCGAGACCCTCCGACCTCATATCCCGATCTAGGTCTCGTTCTAGGTCTGCAACTGTTTCGTTGAACGTGGCCATATCGGTCAGATAGCTTTTCGTTATCGGATCGTAGAGCGACATCGGGCGGGACTTTTCGTAGACGTGGGTCACGTCGAGGGTGGAGGCCCCATAAGCGCAAAATACAGAAGATTCCGAGAACAGCAGAATTCGCTTAATTTTTAGCGCCTCAGCATAGCCACAGCAATGAGCTGGGCCGGCTCCGCCATAAGCCAAAAGCGCGAAGTCCTGAGGGTCGAAGCCTTTTAGGACAACCTCCTTGAAGATCTCGATCCCCATTTTTCCATCGACGACCCGCTTGATTGAGTACGCGGCCTGTTCTACTGACATGCCGCCTGGCTTCGCGATGTGGCGTCGGATAGCGTCAAATGAGCGCTCCTTTTCAAGCTTCATTCGGCCGCCGAGGAAATTGTCTGGAGATACATACCCGAGGACGACATCCGCGTCCGTTACCGTCGGCTTATTCCCACCCAGTCCGTAGCAGGCCGGGCCTGGAATCGAACCGGCGCTTTGCGGGCCGACTTCCAGTCGGTTCCCAAAAGCTTTGTTGAGCCATGCTATAGACCCGCCGCCTGCGCCGATGGACTTGACCTCGAGGAGCGGCAGATCAACTGCCCAACGGTCGATTACGGGTCTGACGGAATAGAATCTCGGTCGGCCTTGTACGACGAGTCCGAGATCAAAGCTCGTGCCTCCCATGTCAGTACAGACGGCGTTTTTTATTCCCATAGACCGCGCGCGAAATGCGCCACCCATGATTCCAGCGACTGGACCTGATTGGTAGGTGTCGACTACGCGCGTGCGAGAAAGCTTTGCGACTCCACCAGTGTTCTGGACCATTTGGAGGGGCTTGTGGTAGCCGCTGTCACGAAGCCGATCGCCAATTGATAGCAACTGGTTAGTCAACTCCGTATGCAGAAACGCCGTTAAAACCGTGGTCGTCGTGCGGGTGTACTCTCGCCACTTGGGAACGACGTCGCTGGCGAGCAGTACCGGGATATTCCCGAGGTACACATCTGGATATTCGGACTGAATGATTTCCCGAACGCGCCGCTCATGAGTTGGGTTTGCAGAGCTCCAAAGTAGTGATACGACGATGCCCTGGACGCCGCGGTCTACCAGGTGCTGGAGCGCGTCGAGCACGTCGTTTTCGTCAAGTGTCCTTACGACAGTGCCGAACGTGTCCACGCGCTCATTCAGTCCGACCACCATTTCTCGCGGTACGAGGCTTTCTGGCATCTGCGCCCGGGCGACTTTTCGCTGTTCAGCTAGCGGGAGTCCGTCACCGCACGCGCGGCCATTCCCAATAAAGAGCATGTCTTCGTGGCCGCCGGTAGTAATCAGCCCGAGACGAGGTCCATTGCGTTGTAGCAGGGCGTTGAGCGCTACGGTAGTGGAGTATCGGAGGATGTCCGTGCCCTTGAGCAGTTCCTCCACGTCAACCTCGAGGTCTTTGCACGCCTCACCAAGTGCGTTCAAGAATCCCCGTGACAGATCGTCGGGCGTGGTCGCCGCTTTTCCCCAAGACAAGCGCCCACTTTTTGTGACATAGCAGTCAGTAAACGTACCTCCAATATCGATGTTTACGGTTGTGCCGGAGTCTGCCTCTTGCGCGTTCATCGAGCGGCTCCAACTGGCTGCGTTGCTTTAAGCGCGTCGAGGTCGATCTCTATGTCGTGCGTTATTGGGTGGCCGGGCGGAAGGTATTCGACCTCGATTAGAGTGGCGCAGCTCGGGCAAAACATCTCCACGAGGCGGCACCACTCTGGGTCGGGCGTGAACCGTGGCTCGCCTATCCCCGATGAATGAACCTCGCCTGGGTCTCGTTGGCGTAGTACGAGCCCAAACTTGTAGTTTTCGCGCGCGTTGCCGATGTCATGTTGGCATTTTCGACAGATCCAGCGCTCACGCTCTAGATCTATGGCGAGGTATTCAGTTATGGCTCGGGTGCTCATTTTCTAGCCTCGATTGATCTGAACTTTTAACGCGCTGAATGCATCCTTTTCTGCTGCCCATCCAGCCGGGACGACGCAGGTTGTCTCCCCGAATTCGATCGTCATCGGTCCCTGATGCCGGACGCCAACTTCCATACGATCGATAGACACAACGGGTGTTGATCGGCGTCCATCAGCCCAGCCGATGTTGCGTATAGTCGTCTCCATCGATCGTCCGGGGCTACCTTTCGTAGTCGCCATCGGTTTCGGTTCCGTCGTATTCTGCAGCGTCGCTGTCAGGCGAACGACGATGTCGGTCCGGCCCTCCAGCGAGTCATCTATTGCGCCACTCGACTGTGCCAGCAGCCGGCCGTCAGTGGTTTCAATGGTCGTCTGCATTACTGCGTGTTCTGGATCGAATCCCTCCCCACGGATGTCCCGTTTCGCGTGCATTCGCAATTCTGACTGAGTTCTTTGCAAGGAATTTTTCAGAGATTCGGTGTCGCTGCGCTGAATGCGTCGTTCATACATGTGTTCGATCGCCATCGTCGACGAGCCTGCAGCACTAAAAACCGCGCTCTCTGGAAATACATAGAAACTTGCGATGCCGAGCGCAGCCGCGAAATCTGCCGCGTGCAGGGGCCCGGCGCCGCCGTAGGCGAACAGAACAGCGCTGGCCAGATTAAAGTTGCGTCGTTGTGCCTCGTTGCGAACCTGGCTTGACAGTGCTCCTGCCAATATCTGGCGTACCTGCAAGGCCGCCTCGTCGACGCTTAATTTGAGCGGTGCTGCCAACACATTAGCTAGCGACTCCTGCGCTAGTGTCTGGTTGATACGGCGGCGTCCGCTGAGAAAATTCGATGGATCGATAAGTCCTAATGCTAAGTCCGCATCAGTCACTGTGGGTAGAGTGCTTCCCAGGTCGTAACACGCCGGTCCTGGTACTGCGCCGGCACTATCGGGGCCAACCACTATTTGTCCGTCGGAAACTCTAGCCAGCGAACCGCCGCCGCCGCCCAGGCCCAGCACGTCAATCATTGGAAGACTTACCGGGATCCCTTCGATCAACACGTCATGGGAAATCGCGACCTTCCCTGATTTTATAAAGGCGACGTCGGTGCTCGTTCCACCCATATCCATGGTGACGACCGAATCAAGTCCATATCTCTGTGCGATCTTCGACGCGCCGAAAACACCAGCAGTCGGGCCAGAATTGTAGGTATTGATTGCTTTTGTCTTCGCAACCCTGGCAAGGCCGCCACTCGAATGGACGACGAGCAGTGGATGCCGATACCCTCGGCTGCGGACGGCGTCGTCACATTTATAAAGATATGAGACTAAGTCGCGATGCAAATAGCCGGATATTACTGCAGTATTCAGTCTCTCGGAGTCACCGGCACGGGAGGTGACCTCGTGAGAAAGAAGTAGAAAAGGCATCCCTAGGTGATGGCTGGGAAACAGCTCCCGAAACAGTTGGAGCGCTCTTCGTTCGTTCGCGGCGTTGAGACTCGCGTTGCGAAATGCGACGACAAGAAGGCGGGCGCCGTGATCGAGAAGGCTTTCTGCAGCTTCCCGGAAACTGTCGGCATCGAGTTCGGCTTTTAGCTGTCCCGTTGAATCGACGTCTTCTCGTATGCCGCGGACCATCGAAGGATTAAGTAGTGGCCAGATTTTAGAACGACCGTCGCCCCGGTGGTACAAACGTTCTTCGTCGTCAGCGCTGACTAACAGGCCAATTCTGGCGCCTCGGCGTTGGATAAGCGCGTTAGTCGCTGCAGTTGTTGAGTACCGTATGACGTCGGTATCTTGGAGGAGGTCGCGGACATCTTTGCCGAGAAGCAAAGCCCCGGCTTCTATGCAGTCCATAAAGCATTGGACACGATTGTGCGGCGTTGTATCGACTTTTGCAGTAACTATGGAGGCTCCGTAACGGAAGACGCCATCGGTAAATGTGCCGCCTGTGTCGATGTCAATCGTGTTCATGCTCGCTCCTAGCGAAATCGCTCCGCTCTGGACGATTCCCAATAAATTTTTCTCGGGCTAGTTCCGTAAGCTCCCGTAGAGTCTGTATTGGAGTGTCTTCCGGTACGTCCGACGCAGTCGTAAACGGCATTTGTGTGCCCGCTATGCCAACGCCGCGAACTAGCTCGTAAGGTCGTATGCTGGACTGCAAGAAGAATGAGCAGTGCGCAGAGGTCGCAGTTCTCGGTGCTTCGCTGGGGAGATGAAATACTATTTGGGCCCCGTCGTAGAACTCAGCGATCCTGTTCGCGCTTCGATACAGGCTATCCACTTGAGGTAGTACTGTCGCCATCGATTTCTCAATTACTGCAATTCCGTGAGCCTCTGCGTTGAAGGACTCCCTCACTGCGGCAAGAAAAACGTCGCCCGCATAATCAAGGTCTGCGTCTGGCAGGTCTTCAGATCGCATCGCTAATTCCTCAAGTAACAGCTCCGGCCCGGTGAAGCTTGAGTAAACGCGCACTTTCTGAGGAAGTTGCGGGCGCAAAGCGCGAACGGCATTTAGAATTGACGCGAATGGTTCTGAGTAGGGGACGGATTCTGGCTCACGCAGTTCGGTGCGTCCGTCGCTTTTGATAAGACATGCGTCTACAAGAATTTGCGTATCAAAAATGCAAATTATTCCGTCGTGTCCGACCAGGCGCTGGCTGTCTAGTAGGGATCTTGCCAGTGCGGCGGGCGTCGCCCGGAGCTGAGGAGTCGCAAGGTTTCCAATTCGGTAAGTGTGGGCCGTTAGAATCGGCATAAATTCTGAGAGGAGGAGTGGCATTTTCGGCAGACGCGTCTAGCAGTCTTCGGCATGTACGACCAACGCCACTGCGTCGGCCTGTCCGAGTGCTCCGCAAATCGTCGCTACCCCGCGGCCGCCACCACGGTTTCTAAGCTCGTGAGCCAATTGAAGTAAAAGACGGGCCCCGCTTGCGCCGGTGGGATGTCCGATAGCGACCGCTCCCCCATTTACGTTGGTTTTGCTGAGAAGCACCTTCTCGTGGCTTGGGCTTCCCTGGGCAAGGTATCGCGCTGTAACCAGTGGCACAGCGGCGAACGCTTCGTTTATCTCTAATGCGTCCAGAGCTTCTGTTTTCCAGCCTAACGGCGTAGTTGCTTTGAGAATCGCCGGTCCGGGTGCGACGATGATTTCGCGTGGCGCGCACGCAATGCTTGAGAGACCGACGATTGTCGCCATTGGATGGGCGCCAATACTTAATGCCGCTGCGCGCGTTGTTATTAGTAGAGCGACAGCGCCAGTGTCTAGTCCCGGCGCGTTTCCGGCAGTGATTGTTGGGCTGTCATAGGCAGTCTTCAATAGAGAGAGAGTCGCCGGTGTGGTGCTCGTTCTCGCGAGTTCATCGTGGTCGAGGGTGGCTTTGTGTTCCGGAAATTCGACAGCGGCGACGTGGTTGTAGAAGCCACGGTGCTTTGCAGCGAAGTACTTTTGGTGTGAGGCGGCAGCCCATTCGTCCTGCATCTCCCGTGTGACGCCCCACTCCAAAGCAACTTCACCGGCATCGACGGCGACAGGCCTATTGCTGATGTCGGCGCCGAGCCGGTACAGAGGATCTTTGAAGACGATCGGGCCCCCTCGGTGCCCGAAGCGAAGGCCAGGGGGTGCGAGAAAAGTTGCCCTGCCCATGTTCTCTGCGCCAGCCGCCACTACCCACCTTGCGTCGCCGGCGCGAATGCTGCGCGCAGCAAGGAGCACTGCCGTTAGCGAGGAGCAACAGCCTCGGTCGATGGTTAGCGAGACTGTCGAGTCCGGAAGGCCTGCTCGCAGTAGTGCTTGCCGCCCTGAGGTTGGGCCGTCGAGTGCCACTTCGGCAGGGAGCGTTACGCCGTAATATATTTCGTCCACTAGTAGCTTTGCGGGGGCAACTTGTTCGAGAAGTTGACGTATTACGTGGCCACCAAGCGTCACGCTAGGCACTTCCCGTAGCGCGCCCCCGAACTTCGAGAACGGCGTGCGTACGCCTGCCACTAAGACAATGTCCGTCGCGGCGGGAGCTGGAAGGGTAGACATTTGTGCTTACCGGTTGCGATCGATTACTGGACGATCATGACGGTGGTGTTTTTTCAGTTCGTGAAGGTGCGATTGCAGCGCAAGAAGGCGAGTCCAATGTATGGGCTTCGGTGTCTGTCGTTGTTCGGCCCGGTAGAGCTCAGGGCATGAGCCCGAAACCGGTGGGACGACTTTGGCCTGCGCGCCCAGATTTGGATAAGACGCCTCGTGACGGCACTCGAAAATGGCGGCTTTCCAACTCGTCTCGTGGGCTGTCTCGCCATTTAGATCCTCCGCTGCGCGGCGTTTGTGGTTGCCGTCTATAGGAAAGATAAAATCAGGCCTGAATGATTTTTATGTTGGGGCAAATATTTTCGTGAAGCAAGAAAAACACATCCGTCCACACTTCATCCTCCTACGAAATGCGAATGAGAATCGACGTCAATTGCAACTTCTGTTCCGCACTGTCGTTGCCAAGCAGCAGAGACAACCGTTAACCGTTAGGACGTTTCGGGAGTGGGGCGGAACTAAAAGTTTAGTTTGCGCAGGACGATAATGTTTCGTGCGCGTATTGCGTCATGCGCGCCATCGCCTCATTTCAATAGCAATCCAGATGGCATGGATTGGAAAGCATGATGCGCGAAATTGTCGTTGTGGAAACGCAGCTTTAGTAACGGCTGAAAGATTCTCCGCAGCGATATTTTTGGGTCCGCGGAATTGAAGTTCTCAACACAACAATAGCGGTGACCATATTTCGCCGTTCGAGCTAATAAATATTAGGCGCGCCCCTGACACTTGGAAGTCACAGCTGTCTCGGCCGCGCCTCACTGGGCGTGGCTCTTGGGGAGCCATTAGTGCCGCCAGCGTTCCACGAGCGCAAAGCTACAGTTAGACGTTTTCGTGCCCGTTCGCGTGGTATATGGCGCCTGCCTTTTGCTATTTGGCGTGTTTAAGTGATTTCCATCTGCTAATTTATGTGTGACGTTAGGCGTCAAGAAACCTCCTCGCCCTACCGGCTTCTGCTGATTCACGTTGTGGGCTAAATGTATTCATCGTTAGGTTGGGCGCGGCTATAAGCCGGGCGGGTGATGTTTCGCTGGCTGAAGCGTAAACGGGCCCTGAGCAATCCTGTATTTGTCGTCGTCACCCGCTAGACTGAATTGCGCAAGATCGCGTTCAAAGAACACTAACTTTTCGGTGTCTAATGACTACGTCGCAAGCTGATTCTGGCTTCACTCCCAACTCGCCCAGGGGGTGTGTTCTCTCGGCGATTGAGGCCGCGAGAACTGGTCGGGCTCAGGAATTTTTTGACCATTTCGATGGAAATGTAGAGTTCTGGATGCCGGGCTCTACGCCCATATCCGGTCGCTGGAACACGCGTGATGGATTCATCGAATACGCCACGCTGGTCTTCAGCTATCTGAGCATGCCGGTCCGGCTTGAAGTAAAAAATGTCATCGCGGCAGGTGACTGGGTGGTGACGGAATGCAGTGGGCATGGCGTGACGCGTGATGGTGTCGACTACGACAACGTGTATTGCCTGGTTTGGCGAGTACAGCGCGGCAAGATCGTTCGCTTTACGGAATACTGCGACACCGACCTTGTTCGACAGGTGCTTTGCCGATGAATACTGTGCCGCTCGACGAGCAGGCCCAAGAGCTTTTGCGAATGGGGCAGGAGAGCGGCGGTCAGCTGCTCGAGTCGCTCCCCATTTCGACAGTTCGTCAACAGGTCGACGCGTCGCTGCCTGCCATTGGCGTAGCCTTTGAAAATGTCGCCCAGACGATCGACGTTGAGATCCCAGCTACCGGCACACAGCCCTCGTGCGCTGGGCGACTCTATATTCCGTTGAGTTCTCGCCCTGGGCCGCTGCCGACTATCCTCTTCCTGCACGGCGGCGGCTGGGCGTGCTGCGGTTACGCAACCCATGACGCGCTGTTTCGGTATTTCGCCAATCGGACTTCCGCTGCGGTATTGGCTTTGGACTTCAGGCTCGCTCCGGAGCATAAGTTTCCCAGTGCATTCGATGACTGCGTTCGCGCGATGGAGTGGCTACTAAGTGGGCCGCGTGAGGATCTTGACCCGACGCGTCTGGCACTGGCAGGAGATTCCGCCGGCGGGAATCTGGCCGCTGCAGTGGCTGCTCGTTTTGCGGGCGAGCCCCGACTGCGGCATCAGCTGCTTCTGTATCCCGTGCTCGACTCATCCGAGAGGTATCCCTCACACGAGGAGTACGGAGCCGGATATTTCCTCGATAATTCGACAATGGACTGGTTTGTCGGCCAATACGCCAGATCGGCAGCCGACACCCTTGACCCCCGCTTCTCCCCAGTGCATGCGTCGAGCTTTGCCGGCGTGACAGCGACGACGCTGATGGCGTGTGGCTACGATATCAATCGAGATGCTTCGCTGCGTTACACAGACCGGCTGCGCGCGGCCGGGGTGGTATGTGATACGCGCCTCTTTGAGGGGCTGCCGCACGGCTTCGCAAGCATGGCCGGCTTCATCGCGTCGGCTCACGTGCCGTTAGAGCAGGGCGCTACCGCCCTGCGCGAGGCCCTGAAGTAGAGGTATCGCGCTGCCGCGGTAGACGGCTGCCATCCTCGGGTGACGAGGCGCCCACTCGTTTCGCCCGGACGTATTTCAGGCTCTTACTTTGAGGTGCGCTTTGCGGCAGCGGCGGCGGCGACGTTGGCGCAATGCTCGTCCTCTGCAGGGGCGCCACCCGATACGCCTACTGCGCCGATGGCATCGCCTGCAGTTGATTCAACCAGGACGCCGCCGCCGACGCCCGTTAGCTGCAGCTGCGTCATGATATCGAGAATCAGCGGGTCTTTGGCCGCGATGCGGCCGAGTGTCGCGCTGGCAAGACGCGCGCGCAGCGCTGTTCTGGCCTTCAGCAAGGCGGCGTCACTTGAAACCGGTGACGCGCCATCCTGGCGGCGAAACGCGATCATGGTGCCCGAGAGGTCGATGATCACAGCGCTCAGCGGCGGAAATTTTTCGGCAACACTTAGCTGGAAGCACTCGCCAATCATCTGCTCGGCGAAGGCCAGCGGGAGCGGCTGAGCTCTGGGCGTGCTGGTGGTTGGATTTGCTGACACCGCCGACCCTGCGATCATTGCGGCGGCGACCCAGATGCCGCGATTTAGTAGGCTCACGCTAGTTCTCCGTTGGTGTGTGCAAGGCCCCGAGAGTAACAGTCGGCCCCTAAGCCTGGCGAGGCTTGACCTGCTCCAAAGTAGACGGGGCGAGGTGCAGGGCTGGCCGATAATTACAAATAGACTTGGTCGCGTGACTGAAGCCTTGCTGGCGCCGGAGCGGGTAGCGTCCACAGCCGACGATCCAGCTGCGGCGTAGCAGTGATCGCGGCACGGTCGGCATTTATTTTATGTGGCAGACGGGAGCAGATCTCGCCGCTCCCGCAAGAAGAGTCTCACAGCGCCGAGCAGGCGTTCGCACTCGGTGTCGCCGATAGATAGTGACAGCGCGATGAATCCGCGCCGCGCGAGATAGATGCCGTGGCGAAGCATGTCGAAGAAAAAGAGTTCCTTCATGAGCGCGTTTTCCTGCGCGGAATCGGCGCTCGACCGTATTTCCTTATCCGTGCAATGCAAGCTCATCAGCGAACCCAGCCCGAGCCATTGCATGGGTACCTTCGCGTCACGCGCCAGCTGGTTCAGCTGGGACCTGAGTTCATCGCCGCGGGTGTTTAGAGCGCTTGCTGCAGTTGGTGTGAAGACCTGAGTCAGTGCTGCAACGCCGGCCGCCATTGACAGGGCGTTATTGTTGAACGTTCCGGCGTGCGCAAAGGCATGAGGCTGAGTCGGATCGAACATCGACATGATGTCGCGTCGACCGCCAAACGCGCCGATGGACATGCCGCCCCCAAGGTATTTCCCGAGGGTCGTGATGTCTGGCTGCAGCTTGAGCAACGCTTGCCGGCCGCCGGCGCTGAGCCTGGATGTCATGACTTCGTCGAAGATAAGGACTGCGCCGACCGCTGTCGCCTCGCGACGTAGCGTCGCAAGGAACGCCGGGTCCCCTGGAATGCAGCCACCGGATCCGAGCATAGGCTCGACCAGGATGGCGGCAAGCTCAGAACCGTGCGTGGCAATCAGGGCTTCTGTTCCATGCAGGTCGTTGTAGGTTGCAACTAGGAAGTCGTGAGGCACGTTGACCGGCGATCCGCCGCGGGCGAAGGCGAGCACACCGCCGTGATAGGCGCCGCTGAAGACGAGGATCTTTCGTCTTTCGGTAAACGTCGTTGCGGCAGCCAGCGCCATGAGGTTGGCCTCGGTGCCGGAGTTCGTGAAGCGAACCAGCTCAATAGAGGGAAATCTCTCGCAGATAATCCGACCGAGCTCTGCCTCCTTGCGGCCCGGCGCTCCCATGTTGATGCCCAGGCTGAGCGCTGATGTAATGGTGCCGCAGATGACTTCATTCGAGTGGCCGTAGAGGCCCGCAGTGAATTCACCGAGAAAATCAAGGTATTCGTGTCCATCCACGTCCCACAGGCGACAGCCGTTGCCCCGAGCCATTACCAGCGGAAACGGAGCGTAATGCAGCACGCTGCGGGTGTTGCCGCCGGGCAGGTAGGCGCTTGCCTGAGCGATTTGCTCGCGGCTCGCCGGGTTTGCCTGCAAGTAGGTGGAGCGGGCGCGGTCCACGGCGGATACCAGAGCCGCTAGTGATGCGGCTGCCATTTCGCGCTTCATCGGGTCTTCCATGCTGCGTTGACTCGGTCGTTGCTTCGTATGCCGGCGCGGTGCTGTCCGCGACTGAGGCCGATTAGAAACCTCTACGGCGTTGAACGCGAGCGCTCGGCCTTCGTACTGGGTTTCAGGTATCGGCACAGCGTTCCAGAGGGCAGCGCCGTTAAGTGCGCGCCTGGCTGCATTTCAGAACGCGACCCGATGATATTACCGCATCACCCCGAGTGGAGCGGTGCTTCGAAATCCTCTGCTGCACCGCCATCACGCGACTGAGTTTTCTGTGCGGGGGCTTGCTACGCGGCAACGCTAGTCGAAGGAGCGCGCGTAACCGGCCTCCTGTATCCGGATTCCGTGTGCCGCGGCGTTGACGCCTGCTTGTGATTGCTTCCTGAGGCGGGCTGCACGCCGGCGACCGTCAAGTGACAGGGCTCAATCGTCTTTGTGAACTTGTTCCATCTTTTCACATCGACATTGGTTTTGTGTTCCCTGCGTCTGGCTGGTTCAGCGCTACTGCCGTCGCGGCAGGGCCCGCCAGGCCCGTCGAGTCGTTCATGGCGCCTTGTCGCAGGGGGGGGCTGCGCTCTGCTCGCCCAATGCGAATGGCGGCGGACACGACTCATAAAAATTCTGTTCTCCGCGTTCGGTCTAGTGCGTTCGTCTACGAGTGGTCAGGGAACACACCGGCAACGACAGGACCGGACGGGCGCGCTTCCAGTCGGCTGCGGGGCTTGCGACCCGCGATTTCCACTGCGTAATAGCACTTGTAGACGGCTTCAAAACGCCAGAACGACAACACGTGGGACATCCAGCGAAAAGCGAAGGGTATGTACGTATACAACCGTGACCCTATGACTGCGCATCATCGCCGACTTGGCGGAACGCCGCCCATGCCGACTTGCAGTGACCTACGTGGGTCCTCGTCTGTGTGGACAAAGACACAAAGTGGCAAAGATCGCCTTGATCTAACTCAAGCCACACGCGCGTGAGCAGCAGTAAAAGGCGTGAGTTTCACGGATCCGGCACATGCGTGCCGCTAGATAAAATGCGGGCGGGAACCGGTCCCTGACTGAGCACGATCGTGCGATGCCGGCGGAACTGGCGGGAAAACTCTTAGGGAGCGGTACAGTGCGAACTTATGCGCGAGTGTTCGGAACGTTGTTAATCGTCCTTGGCGTGACGGCGGCGGCCGGTATGGCCGTGTCAGCAGAGTCCCTGCAGGACGTGATGAAGCGACGCGAGTTGACGCAGCAGGATCTGCTTGCGGCAGCAAAGACCTACGTCCCAAGCGGCAAGCGGGACGAGTTTCTCGGTTTCAGTTCTGGTGGCCAAAGTGGGCAGGTTATTGTCTACGGCATCCCGTCGATGCGAATCGTCAAGTACATCGGCGTCTTCACGCCCGAGCCCTGGCAGGGATACGGATTCGATGAGAGCTCGAAAGTGGTTCTTGACGGTGGCAAGGTTGACGGCAAGACCATCACCTGGGGCGACTCACATCATCCGGCGATCTCTGAGACGAATGGTCAGTACGACGGACAGTTCTTGTTCATCAATGACAAGGGCAATTCGCGCATGGCGGTCATCGATCTGCGTGACTTCGAGACCAAGCAGATCGTAGCCAACCCGATCTTCAAGTCCGAGCACGGCGGCGCCTTCGTTACGCCGAACACCGACTACGTGATCGAGACCGCGCAGTATCCGACGCCGCTTGAGAACAAGAAGTTCTACCCGCTGGAACAGTTCAACGACAAGTATCGCGGCGGTGTCACGTACTGGAAGTTTGACCGGACCGCCGGCCGAATCCAGCCGCAGAACTCGTTTACGGTAGAGCTTCCGCCGTACAGCCAGGACCTCTCGGATGCTGGCAAGGGTCCATCGGACGGTTGGTCGTTCACTAATTCGTTCTGCACTGAGCGTTACGTCGGTGGCATCGAGAAGGGGCGCCCGCCGTACGAGGCTGGCTGCTCGGCTAAGGACACCGACTACCTGCATGTAATCAACTGGCGCAAGGCTGCCGAGCTCGTCGCGCAGGGGAAGGCGCGCAAGATCAACGGCCATAACGTCATTCCCTTGGAGACGGCAGTCAAGGAAGGCATTCTATTCCTGATTCCGGAGCCAAAGAGCCCGCACGGTGTAGACGTAACGCCAGATGGAAAGCTGATCATCATCGCCGGCAAGCTCGATACGCACGTGTCGGTGTTTAGCTTCGACAAGATTCAGGCCGCGATCCGTGCGCGCAAGTTTGAGTCGCGCGACGCATACGGCATTCCTGTCATCGCGATGAGCGATGTGATGCAGCTGCAGGTTCAGCTGGGCCTCGGGCCCTTGCACACGCAGTACGACTCAAAGCCCTGTATCGCCTACACCTCGCTGTACGTCGACTCGCAGGTAGCGAAGTGGAACTACTGTGACGGCAAAGTCCTCGACAAGATCAGCGTGCAGTACAACATCGGTCACCTGATGACGATGGAAGGCGATTCTGCGGATCCGAAGGGCCACTATCTGGTCGCCCTCAACAAGCTGGCAATCGACCGTTTCACGCCGGTCGGCCCGCTGCATCCCCAGAATCACCAGCTGATCGACATCAGTGGCGACAAGATGGAACTGCTGTATGACATGCCGCTGCCGCTTGGCGAGCCGCACTACGCTGTCGCGATCGCAGCTTCCAAGCTCAAACCTGCGATTCGCTACAAGGTCGGGACAGACAGTCGGACTGACAAGCCGCATCCTGGCGCAGTCAAGGCTGGCGAGGAGCACACCGTCCGCAAGGGAGCCCGTGTCGAGGTATTCGGCACGTTGATCCGTTCGCATATCACGCCGGAAACCATCGAAGTCGAAGTTGGCGACGAAGTCGTCATTAACCTGACCAGCCTCGAGCGCGCCGAAGACGAGACACACGGCTTCGCGGTCTCGACGTACAACATTCAGGCATCGATTGAGCCAGGCAAGACCGTGCAGGTGAAGTTCAAGGCTGACAAGGAAGGCGTCTATCCGTACTACTGCACGGAGTTCTGCTCGGCGCTGCACCTTGAAATGCAGGGTTACCTGCTGGTCAAGCCAAAGGGCTACAAAGCGGTGAAGGCCGTGGCTGAGGTCGCCGTATACACCAAGGTGGACTACGACAAGGAGCTCAAGAAGATTGCAGATACTCAGGCAGTCATCGACTCGGTCGTCGGCTACATCACCAGTGTTAATTACAAGGACTTCCCGGACGTCGTTGCGATGGTCGACGATGCGTTCGACCAGGCCGGGAAAATTCCCGCCGCGAAGGCAAAGCACGACGAAGCTGCCAAGCGCGGGGACTTCCAGAACGCGACGCTGTGGGCGGAGCAGGTCTGGCAGTACCAGGTGAAGACCGCCGATCTTGGGCTGCGTGCAAAGACGTATCTTGAGCAAAACGGCGCCAAGAAGGTATCTAAGTGACACGTGGAAAGTCGGGGGGCAGCCAGCCCCCCGGCGCTTCCTACCTGAAGGAGAAGGCCGTGAGAGCCGGGTATATCGCAGTGATTGTTGTTGGCGCGCTGATGGCTTCTACCGCCCTAGCTGACGGCGCCAGTCTCTTCAAGGAGAGGACCTGTTGGTCCTGTCACGGCAAGGACGGCAAGCATCCACTGATTCCTGACTATCCGCGCATTGCGGGGCAAGGTGCGGCGTACGCAGAGCGGCAGATGCTCGACATCAAGAGCGGCGCTCGCAGCAATGGCAACAGCGCGGCGATGAAGGGTGTGATGGTGATCGTCACGGACGAAGAGATAAAGCTTCTTGCCCAGTACGTTTCGACGCTCGACCCGTAACGCGACCATGTATCAAATGAGGAATGAAGTTATGAAACGTGCCGTTCTGGTCGTGCTCACGCTGGCCTGCAGTGCCGCCATCGCTCAGTCGTCGGCGCCCGCCAAGGCCGGAATCGAGTCCAAGGGCTACGTCTGGAATGCTCAGGAGGGCGAGAAGATCGAGGCCCTGCAGCATACCGGTGACATCAAGAATGGTGAGGAGGCGTATGAAATCTGCGGCGCCTGCCACCTGCCTTCCGGCGCCGGTCGGCCAGATGGTACGTTTCCGCAGCTTGCCGGACAGCACGCCACGGTGCTTATCAAGCAAATGGCGGACATTCGCGGTGGGCAGCGCGATAACCCGACGATGTACCCGTTCGCAAAGACCCTGACGGACCCGCAGGAACTGGCCGACGTGGCCGCGTATATCTCCAGTCTGTGCATTCCGCGCGACCATGGGCATTACGAGGCGCCGGATGCGGCGTTGCAGACTGCAATGGGCAAAGGCTTGTACGAGAAGGAATGCAAGAACTGCCATGGTGCCAATGGCGAGGGCGACAAGGACAAGTTCTACCCGGTGATCGCGGGCCAGCACTACCAATACCTGCTTCGCCAGATGACCTCGATCCGTGACGGCAAGCGCCGCAACGCGAACCCCGACATGGTGAAGATCATCAAGGTCTACAGCGATCAGGATCTCGTTGCGATATCGGCCTATCAGGCAAGCTTGGCGATGCCTGGCGCGATGTGCAAGGCGAAGAAATAAGCTAATTCGCGCTTTTTGGCGCAGGGTTGATCGCGGGATTTCATAGCATGCGGATTGATAGAAAAAAAATTGCGATCAGCCGCGCGCTGGCGTTGCTTGCCCTGATTGCCATGACCGGCGCGTACTTCGCGCCGGTCTGGTGGGTGTCGCTGACTGCGCCAAACTATCCGCGCGATGCGTTCCCCGACGGCATCCGGATTCATTTCCACTTTGATGCCGTTTATAACGGTTGCAGCGCGGCGGGCAAGGGTAGCCGGCTTGCGAAGGAAGTGCTGCAGGAGGACATGTCGGAGACCACCGGCAGGTACAACCCAATTCTGGATAAAGACAAGGAGGTCGACAAGAACGCCTCCGCGCTTGACTGCGTTCACGAGATGAACACAATCAATCACTACGTTGGCATGTACCCCATAGCGACCGGTGCACCGGTCGAGATGCCGATGGCGAAGTTCATTTTCGGCATGTTCGGCGTGATGCTGCTGGCGTTTCTCCCAACGGGCCGCCGGGCACAGCTGGCGGTTCTGGCGACGGGATTTGCCTGCGTCGCGACGTGGATGATCGTTGACCAGTTGGTTCTCAAGCACCTCGACGCCTACGCGCAGCACTACTATCACGAGGCCAGTGCTTTCTTCAATCAGCCGGCGATTCTGCAGAACTGGGTCGATAACCTGAAGTTCGCGACCCATGCCGCAATCGCTGGGCTGTGCGTCGCGATGATCGCCGCTCTGGTCGGCGTATGGCGAGTCCGCGGATTTTGGATGGTGTTGGTGCTTGCGCCGGCAGCGCTGCCGATCGTCTTTCTGGTGGACTATATTGGCTGGCTCTGGTTCTTCGGGCATCACCTGCATCCCTGGGGGGCCTTCACCGTTAAGCCGTTCATGCCCACGGTGTTCGGCGAAGGCAAGGTCGCGCAGTTCTCGACTTACTCGTATCCCTACTGGGGTTACCTGCTGGCAGTGATTGCTGCGTTCGCGGCGGTGCTCGCGGCTCTGCTGCGCCGCCAGGCGCTCCGGCTCGGTGCCGGTGACGCCACGGTAGTCACGCACGGCGAGTGACTGTCGTCATGCGTCGGTCCGCAAAATCGCTACTCCTGGCTGCCATCGCGGTCAGTATTCTCACCGGCGCTGCCCGTGATCCACGCGACGAGGAGGGGCCGCCACCGGCTGCGCAAACCTCCGGGATGGGTGCGCCGCGGGTGGATGTAGACCGGCCGGTAGACTTCGTGCCGCTGCGCGAGCGCGATCGCCGAATTTGGTCTTTGGCCTCGTTCCAGGCGCTGGTCGACGCCGCCCCGGCCGGCTCTGTCCTGGCGCCGCCTGCAGGCACGTACGCGGGGCCGGTTCTGCTGACAAAGCCGCTCACTATCGATGGCCGCGGCCGTGTGACCATCGATGGGGGCGATAAGGGCACCGTGTTTGTGCTGAAGGCAGACCGGGTCGTGTTGCGCGGGCTGCATTTGCAGGGCTCTGGCGCTGCGCATGACAGCGATGATGCGTGTCTCAACGTGCGCGGCAACCATAACGTTATCGAATCTCTGGTGCTGGATAACTGTTTGTTCGGAATTGACCTTAAGCAGTCCAACGACAATGTGATCAGAGGCAACCACGTGCGCTCGAAGCCCTTCGAACTGGGCATGCGCGGCGACGGCATTCGCCTTTGGTACAGCATGCGCAACAACGTGGTAGCGAACGAAGTCACCGACTCGCGTGACATCGTCGTCTGGTACTCGAGCGATAATACCTTCCGTGCCAACATCGGCCGGCGTAACCGCTATTCGATGCACTTCATGTTCGCGCATAGGAACGAGGTGGTCGACAATCGCTTCTACGACAGCGCGGTAGGTGTCTACTTGATGTACACCGAAGGCACGAACCTGCGTCGCAACGTGATTTCGCACGCGACCGGTTCGGCTGGCATGGGGATCGGATTTAAGGAGGCCTCCGACAGCATTGTCGAGGATAACGAGCTGGTCTACTGCGCGATCGGCATCGGCTCGGACCTTTCGCCATTTCAACCGGATACGACGATCCAGGTGCGACGCAATCATGTGGCGTACAACGGCATCGGCATGCTGCTCACGACCGCCCTGGGGGGTACGGTCGTCACGGGAAATACCTTCGAGGGCAACCTCACTAATGTCGCCGTCGGCGCGCGCAGCGCGGCCAACGTGAACGTCTGGCATGGTAACTACTGGGATGACTACGAGGGCTTTGACCGTAACCATGACGGTATTGGTGATCGCCCTTACGACCTGTACGCGTATGCCGACCGGATCTGGATGGAATTCCCGCCGGCTCGCTTCTTCGCGACCAGTCCAGCACTTGAGTTGCTTGACTTTCTTGAGCGTCTCGCGCCGTTCACGTCGCCAGACCGGCTGGTCCGGGACGACGCGCCCCGATTCCATCGCGCTGTTGCGAGGCATCCATGAGCGGGTCGGCTGACAGCCGTCGACCGGCGAGCAGCGACGTGCGGCCTAGCGGTGGGCGCAAGTCACGCCGCAGCTTTTTGCGGACCGTGCTGCTCGGCGGCGGGGTCGTGCTGGCGGCACTGTCGGGGTTCCTGCCCGTGAAATACGCCATGGCGCGCCGGTTGCGCCCGCCGGGTGCGCTTGATGAGGCGGACTTTCTGTCGTCGTGTATCAAGTGCGGCCAGTGCCTGCAGGTGTGCCCGGTGAGCGCGATCCGACTGGGGGATCTTGTCGATGGCTACGGCGTTGGCGTGCCGTACATCGATTCACGCGAGCAGGCGTGTGACTTTTCCTGCGACGCGGCGCAATGCATTCTCGCGTGTCCGACGGGGGCGTTGACGTATGAGAAGCCGGCGTCGCTGCCGGTGCGTGTGGGTGCCGGGTTGAGTCGAAAGCCCATCCTCAAGGCTAAGGAGCGGGACGCAGAGAACACACTCAATTTTCGCGAGCGCATGGGTGTCGCGCGGCTGGCGCGGCCTGAGTCGTGTCTGGCGACGAAAGGCGAGGGCTTTACCGGCATTGCGCGTGGCGCGGACTTCAGCGGTCGTTTGCGCTATGTGAGCGTCGATCGATGGAAGCCGGTTCCGGTGCGGGAGCACCCATATGCTGCGACGCCCTGCGACCTGTGCATCACGTCCTGCCCGATTGTCGGCGCGATCTCCTTCGAAAAGTTCCTCGACGCGAGTGGGGCGTTGCGCGAGCGGCCGGCGGTTCACGAGGCCTGCGTCGGCTGCGGGGTGTGCGAAATGATCTGTCCGGTTGAGCCCGGCTGCATCGAGATAGATGCCCGCGAGGTGTGGAAGGCATGAGCCGCTCTCGCCTTGACCCCATACGCGTGATGTTAGGCGCCGAGCCGTCGAAGACACTGCCGGTGTCGGAGGCGGCGCAGGGCATCCATGTCCTGAAGCGCCAATCTACTAAGCAACTCAGCGCCCAGCGGGAGGCACTGCACTCCGGGTTTCGTAACAGCCACAAGTGGCGCAACCGGCGCTGGGCTGTGTTGCTTGCCGTGAACCTGTTGTTTGTCCTGTCGTTTCGACTCGATATTCAGATTCTGGAAGGCTCGCTCACCGCGTCCCGCTTTCTCGGCTTTCACCTTGCCGACCTGAACTCGGCGCTGCAGGTGATGCTCGCGCACAAGCACATCATCGTGAACCTCGTGATCGGCACGGTGACGGTGTTCATGTTGTGGCTGGTGCTCGGTGGGCGGACGTTCTGCTCGTGGGTGTGCCCGTACCACCTGTTGTCTGAGCTGGCGGAGATCGTTCACCTTGCGCTTGCGTCGCGCAAATTGGTGTCGGACCAGACGTTTCATCGTGGCTTGCGAACGGTGTGCTGGGTCGTGTTCGCGGTGCTTGCGATCGTCACCGGTTATACGGTTTTCGAATCGATATCGCCTACAGGCATCTTGAGTCGGGCGCTCATTTACGGGCCTGGGCTTGCGCTGCTGTGGGTGTTGGGTCTGCTGCTGTTCGAGGTGGTCGTCTCCCGCCGGGCCTGGTGTCGCTATGTCTGTCCCATCGGGGTGACGTACGGTGTCGCCGGGATCCTGTCGCCGGTGAGCGTGGTCTACCGACTGGAGAACTGCTTCCATGAAGGCGACTGCAAGAAGGTCTGCCTCGTGCCGCACGCGCTGGCGATGGTCGTGAAGGGGCGCGCAACCGAGGCTACGATGGCTGTAGGTCCGGACTGCACGCGCTGCGGGATGTGCGTCGACGTCTGCCCGAGCGGTGCGCTGAGCTTTGGCGTCAAGGGACTGCACAGGCTGCTATAATGATTAAAATCAGCAACTTGAGAAAGACATTCCGGCGTGTGCCGGTGCTCGACGACCTTGCTCTGGAAATCGGGGTGGGCGAGCGTGTCGCGCTCATTGGCTCGAACGGTGCGGGCAAGACCTCGCTGATTCGCTGCCTGCTTGGCGAATACGTGCACGAAGGCTCCGTGACGATAGGCGGACGGGAGCCGCGTCGCCACCGACAGGAAGTGTTACGCAGGATTGGCTTCGTCCCACAACTTCCACCCCCGCTGGCAATGCCCGTGGCGCAGCTGATCGCCTACTCGGCATCGCTCTGTGCGACGTCCAGCGAGCGCATTGCCGGGGTCGCCAGTCGCCTTGGGCTGGATGTACGGGCCTGCGCCACCCAGCCCTTTCTGCGGCTGTCCGGCGGCATGAAGCAAAAGCTGCTGATAGCGATAGCGCTGGGTCGGGATACCGACCTGCTGTTCATGGACGAACCGGCTGCCAATCTGGACCCTGCAGCCCGCGGTGGGCTGTTCGAGCTGCTCGCGGAGCGCGAGCAGCAGACGACGATGATCATCTCCAGTCATCGGTTGAACGAGGTTTCGGCGCTGGTCACCCGGGTGGTCGAACTGGACCTGGGCAAGGTCACCCTCGACGAACGGACCGGCAATAGCGACTCGCTGCGCACGATGTTGGATTGTCGCGTCGTCGCGCGTGAGCGCGATCCGTCCCTGCTGGCGCTGCTGATTGCGTGGCGGTTTACTGAGGTCGGCTCCAATGAGCCGGACTTCGAGTGGCGCGGCCGCATCGCGGCCGCCGATCGGCTGCGCTTTCTGGGCGCGATCACCCCCTATGCCTCCGCTACCCGCTCCATCTCGGTCGACGAAGCGGCCGTTGCGGGAGCCGTTCATGCATAGCACGCGGCGGAGTTTTGCCCTAGGCACGCTGTACGGCATCGGCGCGCTTGCGGCGGTTCCGGGGGTTGTTGCGACACTCAGCGCTTGCTCGTCGTCCGCGGATGCCCTCGGGCCGGTTGCCGTCCGCTGGGATCGCGACCCCTGCACGAACTGCGGCATGGTCATCAGCGACCGTCGCTACGCGGCGCAGGTGCAGTCCGGGCCAGGCCGGACGCCTTCCAAGTTCGACGATCTGGGTTGTGCGATCGGCTGGCTGGAGCAGCAGCCCTGGGGACGGGATGCCGCGCTGCGGATGTGGGTGATAGAGCCTGCCGATCCCTCGTCAGCACTTTGGACGGAGGCTACGCGCGCGCGTTTCGTGCGTCGTCACGGCTCGCCGATGGGGTACGACTTCGCGCCGGCAACGGCTGGCGACGAGCAGGGAGTCACCTTTGCCGCCATGCGAGCGGCGGTTCTTCAGGACACGCGCCAGCGCGGCCAGCGGCCGGCGGGAAGCGGGGGACAGAGATCATGAGTGACATGTGGTTGACGGCGAAACTCGACATCGCGGAGTCGCTGCGGGCACGCTGGTTCCTCGTCTACGCGCTGGTGTTCGGCGGCATCGTCGCATTGCTGTTCGCGTTCGGCCTGACCGAATCGCGTGTGCTGGGATTCATCGGCCTGTCGCGGTTGCTGGTGACCTATATCCAGCTGACGATGGCCATCCTGCCGATTTTCGTGCTGATCACTACCGTCCGCTCGGTAGCCGGCGATCGCGAGGCCGGCGTGTTCGAATATCTGCTGTCGCTGCCGGTGTCTCTGTGGGCATGGTTTTGGGGGAAGATTCTTGGCCGTTATCTCATAGTGTTCCTGCCGGTGTTGATTGCCATGACGGGTGCGGTGGGCTGGGCGCTGCTGCGAGGCATTGACGTGCCGTGGGCGATTTTTGGCTATTACACGGCACTGCTAGCGGCAATTTCTGCCTGCTTCCTGGGCATCGGCTTTCTCATCTCGTCGTTCGCCCGTTCGACCGACGTTGCGCAGGGCGCGGCCTTCATTGTCTGGCTGACGCTGCTGCTTTTTCTGGATCTGCTGTTGCTCGGCATCATGATTCAGGGAAAGATCTCCGCCGAGCTTGCGGTCATGATCTCGCTTGCAAATCCGCTGCAGGTTTTCAGGACGGCGGCTCTTGCGCTATTCGACCCGCAGCTGATCGTGCTCGGCCCGGCGGCGGATCTGATACTCGATCGCTTCGGCCTTCCGGGCTATAAGATTTTCGCGCTGCTATACCCGAGTGCAATCGGTGTTACCTGCATGGGCCTCGGCTTCTGGAACTTCCGACGAGGGGATCTGCTGTGAGCGCCCCGACTCGATGTGTGGGGCTCGTTGGAGCTTTCGTCATGTTGCTCCTGACCTCGGCAGTGCTTGGGGCCGAGCGGCCCGCGCTGTCTATCGCGCCGTTACTTGAGGCGCGACTCACCGATATCGACGGCCGACCGGTGACGCTGGCTGGCATGGTGGGGCGGCCAGCCGTGGTTGCGTTCTGGGCTCGGTGGTGCGCGCCGTGCCGGGATGAGATCCCTGTGCTTGAAGCCGCCCGTGCACTGTATGCCGAGCGCGGTGTGGCGATCGTCGCTGTCGCGGTGGAAGACAATGTCGAGGCAGTGCGCGAGTTCGCCGCCGCCTACAAGATCGGGTATCGGGTCGTGGTAACAGGTCCTGATGGGACCCGACTGCTGCAGGCGCTCGGGAATCCAGAGGCGGACCTGCCATTTACGCTGGTTCTCGACGAGACCGGCGCGATCTTGGCAGAGCGCCGCGGGCGGCTCCGGATGGACGACATTGCCGCGGCGCTTAACCTGCGGCCGATGCCAGCCGCGGCTTCAGGCCAGGCCATTGTTGCTTCGGGGAGTGCGCCATGAGGGTCTGGGCACTGGTTCTGCTTGTGTTGGCGATTTTCGTCAACGCCGCCGCCTGGGCGGACGCCCACGAGTCGGCGTTGCTGTCTGCAATTCTGGACCTCGGGCGGCTGAACGGCGAAGCCTTGGCCTGCGACGATCAGGCCGCTGCCGCCCGCGCTAAGGCGCTGATTCTGGCCTACGCTCCGAAGGTGCGTCGGTACGGGGCTGCGTACGAGCAGGGGACCCAGGACGCTTTTTCAGAGCATGTGCGGAACGGGTCGAAGTGCCGTACTGCTGTGCAACTGGCCGGCGAGGTGGAACGCGCCGGTGTGATGCTCAGACTCAACGCTGAACGCGATGCTGTTGCCGGGACGGACTCACAATGAACAGGTTCACATGGGCATTGGTTGCGGTGGTCCTGGCGCTGGGAGGTGGCGGAATTGCATGGTCTGCACGCGCTGAGGAAAGCGCCGAGACGGCAGTTATCAATACCCGCTATTTACTGAGCGACACCGCCGGACGCGTGGTGATGACAGACACGTTCGCAGGCCGGTTTCAGTTGCTGACCTTCGGCTACACCTCTTGCGAGGAAATTTGCCCGGTGACTCTGACGACGCTCGGTCTGGTATTGAGCGAGTTAGGTGATCGCGCGCCCGAGCTGCAGGCGATCTTCATTTCGGTGGATCCCGCGCGGGACAGTACGGTGGCGTTGCGCGCGTACTTGTCGCATTTTGACGGCCGAATACTTGGCCTGACTGGGCCGCCAGAGTTTGTGCACAGTGCGGCCGAGCATTTCCGGGTCATCGTCAAGCAGGTGGCGGGTACCGGGGGTGGCGCTGACTACGCGGTGAACCACACCGCGGGGATGTACCTGCTCGGACGCGACGGGGAGTTCCTGATGCGGTTGCCGTTCGGACTGTCAGCGGCAGAGATCGCGACGCAGCTGCGGCGATTCATCGACGTCCCACAACCCGCGCTGGCGCCAGCGTCGTAGACCGCGAGTCGGCACCAAAACCGATCGGGCGGCAGGGCAGTTCGCACCAGCTGCTTGGGAGCCCGAGGTGGAGTGTCAGTAGGGGCTGTTAAGCATGCTCGGGCAGCTACGGCGTCCCTCCGCCTTGGAGTGCAGGGCTATTATCTGCCCCGGTCCTGGTGACGGCGGTTCGCCCGAGGCCGGTAGCGTCGACCCCGGCGGGGCGAATGCACTAGCAAGTGAACCGTTCCTCGCCGCGCTGGCGGCCTCAGTCGATTGGCCGCTTTTCCTGACGTGGACAATGAACCGCACGCCCATCCGCCAAGCGCCGGCGGCAAGAGAGAAGGGAGCCGGGGCACTCCCAGTCCGCTCGCTTGCAGTATAGGATTGCGGTCGAGTTACGAGCCGGGCGCTCCCTGACATTTCGGGTGCGGCGAACGAGCGCGGCGACGGAGGGGTGCATGAAAATCGATCAGAACCGAGTCGGAACCGACAACGCCCCGGTGGATACCGGGCGCCGAGCCTTGCTGAAGGCTGGCGGCGGCCTCGTCATCGGTTTTACCTGGCTGGTGGGCTCGAAGGCGATGGCCTTCGCGAAGCCCGTCCCGCAGCCCGGGGATGCGGCGATGGCCCGCGCTGATGGCAGTCCTGCCTTTGCGCCGAACGCCTTCATTCGTATCGGCAGCGACGGCAGCATCCGTCTCGTCATGCCAGAAGTCGAGATGGGGCAGGGCGCCTATACCGGCCAGGCGACGCTGCTGGCTGAGGAGCTCGGGGTCGATCTGGACCAGATTACCCTTGAGCACGCACCACCGAGCGATGAGCTCTACGCGCTCGAGATACAAGGCTCCCAGGCTACCGGCGGTTCGAACACGATCCGCGGTTGCTGGGACCTGCTGCGCCAGGCGGGCGCCGTCGCCCGTACGATGCTGATCGGCGCGGCGGCCAAGCGCTGGGGCGTCCCGGCCGAGCAGTGCCGCGTGGAGCGCGCCGTTATCCATCACGACGCCTCGCACCGCACCCTGTCGTTCGGCCAGGTGGCTGCCGACGCCTCGCGCCAGCCGGTGCCGGACAAGCCCGCGCTGCTGTCGGCAAAGGGGTTCCGCCTGATCGGCAAGTCGCTGCGACGGATCGATACCCCGCCGAAGACGGACGGCTCGCTCATCTTCGGCATCGATGTGCGTATCCCGGGCATGAAGGTTGCGGCGGTGGCCATGTCGCCGGTGGTCGGTGGCAAGGTGGCTCACGTCGACGATCGCAAGGCTCGTGCCATCAAGGGCGTGGTCGACGTCGTGATCCTTGATGACGCGGTGGCGGTAACTGCTGGCGACTACTGGACGGCACAAAAGGCGGTGGCGGCACTGCAGATACGCTGGGACAGCGGCACCGGTGCGCAGATTTCGAGCGATGCGCTGTTCGCGGAGCTTGCGGAGGCGTCCCGCACCGGCACCGCCCGGACCGGCAAGCAGGTAGGCGCGGGGACGAAGGAGGGCGGCAAGACGGTGGAGGCGATCTACGAATCGCCGATGCTCGCGCATGCCACGATGGAACCGCAGAATACGGTGGTCTGGGTCAAGCCAGGCAGTTGCGAGATCTGGGTCGGCACGCAGGTGCCGACGCGCGTGGTTGCAGCCGCAGCGGCTCTGACCGGACTGCCAGCGGAGAAGATTTCGGTCCACAACCAATACATCGGCGGGGGCTTCGGGCGTCGCCTTGAGGTGGACTCGGTAGAGCAGGCGGTGGCGATCGCCAAGCGCGTGAACTATCCCATCAAGCTTGTGTGGTCGCGTGAGCAGGATGTCGCGCACGACTACTTTCGGCCGCCCTACCATGATCACTTGGTGGCGACGCTCGATTCCAAGGGCTATCCGGTCACCTGGCGGCATCGTGTCACCAGCGACACGGTTCTGGGCCGCTATAGCCCTGCCGACATGCCGAAGGACGGCCTCGATCCGGACACGATCGACGGTGCCGCCGAGCCTCCGTACTCGCTCGCCGCGCTCAAGGTGGAGTGGGTGCGACATGACCTGCCGAAGGCCGTCAAGATCGGCTGGTGGCGCGGCGTGGGTGCAACGCACAATCTATTCCCGGTAGAGAGTTTCATCGACGAGCTCGCACACGCGGCCGGTCAGGATCCGCTTGCGTACCGGCGGGCGCTGCTTGGCCACAATCCCCGCGCGCGCGCCGTGCTTGACCTCGCCGCCGTGAAGTTCGGCTGGGACAAGCCGCTGGTCAAGGTGGATGGCCTGCGTGTCGGTCGTGGCGTGGCGCTCGGCACGTCGATGGGCACACTGATCTGCGCGATTATCGAAGTTGGGGTGACGGCGCAGGGCGACGTCAGGCTTCGGCGTGCCGTGGCGGCAGCCGATTGCGGTCAGATCGTGAACCCGAACACTGTTGAGGCGCAGTTGCAGGGCGGGATGATATTTGGCCTGTCGGATGCGCTGTGGGGCGAGGCGACGCTCAAGGGCGGCGTGATCGAACAGGGTAACTTCCATAACTATCGCATCCTGCGGATGCACGAGACGCCCAGTATCGAGGCGTATATGGTGCCGAGTACTGAATCGCCCACCGGCATCGGTGAACCGCCAACGGCGATTTCAATGCCCGCACTCGCAAATGCTGTGTTTGCCGCCACAGGTGTGCGGGTTCGCAAGCTGCCGATCGCCCGCGCGGACCTCGCGATTGGGGCCTCGGCTCGTGACCAGGTGGTGATCTGACATGCGCAACCTGAAGCTGGCGTTGATCGTAATTGCCCTTGCCGTGATCGGATTCATCGGCTTTGCCAAGTACCGCGACGGTCAGGCGCGGGTCGACCACGGAGCCGCCGAGGGGCCGCTGGCATTGACCGGCACTGTCGTTGAGCGAGGGCGCTATCTCGCGGCGGCGGCGGATTGCATCGCCTGCCACACGGTGCCGGGGGGCGGCGAATATGCGGGCGGTGTGGCCTTCAGGCTGCCGTTTGGGACCCTCTACTCCAGCAATCTCACGGCCGATCCCGAGACGGGTCTTGGGGGCTGGACCGACGATGAGTTCGTCGATGCCGTCCGGGCGGGAATGGCGCGCGGTGGTCGGCACCTGTATCCGGCGCATCCCTACAGCACGTACGCCGGGATGGCGCGCAATGATGTGCTCGCGATCAAGGCCTATCTTGCCAGCCTGCCTGCGGTCAAAAATACGGTGCCGGTGAACGAGCTGTCGTTCCCGTATTCGCAGCGGGCCCTGTTGCCGCTATGGAATGCTCTTTATCTGCCGCCGGTCGGCTTTAAGGCTGATCCGGGCCGCGACGAGAGTTGGAACCGGGGCGCGTATCTTGCCAATGCACTGGGTCATTGTGGTGAATGCCACACGCCGCGCAATGCGGCGTATGCACTCAAGGCAGGTCATGCATTGTCGGGCGCAGTGACGCGGGGCTGGAAGGCTTACGATATTACGCCGACTGGTCTTGCCGGTTGGACGGCGGAGGCGCTCGAGGCGTATCTGGCGACGGGACATGCCCCGAACCACGGCATCGCGGCAGGGCCGATGAAGGCGGTCGTGGCCTTCGATACCGGACAGTTGACCGTCGAAGACCGACGCACGTTGGCGCACTACCTGCTCGGTGACGCTCCGCGAGCTGCAGCGGTATCGGTGCAGGGTGCCGCGGATCCGGCGTCTGTTGGTGCGAACTTGTATGCCGGCGCCTGTGCCGGCTGTCATGCGCTCGACGCACATGGTGGTGGGGTCGACTCCGCCAGGCTCGCCGGTGCGAGTTCCGTTCGCGATCCTGCTGGCACCAACGTGCTGCGCTTGCTCGTGGACGGCTCGTCGCACGGTGGAGAAACTGCGCTGGCGATGCCGGTGTTCGCACGCGGCTACAGCGACGCGGAGCGGGCGGCGTTGGCGAATTATGTGCTGGCCCAGTGGGGCGGGTTGACGCCGAAGCTTACGTCGAACGATGCCAAGGCAGCTGTGCTGCCTTGATCGTACGGGTCATTAGGGCTCGTGGGAGCGCACAGCGCCGTGCCGCTGACTGTTCTGGCGGGCGATAGCTGGAAGTGATCGTCACAACTGAGCACGTAGGTGCTCAGTTCTATTTCAAGTGCGATGCTGCTCGGATCCTACCGAGAACTACCTTCGATATTTGCCTAAGTGCCTATGACGGGCGACAGCATAATGCCGCGGTGTTCCAGACGAACATCACCGGCGCCGATGTCTTCCAGTTCATCCCCTCGGTGGGCCTGCAGACCACCGTCAGCATCGACAAGATCAAGAGCAAGGGCTTTGACCTCGACTTCTCCGCCCTGCTGCCAGGCGGCGCGACCATCTTCGGAGGCTATGGCTACACCGATGCTGCGGTGGAGGCGTTTGCGGCGAACCCTGCCGACAACGGCAATGTTGCGCCGGGTACGTTCAAGTACACGATCAACCTTGGTGTGACGCAGACCTTCTCGATCTCGGACACCAAGACGCTGACGCCGCGAATCGAACTGAATCGACAGGGCCCGATCTGGTGGGACGTGAACAACACGCCCGGCACCAAGCGCGATGCGCTGAACCTGTTGCGCGCGCGACTGAGCCTGAGCGGTGGCAAGCAGTGGGAGATCTCGGCCTACGGTGACAACCTCCTTAACAAGCAGTACTTCCAGGAGGTTGTGCCGATTCTTAGCAACTTCACAGTGAACTACCGGGGCTGGACCCGCACTTTCGGGATAGAAGGCAGCATGAAGTTCTGAGCATGCGGGGCCGTGACCGGGATCGCCCGGTCACGGCTCATATGCCCCCAGTTTCGTGCAGTAGGCGCTTTCTGTCGGTCGCTCGGTAGCATGGTTCTGCGACGGATGATCGGGGCGCGTGAGCGCAGGCCCCAACACGGCGCATGACGTCGCCTAGCCGGTATTGTCGTAGAAGTCACTGTCCGAAGGTGCGTGTCCACCTGATAAGGTCAGTTAGCGAACGTACCAATTGTTGCGCAAGACAACGCGTTTGAGGTTCCGAGTTAGACGAACCAAGGGCCTCTGCCCTGCTGATTGCATCGAATAACTAACTACGTTTTGAATTCGAAAGTGCCGCTTGAGCACGGCGCATCAGGCTTGGATGAAGGACGCCAAGCTTGGGCGAATTCCCAAACGGCCGCCCTAGCGCAACATCGAACCAGTCATCTGTGTATGGAAGGTCGACCGTCTTCAGCAAGTTGAACTTTGTCGGATAGCTCAAGCCGGCAATTTCGTACGCTGGCCCGTCGGCAGGCTCGATCAGAAACTCCCCGGCAAAGAGCCGGGAGGTCTTTTGGCTCGTGCCATATGCAATGGTCACCGCCGGATGGCCTTTCAGCTCACCTACCGCGACGACAAGGCCTGGGCGTGGCTTGGGACCCGGACCCGCGGTCAATTCCTCCGGAAACCGACACCACATTAAGTCACCCGGTGTCGGGTTTGGGAACCGCGTGCTCACACTAGAACAGGCGTTGCGTAACCGACATCTTGCCCTGCGGTACGCGTTTCCCGATTTTGCGAAGCACTTCGGAGCTGACCGCCCCGTCATCAGGTGCGTACTGAGGGAGGTGCTTGGCAGCCAACTCAGCGAGCGCGAGATGGATGACCTGTGTTTCTGAGAGGCCGAGCTGGTCGGACAGGCGGGTCGCGGTCTGGCGTGAGACTGCGAAAGGCGTATCGCGCTCGCGGTAACGCAGCAATACGTTATCCGTGCGGCGCCGCGTGCCGGAGGAGGGGGTGGTCATGCGATCAAAGCCTCCGAATTGGGGCCAATTTATATATATCTATTAGATATCATGGCTTAAGGCCAGAAGCAATCGTAGGTTTGCCTTGCTCTGAATTGCCTAGGCCGCTAGCTCCGTAGGCAAGCCAAATCGAGCGTCCCTGCTGGGCTGGAAGCGCGAGGCCGCGATACGGTTATCGAACGAATTTCAGCGCCTACTCTGGTCTGCACCGGGCGGGGCCGGAGAGCTCGTCCGAGGTTAGAAAGCGGCGTGAGCGCTAAACCTGACTGCGGGTGCCTGTTTTGGCTCCGACCCGGATCGGGCCCGGATTCGGGTCGTGGTGTAACGGTCCAGATGGCGGAGGGGGCTGGCGGCTGGTCAGAATGCGCGGTAGGCTACGTCCAGTTAGCTAAGTCGGACTAATCGTGCGCAAGATCAACATACATGAGGCAAAAACCACGTTGTCTCGCCTCGTCGAGGCCGTAGAAGCGGGGGAGGAGATTGTTTTGGCACGCGCGGGCCGGCCGGTCGCCATGATCACCCGTTTGCCTGTACGCCACGGCATCCGGATCGGGACTGCCAAGGGGCTAGTTCGGTCCATTGCTAAGGACTTTGATCGGCCCCTGTCTAAGAAGCAGCGCGAGGTGCTCTTCGGCGGTCCCGTCGAGCCGTGAGACTCCTGCTCGATACGCACGTTCTGCTGTGGGTCCTGGAAGACAGCCCGCGGCTGTCGCCCGCGACGCGGACGCTTGTTACCGATCCCGCCAATGAGTGCTGGGTGAGCGCCGTCAGCGTCTGGGAAATCGCGATCAAGGTCGCAATCGGCAAGCTGACGTTGCGTGGATCGCTAGAGACCCTCGAGACTGCGATCACCGAAGCCCGACTTGCAACGCTCGACATGACGATCCGTCACGCTGTGGCGGTACCACGGGTTTCGAGCAAGCATGCGGATCCGTTCGATCGGCTGTTGCTCGCGCAGTGCGAGGTCGAGACTCTAAAGCTCCTCACTGCCGACAAGCTTCTAAAATCATCTCAGCACGCGGTTGCGGCAGACTGACCTCCAGTAGTTGAGGGCCGCGGCGACTGGCGCCGCTAAGAGCGCAAGCTCGTGAACCGCAACCCGGCAAGCGTCCTCGTTGTCGGGGCTATCTTCCCCGGAGTTTACGGGCCTGACAGTGCGGACGACGAAGGCTGACCGTCGTATCAGGGATCCTCTCGAGCCTGAAGGTACGATCAGGCCAGTTATCGGGCATGCGCCCGGATTCGACGAGCGGATCGGCGCCTCATTGTCCCGAGACTGAACGTTGCCTGGAAAAAGGATGCCCATAGTCACGCAGCTAGTGGCTAAAATTAGTGGGAACCGTCCACCCAATCAAGAACGCCCATTGGCGTAGCGAGATCGACGTATGAAGAACTTCGAATTCCGGGCAATCGTGGCTTTCGCTCTAATGCTGGTGATTCCAGCCTCGCAGGCGGCGGGCGCTTCTTGCGACGACCCTGACAAGGCCAAGTGCACAATCGAGCTCGCGACAGGAATAAGGATGGCCTATCTCGAAGTCGGCTCTCCGAGCGGCAAGGCCGTGCTCCTGCTTCACGGACTAACGGACTCGTCCCGATCTTGGTCCACGACGATGGCCACGTTGCACTCCGCCGATCCGACGTTGCATGTCTTTGCGCTGGATCAGCGTGGCCACGGCGCATCCAGCATGCCGTCCGGCGCCGATTGTCCCATTTTTCCTAAGAGCTGTTTCCAACTCGAGCAGTTCAGTGCGGACGTGGTTGCCTTCATGAAGCAGAAGGGGCTAAAGAGCGCGACGATTGTCGGGCATTCGATGGGGTCGTTTGTGGCCCAACAGATTGCCTTCGATCGGCCCGAACTCGTCAAGGGCATCGTCCTGGTGGCGACGGCGCCCTATGCCAAGGGCAATCCCTTTCTGCGCGACTTCGTCCTCAGCGAGCCGGTGCTGGGCACATTGGAAGAAGGGCCTAGCGGCGAAGGGCATCACGTCACCGCAGGCGGTTTGGAATTCGATACCGCGCGATGGGGACCCCAGAGCGGATGAGTGGATCCTAACGAACTGGGTCGGTGATCCGGTCGTTGACCAGGCCTTCATCAAGGCAGTGCTGGCGGAGACCGCCATCGTAAAAATGGGCGTCTGGGTTGGCGCCACCGAAGCGCTGCTTGATCTAGACAACACGGCACGATTTCCGACGCGGAGCGTTCCCGTATTGGTGCTGTGGGGAACGCAGGATGGGATCTTTTGCAAGGATCCGGACGAGTCGGACCTGATTGCTGCATTGAAGACCAGCAAGGCGCCATTCGTCTGGAAGCAGTACGGTTCGGTGCCACTCCCGAAAGCGGGGGCAGAGGTGAACGACATCGGCCACAATCTGCAGTGGGCCGCGCCTCAACAGGTAGCGGCCGATATCCTCTCCTTCGTAAATACCGGCAAGCCGACCTCGGAGCACTACCGCGGCGTGCAAAACGCGTCGGGCTCGGGCTTCGAAATCGTGACCGACGCAGGCAAGGCCGTAGTTATCGCTAACGAATGACGTCAACGCTGACGGTCGGGAGCGATCGTGACACATTCCTTTGGAACGCCAGCCATGTCGGTTCGGAATATAAACATATAATTGCGACCGATTTTATGCGCCAGATGCAACATGACTGATTCCTCAATCCTGCCGTGCTACGGTGCTGGTCGGTCGTCCGCAGACCCAGACCCGCCCGGGAGCGCGGAACGGAAAGCGCCGAATTTCGAGCTCGATTACAACGCAATATTCAGGGGAGAGGTCCTAGTGAAGATGCTTCATAAGTCCATCGGCGCTCTGACCCTGGCGGCGATGGTCTCAACGGCGCTCGCCCAGCAGCAGCCGGGAAGCACCGACGGTCCGCAAGCTACTGGAAACAACTTGCTGGATGATGTGATTGTGACCGGCACGCGCCGCAACGATCGCACTGCACTCGAGTCCACGGCGCCCATCGATATCCTCAATGGCGCCGAGCTGACGACGCAGTCGACCGCGAACATGCTCGACTCGCTCGCGAGCATCGTCCCATCCTTCATCATCGGGCAGAACTCGCTCTCCGATGCGTCGAGCTTCGTCCGTTCGCCGTCGCTGCGCGGGCTGCCTGGCGATGAGATTCTGGTGCTGCTGAACGGTAAGCGTTTCAACCGCTCATCGTTGGTACAGGTGTACACCGGTGGCGAGACCGAACTTTCGTTCGGTTCACAGGGTTCGGACCTCGCGTCGATTCCCTCAATTTCCGTACGGTCGCTCGAAATTCTCCGCGACGGCGCGTCAGCGCAGTACGGATCGGATGCCATCGCTGGCGTGTTGAACTACCACTTCCGCGAAGACACTGGTGGGCTTGAGCTCACGGCACGTTCCGGCAAGTATTTTGCCCGCCCGTGGCCGTCCGACGGCGCAGACACGCAGATCGCGGCGAATGGAGGCATAGCGCTCGGCCAGAATGGCGGATTCGCCAACCTGAGCGTCGAATGGGCAACCAACGAGCAAACCGTTCGCAACACGACGCGACCTTCTGCGCTGGAGTTTGCGGCGGAGAATCCGAGCCTGGCTTCGCAGCTGCCTCACTGGCCGGAACCTGTGCAGGAGTTCGGCACGCCGCCGTCCACCAGCACGAAGGCCGTCCTGAACGCGGGCTTGCCGCTGGCAAACGGCGACAAGATCTATTTCTTTGCCAACTACGCCCAGATCGAGTCGAACGAGAGCTTCAACTACCGGCTGCCGAAGGCCACGACCAACTTCAGCCCAAACTCATCCTTCCAGCCCGCCTATCTGGACGCCTGCACGAGTGCGTATACGGACTGCCCGGCGGGCGGCTTCATCCTCGACGGCAACACCTACACTGCGAGTGCGATGTACCCCGCTGGCTTCACGCCGCGGTTCTATGGCACTACCAAGGAGATCTTCGCGGCGGTGGGCTACAAGGGCAAGACGGCGGGCGAGCTGAGCTATGACTTTTCGCTCAGCACCGGCCGTAACTCACTCGCACTGGGCATGAAGACGAGCTTGAACCCGTCGCTCGGTGCAGCCACCCCGCAGAGCTTTGACGATGGTTCATTCAAGCAGAGTGAATATACCGGCAACCTCGACCTCGCCTATCCGCTGAAGCTGTCGTTACTGGAAGCGCCTGTGTTCCTGGCGGGCGGCCTCGAGTGGCATCACGAGAAGTACGAGCAGACCGCCGGAGATCCTGCGTCCTACGTCGTGGGCCCCTATGCCTACCAGCCGCTATACACGTGCAACGCCAGCAATGCCTGCACGCCCGCTCTGGACAGCAGCGGAGCGCAGATAATCTCTACATTGAGCACGGGATCTAACGGCTACGGCGGAAATTCCGAAAACCTGTCAGCGACGACACGGAACTATGCGGTGTATATCGACGCGGAGACTGATCTCTCCAAGAGCGTCACGGTGGGCGCCGCGGTGCGCTACGAGAACTACGATACGTTCGGATCCACGACGCTCGGTAAGCTGCAGGGTCGCTGGACGGCCAGCGATACGGTTGCGCTGCGTGCAACGGCCAGCACGGGCTTCCACGCCCCGACTGCCGGACAGTCGAGTGTTGAGGTTATTACGACGGGCTTTAGCTCCGCCGGTACGCAGTACTATCAGGGTACCTACCCGGTGACGAGCGCAGCAGCCCAGTCCTACGGGGCGAAGCCGATCAAGCCCGAAAAATCCAAAAACTTCAGCGCGGGCGTCGTGTTTACTCCGACCGCAAACCTCGTGACGACGTTGGACTTCTACCAGATCGACGTGACGGACCGGATTGGGATCAGCAGGTCCTATACGGTGTCGCTGGCAGACATCCAAGCTCTGCCGGCGCTCATTTCGGTTGGCGTTGACGGCCAGGTGCAGTACTTTACCAATGGGTTCGACACCCGTACCCGTGGTATGGACCTGGTACTGACCCATACACTGAACTTCGATGGTGGCGGTCGCTTGGCGACGACCCTCGCGTACAACTACAACCAGTCGAAGGTGCCGAACCGGAATCCGGATGTGGTCTCCAACGAGCGGGTCACGGACATCGAGCGCTACGCGCCTCTGAACCGAATCAACCTCAACTTGACCTATACCGTCGGCAAATTCACCGGTTCACTGCGTGAAGCCTACTACGGTAGTTTCATGGACGTCTCGGACTACGGGTACGGTCAGACGTTCTCGGCGAAGATGACCACGGACCTCGATCTGGCCTACGAGGTGCTCCCGAAGGTGAGCTTCGCGGTGGGCTCTCGCAATCTGTTCAACGCTTTCCCTGATCGCCTGATCACCACGGTGGACAATACGGTGTACGCCTCCACGGGAAGCCTGGGCAACGGGTCGGTTTATCCGAGAACGGGCGGCCCGTTCGGCTTCAACGGGCGTTTCGTCTACGCCCGGATCAACGCGAAGTTTTAAGGCACGACGCTCGTGCTCGAGGCGGGTCGGTCTCCGATTGCCTCATGCTGCTCACGAGGAGAGTTGCTCGACGCGCAGCAATGCGCGGCGGATGACCCGTATGCCGACGTCGCGATCGATACGCGGGTCCGCGCTGGTCTCCGTGACCCGTGGCGGATTTCAGGCAGAACCTGGAGGCGCTCCAGAGCCTCGTCGCCGTGTTGCGCTCGCTTTGGGCATTCAGCGGTCTGCGATCAGCGGTACGTATAATCAGTTATCGAACGCACGGGTTTAGGCGTTTCGTACCCCAGAAGTTCCTGAATTACACTTGCTGTGTACGTACAACGTCAATACACTTGTAAATGCGGATCAGCTACGAGCTGCGGGGTGTCTCGTTCGAATGGGACTCCGAAAAGGCCGACGCCAACATCCAGAAGCATGGCGTTTCATTTCTCACGGCCTGCGAAGCCTTTTTCGACCCGTTTGTTCGGATTTTCGATGCCAGCGCCCCCGGCTGAGTCGCGCGAAGCCGCCATCGGCTATGCCGAAGGCGAACAACTCCTCTATGTCGTACACGTGATCCGCCATGAAGAAATCATCCGCCTCATATCCGCGCGCGAAGCGACCCGCGAAGAACGCCGCC
>CAIYLH010000026.1 GCA_903927005.1 uncultured Pseudomonadota bacterium
GGCAGAAGTGTCAGAGTCGTCAGCGAGCGCAACACCAGTCGCACCTGTTCAGCGTGCGGGGCCCTCACGGGCCCCGCCGGTGTCAATGGGCTGCGTGTAAGGCAGTGGATGTGTAGTGAGTGCCGGTGTGCTCACGACCGCGACGGCAACGTCGCGAAAGCCATCCTTAGCCGCGAGGGGGTGTCCCTCGTCCGTGCACGGGAACGAGTCATCGCCACGGCACGCGCGGGCAAGCCGGACATCTCGTCCGCGCAAGGCTAAGGATAGCGCGTGTTGGGGCGGCGGCATGAGCACCAGAAATACCTGATCCTGTTGTCTAACATCGTAGATGCGATGGAGACGAGCCCGAACGGCGCGCGCTTCTACATCGGCCACGAACTCGGCCACGTCATGCGCCATGACAACCCGGCGCAGGCCGTACTGCGCTGGCCAGCGCTGCGCCTGCCGCTACTCGGGGCCGCCTTCTCGCGTGCCCGCGAAAGCACCTGTGACCTGCACGGCCTCGCCTGCAGCACGTCCCGTGAAGATGCAGCCCGTTCGCTGAGCGCGCGATCAGCCGGCGCCCGCCGCTGGGCCGACCTCTCGCTCGAGGGCTATCGGCGCCAAGTGATGGCGGGCAGCGGCTTCTGGATGTCGTTCCACGAACTGGTGTCGAGCTACCCGTGGACCATGAAGCGCGCTATCCGCGTGCTCGATGAGTCGCCACAGCTCCCGGCCCGCAATCCATTCGCCTACGTGCTCGCCGTCTTCGTCCCGTACGCAGGACGCATGGGCGCCGGTGTGGGCGTGCTGTTGTACGTGTATTTTGTCGGCATCCTTGCCGCAATCGCCCTCCCCGCATATCAGGACTATACGATCCGGGCGAACGTCGCCGCCGCCGTCAGTGCATCACAGGCCGCCCGCGACGCGCTCGCCGACCGCTACCAACAGACTCATCAGGTGCCAGCCACCCTGGCCGCCATCGGCCTGGATGAAAAACTGCCCGACGGCGTGGAACTGAGCCTCGACAGCAAGAACATGGTGCTGACGGTGAAAGCAAAGCTCGGCGCACTGATCTTTGTCCCATCCGCTGACGCGCACGGGATGGTGAGCTGGGCATGCCATTCGGAGCGTGGCCTGAAACCATCACAGCTTCCTGCAGGCTGCCGGTAAGCACGCGGCTCCGAGCCGGTGGCATAGGGCCGCGATTCCGGCCCACCGGCACGTCTTTTTGCCTAGAATCGCGGGCAATGCCGTCAGGCCGGATGCAGGATCCGGCCGTCACTTCCCGAGGCCTCAGGCAATGATGCGTTCCGCAAGCTCCGTCCAAGCGCTCCGCAGGCTCCGTTCGCGCCCGTCCCGGCGCCTGCTCGCGGGCATTGTCGTCTCGTGCACGGCGCTGCTGGCGGTCGGCCGTGCGGGGGCGGAGCCGGCTCCGGCCCGCACGGCGATGGCGCCGCCCGCCATGACCCGCCCGGCGGCGCTGGAGCACCTCGCCACCGTCCAGTGCGCCTCGTTCGCGCAACTGGAAAGCAGCTACGGCAAGCAGTTCGCTACCCGGATGCGCGACTGGAGCCTGGCGCAGATGCCGGACCTGCAGGGCCGACCGGTGCTGTACCTGTTCTCGGGGCCGGACATCGTCACGACCATGGCGCTATTCCCGAGCGCCGGCCATCTCACGCTGGTGGCAGACCAGAAGCCCGAATACGACCTGCTAACGCAGGCCGACGCCGACTCGCCCGAGCAGACCGAGCGCGAGTGCCGGATGCTGTCGTTCTTCTCACGTCTGGGCTACTACCGGACGGACGACCTCAACGGCAAGGTCGGTACCCGCCCGCGGTTCATCAAGCTGCTCGCCTACTCGATCGCCTTCGGCGGCGGCACGGTGACGAGCGCTGACCTGCTCGCGGTCGCCGCCAACGGCGAGCTGCAGGTGTTCGCCCCAGGCGCCGCCGGCAAGCCACAGGGCGTACGCTTCGGCGTGCGGCGTCGCGACGGCAGCGTGCTCACGGTCGACTATCTGATGATCGACCTGTCGAACCACGGCCTGAAGGGTGATGCCGGGGCGCTGGCGTTCCTGCAACACGCTGCAAGCGACGTGCTGTTCCTGAAGTCGGCCTCGCACCTCCTGCAGAGCCCGCACTTTTCCGTGCTGGCAGACCTGCTGGTGACGCCGCCGGCGCCCTTCGTGGTGCAGGACGAGACCGGCCTGGGCATTGACCGACTGAACAAGGCATACCAGCTGACCCTGTACGGCAAGTTCACGAACCCACAGGCGCTTTGGGCGCACAACACGGCCGCTCATGCGTTCGCGGACGAATACGCGACGCACGAGGTCAAGGCCATGCTGCCGTTCACGATCGGCTACGAGAAGAAGGCCGGCTCCGCGCTGCTAATCGGTCGCCGCACGACGCGTTGAAGCGTTAGCGGCTGCCAGCGAACGCGTGATCCGCGAGCGGCACCGCGTCTGCCGCCGGACGTAGCTGCACATCCGAGATAACCTGGTCCAGCAACAGCATGCCGCCGCCAGCCTCAGCCAAGCTGTCAGAGGCACCAGTCAACAGCGTCTGGCGCAGCATCTGCAGGTAGTCCACCGGCCGCATTGACCAAAGCCCGAACGCGAGCCGCTCATCAAGCGGATCGAGGTAGGTGCCGTCGCGCCGGATCTCAAAGTGCAGATGCGGCCCGGTCGAGAACCCAGTCGAGCCCACGAAGCCAATCTCCGAGCCGCGGCGCACCTCAGCGCCGACCTCCAGATCCGGCGCGAAGGCGCTCAGGTGCGCGTAGCGAGTCGTATAACCGCCACCGTGCTCGATGACGATCAGGTTGCCGTAGCCACCGCGCATGCCCATGTCCACGACATGGCCATCCGCGACGCTCACCACCGGCGCCCCAACGGGCGCAGCGAAGTCGACGCCGACGTGCGTGCCGCGTCGCGTAGACCGGGCCATCACGATGCGCGTCTTGTGGCCGGAACGACGCATGACAGGGCGGCGGATCGTGGTACGGAAGTTGCCTATGCCGCGTGAGATGCGCGTAAAGCTCACCGGCGACGTCCACAGCGCGCGCTCGAAGGAGGTTCCGTCCGGCGAGAAGTAACCGCCGGGCAGACCGACGCGCTCAACCCACAGCGCCTCGCGTACCACGTCCCCGCTGTCGCGCTCGAGAATCTCGACACTCAGCAGGCGCGACGCGTCCACACCCTCACCCACGCCGTACGCGGCGCGCACGAGATAACGCTCCTCGGCCTCGTCCGCCGTTGGCACGTGCAGCATCGGCACGAGCGCAGTCAAGCCGTGCAGCACCTCCGGCGGCACCGCCGCCTGCAGCCCGGCGGCATGCATCGCCACTTCCTGCAGTGTAGTAGTGACCGTCGCAACGTTGCGAATGGTCGCTGCCACCTCCTCACTGCGCATCTGCACGTCTTCATCGCCCGCGGCGCGTGAGAAGAGATACAGCCGCTCGCCCACCTGATCGTGCGCCCCCAGCCGCAGGCCTAGCGCGCGAACCGCACCGCTGCGGGTCACGGTCAGGGCGTACGGAACGCAGCCGCTGCCACCACCCAAGGCATCCGGCGCATCGCGCCGGAACCTCTGCAGCAGCATCGGATCGTAGACCCCGAGGGTCGCGAGCAGTTCGTCATGACTGGCGCTGGCCGGCGCACAGCCGCGGCGCGTACCGCCGCCGGCAAGGTCCGCGTCAGGTACGACGTCGGACTTGGCGCCGGGACGCAGCTTCGCCACCGCCTTCACGACCGAGTGGGCAGCGCGGTGCTTGGCGTGCGGATGATGGATGGCAGGACCCGCCACACCAGCAGAGTGCTTCGCGACTGGCGCGGCAGTGCGGGCCATCGCCACACAGGGCAGCAGCAGCGCGCCGGCCACGGTCACCAGCAAGCGCGCCACCACGGCCCGCAAGGTGCGGGTACGGTTCAATACACCGCCTCAAGGAACCGCAGCAAATCAGCGTCAAACTGGGTGGCGGCATCGACAAACAGGGCATGCCCCGCGGTGGGATAGACCGTCATGCGCGCACTGGGCAGGTGCGTCAGGAGAGCAGAACCCTGCTCCTTGAAGCGCGGCGTGATGGCGTACCACACGGGCACATTCTCCTGATAAATGGAGTTTTTATAGTATTCGCGCGGATACGGCTTCGCCAGCAGTTCCTGCCCCACCTCGACCGGTGGTCGCTGCACGGATCGATCGATCCGCTCAAGGAACGCCGGCGCCTGAACTGTCCTGAACATTCCCCGGACAAAATCCTTCAAGTGCTGGATGCGCATCGAGCTCGTCATCGGTTTGGACGCCCGCTTGTGAGCTGCGACTGCAGGGGGCGTGGCCTCACCGATCGAGTTGTCGATCAGTACCATCGCCCGCAGCCCACCGGGGTGGTAGCGATGCACGTAGTCGAGGCCCTCCATCACCCCCAGCGACCAGCCCACCAGCACGAAGTCCGGCGCGTCGAGGGACGCAACGAACTCGTCGATGTCTCTGGCGCGCAGCTCCGGCGAATGGCGGCCCGCATACAAATCCGACCCGCCCTGCGAACGGGGGCTCAGGGCGACGACTCGGTATTGGCCGGAAAGCTGCGCCAGCTGGGTGTCGAAGATCTCCGCCGGCATCAGCCAACCGGGGATGAACACCAGCGTCTTGGGACCGCTGCCCGCCTGCCGGTAGTGCAGTCGGATGCCGTCGGAAGTGCGAAAATAGCCGTCGCGGATCTCCATCGCCGGGGCGGCTGCCGCGAACAAGCACAGCGCAAGCGCCGCCGCGCAGGCGAGCCCGCGCAACCGCGAGGCTGCCCGGAACGCTTCCCAGGACTTCAGGATTCCAGATGTCGGCATCGCAGCCAAAGCCCCTTCTCCGCACGTTCGATATCATATCGCTGATCGTCGGTACTGTAGTCGGTGCCGGCATCTTCAAGGCCCCCGCCCTTGTCGCATCGCAGATACACACCGATACGGGCCTGCTCGTCCTGTGGGCCTTCGGCGGCTGCGTGTCGCTGCTAGGTGCGCTGTGCTACGCCGAACTTGCCACGACCTTCCCGAACGTCGGCGGGGAATACCATTTCCTGCGCGAGGCCTACGGCCGGGAGGTCGGGTTCCTTTACGCCTGGGCGCGCTCCACGGTAATAGTCACCGGCTCGATCGCCATGCTGGCGATCACGCTCGGCGACTACATGACGCCGATCCTGCAGTTGGGCCCCTACTCCAGCAGCTGCTGGGCCGTGATCGTCACGCTGCTGCTGAGCCTGCTGAACGCGCTGGGCATCCGCGAGGCAAAGACGGCTCAGAACCTGTTCATGGCGGTTGAGCTCGTGGCGATCCTCGGCATCGTTGCTGCCGGCGTATTCGCACACGGCGCGCCGGCACCAGTCGCGGCCGCCGCGACGATCACCCATGAGGCGCCATTCAGCGGTCGACTCGGGCTTGCGATGGTGTTCGTGCTGCTGACCTATGGCGGCTGGAACGAGGCGGCCTATGTCTCTGCCGAGGCCCGTGACACGCGTCGCGGTGTCGTGCGCGGCCTGCTGCTGGGCCTGGGCGCCGTCACCGTCATCTACCTGCTGGTAAACGCAGCCTATCTCTACGGTCTGGGCCACGCCGGCGTTGCCGCCTCAGCCACCCCTGCGGCCGACCTGTTCAAGCTCGCCTTCGGCGCGAACTCGGGCAACCTGCTCAGCGCGATGGTGGCGTTCTCCTGCATGAAGTCCATCAACGCCACGATGTTTTTCGGCTCGCGCAGCACCTTCGCGCTCGGCCGTGACTGGCGGGTGTTCAGCTGGCTGGGCCACTGGCATCCGTCCGGCGCCGCACGGCGCGCAATCGCGGCGCAGGCGGCGATTGCGCTGGCGCTGATCGGCCTCGCTGTGCTGACGCGCAACGGCTTCGCGTCAATCGTCGAGTTCACGGCGCCGGTTTTCTGGTTCTTCATCCTGCTGGTGTCACTGTCGCTATTCGTACTGCGGCACAAGCACCCGCACCGCGTGCGAGCGTTCCGGGTGCCGCTATATCCCGTGGTACCGGCGCTGTTCTCACTGACCGCGCTGTGGCTGCTATGGTCCAGCCTGTCGTATACGGGCTACGGCGCACTGGTCGGCATCGCCTTCCTGGCAGCCGGCGCCATTCCGTTGCTGATCGAGCGGCGCCTGGCCGCGACCCGTCCCGCCTAGAGCGCCAGGGTCCGCCAAGACGTGGCGCGCGGCTCAGCCCGCACGCCACGCGATACGGCGCTAGTGGGCAGCTTTATAGACCCGCTTCCCCATGAACCAGGTGCTGCGCACGCGCGTGCCGGCGATGTCATCCGCATGGCCGCTCTCGGCGAGGCGCAACAGATCGCGATCGAGCACCACAAAGTCCGCCGACTTGCCGACCTCAAGTGAGCCGGCCTCGCGGTCGATCCCCTGCCAGCGGGCGCCATTGATCGTGTAGGCCCGCAGCACGTCGTTGATGCCGATCGTCTGCTCGGCATTCATCGCCGGCTGACCCGGGTGATGACGGGTCAGCGCAACCGACATGTTCACGAACGGCCGCGGATCGCGCGTCTCGACCGGCGCGTCGGAGCCGGCGGCGAGGATCGCACCGGCATCCCGGGTCGCCCGCACCGGATAGGAGTTTGACTCGTAGTAGCCACCCTGCGGGTGCAGCTGCTCATAGCCATTACCACTGACCTTCTGCAGGAAGGGCAGCACCGTCATGTCGTAGTCGACATCGACGTTCGCCCAGGCGTAGGTGTAGGCGATGTACAGGTGGTCGCGTCCAATGCGCGCGATGTCATCCGGGTGGGCGAGCTGGACGTGGGCCAGCCCGTCGCGGGTAGAGCTGACGCCGTCCGCCGCACGCGCCGCCTCGATCGCATCCACCGCCGTGCGTACGGCGCGATCACCGATCACATGGATATGCAGGTTGAATCCCGCCAGATGGAAGCGTCTGGCGAACTCGAGGATCACGTTGCGCTCGTGCTGCAGCTGACCATTCGACACGGCGCACTGCGCCGGATGAAAGCCGTGCGCCTTGGAGAACGCGACAACCTCGGCATCTTGCGCGTAACGCGCGCTGTCGGAGCGCACCGATGCGCACAGCTCGGAGCCTGTATCCACATAGCCGGTCACCGTCGCATGACCGTCCTTGTCGGTCGCGAACATCGGCTGCAGCAACGGCGCGAGCACCGCCCCATTGGGCAGCGTCGGCGGCACGGCGAACGGATTGCCCTCCAGTACGCCGTCCGCGAAGATCTTGACCATGTCGGCGCGGATCAACGGGTTGCCCTGGTACTTCGCGCGTACCACCTCGGCACGACGGACCATCTCGTCGTAATCAACCGCCCCGTCCGCCCGATGAAACTGCGCCGGGTCGTAGAACTGCGCCAGCGTAGTGCGCACCGTGAGCTGACCGCTCTTCTGCAACGAATCCCAGACTGCGTAGCCGGCCGGATCGGCCATCGCGTCGGTCATCGCCGTGATGCCGATGCTGTTCATGCGGCGGGTGATCGCGCTGGGCGCCTTCAGCACCAGTTCCAGCTCCTGCAGCATCATGCTGCGCGGGTTGATCGTATAGCGGGCATCCTCGTTGACCGCCCCGTTCGGCACGCCGGTCGCATCCACGCCAATGAGCGTGGCGTAGGCAGCAAAGTCGCTTCGCAGCGTATCCCTGGAGATACCCACGATCGCGCCCTTGGCATTGCGGGCGCTGGCCAGTGCGAGACTATTGAAAGCGCCATGGTGAGCGTCGTTACCGAGCAACTGCAGCTGGCGCGTCGTCGAGGCCTTATCGAGCGCGACCCGCAGCGTCGGATAGTCGGGATCAGGCTGATTGCCGGTCGTGTAGTTCCATTGATGCACGAGCAGGCGCTTGCCCGGCGCGACCGGATACTTGCGCAGGCAGATTTTGACGAAGGCCGACAGCTGGCGGAGCGAGACCACCTTGCTGTCCAGGTCACAGACCTGCAAGTCCACCGTGTCAATCGGATGCAAATGGGCGTCGACCAGACCTGGCACCACGAAGGCCCCGTGCAGCGCCTCGACGCGGGTCTGCGGGCCGACGAAGTCGCGCGCCCCCACCTCCGTGCCTACATAGAGGATCCGCCCGGCGCTGACCGCCAGCGCCTCGGCCAGGCCACCGTCCGCGGCGGTATAGATGCGCCCACCGGTGACCACGAGGTCAGCCTTCACCACGGGCACCACGGCCCCGGCAGCGGCCACCGCGGCAGTCACGGCAAGCCCGCAGGCCGCCACCCCAAGCCTCGTCCAGAACGCTCCGCGCATGCCGCACTCCTCTAAGCCACAGGGAAGCCCCTCGCCGGGGGCGGAGCCGCTCGGAAACGCGATGCGGCGACCGCCCGATCTTCGCAGTTGCGGCGCTGCCACGCAAAGTGCGGCATGCGGCTCGCGCCCCTGTCCACAAGCAACAAAGTACGGTACCGTTGGCATGTCACAGATGATTCGGTGTGGCGAAAAAACAAATACATGCGAACCCAACGGGTTCCCGGTGCCGACACAAAATGGGGGTTCGGCGCTCACTACCGGCGTGTCGCGACGAAGCGGCCGCCAATAGCACGTCTTCATCCAAATACGGGGATTGCAGCATGACCGTGGTTCACCTTCGAGTCGCCGTTGCCAGCGTCATGCTGGCCGCGACCCTCGCCGGCGGCGCCCAGGCGCAGACGGCGGACAAGAGCATCGCCGCAGGCGGCCTGGACGAGATCGTCGTCACCGCGACACGCCGCGAGGAGCGCCTGCAGGACGTTCCCATCAGCATCAGCGCGTTCAGCCAGGAAAAGCTGGACTCGCAGGGCCTGAAGAACATCGACGATGTGACCCGCCTGTCGCCGGGCGTCAACTTCTCCCGCAACGGCACCGGCTCGTCGGCCAACTACAACGACGAAGGCTCGGACATCAACATCCGCGGCATCGATTCGCAGGCCGGCACCTCGACGACCGGCATCTATATTGACGACACACCGGTGCAGAGCCGCCACATCGGCTTCGGCTCGGTCAACGCCTTCCCGGCGCTGTTCGACCTGGACCGAGTCGAAGTGCTGCGCGGCCCGCAGGGCACGCTGTTCGGCGCCGGCGCTGAAGGTGGCGCGGTCCGCTTCATCACCCCGCAACCGAGCCTGCACGAGCAGAATGGCTACATGCGCGCCGGCCTGTCCACGACCCGCCACGGCGACCCGAGCTACGAGGCAGGCGCTGCGTTCGGCGGTCCGATCATCGAGGACAAGCTGGGCTTTCGCGTCTCGGCCTCGATGCGCCGCGATGGCGGCTGGGTGGACCGCGTCGGCTACACGCTGGACGATCCGCTCGCTCCCAACCCAAACCCGACCTACGCCAACGACGTCGAACGCCGTGCCAACTGGCAGCAGACGTTCACGCTACGCGCAGCGCTAACCTGGAAGGTCAGTGACAACTTCAAGGTCACGCCGTCCATCTACTACCAGCGTCTGCAGCTGAACGACACGTCCGTGTACTGGGATTCGCTGTCGAACCCGTCGGCCGGCGTGTTCCGCAACGGCAACGCACTCGCCAACAGCTCGACCGATCCGTTCAGCCTCGCCGCCATCAAGGCAGAGTGGGACCTAGGCTTTGCGCAGTTGACCTCGAACACCTCGTACCTGACCCGCGACCAGCACTCGGTGTCGGACTACTCGCAGTACCTGCGCGCGACGTGGAACTACTTCGGCCTGCTGCCGAACACCTATCCACAGAACGGTGCCAACGGCTACGCGCCGTTCCAGGACACGCAGCGGAATTTCTACGAGGAAATCAAGCTCGCCTCGACCGATCCCAACGCGCGCCTGAAGTGGACTGCCGGCCTGTTCTTCTCGCACCTCAACGAGAACATTCCGGAAGACATCTACGACGCGACGCTGAACCAGGAAACGATCAACTACAGCGAAGGCAGCTACTCGCTATGCTCGGAAGCGTTGCCCTGCCCGAACGGCCTGATCTACACCGGCCATGAAGCACGCATGGTCGACAAGCAGATCGCCGGCTTCGGTGAGGTCGAGTACAAGCTGACCAATACCGTCAAGGCAACGGTCGGCCTGCGCGTCTCGAAGGTGGACTACACCGGCACCTACCAGGGCACCGGCCCGTTCCTCGGCGAGACCGCCAACTCAGCCTTCAGCGCCTCCGAAAACGCCGTCACCCCGAAGGCGGTACTGTCGTGGTCGCCTGACCGCGAGAACATGTACTACGCCAGCGCCTCGAAGGGCTTCCGCCCGGGCGGCGTCAACACCGGCGTCGGTGGCATCTGCGACGGTGACCTGACCACGCTGGGACTGCCGATCGTTGACGGCCGCCCGAAGCCGCCCAATCAGTACGATTCGGACAGCCTGTGGAGCTACGAGATCGGCGGCAAGAACACCATGCTCGATCACCGCCTGCAGGTGAACACCAGCATCTTCTTCATCAACTGGAAGAACATCCAGCAGAACGTCTACCTGCCGAGCTGCGGCGAACAGTTCACCGCGAACCTCGGCCAGGCCGAGAGCAAGGGCGGCGACCTGAACGTCGTCTACCGCCCGGTGGACGAGCTCACGCTGGACTTCATGGTTGCCTACACCGACGCGAAGCTCACCAAGACCTCGTGCGCCGGTGCGCTCGTGTTCGACGGCGCGGCCTGCTCGGGACCTGAGGTGGCGGTCGCGCCAATCGCGAGCAAAGGTGATGCACTGATCGGCTCGCCCTGGTCGATTACGGCGTCCGCCGAGTACCACTTCGCGAAGTGGCGCGACCGGATGCCGTATGCCCGAGTGGACTTCCAGCACTCATCGGCGCAGAGCAAGCTACTGCCGACACAGAATGATCACAACGCGCTCTACGACACGACGATCCCGGGCCTGCCGGTGACCAACAACATCGACCTGCGCGCCGGTCTGCGTTTCAACGGCGTCGACGTATCGATGTTCGTCAGCAACCTCACCGATGCACACCCGCTGATGTTCAAGTCGCGTGACATCGCCTGGACGAGCGATACGCTGTACTTCGACCGTGGCGTGCGTCCGCGGACGATCGGCGTGACCGCCACCTACCGCTACTGAGCCGGTAGACTTCAAGGGGCGGCGACCGCTCGGTCGCCGCCCCTTTTTCATTGCTGGAGTGCCGATGTCGAAGCCGACCGGTCTTGTAGCTCATGAGCGTTACTTCTGGCACGACGCCGGCTCCGGCGCCGGGTTCTCCAGCGTCAACCCGTACGCGCAGCCCGACCGCCATCCCGAATCCCCGGACTCCAAGCGTCGTCTGCTGGCACTGCTGGAAGTCAGCGGCCTCGCCGACCGGCTGGTACGGATCGCGCCGCGGCTGGCGGAACGGCACGAGCTGGAATACTTCCACACGCCGCGCTACATCGAACTGGTCGAGCGCCTGTCGGCGGGCGCAGGCGGCGCCGTTGGCGACAGCGCGACAATCGGCCCAGGCAGCTACGACATCGCACGACTGTCGACTGGCGGCTGCCTGGCGGCGGTCGATGCGCTCGTGAGCGGCCATGTGGCCAACGCCTACGCACTGGTGCGCCCGCCCGGCCACCATGCTGAGCCCGACCAGGGTCGCGGCTACTGCGTATTCGGCAACGCCGTGATTGCGATCCGGCACGCACAGCGCGTGCACGGCGTCGGCCGCATCGCCGTCGTCGACTGGGACGTACACCATGGCAACGGCACGGAACTCGCGTTCCTCGAAGATCCGTCGGTGCTGACGATCTCCGTGCATCAGGACCGCTGCTACCCGCTAGATGCCGGCGGCATGGACCAGACCGGCCGCGGCGCAGGCGCTCGCACCAACCTCAATGTCCCGCTGCCCGCCGGCAGCGGCCATGGCGCCTACGTCAGCGCGTTCGAGCGGGCCGTGATCCCGGCGCTGCTGCGCTTCGCGCCCGACATGATCGTGATTACCTCAGGTCTGGACGCAAGCGCAATGGATCCGCTGGGACGCATGATGTGCACCAGCGCAACCTACCGAGCGCTGACTCGGCAGGTACTCGCCGCGGCCGACATCTCCGCAGCCGGTCGGGTACTCGCCACCCACGAGGGCGGCTATTCAAACGCCTATGTGCCGTTCTGCGGACTGGCGGTCATCGAGACGCTGGCGGGACTCACCACTGAGGCGGCAGACCCCTACCTCGACGAACTGATGCAGATGGCAGGCCAGGACCTGCTGCCGCACCAGGCGGCGGTGATCGACGCCGCCGCCGCCCTCGCCAGCCGCGTGCCAACGCCGGCCTGAGGTCGCTCTAGAGAGCAATGCTGAGCTCGTCGCGATGCTTGAAATGCAGCACGAGGCCGTACACGACGCCGACCGCGAGCCATGACAGGCCAAGCTTCGTCGCAAGCCCGCTCATGCCCGAGAACACAGCCAGCACGACGATGATGCCGAGTATCGGGCTCGCCCAATGAGCGAACCAACGCGGCGACTTGAGCTTTACACCGAAGTGCACCAGCACCGACACGTGCAGCAGCAGGAAGCCCGACAGGGCGCCGAAGTTCACGATGGTCGCCAGTTCGTCGAGCATGTTGCGCATCGCCACCGCGACAATAAGCGATACCACCGCCGTCACGATCATTCCGACGTAGGGCGTGTGGTACTTAGGATGGATCTTGGCAAGCACGACTGGCAGCTGCCGGTCACGGCCCATCGCGTACAGGATCCTGGCGACGCCAACCTGCATGGGAAGCGCGTTGGACAGACCAATCAGGGTCGCGTAGCCCCAGGCGAGCACGACCGCCGCCCACGGACCGATAGACGTGCTGGCAAGCTCGTAGGCGGCCGCGGATGGGTCGTGGATCACCAGCCCCGACATCAGGTTGCCCAGGATCCAGCTGACCAGCACGAAGAATGCCGCCGAGATCATCAGTACCGCGATGATCGCGCGACCGACCACGCGCTTGTCGCCGCCCTCGACCTCCTCGGACAGCGTCGAGATCGCATCGAAGCCAAGAAAGGAGTTGATGCAGATCGAGGTCGCCGCAAAGACCGCGACGAGCTTGAAGCGACTGGCCTCGTAGAACGGCTGCAGCGTTAAATGCCCGCTACCCTTGCCATGCAGCAACGCCCAGACTCCCAGTGCCAACAGGCCGAGCAGCAGCAGCACCTGGAAACCGACCGCGACGAAATTCACCCGCGTGGTCACCGTGACACCAAACCAGTTGACGCCGAGCGTGAACGCCACCATCAGTACGATCCACACCGAACGGTCCACGCCCGGCACCAGCGTACTCAGCGCCACGGCGATCAGCACGTAGACCAGCGCCGGGATCAACAGGTAGTCGAGCAGTATCATCCAGCCGGCGATGAAGCCCGGGAAGACCCCGAGCGAGTAACGCGCGAAGCCATACACCGAACCTGCCGTCGGCAGCGATTCGCTCATCAGCGCGTAGCTCTTGGCGGTGAAGTACATGCAGATGCCGCCGAGCACGTAGGCGAGCGCTATCAGTCCGTTGGACGCATCCCAGACGAAGCCCAGCGTCGACAGTGGCGCGATCGGCGCAATGTAGGCCAGGCCATACACAATCAGGTCCCAGAAGCGCAGCGAGCGCTTGAGCGTGGGAGCGGCAGCCGCCGGTGGAATTTCGGTCATCTTGGCCTCATGCATTCGGCAGGTCGGGGAATCTACTCCGGTACAGGTCTGAGCCTGCCGCCAGCGAGTGATGATAGGCAACGGCGAATACCGTCTCGTCCGCAAATGGCGGCGCAACGATCTGCATGCTGGTAGGCACGCCATTCGCTGCCATGCCGGTTGGCACGGCCAGCGCCGGGTAGCGGCTCAACAGGTTGAATGGCGTGGTCCAGACCCACCCCAGGTAGCTATCAACCATCGTGCCGTCGATATCCAGCGAACGAATCTCCGTCAGATCAAGATCAGCCGGCATGGTGGTGGTCAGAACGGTCGGGCAGAGCAATGCCCGGACGCCCCGACTCCATAGCTTCGCGTCGAGCTCCCGATGCATCTGCGAGGCGAGCGCCGCGGCACGCATGATCGAGTTGCGCCGCCCGCGGAACCGGCCGATCAGCCAGTTCAGGTACGGCGTCCCCCGCGCCAGTGCCTCGGGCCCGTAGCCCTCCAGGTACTCATCGAAGAACAGACCGAAGATCGCCTCGATCAGCACATCGCCAGTCTCACCAAGGTTCCAGTCCAGCTCGACGGACTCCACCTGTGCGCCACGGCTGCGCAGCAGCTCGCACGCCAGCTGCAGGTTGCGGCGGGTATCGGCGCAGATCCCCGCTGCCGGGATCGCGCAAGCGATCCGCATGCCATCCAGCTCCGGGTAGGTGGCTGGCAGCGGCTCGCCCGGCATGCCGCAGTAGCTCGCAGGATGTGGACCGCGGATCACGTTTTGCATCAGCACCAGATCGTCGTAGCTGCGCGCGAGCGGCCCTTCGACCGCGAACGAGAAAAGCTCCTCCCCCGGCGTACTCGCCAGCCGGCCGAATGGCGGCTTGTAGCCATACAGACCGTTCATCGCGGCGGGGATTCGGGTCGAGCCACCCATGTCGCTACCGGTCGCGAGCGGCGCAAGGCCCGCCGCGAGGGCGGCACCAGAGCCGCCGCTGGAGCCCCCCGGCGTGATCGACGGATTCCAGGGGTTACGCGTGACACCATAACGGCTCGACCAGGTCTGGCCGATCAAACAAAACTCCGGCACCGTCGTCTGCAGGTGCGGAATTGCACCTGCCTGGAGCAACTTGTCGACGATCGGATGGTTCTCCGCTGCCACTTCGTCGTGCAGCCAGGAACCTATCGTGCGCGACCAGCCAGCGACCGAGGTTTCCTCCTTGATCGCAACCGGCACGCCTTCCAGCGGCCGCTGCGTGCCTGCCCGGTAGCGCGCCTCGGCCAGGCGCGCTTGTGCCAGCGCCGCCTCCGCGTGGATGGCTGTGGTGGCGTTGATCGACCCGCAAAGCCGCTCGGCGCGTGCCAGCAGCGCCTGCATCAGCTCCACCGGCGACAGCTGCCGGGAGGCGAACAGGTCCACCGCCTCGCGGGCGGTCAGGTACTCCAGCGGCACGCTCAACGACGCTTGCCGGGCTGGCGGGCAGCGCGCGGGACCGGCCCGCCTGGAGGCCGCACCTTCGGGCGGGCGAGTCCCGGCTTTAAGCCCGGCTCAGGCAGCGGCACGCCCAGGCTGGTGCGGATCGGCACCACCCCCGCCCAGGCCGGGAAAGCCACATCGCGCGCCGGATCGTCCGCACCGCCAGTACGAACCTTGGCCGACGCCTCGGTGAGCGGCAGGGACAGCACGAGCGTCGCGCCAAGCTCCTTGCGGGTCATCGGCCGCAGGGTGGGCCAGCGTCCCGGGAACCAGTGATCGGTGAATGCCTGCAGCAGCCGGCCCTTCTCCGCAGGGTCCTCGACGACTTCAGGTCGACCAAAGCACAGGACCGAGCGATAGTTGGCGGTATGGTTGAACGCCGAACGCGCCAGTACCCACCCGTCCATCAGGGTGACCGTCAGACAAACCTCGCCGCCGGCGGCGTTGGCCTTGAGCATCCGGCTGGCGACGCTGCCGTGCCAGTAGACGCGGTCGCCGACCCGCCAGTGGAAGGTGGGGGTCGCGATCGGCCGCCCGTCGACGACATGAGCAACGTGGCAGAGCATGCCGGCGTCGAGGATCGAATCGATGACCTCGCGCTCGTAGACGCCGCGATCGGCGAGACGGCGAACCCGGGTGAAGCTGCTGGGGGCGCCTTTGCGGGCCTTGGGCCGGCTCGCAGACCGCGTCGTGCTCGTCATGATGCGGGGGATCCTGAAAAAGGGGCTGACGGCCCAGTATGCCGCGATCCGCCTCTGGAAATCCTCCATGCCGACCCCTGGCTCGTCGCCATCGGCAAGCCCTCGGGCCTGTTCGTACACCGGACGCGGCTCGATCCTGGCGCAACGAGCTATGCCATGCAGCGCCTGCGCGACCAGCTCGGCATGGCCGTCTATCCGGCCCATCGACTCGATCGGGCGACCTCGGGCGCTCTGCTGTTCGCGCTGGACACCGCCACCCACCGCCAGCTGAGCATGGCGTTCGAGTACGGCGGGGTCACTAAGCGCTATCTGGCCATCGTCCGCGGCTGGCCGCCGGATACGCTGCACATCGACCATCCATTGCGCCGAATGACCGACGACGGCGTCATCCTGCCCGATGAAGGCAACGCGCAGCCTTCGACCACCCACCTGCGTACGCTGGCGCGGGTAGAAATCCCGATCCCGGTCGACCGGTACCCAGCCGCCCGCTACTCATTGGTTGAACTGCGACCGACAACGGGACGCCGCCACCAACTGCGCCGACATCTCAAACACGTCAGTCATCCGATCATCGGCGACACCACCTACGGCAAGGGCACCCACAACCGGATGTTCCGCGAGCATTTCGGCTCGGACCGGCTGCTGCTGCACGCAGTCGAGCTGGTGCTTGCGCACCCAGCCGACGGCGCGACACTGCGCGTGCTCGCCCCACCCCCGGCAAACTTCGCGACGATCGCGACGACACTCGGACTCGGCGCTGCCCTCGCCGCGGCGGTCACATGAGCCCTCACTGGCTTGCGATCCTGAACCCGGCTGCCGGCCGGGGCCGCGCAGCCCGGCTCTGGCCACGCTACGCCGCAGCCCTTGCCGCCCGCGGCATTAACATCGAGCTGCAGACGACCAGCGGCCCCGGCGAGGCGACCTGCCTTGCGCGCGAGGCGATCGCCGCGGGGCAGTCGAGGATTCTTGCTATAGGTGGCGATGGCACGCTGCACGAGGTGCTTAACGGCCTGATCGGCGCCCCGACCCGAGCAACGCTCGCGCTCGCCCCTTGCGGCACCGGCAACGACTGGGCACGCGGCCGGGCGATTCCACGCCGCCCAGCGGCTTTTGCCGCGATGCTGGCCGCGGGACGCACGCTCGCCCACGACGTCGGCGCCATCGAGTACGTGGCCGACAACGGCCTCCAGACCCGCTACTTCATCAACCTCGCCGGTGTCGGCTACGATGCCTACGTGCTTGAGCAGCTGCCGCGTCGCGGGCCCCGCGCACTGGCGTATCTCACCGCCGTAGCCGCAGGCCTCATACGCTATCGCCCGCCGCTGACACAGATCGCCGCCGCCGGCGAGCGGCTCTCCGGACGCTACTTCGCAACGTTCGCGGCCCTGGGGCGCTACGCCGGTGGTGGCATGCAGTTTGCCCCGCGCGCACGACCAGACGACGGCCTCTTGGACCTCGTGACCATCGATCACCTCGGGGTACTGGCCACGCTCCGGCGCCTGCCGTCGATCTACAGCGGCCGACTGCTGCAGGATCCGGCCGTCCACTGGCGGCAGGTCGCAGCGCTGTCGATTAACACCGATCCGCCGGCCCGCATCGAGGCCGATGGCCAGTTGCTCGGCAATACGCCGGCGACAATCCACGTGCTGCGTGGCGCCATCGACACCGTCGTGCCGTAGCGGCGTGCTGACGACGCGTGGTAGCGTCCACCGGCCGGGCCGCGCACGACGCGTGCGCAGCGGTGGGTCGCAACCGACAACTGCGAATCTTCCTTGAAGCCTCCGCGAGTCGCCCAGCCGGTCATGCACCACGCCCGTCGCCTTCAGTAGCTGCTGCTGCTGCTATTGCTGCTTCCGCCAGTCGCGCGCGCGGCACCCGCCGCTGCGGCCACCCACCCCAAGACCTGCCTGGTACTCTCCGGCGGTGGCGCGCGCGGCATCGCCCACATCGGCGTTCTCAAGGTGCTCGAGGAACTGCGCGTGCCGGTCGACTGTATCGTCGGCACGAGTGCTGGCGCCATCATCGGCGGCGTCTATGCCTCCGGCGCCGCCCCGGCCGAGATCGAAACGGCGATTAGAGGCGCCAACTGGGATCTGCTGCTGACCGACCGGCCAGCGCGCCCGGACCGCTCCGTCTACGCGCGCGAACTCGACCGTGCCCACGTCGGCATCACCGAGGTAGGCGCAGGGGGACAGCGCCTGCTGCTGCCGCAAGCGGTCGTCGCCGGTGAGCACCTGCAGTACTTCCTGCAATCACTCGTCTCGCCATCCGGACGGGCATCGTTCGACCAGCTGCCGATCCAGTACCGCGCACTCGCCACCGACTTCGAAAACGGCCATCTGGTCGTGCTGGACGGTGGCGATCTGGCTACGGCAATCCGCGCCAGCATGTCCGTCCCCGGCGCCTTCGCGCCGGTGGAACTCAACGGCCGTGTGCTGGTCGACGGCGGCCTGGTGCGCAACATCGGCATCGATATCGCCCAGGCACTGGGGGCGGTAAGGATCATCGCGGTAAACACCGGCACGCCTTTGCTCAAGCGCAATGAGATCGACTCAATTCTCACCGCCGCAACGCAGATGCTCAACATCCTCGCCGAGCAGAACGTGAGCGCGTCACTGGCACAGCTCGGTCCGGCGGACGTACTGATCGAGCCGGAACTTGGGACTTTCAGCGCGACCGATTTCGCGCACGGCGCCGACCACATCATCGATGCCGAACTGGCGACGCGCCGCCGCACGCTGGCGCTCGCGCCGTTCTCGGTCAGCGAAGACGACTACCGTGTGTGGCGGGAGGGACAGCGGGTGGCACGCACACCGCCCCGCTACGACCAGATCGTCGTCGACACCTCCACGCTTCGGCGCGTACCGCCGGCCGCGATCGAGCGGCTCGTGAACCTGCATCCGAAGGATGCGCAAGACACAGTCAATCGCCTACTCGCGACCGATGACTTCGAAACCGTCAACGCGAGTCTCGAGCCACGCGACAGCGGCACGGCACTCGTATTGCGGCCGCGCGAAAAGCCCTGGGGCCCCAACTACCTGCGTGGCAGCGTGATGCTGGCGACGGACTTTGCCGGCAACAGCGATTTCACGCTACTCGCCGACCATCGCATGACCTGGCTGACGGACTCGGGCCTCGAATGGCGCAACCGGGCCAGCTTCGGCCACCGAAATTCTCTGACCAGCGAGCTACGCCAGCCACTGGAGCCGACACGTCGTTACTTCGTCGCGCCCCGCATCGACCTCAGTGAGCGGATCCGGAGCCTGTACGTCGATGGCTCGGCACTGGCAAGCTACCGACTGCGCGACCTGCGCGGCGGCATCGACCTGGGCGCGCGGCTCGGCCAGACCGGCGAACTGCGCGTAGGTCTCGAGGCAGGCCGCACCGATGCCACACGCTCGATCGGCTCGCCGTTGCTGCCCAACCTGCACGAACGACTGACCGCCTGGCGCGCCAGCCTGGTCATCGACAGCCTCGACAACCTGGACTTCCCGCGGCAGGGCTTCCTGTTCAGTGCTGACGCGCATCTCGCTCGCGAGGTGCTGGGCGGCACGCAGCACTACGATCGGGTGACGGTGGATCTGGAGCGGGCCTTCGGCACGGAGCGCTCCAGCCTGCTGCTCGCCGCGCGTATCCAGACCTCGTTCGGCAGTGATCTGCCACCGAACGAGGCCTTCTCGCTGGGTGGCTTCCAGAACATGTCGGGCTACCGCGAGGATCAACTGCTGGTGACGCGCGCAGTCTTCGTGCGCGCCGTCTATAGGCGCCAGATCGCGAGCTTCTCGGCACTGGTGCCTGCGCTCTACGCAGGCTTTTCCCTCGAGGCCGCCGACGCGACCCACCCGCTGGACACGACCCGCGGCGATCACCTGTACGGCGGCTCGCTATTTCTTTCGGCCGACTCCGCGCTCGGCCCGCTGTACCTGGGCACCGGCGTTGCCGGGGGCGGCTTCGTCTCGGTCTACCTCTATCTCGGGCGCCCCTGACGCGTGTGTCGCCACCGGCAGGCGCTCTAGGCGCCGTTAGGGCCGCCGGGCCGGCACCACTCGTACGGTCGGAGCCGACATCAGCTCGATAAACTGACGCGTGAAACGCGGCAGGTCCACCTCCAGCTGGGCGTGCACCTGCTGCAGATCGAGTTCAGGACGCACGTCGCGACTCCAGGTCAAGGTATTGCCGTAGGAAGGGCCGTGACTGATATCGACGTCCATATAGAGCAGCCGCTCCTTGGTGACGATCTTGGGGTTAAGCCAGGCACACGCGGCAAGTTCATCCCAGAGGTAGTAGCGCTCCTGGGAATACTCGGCGATATAGCGTGCCGCCGGATGCGGCGAATTCGCGATCGCGGCGAGCATCGCCTCGGTGAACATCGCCTGAATTGAAATATCAACCGTGGTCACGTCGATACGCGGCCAGTGCGCGCGCAAGACGATGTGCGCGGCCTCCGGATCGAACCAGAAATTGAACTCATGCCGCGGGCTGGTGGAGAACTCCGGATCGTCCGTGTGCGGGTTCAGGCTGCCGCCCATCAGCACGATCCCCTGCGCGAGCTCGGCGAAATGCGGGTCGATCGAGATCGCGAGCGCCACATTGGTCAGCGGACCTGCGGCATAGATCGTCACCTGGTGAGGATAGGCATGGACCTGCCGAATCATGAAGTGAGCAGCGTCCTCGGCAATTGGCTGCAGGCGCGTCTCACCTTCGCGCAGCGGTGGGGTCTCCCACGGCCCCGGCATCACCGCCGGCTTCGGCGGCTCGACCAGACCAGCGGCCGAGGTGGTGATTGAGGCCGGCTTGTGGCCCCAGGCTCCGAGCCAACCCACCTGGCCAACAAGCGCCGTAGCGATGCGCGTCTCTTCCTGAGTGCGCACCAGCGGGAATACCGCGCCGAGCGCCACCGGCACGTCGCTACGGCCGATCAGCTCGAGCATGCGCAGCGTGTGCCGCGCCTCGTCATCGCGCCAGGCATTGCCAGTGACGATCGTGATGCCAAGCACTTCGACGTCGGCCGACTGCAGCAACGCCATCGTCGACATCTGGTTGGAGCCGCCCGGACCCGAGCCGTCCTGATCGATGACGACCCGGCGCGCCGACGCGGATGCCGGCGACATCGCCAGCAGCGCAAGCGCCGCCAGCAAGAGCGTGCTGAGGATTCTTTTCATCATCGATCATCTCCTTCCAGAGCCCGGTTGCGAGCCCGCTATCGATTCTATGCGGCATCCGTGTGGACGACGGCCGTGCCCAGCGCTGCCTTCATCAGCACTTCCGGGGTCGCCTGCTCACGCGAGAAAGTGCCGGTAACGCGCCCATCATGCAGCATCAGGATCCGGTCGCTGACGCCGATCAGCTCCGGCAATTCACTCGACACCAGCAGTACCGCACACCCGGATTCCGTCAGCGTGTTGATCAGCGCGTAGATTTCCATTTTCGCGCCCACGTCGATGCCACGAGTCGGCTCATCGAGCATCACGACCTTCGGGGCGGTCATCAATGCCTTGCCGAGCACGACTTTCTGCTGATTGCCGCCGGAAAGCCGACCGACCACAGCGTCGAGCCCGGTCGCATGGACGCCAAGCTTCGAAAACCATTCGTCGTTGCGCAGCGCCTCCGAACGCCGTGACACGACACCGCAGCGCGAGACCTGCGCCAGCGACGAGAGCGACAGGTTGAAGCCGATCGATTGCTCGATGCAGAGCCCATAGCGACGGCGATCCTCAGTGACCAGCGCAAGCCCTGCGCGCAGGCTCGAGTCCGGCCCACCCGCATCGAGGCGATGCCCGTCGAGGGTCACCCGACCCGCGGACCGACGACCCCAGGCGCCGTAGAGATGGGACAGCAGCTCCGTACGTCCCGCCCCCATCAGTCCACCGATCCCAAGTACCTCGCCCGCATGCAGGTCGAACGAAACTCCCTCGATCCGAATCCCACTGCCTGCTGCGGCGACCGAAAGATCCCGCACCTGCAGCAGCGGCGGCCCGCGACGCGCCGTCCGCGTCGGATAGAGCTCAGCAACGTCCCTGCCGACCATGTGCCTTACCAGCGTGGCGGGATCCGCCGCCGCGATCGGCATCGACGCCACCGTCGCGCCGTCACGTAGCACCGTCACGCGGTCCGCGATCTTCGCGAGCTCCTCGAGCCGGTGGGAAATATAGATCAGGCCAATACCACTGGCGCGCAGGTCCCGCAGGATCGCCAGCAGCACCTCGACCTCGTGCTCCGCGAGCGCTGCCGTCGGCTCATCCAGGATCAGGATCCGCGACTCGCGCAGCAGCGCCTTGATGATCTCCACGAGCTGCTTCTGGCCGATGCCAAGCGACCGCATCGGCGCCGCCGGGTCGAGGCTCACGCCAAAGCGCGCGAGTGCCGCAGCAGCGCGGCGCTCGGCCGCACCCCGGTCGATGAATACCCCGTACCGCGTGGTCGGTCGACCCAGGAAGAGGTTTTCAGCGACGCTCATTTCATCGATGCAGGATAGCTCCTGATAGATCACGGCTATGCCCGCCGCCTGCGCATCGCGGATCGATGCGAAATTCGCCTCCCGTCCATCGAGCTCAAAGCGACCCTGGTAACTGCCATGCGGGTGAACGCCCGACAGCAGCTTGATCAGCGTGCTCTTGCCCGCACCATTCTCGCCGCACAGCGCATGGATCTCGCCGGCCCGCAGATCGAAACTCACATCAGCCAGCGCAGTGACGCTGCCGAAGCGCTTGGTGAGGTGCTCGGCGCGCAGCATCAGTCGCGTCGCCGCCAGGTGTCGGCAAGCACCGCGACCACGATTACCACGCCGGTCACGACCCGCTTGAGCGGCTCAGACGCGCCGGCCTGGACCAGCCCAGCCTCGAGCGTCGCCACGATCAGCACGCCAAGAAAACTCTTCGCGACCGAACCCCGGCCGCCTAACAAGCTGGTCCCACCAACGACAACCGCAGCGATGACCGACAGCTCGAAGCCGACGCCGGCGTTCGGATCGGCTGATCCCAGCCTCGAGCAGTTGAAGACAGCCGCGACACCGGTCAGCGCACCCAACAGGGCGTGCGCCGCGATACGCGGGCGATCAACGGCGATGCCGGAGATGCGCGCCGCCTCAATGTTGGCGCCCACGGCAACCAACTGCCGGCCGAGCACGGTATACGAGAGCAGGGCCTGACCGAGCGCCACCGCCAGCAGTGCGCAAAGGAATGCCGGCGACACGACCAATCCCGCAATCGGCGTGCCGAGACTCTCGATCGTGTCGCCGATGTACTTGGTGCGGGAATGCGCAGCAAGGAACGCAAGCCCGCGCGCGACCTCGAGCATGCCAAGGGTAACGATGAACGACGGCAACCTGAGCTTGACGCTAACCAGACCGCTCACGCTGCCAAGCAGCAGGCCGACCGCGATGCTGCATGCGACCGCAGCAGGCAACGTCCAGCCCCAGTCGACCATGACGACACCGACCACCGTGCCGCAGAATCCCACCAGCGATCCCACCGACAGGTCTATGCCACCGGTCACCATCAGCAACGTCATCCCGGTCGCGACCAGCAGTAGCGCCGGTATCCGGTTCGCCACCGAGCCGAGGGTCGCGGGACTGAGGAAGCCAGCACTCAGCTGCCCAAACAGCAGCAGCAAACCGGCCCAGACCGCGAGCAGCACGAGCAGGTCGGCAGCCGATCCCCGCTTCAGCCCGAACATGCCCACCCTGCCGCGCCTAGCGCGTCACGACATCAACCGGCGTCGCGCGATCCGCGCCCGGCTGACCGGACTTGAGCGACGCGAGCGCAAGCTCGATGCCCTCGACCGCCAGGCGGTCGGCGTGCTGGTCAGCCGATGCGACCAGTCGGCCATCGGCAAGCAACGACTTGATTGCGGCTATGTTGTCAAAGCCCACGACCATGACGCCTTTGGACTTGCCGGCAGCGGCCACCGCGGCGGCGGCGCCTAACGCCATGTTGTCGTTAGCGCAAAGCAGCGCGCGCAGCTTCGGGTGCGACGACAGCAGGTTCGCCGCAACGCTGTTCGCCTTGTCCATTTCCCATTCGCCGCTCTGAATCGCGACGATGCTCGCACCCGCCGCCTTCATCGCATCCTCAAAGCCGGCACGACGCTGCTGACCATTGAAGGTAGTCGTGACACCCTCAATGATGGCGACCTCGTCGCCGGCCTTCAGTTGGGCGGCAAGCGCTTCACCAACGCGGCGTGCACCGTCGCGGTTGTCAGGACCCACGAAGGCCGCCTGCAGGCCGGCCTGGCGCACGACGTCGGCGTCGAGGCGGTTGTCGATGTTCACGATAAGCACACCCTGCGACTGCGCGCGCCGCAGCGCCGGCACCAGCGCCTTCGAGTCAGCTGGCGCGACGATGATCGCGCGCGCGCCCTGCGCGACGGCCTGCTCCACGAGGTTGACCTGTTCGCCGATGTCGGTCTCGTTCTTGATGCCAGACACCAGCAACTCGTAATCGGCCGCGTGAGTTGCCTGATGCTGCTGGGCACCCTCCGCCATCGTGGCAAAGAAATCGTTAGCCAGCGATTTCATGATCAGCGCGACCTTGGGGCGCGCGTCAGCAGCCGGTCCTGAAGGGGCGGCGGGCTTGCAGCCAACCAGCGTGAGCAGCATTCCGAAGGTCACCCCGACGACAATCGCACGCATGCCAGTCCCCATTTTTAGATCTCGTTCTTGAATTGCGCAAACGATTGTGCAACGCTCGTAAAGGAGCGTCAAGCGTCCGCCCGGACACCGCCACGGTCTCGCCCCCATGCCGCAATCGCCCGCGTCGCCCTCACTAAAGACCCTCGCCGCCGCGCTTGGCGTCTCGGTCGCGACAGTGTCACGCGTGCTGAGCGGCCAGGCCGAGCGCTACCGCATCAGCGTCGCCACGCGCAACCGTGTACTCGAGGCTGCCAGCGCTTCAGGCATCGTGGTGGACCAGCTGGCGCGGAGTCTGCGGCTACGCCGCACACTGTCCATCGGACTGGTGATCCCCGACATCTCCAACCCATTTTTTGCGCAACTCGCACGGCAGATCGAGCGCCATGCCAGACGCCACGGCTACTCGGTATTGATTGCAGACAGCGAGGAGGACGCCGAAGTCGAGGCCCAAGCGATCAGGCTGATGCTCAGCCGCCGGGTCGACGGACTCATTCTCGCGCCGGTCGGCACCCCGGCGACCAGCGCGCCGCTGCGCTCGCTCGGCGCGCGTCCCTGCGTACTGGTCGACCGACTGCTGGATGATCCGCCGTTGCCTGCCGTCACCAGCGATCATCGTCGCGGTGCCGAGATCGCCACACTGCATCTGATCGAGCGCGGCCACCGACGCATCGCCTGCGTACAGGGCAGTCCAGGCACCTTCGCTAACGACGAGCGGATAGCAGGCTGGCGCACAGCGATGGCAGCTTCTGGCCTCCCCTGTGGCCCCGAGCGAGTGGCTGGCACCGGCTATTCGATCGATGCTGCACTCGCCGCGGCGCACGCGCTGCTGATGCGTGGCGAGCGCCCGACGGGGATCCTCGCCCTCGGCAATGTCCTCGCACTGGGAGTGCTGCAGGCGGCACGCGATGCGCGAATTTCGATTCCCGACGATTTGTCGCTCGTGGCATTCGACGACCAGCTCTGGGCCGCCGTCACCAGCCCGCCGCTGACGATCATTGAGCAGCCGATCGAGGCCCTCGGGCGCGAGGTGCTGGAGCTGCTGTTGGCGCGGATCGCGTCACCCACCGGCGGACCACCGACCCGCAACATTCTGCCGGTGCGGCTGATTGAACGCGGCTCCGTTCGCGACCTGCGCCCCAAAATCCCGGCGCTCGTGCCGATTTCGCATCGTGCCGCCGATCCTTCCGATAACGCGACACGTCGCGTTGCTGCACCCTGAACTCACTGCCCGAGGATCCCATGCCTGACGCAAATGCGACCGAGCGTCTCTACATCAGCGCCGATGAGCTCCTCGCTGACTCGTTCCGGCTGGCCCTCAAGATTCTCGATAGCGGGTTCCGCCCGACCCATATCGCGGGTATCTGGCGCGGCGGCACACCGGTCGGCATCGCGGTGCAGGAGCTGCTCGACTTTTGCGGCGTAAAGACCGACCACATCGCGATCCGCACCTCGCTCTACACCGGCATCGGCACTACCGCCGCGCGCGTCCAGGTGCACGGCCTGAACTACCTGGTTCACAGCCTCAACGCCGAGGACTCCCTGCTGATCGTCGACGACGTCTACGATTCCGGGCGCAGCATCCGGCAGGTCATCGACGATCTGCGTCATGAATGCCGGCGCAACACACCGCAGATCCGCATTGCAACGATCTACTGCAAGCCCGCGAACTGTGTACCGCCGGGCGTGCCGCACTACTACCTGCACGAAACCGACCGCTGGCTCGTGTTCCCCCATGAACTCGCCGGCCTGTCAGTCGATGAGATCCTCGCCCACAAACCCGGCATTGAACCGATCCGCGATCGGCTGCGCGCCTTGCGTGATGGCAATCGCTGAGGCCCAGCCCTTGACGCATGAACGGCGAGCGGCGTGGTGAAGCAACTTCCGGGAGAGGCGCCTATGAATACGCTCTCGAGGCGACGAGCACTGCAGTGGCTGGCAGCCGTATCGGCGGTGCCTGCCTTGCTCAGCCGTGCCACGGCGTCAGCCACGCCGTCGCCCCTCGCTGCAGCACCAGCACGGCTTGTGCCGCTAGCGGCGATGAGCCGAAGGATCCATGGACGACTGGGCCAACGGCTGCGCGTCAACGTGCAACGGCGCCTCCTGCAGATCGACGAGCAGGCCTTCATCGCCTGCTTCGTCAATCGTGAGGCCACCGACGGGATGAACCAGGCGTGGGCCGGCGAGCACGCTGGCAAGTTCCTGGATGCGGCCTGCATGGCGCTGGCCGAAGAGGCGCACCCGGAACTACGCCTGCTGGTGGACCGAGTCGTGGCCCAGCTAATCGCCGCCCAAGGCGCGGATGGATACCTTGGCACCTACCCCCTCGATCGACGCTGGAGCGGCTGGGACGTCTGGGTTCACAAGTACAACCTGATCGGACTGCTGGCCTACCACGAGCTGACTGGCGACCCCGCGGCGCTGGCATGCTGCCAGCGGATGTTCGAGCTGCTCGAGCGCACGTTTGGCGACGCTCCCGGCCAACGGAACATCATCGCGGCGGGAGAGCACATGGGCATGGCCGCGACCAGCGTGCTCGAGCCGATCTGTGCGCTATACACGCGTACCGGTGAGCCGCGCGTACTTGGCTTCGCCGACTACATCGTGCGCGCCTCCGAGCAGGCGGGTGGCCCCCGCATCGTCAGCGCACTGCTGGAACATGGCCGCGTGCACCGGACGGCTAATGGCAAAGCCTACGAGATGCTCTCCAACCTCATCGGACTGGTGGATTACTACCGCATCTCCGGCAAGTCCGACATCCTGCGCGCAGTCAAGGCAGCCTGGCAGGACATCGTTCAGCACCAGCGCTACCCGACCGGCAGCGTCAGCGCCGGCGAACACTTTCAGCGCCCCCCGCGCCTGCTGTCGCTGGCCGCATCCAACGTCGGCGAGACCTGCGCGACCGTCAGCTGGCTGCAACTGAACGCACGCCTGCTACAGCTGACCGGCGAGGCGCGATACGCAGCGGAAATCGAACGCGCCGCCTACAACCACCTGCTGGCGGCACAGGACGACAGCACCGGCGATTTCAGCTACTACACCTCCTTCGTGGGCCTGAAGGAGCACTCCCACCAGATGGTCTGTTGCGTCTCTAGCGGGCCGCGCGGCCTTGCCCTGCTGCCGTCGCTGGCCTGGGGCCTGCAGGAGGGGGCGCTGGTCGTGAACCTGTACGCGCCCGGCCAGGCGACCTGCACGCTGCAGGGGGTAGCGGTGACATTGACGAGCCGGACGCGATTCCCCGACGACGGCAACGTCACGTTGGCCATTGAGCCGGCGGGCAGCGTTCGCTTCACGCTGCGCATGCGGGTGCCGGACTGGACGAGCCACTTCGAGGCACACGTCGGCGCACAGCGAGTTGTCGCCCAAGCCGGCGAGTACGCACAGATCACGCGCAGCTGGCACGCAGGCGACGTGGTTCGCATCCAGATGGAGCTGCCGACCCGCATGCTGCCGGGCGCGCCAACCTATCCGGACGCGACGGCTCTGCAGTACGGGCCGCAGGTGCTCGCGCTGGAACGGAGCCGTAACGTCGACGTGCCCTACCTGCATCGCACAACGATCAACGCCGCCCGCGTCACGCCCGGCGACGCGGGCGGGCTGCCCACCTACCGCGCCCCCGGACAACGCGGCATACCCGACGGCGCTGGCGGCCTGCGGTACGAGCCGGCGGAATTGGTGCTCATACCGTTCGCAGATGCACGCACTTACAGCGTCTGGATGCAACGTCGCGGCGCAGTGCGCCATGACGTCCCGGCCGCCACCGCCTACGCTCGCGCAGTACTGTCGACCGCACTGTGGCTCGCCGGCCCCGAGGCGCAGCGACCGGACACCGACATCGCCGAGGCGATGACCGACGAAAATCCAGCCACCTACTGCACGATCTACCCACGCGATCCCGGGCCCTGGGAAATCAATCAGGGCGCCCGCGGTAGCCGCGGCGGCCCGGTCTGGTTCACGGTCGTGCTCGACGCACCACGACCGCTCGCGCGGATCGTCTTCCGGCATGGGCCGATCGGCCCGCAGGGCGGCTGGTTCGACAGCTCACGCGGGCCGCCGCGCGTGGAGGTCGTGCGCGAGCCGATACCGACCTGGAAGGATGCGCCGTACCCTAGCGCCCATCGCGCCAACTGGCAGCTGGCGGCAACACTCGCCAGCTACCCACCGAGCAGCGCAACGACCGCGCCAGCGCTCGCAGCGCCGGCCACCCTGACGGCAGTACTCGCCGCCGGCGCGCCGATCTACGCCATCCGTGTAGTCGGCTATGCCGGCGGCGACCATGTCAGTTGCTGCGAACTCAGTGGCTACGATGCGTGAGCCGCGCAGTCATGGCAGCCCGGTGAGGGCAACGGACCTGGCGCGCCGCATCGATCAGGCGCGTGGGCTTACGCGTGCAGACCTGGTCATCAAAGGCGCCCGCGTCTTCAATCTGGTCACCGGTGAACTGAACCGCTCCGACATCGCCGTCTGCGGCGACACCATCGTCGGCACGGACGAAGAGGGCTACCGCGGCGTCGTCGAAATCGACGGGCGCGGGCTCGTCGCCGTGCCCGGGTTCATCGATACCCATCTGCATCCTGAGTCCACGCTGGTGCTGCCAGGAGAGTTCGAGCGGCTGCTGCTCGCGCGCGGCACCACCACCGCGATTGCCGATCCGCACGAAATAGCCAACGTCGAGGGCCGCGCCGGACTCGAGTACTACCTTGATAGCGCGGCAGCGCTAACGCTCGACCTGCGCATAAACCTCTCCTCCTGCGTCCCGGCCAGCGCGCTGGAGACCAGCGGCGCGACCCTGTCGGCAAACGATCTGGTGTCGCTGCGCGACCATCCGCAGGTTCTGGGACTCGCCGAGATGATGAACATCGGCGGCGTGCTGGCGAAAGATCCCGACGTTCTGGCGAAACTCGCCGCATTCCAGGAGCTGGGCATCGACGGCCATGCCCCATTGCTGCGCGGCCGGGATCTCAACGCCTACCTCGCCTGCGGCATCCGCAACTGCCACGAGTCCACCTCGCTTGAAGAGGCGTTCGAGAAACTGTCCAAGGGCATGCGCGTACTGATCCGGGATGGCAGCGTGACACGCGACGTGGTGGCCCTGGCGCCGCTCATCGACGTGGCTCATTCGCCGTTCCTGGCCTTCTGCACCGACGACCGCACGCCGCTGCATATCGCCGAAGACGGCCACATTGACCACCTGATTCGAACCGCGATCGCAGCGGGGCGGCCGCCGCTGGCCGTCTACCGGGCAGCCAGTTGGGCCGCAGCGGCGGGCTTTGGTCTTCGCGACCGGGGGCTGATCGCACCGGGCCAGCGCGCCGACATCGTTCTGCTGCGCGACCTGCAGCGCTGTGACGTCGCACGCGTGATCCAGGCGGGTCGGATCGCGGACCTTGAAACACTGCCCCATCCGACACTGCCCGCCCCGGTCGGCTACGGCTCGATCCGTCGCGCTCCGGTCACCGCCGAAATATTCCGCGCGCGCTGCGCGGGCCCCTCCGGACCTGTCATCGGGCTACGTCGCAACCAGATACTGACCGACGCACTGCGCCTCGAGCTGCCCTACCGGGACGGCGCACGCCACGCAGACACCACCTTGGATGTCGCCAAGGTCGCGGTACTGGAGCGCCACGGCCGAAACGGCAACGTTGGAGTGGGGTTCGTGCGCGGATTCGGGCTACGCGGTGGCGCGTTGGCCTCCTCGGTTGGCCACGACGCGCACAACATCATCGTGGTCGGACACGACGACGCCGACATGGCGCTGGCGGTCAATCGACTGATTGACCTGCAAGGAGGCTTCGTCGCCGCTCAGGCCGGACAGCTGCGCGGCGAGCTGCCGCTACCGGTGGCCGGCCTCATCAGCGACCGCAGCGCCGCGGCCGTCGAACACGACCTGCGGGCCCTGCGCCTCGTCGTCAATGAGATGGGCTGCACGCTCGACGAGCCGTTCGTGCAGATGGCATTCCTGCCGCTATCGGTTGTGCCGCACCTGAAGATCACCGACCACGGCCTGGTGGACGTGGACCGCGGTCGGGTGATCGGCCTGGACGACTGAGCTGGCGCTCAGCGCGCGGCGTTGGAAAATCGCTCGGCGAGGTCGAGCTGCGAACGCCGAAACCCCGCCCCCGAGCGAATCGGCTCGCCGAACTCGATGTACGGATCAGTCTTCGCGTCGTAGGCAGGCCAGTGTGGCAAACCCGCGCCATTCGGGTCGCCATGCATGGCCAATCGCGCCCAGTAACGACGCATCGCGCGCGACAGGATGTGATCGCCCGCGTCGGCGGCAGGACGGAATGGCACGAATCCGGGCGAGTCGAGCGTGCCGAACACGTAGCGCATCTCCTCGGAGTGCCACGGCGCCGGCGGGACGTTCGCCAGCGGCTTGGTGAACAGGTACGCGTAGGTCACCAGGCCCGCCTTGGCGGCGCTGCGCGCCATCATGCGGGACGGCTCGTTGAACACCACATCGCCCAGCACCGCCGACATCGCAGCAGCAGCGCGGGCGTCGTCGGCTGCCGGGCTGAGCCGCAGCACCTCGGCGGCAAACGGGCCAAATCCGTTCGCAACCCAAGCCTCGTAAGAGGCCTTGGTGTGCGGGTGATCGGACGGCGTGAACATAGCGCCCTCGTCGGCGTTGTAGCCAATCACGATAAACGCGGGATTGATCGCTCCGCGGGCAAATGCGTCCCTGGGCTGCTCGACCAGAACGTCGCCGTCGATGGTCGGATCGGGAAACGCGCCTTGCATCAGGTCCGAACTGGAATGAGGGAAAAAATCAAAATTGTGTTTCAGCAGTTCCTCCGCAGGAACCCGGCGCAGCGCCGCAATGTCGGCGCCCAGACGCGCGCCGGCCGCCTCCGAGTCGGCCTGTGTGTTCAGCCGCGGCAAGCCACCACTCTGCAGGATTGCGCCACGAAACAAGCCCTTCGCCTTCGGCGCCACGAGCAGGGCCGCGGCCGAGAACGCGCCCGCCGACTCGCCAAAAATCGTCACGCGTTGCGGGTCGCCACCGAATGCGGCGATGTTGTCGTGGACCCATTGCAGCGCGGCGATCTGGTCCTGCAGGCCGTAATTGCCCGACGCATGCCGCGGCGACTCCGCCGCAAGACCAGGATGCGCGAGAAAGCCAAGGACGCCTCACCGGTAGTTGAAGCTGACAACGACGACACCCTCGCGGGCGAGCGGGGCGCCATCGTAGAGGGCGTAGGCGCCACTGCCGCCGATGAAGCCACCGCCGTAGATGAACACCAGTACCGCCCGCCGCTCGCCGACTCCGTGGGCCGGAGTCCAGACATTGACGCTCAGGCAGTCCTCACTGAACGGCACCCCAGAGAGCACCATCCACGGCGCCTGCATGCAATCGTTGCCGAAGCGCGTCGCGTCACGTATGCCAGCCCAGGGCTTGGGCGGCAGCGGCGGCCGCCAACGCAGCCGTCCCACCGGCGGCGTCGCGTAGGGAATGCCGCGGAACACCTCGGGATATCCAGACGAACCGCGGACGGCGCCGGCACGGGTGGCGACTACCGGACCGGCGGTCGCTGCCATCGAGGACAGCGAGACCAGCGAAAGGCAGATCGAGACCGCAACCGTCGCCAGCTTCAAGGCGTACTCCTGCGCAGCCCAGGGGCAAGGTCATCCATCATCAGGTTCAAGGTCGCGCTCTCGTCTATCGCAAGACAGACCTCGACGTTGGCAGCTCCCGGAATGGGACGCGTGAAGCCCCGCGCGTCGACCTCGATGCGCATCGACTCGAGCTTGCACAACGACGGCTGCAGCAACCAGGCCAGCGGCACCGCATCAAACAGCGTCGGCGTCAGCTGGCCCCAGCCGTTGAGCAGGCGCCACTGGTGATAAAGCAGCGCGAGTGCATCTGACGCACCCGACCCATAGGCGAACAGCCGGTCGCGGCGAACTTCATCGAACTTGATCTGGGTCGAATCCAGCGGAAACATCCGGACTCGCCCGCCGGCAGCCAGCAGCGTCGCAAGCCCCAAGGGGGCCGAGGCGACGTTGTACTCGGCATGCGGCGTCGCCTGCGGGATCGCGCCGCCGAGGTTGTAGCCGCGGTAGATCGAGCCGGCCATCAGCACCACCGCAGCGAACCGTCTGAGCGCCTCCGGATCGCGCGCGTGCAGCGCTTCGATGTTGGTGAGCGGCGCGAGCGCCACGAGCGTGATCTGACCTGGGCGCTGCAGCGTGACGGTGCGCAGGAACTCGATGGCATCGGGCGCAGGTCCCTGCTCGCGGCCGCCAAGCGCCCACTGCTTCTGGGTGAATGGCGTCGTGTTCGCGGTCGCCGGACCCTCGGCAACCGGCACATCCTCCCGGCCGGCCGCAGCAAGCAGGCGCCGGACCAGCAACGTACGCGTGTGCGTATCACCCCATGCGGTAGTAATGCCTACCACCTCGAAGCGCGGGTCATTGAGCGCGACCACGAGCGCGAAGGCGTCATCGATGTCGTCGCCGATGTCCGTATCGATGATGATCGGTAGGCGGGGCGCGCTGGCAGGAGCGGCGCCTGCCAAACCCCACCCGCCGAGCATGAGCGCGGCGAACCAGAGCGCAACCTGAACGTGCTTGCCCATTTCCCCCCCCCCCAAGTCGCCGCAGACCGGCCTAGGCGACGTAGATAAACCTGACGACGAACAGCGCGGCAAGCAGGTAGACGAGCCAGTCGCTGCGGCGGGCTTCACCCTTGACCAGCTTCAACACCGCATAGGTGGTGATGCCGAATGCCAAGCCGTTGGCGATCGAATAGCTGAGCGGAATCATGATGACCGTGACGAAGGCCGGGATCGCGGCGGACGGATCGCTCCAATCCACTTCCGTCAGCGCACCTAACATCATCGCCCCAACGAGGATCAGCGCAGGGGCTGTCGCCGCCGCCGGAATCGCCTGCACCAGCGGCGCGAAGAACAGCGTTATCAGGAACAGCACACCGACGACGACGGCCGTCAGTCCGGTGCGACCGCCGGCGGCGACGCCGGAGGCGCTTTCGATGTAGCTGGTGACCGGACTGGTGCCCGCAACTGCGCCGACCGCCATCGCCACCGAATCGACGATCAGGATGCGGTTGAGGCGTGGAACGGAGCCGTCCGGCGCCACAAGGCCGGCATTGCGGGTCACCGCGACCAGAGTACCGACGTTGTCGAACAGGTCAACGAACAGGAAGACGAACACGATCTCCAGCAGCGACATCCCAATGCCGCCCTTCAGGTTCAGGGCCGCACGCAGGTCCAGCTTGCCGGCGGTCGCCGCAAGATCCGCAAGCGAATAACTCGCCGCGGTGAAGTGGCCAAGGCCGACCGCCCAGCCGAGCGCCGCGGTCAGCAGGATGCCCAGCAGCATGGCGCCTTTCACGCGACGGACCTGCAGCGCCGCTATCAGCACGATGCCGAACAAAGATACCGCGGCCCCCGGCGTGGTCAGGCTGCCCAAACCCACCATGGTGCCGGGCTTGGCGACGATGATGCCGGCATCCGCCAGGCCGATGAAGGCGATGAACAGCCCCACGCCGCCGCCTACCGCCGCGAATAGCCACCGCGGCAAGGCGGCAATGATCAACTGGCGCACACCGACCAGCGTGAGCAGCAGGAATGCGATGCCTGAGATGAACACGCAACCGAGCGCGGTTTCCCAGGGAACGCCCATGCCCTTGACGACGGTGAAGGTGAAGTAGGCGTTGAGACCCATCCCCGGCGCCATCGCCAATGGGTAGTTCGCGACCAGACCCATCAGGATGCAGCCGAACCCGGCCGCCAGACAGGTCGCTGCCGCCACCGCGGCAATGGGCATGCCGGCGGCGCCCAGAATCGTCGGATTGACGACGACGATGTACGCCATCGTCAGGAACGTCGTCACGCCCGCGATGATTTCAGTGCGGATGGACGTGCCGCGTCCTTGGAGGTCAAAGAAGCGCTGCAACATGCCGTTATCTCCGCTATCCCGCGTTCAAGGGGAGCTATTGAAGCCGATCGGAGGCCCCTTGGCTACCAGCGAACCGGCGAGGTGACGGAGGACCCTCCCGGACCGGCGCGTCGCCCTGGCGACACGCCGGCCGGTAGCGAGGATGTTAGAACTTCGCGCTGAACTGCGCGCCAACGATCCGTGGGTCGTTGATCATGCCCGTCGCGTTCTCGAAGTCGATGGCGCCCACCGCGCGGATCTCGTTCGTGCAGTTACGGCAAAACACGGCGGCGTCGTACTTCTTGTTCGCCCAGCTGTAGCCGACCCGTGCACCGCCCTGCACCATCGCAGGACCGGTAAACTCCTTCGACTCGTACAGGAAGAAGTTGATCTTGCTGCGGTAGGACCAGTCGGTATACGCGTAGAACTCGCCGCTAGCGCCAAACGGGATGGCGTAGCGCAGCGAGACGTCGGCGATGTACTTGGCGGCCTGCGGCAGCGGATTGCCATCGATCAACACGTACTGGTTGAAGTTGGCATCCGGCGCCGTCAACGGGTTGGTGATGTTGCAGTGTGCGTCACTCGGCACACCCGGCACCCACGCCCAGTTAAAGCACTGGCCGACAGCAAGGTTCTTGTCCTTGATCTTGGTGTCGTTGAGGCTGCCGCTGATGTTCAAGGACAGGGTCGGCGTCAGCTGCGCGGAGAACTCGACCTCTGCGCCCTGGCCGATCGTATGCGCGGCATTGATCAGCGAGGTCTGGTTGCTGGTGCCACCGACGGCCGTCAACTGCTGGTGACTGACGTCGTAGTAGAAGACGTCAAACGCGATGCGCGCGCGACGATCGAACAGGTCCGCCTTGATACCGACCTCGTACGAGATGTTGTCTTCCGAGCGAGCGACCTGAATCGCCTGCGTACCGGTCGGCGCACCAAAGCTCGGCGCCCGGAAACCCGTCGCGACGCGCCCGTACAGGTTCGCGTCCGGTGTCAGCTGGTAGGTGGCACTGAGATCCCAGCTGAAGTTGGTCGCACTGACCGCCTTGTGCAGGGGCCCGGTCAACGGCAGCGGCTCGCCCGCGGCGGTCTCGGCGACCGGCACGTCGAAGGTCTTGTGGTCAGCGGTGTAACGCGCGCCGCCGCGCAGCTTGAACTTGGAGGTCATGGCGTATTCAAGCGAACCGAACACAGCCTGCGCGTCATTCTTCTGGCGGGAATTGGTCGTATCAACGATGGTCAGGCCGACCATGCTGTAGTTGTGCGAGCTGTCCTCGACGTCCTCGTCGAACAGGAACACGCCGGCCTGCGCGGTCAGCGCGCTCGACAGGTTCCACAACGCGCGAACTTCCTGGGTGATCTGGCGGTGGTTCTTGATGCCACCACCAGACTCCACCGGGAACGGAATCACGCCCGGGCCCGACGCGTCCGCACCGGTGCAGCCGCCTTCATTGAAGTTGCAGAACACATTGCCGGAGCCGAAGCCACCGTCGATATCGCCGATCGTGTTGTAGTGCAGGATCGACTCGTAACCGGTGATCGACTGGATCGTCACCGACGGCAGCACCCAGTTCAGGTGCACGCTGCCGCCGGCCATGCTGTAGGACTGGCCGTTGTAGCCATCGGCGTAGAACTTCGACGGATCGAATCCGGGAACGAGGTTGTTGGTGCCTAGATCGATGATGTTGGCGCGGAACAGGCGCGCCGAGCCATTGAGTGCGCGCCCGTGCACGTTGAGCAGTGCGTTGAACGAGTCGCTCGGCTTGTAGAGCAGCTGTACGCGCGCCGCCCAGTCGTCGTAGCCCTCGAGCTTGGTGCTGTTGACCGGATCATCAACCCAGTTGTCACGGTGCTGGCCCTGCGTCGAGAAGCGCATCGCGATCGTGTCACTGACCGGCAGGTTCACGACGCCCTCGAGGACAGCGGTGTTGTACGTGCCGTCCGACAGGCTGCCGTAACCCGAAAACTCACCAAGCACCGGCTTGGCCGACTCCAGCTTCACGACACCAGCGGGCGAGTTGCGGCCGAACAGCGTGCCCTGTGGGCCGCGCAGGACTTCGACGTCCGCCTGGTCGAAGATCGGGAATCCCTTCAGCGACGGGTTCTCCTGTACGACGTCGTCGTACACGAGCGAGACCGGCTGCGAAGCAAACGAGTTGAAGTCGGTGTTGCCGTAGCCGCGGATATAAAAGCGCGGGAAGGTGCGGCCGTTGGACGACTCGATGTTCAGGCTGGGGACCTTGAAGGCCAGCTGGCGGATGTCATCGCCAGAGCTGCCGAGCGCGGCGAGCGGCTCGCCGCTCAGCACCGAGGCGGACACCGGCACGTCGATCAGCTTCTCCGCATGGCGCGTCGCGGTGACGACGATCTCGGCCAACGAGGCGCCACTATCGCCGCCAGCCGCGTCAGCGGCGTAGGCGGCGCCCGGCAGCAGCAGCGCTGCGGCCGACATACCCGCCGCTACCGACACGAAGCGCGCGGCGCGCAGCTGTGCGACGACCGCGTTGCGCAGGGCCGAAGACGACCACGAGTGAATGCTGTCCATCATTAACCTCTCCACTGTTGCTTGTGCGACACAGGCGGCGCCGCACAGCAGGTTGTTTGAGCCTGATCCCCAGATCCCATGGTGGCGCCTCGCGGGACGCAGGTCGAAGCCAGCTCATCGCAGGGCCGGACACGCTGTGGTGCCTGCCTAAACGATCTCTGGCGCCTGCGCGCACACACGTTGCTTCCGCCAAGTGAAACGTTACACTACACAGCGTTTCCGGCCCTGTCAAAAAGCCAAAAAGGCGAGCAAGGGCGCGTTCTGACTAGCTATATCGGCTACCCTCGGGCCTGAGAAAAACGACTTTTTGAGGGACTGAATTTGCGCACGTCGCAGCAGCTCACCGACGCTGACCCTTGCCGGGGCACGATCGCATCTTGTGCGTTGCGCATAGACAACAGTGACTTTCAGCCGCTGTCGATCCCGTATAGCGGGAGCCAGATCAGCAGCTTACGCGGTGCACTTAGGGTGATCTGCAATGAGCATTGACCGCCCCCGTCCGGTGCTGGTGATCGGCAGTGCAAATGTAGACGTCGCCGTGGCGACCGCCACCCTGCCCCGCCCTGGCGAGACCGTGTTTGGCGACAGCTCCGCCATTAGTGTCGGCGGCAAGGGCGCCAACCAAGCCGTCGCCGCCGCGGCGAGCGGCGCCGAGACGCGATTTATCGCCCGCACCGGCAGCGACGCGTTCGGAGACATGGTCCGCGACGAACTTGCACGACGGGGGCTGCCCACCGCGCAGGTGCTGGCGGTTACCGAGGCAGGCACCGGGCTTGCCGCGATCTACGTCGAACACTCCGGCCAGAACTGCATCGTGGTCGTACCGGGCGCAAACGGTCTGCTGACACCTACCGACATTGAAGACGCGCAGGGCTCGATTGCGGCGGCGGCGATACTGGTACTGCAGTGCGAGATTCCGCATCAAAGCCTCTATCGCGCCATCGATCTGGCCAAAGAGTGCGGAACGCCGGTACTGCTCAATCCCGCTCCCTGCCAGGGGCTCGACCTCAGCCGGGTCGCCTCGAGCGTTACCTACCTCATACCCAACGAGAGCGAGGCGGCGCAGTTATTAGCGCGACCGGTCGAGTCCCTTGCCGACGCTCATGACGCCGCGCTGCGCCTGCACCGGCTCGGCGTGACCTGCGCCATCGTGACGTTAGGCGCACGCGGTTGCGTAGGCGCCTGGGAAGGCACGACGCAGCACTTTGCCGCGATGCCAGTCAATGCAATCGACACCACTGGCGCGGGCGATGCATTTGTCGGCTGCTTTGCTGCGTCCATTGCTGCGGGCCTGACGCCATCCGCTGCGATCCGCCGCGCCATCGTCTACGCCGCCCTGTCCACCACCCGACGCGGCGCACAGGTGTCGTATCCGGAGCGTGCCGAATTCGAGGCGGCTCTGGCCCTGCAGCCTGCGGTCGACGGCTAGCCACGCAAATGGCCACGCTGCGCGACCTCGCGGCCGCCGTCGGAGTCTCGGTCACGACGGTCTCCAACGTCCTCAACGGCCGCCCCAACGTCGGCAGCGATATCCGCAAACGCGTACTGCGCGCGGCCAAGAAGCTCGGCTATCGACCGAACCTTGCCGCCCAGGCAATGCGGACAGGCCGCACCCGCGCGATCGGCCTGGTGCTGCCTGATCTCACCAATCCATTCTTCCCCGAGCTCGCACAGGCGGTGGAAAACACGGCCCGCAGCGCCGGCCTGCTGGTCTGCCTGATCGACAGTCAGGGCAAGACCGAGGGCGAGGCAGATGGATTCTCACTCCTGATGCAGCACGCCGTCGACGGCGTGATCTGGTGCCCACTCGGCCCCACCGCACCTGCGACGCTGAAGAACTTCTCGAAGCCTGTCGTCCTGATCGACCGCCCACGGCAGGGCTACGACGTGGTCCAGTCCGACTACGCGATGGGCGGTCGCCTACTCGCCGAATACGCAGTGCGCATGGGCCACACCAGCGTCGGACTGCTGTCAGGGCCCGAACGCATTGAGAGCGCGCGCCAGCGCCGCGACGGCTTCATCGGCGCTCGCCCGCGCGAACTGAAAGTCGCCTGGGAAGTAGGCGTCGGCTTCGACGGCATGCTCACCCGCGAAGCAGTCGCGGCACTGACCCGACGTCGTTCGGCGACACTGATCATCTGCGGCAACGACCTGATCGCGATCAGCGCCATACGCTGCCTTTCAGAACACGGTATCCGCGTTCCGGAGGATGTCTCGATCACCGGCTTCGACAACATCCGCTGGACAGAGCTGGTAACCCCCCGCCTGACCACCATCGCCCAGCCCATTGCCGCGATCGGCGCAAAGGCCGTCGAACTGATGCGCGAGCGAATGAGCGGCGAGCCGCTGGTGAGCCGCCGCACGATCTTCGACGTCGCCCTCGTCGAGCGCGATTCGGTCCGTCGCCTACCGCCCCGCTAGGCGCGAGCGCGCAGCCGCTGGCGGTGTGGCATCCTTGCCGCCGTGGCCAAGCTCTACTTTTATTATTCGACCATGAACGCCGGCAAGTCGGCAGCATTGCTGCAGGCGAACCACAACTATCGCGAGCGCGGCATGGACACACTCGTCTACACCGCCGCCGTCGACGTTCGTGGTGGCGGCCGCGTCCATTCGCGGATCGGCCTCAGCGCCGCGGCGCAAGCCTACGACGCCGCCACCGACTTCCTGGCCGATGCACGCACGCTCAGGCAGGCGCCAACCCCTGGCTGCGTGCTGATCGACGAAGCACAATTTCTCACCGAGGCACAGGTGCGCACGCTCGGCCGCGTCGCCGACGAACTTGATCTGCCAGTGCTGTGCTACGGCCTGCGCACTGACTTCCGCGGCCGGCTGTTCGGCGGCAGTGCGGCACTGCTGGGCTGGGCGGACAGCCTGGTAGAAATCCGTACGATCTGTCACTGCGGCCGCAAGGCAACGATGGTCGTGCGCGTCGACGCGCAGGGCAGGGTCGAGCCGGACGGCGCACAGGTCGAGATCGGCGGCAACGAACGCTACGTTTCGCTGTGCCGTCGCCACTTCGAAAGCGCCCACGCAAGCGGCAGGCTCTGAGCGCAGCTCGATGCTCGCCACCGCGTCCCGTCGCCGCATCGCCCGCCTCGCACTCACGCTGCTCGTGCTCGCGCACCTGGCGGCATTCGGCGCGTACGTGCTCCGCGAACGGCAGTCACAACTACTGAGTGTCTACCTCGATGCGCGCGACCAGTGGCGCGATGGACACCTCGAGGTCGCGGCACGTGAGTACCGCACGTTTGTAGCCTCGCGCCCCTCAGTGGCGTGGCCGATAGTGCTGTTCCGAAATTTCCCCGACGCTGCCAGCGGCTGGTACATGCTCGGTCGGGTTGAGGCGGAGCGAGGCGGCGTCGACGCCGCGCTCGAGGCATTCGGGCAATCAATGCGGCTGGTACCGGGGCGAGGTCGGCGCGAGTATCGCGACCTGCTGCTACGCAGCGGCCGTGGCGCGCTGCTGGTGAGCTTTGCGACCGAGGAAGCCCGCGCTGATCCCGACTCGCCGGTCGCGGCAAAGGATCTTGGCGCCGGCCTGCTCGCCACCGATCAGCCGGCCGCGGCAGCGATCGCGTACCAACATGCCCTGGAGCTGCTGCCGCAGTGGCGACGGCGGACCGATCCAGGTGCGCCGGCCGGTCTGTCCAGCGAGGAAGCGGACCTGTTGAACCTGCTGTCGGTCGCGCAGCGCATGGCGGGGCAACCGGAGCGAGCAGACACGACCTGCGCGAGAATCGCGGCGGCCACCCAGCGCGGTGCGCCGCTGGACCGGCTGTGCCGCGGCTATCGCGCGGCTGCCGCCGGCGACCGGCCGGCGGTGTTGCGCGCCATTACCGGTTACGCGCCACCAGCGCCGGAGCACGAAGCGCTGCTGCGCGCGCTGCAGCCCCCTGCAGACTGAAACAATAGAGCGTCAGCGGCGAGCGGCGCTCGCCTCGACCAGCGCCGCAATACGAATCGCGGTCTCCAGTGCCGCCAGGCCCTCGGCGCCGCCCACCATGGGCGGCGTACCCGTGCGGATCGACTCCGCGAACGCCTCTATCTCTGCCTTGAGCGCATCCCCCTGCTCATACGTGCGCTCGTCGATCGCTACCTGCGGCAAATCGCCGACCGCCGGCTGCTCGCCCTTGCGGATCACCGTGAGGATTTTCTGCTGCAGGTCGATCGACAGGTAGGCTTCGTCCTCGAAGATGCGCATCTTGCGCTCCGCGCGCAGGCTGACGCGACTTGCCGTGACATTCGCCACGCACCCGGAGGCGAAGCGGATACGCGCGTTGGCGATATCCAGGTCGTCGGAGAACACGGAGCTGCCGATGGCGTCGATCGACTCTATCGGCGAGCGAACGATGCTCTGGATCAGGTCGATGTCATGGATCATCAGATCCAGCACCACCGACACGTCGGTGCCACGCTGCTTGAAAGGCGCCAGTCGCGCAGACTCAATGAAGCGCGGCGACTTGACCACGCCCTCGATCGCCCGCACCGCCTCGTTGAACCGCTCCAGGTGCCCGACCTGCAGCACGCGACCGTACTTGCTGGCGACCTCGATGAGGTCGGCAGCTTCAGCCACGGTCGTGGTGATGGGCTTTTCGACGAGCACGTGAATGCCGGCCTCCAGACACGCACGCGCGATCGCATGGTGCTGCGGCGTCGGTGTCACGATCGAGACGGCGTCGAGCTGACCGAGCAGTTCACGCCAGTCAGCCACCGCGGCAACGCCAAGTTCGCGACCGACCGCCTCGCGCGCCGCCGGCGAAGGATCCGCCACCGCCACCAGGCGACAACCAGGCAAGGCCGCCCACTTCTGCGCGTGGAAACGCCCGAGGTAGCCGGCGCCGATCACCGCCGCCCGAAGATCTCCGTCACTCATGAACGCTCCCCTGTAGCCGGTCCCGCCGCCCGGCGGTCGGTGTGTTGTGATGCCGCGACCGGCCGGCCATTATAGGCCGTAGCCTGCAAGGACTGACCTACGATGCGCCCGCCCGCCCGAGTTCGCCGTGCCGATGCCGATCCAGAGGTTTCCTCCGGCGCGATGCGCCGCGAACTGCGTTACGCACTACTCGGCCTGGGCGGCGGCATCATCCTGTTGCCGGCTCTGGTCTACCTCGCGGGCTCCACGACTCTGGGCCCCTACGAGGGCGGCATCCTGCCCTTCCTGACCAAGCTGTATAGCGATCTTGCGCAGCTCTCACCAGCAGCGCTCGCGCTGGTGTGCGGACCCTACCTGCTGCTGCAGATATTGCGCGTTGCCTCACGGCCGTTACGACGCCCGCGCCGCTGAGGCCTGACACGCCGAAAACTGTCTCCAGCCGCCGACAAACGCCTGTTTTTTAGTCTCGGGCCGCTCATCATCATGAGCAACTGTGCGACAGGTCACGCCCACCGCGACAGCATCGCGAGCACGCTGGCTGCAAGCTCTCTGCAGGCCACCGTCCGATGCTCCCTTGCCGCCACACCCATCCGCTGATCGTCGTGAGCGTCACGATGCTCGCACTGGCGAGCGCGACAACGCGCGCCGCTAGTCCGCCGGGCGAGGACGCAGCGATTGCCGCCGAAGTCGCGCAGATCCTGCCGCACGTAGCGACGCAAGCCGGCAACCCAAGCTCACCGCAGCATCAGGCAATGCTGGCGCGCTTCGTCGATCACCTGGACCTCGCGCGACGACTGCAGTCACTGCACAGCCTGAAGCTGCTGCCGCTGTGGGACAGCGGACGGTTCTCGGTATTTTTAGGGGTCGACCGGCATGGCATGGCGGGCCTGCACATCCAGCAGCAGGACCCGGCGGTCACGGCCCAACTGCTCGCCCGCGATACGCTGCCCGACACGCTGCCAGACAACCTGCCGCCGCTGCGCGCAGTACCCCTGTCGTCCCCTTAGAGTCGCCGCGCGGCGCCACGCACGCGGCGGCGGCGGCCAGGGGCGATGACGCCCTTTAGGGCGTTGCCTTCAGGCTGCTCTCGCGTGCCGCGCGGAACTCGCTGTCGGCATACCACGTCGGCCAATGGCGATCGTCGGCCGCACGGCGGCCGACCGCATACATCAGCCGCAAGTCCTCGAGTGATCCGGACACGTCCCAGCCGGCGTCGTACTCGTCACTCGGCTTGTGGTAGCGATTGGCCACGTAGTCACGCGACCAGGCCTCGACCCAGCCGGCAGGATGATCGCGCGACTCAATGCCCGCCTTGATGTACAACGCCGGGACGCCGGCCTTGGCGAAGTTAAAATGGTCGGAGCGGAAGAAGTAGCCTTTCTCGGGCTGGCTATCGGGGCGTAACACGCGTCCCTCCAACGCCGCCGCCGCCTTCAGGTAATCCTCAAGTTCCGAGGCACCGTAGCCGAGAACCTCAATGTCACGCGTACGACCGACCGGATCGAGCGCGTCGAGGTTGATGACCGCGGCCGTCCGCGCCAGCGGGAAGACCGGATTCTGGGCGTAGTACGCCGAACCGAGTAGGCCCTGCTCTTCGGCAGTGACCGCGAGAAACACGACCGAGCGATCTGGGCGGTGACCGGCCTTGAAGGCCTTGGCAATCTCAAGGATGCCGGCGATGCCGGTCGCGTTGTCGACAGCGCCATTGTAGATCGCATCGTTCTGCGCGCCGACCGCCAGCGACTTGCCGAAGTGATCCCAGTGCGCCATGTAGACGACGTACTCATCGGGATGACGCGCACCCGGCAGCACACCGATGACGTTTGCGGACGCGGCCCGCCGTACGGCGTTGCGCACCGCAACGCTTGCGCTCACACCCAACGGCATGGCGCGAAAGCCCTTCTGCGTGGCCGCCTTCTCCATCTCCTCGAAATCCTTGCCGGCCATCTTGAAGATCCGCCGCGCGGTCTCAAGTTGCATCCAGCCCTCGATGGCCACCCGACCGGCATGTCCGTCCGCGGCATCAGGCTCGATCAGCGAACCGGTGTTGCTGTTACGCACGACATCCCAGCCATAGGCCGCCGGCCCCGTCTGGTGGACGATCAGCGCACCATCGGCGCCCTGCCGCATCGCCTCCTCGTACTTGTACGTCCAACGGCCGTAATAGGTCATCTTGCGACCCTTGAACAGGGTCGCGTCGCGGTAGCCGGGATCATTGACGAGGATCACGGCCGTCTTGCCGTGCATGTCGATGCCGGCATAGTCGTTCCAGCCGAACTCGGGGGCATTGATACCGTGCCCTACAAACACCAGCGGGCTGTCCTGGATAGCCGCCTGTGGCTGCACCCGTCGGGTCCAAACCACCATGTCCTCGGCGTAGGCGAAGCTCGCCTCGCCATCCGCGCTGCGCACTTTCAGTTCAGCAGTCGGCAGGGCGGTGATCTCCACCAGCGGCACGGCCTGCCGGTAGCCCCCCGGGCCTGCACGCAGGCCGACCTGCCGAAACTGGGCCTCGATCCAGTCGAGCGTCTTCGGCTCGCCAGGCTGGCCGGGCTTGCGCCCTTCGAACGCGTCCGAGGCGAGCGTCGCGATCGAGGCGCGGTAGCCCTTATCGGTAATCGCGGCAGCGCCGGGGGCCGCCTGCGAGACGGCCGCGTAGCCGCTCGCGCACAGGGCCAGAGTCGCAAACACGCTCGGCCAGTATCGGGAAATCAGGTGCATCGGAACTCCAGGGCAGCCCTATTTGGGCCAGTAATGAGTCGTCAGGACGCCGATCGCAAGCCAGGTTGCCGCCTGCGCGTACCAGCGCCAGGAGGTCTGCCGCAGGACGCCCAGAAAGGCGTAGGACGAAATAAAGGCCAGGCTCAGGAACAGCCCAAAACTGGTCAGAAGCGAGCCGTATTCGCGTGCCAGGGCCGGATAGTCGCCCGCCATGATCAGGAACACGGCCAGTACCATCGCAAGTCCGATGGAAATCGTCACCGCCGACCCCATAATGATCCCCGTCAGGACCGCCAACGGGGTCATGACCGGTTTCCCCGGCTAGCCGACTTGATCCCGATCCATCCGCTCACTACGCTCGACCTCATGAAATACCTCGAAAACGCGACGCAAGACGCGCCGCTGGCGCCCTGCCGGCCGCTAGTCTAACCCTATGAACGACACCCCGAATTCCCCGTCGCACGCGCGGGCCGGCCTCGGCCTGCGGCTGGCCCTGCTGCTGCCCACGCTGGCCGTACTCGGCTTCCTGTTTACCGGCTCTTCGGGCAACCGCCCGGCCGCCGTGCCTGCCACCCATGCGACGGCCGGCGCGGCGCTGGCGCCGACCGACCGGCACCGCAAGGTCGCCCGCCTGGTTGGCGAGGTCATCGAGCGCTCCCACTACCGCCAGACCGTACTGGACGACAAGATGTCGTCACAGATGTTCGACCGCTACGTTGAATCGCTCGACGGTGGCCGCAGCTACTTCCTGGCCGGCGACATCACCGAACTGGAGCAGTACCGCTACAAGCTCGGCGAAGCGATCCGCACCGGCAATGTCGATCCCGCCTTCGCGATCTTCGCCCGCTTCCAGCAGCGCAACCGCGCCGAAATCGGCAGGGCCATCGCTGAACTCGAACATGAACCGGACTTCAGTCTGGACGAGATCCTCGCCTACGATCGCGCCAAGGCGCCGTGGATCGAGACGCAGGCAGAACTCGACGACCTATGGCGCAAGCGCGTTAAGAACGACGCCCTGTCGCTGATGCTCGCCAACAAGACATGGGCCGAGGCGCGCGACGTCCTGAAGAAGCGCTACGAGCGCGTCCTCAAGCGCATCGAGCAGGTATCGAACGACGACGTGTTCGAGAACTTCATGAACGCGTATGCGCATGTCTACGACCCGCACTCGAACTACTTCTCGCCGCGCGCCAGCGAGGAATACAACATTGCGATGAAGCTGTCGTACGTCGGCATCGGTGCGACGCTGCAGCTCATCGATGATCACGTCACGATCATGAACGTGATCGCAGGAGGCCCGGCGGCGGTCAGCGGTAAGGTCAAGGCCAACGACCGCATCACCAGCGTTGCGCAGGGCAAAAACGGCGAGTTCGTCGACGTCGTCGGCTGGCGCCTGGACGACGTGGTGCAACTGATCCGCGGCCCGGCGGGCACCCTCGTGCGCCTGCAGATGCTGCCGGCGGGCGCAACGCCAGGCTCCAAGGAGCCGATACTCGAGTTCACGCGCAACAAGGTCACGCTCGAGGCGCAGGCGGCGCAGAAGAAGCTGCGCACGGTCACCCGTGGCGAGCGCACCTTCAAGATCGGCGTCATCGACGTGCCGAGCTTCTACCAGGACTACGAGGCCAAGGTTGGCGGCGAAAAGGACTACCGCAGCACAACCCGCGACGTGGCCCGCCTGATCGGCGAACTCAAGGCCGAGAAAATCGACGGCCTGATCATGGATCTGCGCGGCAATGGTGGCGGTCACCTGTCGGAGGCCACTGGCCTGGTCGGACTGTTCATCCACAAAGGTCCGGTCGTGCAACTGCGCGAAGCCAGCGGTCGCATCGAGGTACTGGACGACCCGGAGCCTGCGCAGGTCTGGGACGGTCCGCTGGTCGTACTGGTGGACCGCTCAAGCGCGTCGGCCTCAGAAATCTTCTCCGCTGCTATTCAGGACTACGGCCGCGGTCTGATCGTCGGCCAGCAGACCTACGGCAAGGGCACCGTCCAGAACATGTATCCGCTGGACCGCTGGGCGCTCGGCGCCAACGCCGGCTACGGCCAGCTGACCGTGACGATGGGCAAGTACTACCGCGTCACCGGCGACAGCGTCCAGAACCGCGGTGTGATGCCTGAAATCGCGCTGCCCTCGCTGATCAGCCCCACCGAAGTTGGCGAATCCAATCGCGACAGCGCGTTGCCGTGGGATCAGATACACGGGGTCGACTTCACGACCGAACAGGCGCTGCGCCCGGCGCTTGATCCGGTCAGCCGTCTGCACGCCGAACGCATGCAGACGGATCCGGACCTTAAGGCGCTCAGCGGCGATGCTGAGGCCATCGAAACGATGCGTCTGACCAAGACCGTGTCGCTGAACCTCGTGGTGCGCAAGGCGGAGCGCGAGCGGCTCGACGCCGAGCGCCTGGCGCGCATCAACACGCGCCGCGCCGCACACGCCGAGTCACCCCTGAAGTCGCTTGAGGAGCTCAAGGCTGACGAAGAGCCGGACGCAAATCTGGAGGAGACGGCACAGATCGTCACCGATCTGGAGCAAGTGCTGCAGCCGCCCGCAAGCCGGGTGTCTCAGGCCACCGGCAAGGGCCGCGGAAGGCGCTAGCGACGCGTGACCCCGGCAGCCGCCGGGGGTCAGCCCAGCAGTAGTTGCTGCAGGTCCCAGTAGTCTTCTGCGAGCACGTTCGCCTCGCGCACCGGCACGGCACGGCCGCCAAACGCATACGCCGACGGCAGCGAACGGTCCTGCGGAATCGAGTCGGCCGAGCGGCGGTAGGTCACCGCGGCACGCAGCAGCTCGGTGCGCGCCTTCAGCTCCTCGCCGATGTCGCGACGCGCCTTCACCATCGCAAGGGCCGCGGCGATTTCTGCCATCAGCGCGTCGCACTCGGCGCGCGAGCCGTACTGCGTGTTCTGGACCGTTCCGAGGCGCGCAACGCGCGCGCGTTGCGCGAGGCCCAGATCCGCGAGCTGCACATACAACAGCTGCGCGTAGCCAAGCACGGCGTTGTTGATCGCCCGCTGCCCTTCCAGCGACAGACCGACGAACTCCGGCCACGGCTCCTTCTCAATGGTCCGCTTGGCGCGTACCAAATCATCGAGGGCCTGCTGCGCGCCAGCCAGCTGCGGCGCCTGCCGTGCCACTTCCTCCTGCAAGGCGCGGCGCCGGAAGTAATGCCAGACGCCACGCGACGCGGCCAGCCGCCCCTTCAGGGCCGCCGCCGCCTGCAGCTGCGCTTCCAGTGCCTGGTTCGCCTCCACCAAGCGCCTTGCCGCCAGTACGACGCGCACCTGGCGCTCCTCGTGGAACTGCACCAGCTCCTGCTTGCGCTCGCGATCCTCCTGCTGGCGTCGCAGCTCGGTGACGAACTGCGCCAGTTGCAGGTGGCAGGCCCGCCACAGGCCACGCAACTGGTAGTGGGCAAGCACGGCGTGGCCGAGTTCCGGGTTGCCGAGCAGCGTCTCCAGCGATTCGAATTCGTCGCGTACCCGTTGGGTTGCAGCAGCCTGCTGCTTGAGCTTGTCGCCGAGCTGATAAACCTCGTCGTCGAGGTCGGCCAGCTCCTTTTTCAGTCCGACGCGGTTCCAGTAGAGCTTGAGCAGGCGCTCCTGCTCGTCGGACGGCCCGCGGCTGCCCAGCAACGGCTGGGCCAGGGTGGAAATTCTTTCGCCTAGAGTCACGCTGGCAGTACCTTGAGGCAGGCGAGCGGCGGGCTCAACGCCCGGCGGCGCCCAGGCAATGGCCGCGATCGGCCAGGTATTCGAGCCACTTGTTCAGCATGACGTTGCGCGCCCAACGCGCCTCCAGACCGTCGCCGTCGACCCGCCGGCTGGTCGCGTGGCCCGGCGTCGTGCCCACGCCATGCGCCTCCGCCACCCGGGCGTCGTGATAGATCCGCACCGCCAGGTCCGGCGCATCCGGAAACTCATCGCCGCCGCCAAACGCGTACGTCAACTGCAGCATCGTCGTGTAGGGGCCACGCTCGAGAACGTCCAGACGCAGCTCGCAGTCGGCGGCGGGGTGCGAACGGCGCGTGCCGGCGAGATCGCGTACGTCGCCGACCAGCCCGCCGAGCCGGATGTAGTTGCTCTCGTAGAGCGTCATGAGGTCTACAAAGCTGCCATGACGGGCGCGCCAGGAGACTACGCAGAGTTGATCACTGAGCATTGAGGGAATATATCACAGCGTTTTGGGCGCCCAGCCGCAGCGTCCGCGAATGCGAACGCGCGCACATTCCTAAGCGCCGGCGAAGGTCGCCATTTACAGCCAATTCAGGACTGCAGGCGGCGGCGAATCCCGGCGGAGTGCACGATACGGCTACCGATCTCCTCGACCGAGCAGTGGGTCGTGTCGAGAAACGGGATGGACAGGCGCTGGAACAGCGCCTCGGCCTGGCGTACCTCAAAGGCGACCTGCTGGGCCGACGAATAGCGACTGTCGGGGCGGCGTTCGTGGCGAATCTGCTGCAAGCGCTCCGGCTCGATCGTCAGCCCGAACAACTTCTGCCGATACTGCGCGAGCGCCGGCGGCAGCCGCACGGACTCAAAATCGTCCTCGGTCAGCGGATAGTTGGCGGCGTGAACGCCGTACTGGAGCGCCATGTACAGGCAGGTTGGTGTCTTGCCAGAGCGCGACACGCCCACCAGGATCACATCCGCGCGGTCATAGTCACGGGTATGGCCGCCGTCGTCGTTGGCAAGCGCAAAATTGGTTGCGTTGATGCGAGCGGCATAGACCTCCGCGTTCGCCATGCCATGCGCGCGACCGGCCGCGTGCGAGCTCTGCACGCCCAGGGCGGCCTCGAGCGTCCCCAGGAAGGCGTCGAAGAAGTCGAGAAACACGGCCGTCGACGCCTTCACCTCATCACGCAGATCCTCCTGGATGAGGGTACTGAAGACGATCGCCGGCAGCCCGTCCGCCGCCGTGGCGGCGTTGATCTGGGTGCGAGCCTCCACCGCACGGGCCACGCAGGAGATGAACGGCAGCGTAATCGTGCGAAAACTCAGGCCCTCAAATTGGGTCAGCAGGCTGTGACCCATGGTCTCGGCGGTGACGCCGGTCTGGTCCGACACGAAAAAGACGGTGCGTTGGGACACAATTTCGCCTGGGACAGCCTGCGGGCCCCTAGTGTAGCGCCGCGCAGCGCCGCCGCCTGTCCGCGACGACCGCAAAACGGTCAGCACTGACGGGAACCTCGGGATCCGGCACAATTCGCTCCGCCCAACCCGAGGATGCGCGCGTGACCCAGTACTTGCTCCCTTTCGAAGACGTCGGCATGCACGACATAGAGCGCGTCGGCGGCAAGAACGCCTCGATCGGCGAGATGATCGGCAACCTCGCCCGCCTCGGCGTGCGGGTTCCCGGCGGCTTCGCCACGACGGCCGACGCTTATCGGGAGTTCCTCGCCCAAGGCGGCCTCGCCGAGCGCATCAACGCAGCGCTCACCCGTCTGGATGTGGATGACATCGCCCGCCTGACCGATACCGGCGCGCAGATTCGCGAATGGGTGCTGGCCACGCCATTCCCACCGGCGCTGGAACAGGCCGTGGTCGGCGCCTGGCAAGCGATGGGGGGTGAAGCGATCGCAGTGGCGGTGCGCTCCTCGGCGACCGCCGAAGACCTGCCGGACGCCTCCTTCGCCGGCCAGCAGGAGACTTTCCTTAATGTCCGCGGCCGCGAGGCGCTGCTGCGCTGCATGCACGAGGTGTACGCCTCGCTGTTCAACGACCGCGCGATTGCCTACCGGGTCCACCAGGGGTTTGAGCACTCGTTGGTCGCGCTGTCGGTCGGCATCCAGCACATGGTCCGCAGCGATCTGGGCGCCAGCGGCGTGATGTTCACGCTGGACACCGACTCGGGCTTTCGCGACGTGGTCTTCATCACCGGCTCCTATGGCCTAGGTGAAACCGTCGTACAGGGCGCGGTCAACCCGGACGAGTTCTACGTCTACAAGCAGGCACTGGCGGCCGGGCGGCCGGCGATCGTGCGCCGCAACCTCGGCAGCAAGGCCATCAAGATGGTCTACGCGGCCGATAGCGAAGCCGGCCGCGGCCGGCGCGTCGAGACGGTGGACGTCGCCGCCGCTGACCGCGCGCGCTTCTCCGTCACCGACGCCGACATCGAGGAACTCGCCCGCCAGGCGCTGCTGATCGAGAAGCACTACGGTTGCCCGATGGACATCGAGTGGGGCAAGGACGGCGTCGACGGCAGCATTTACGTGCTGCAGGCCCGCCCGGAGACGGTGCAGAGCAGGACCGGCCGCTCCATCCAGCGCTTCACGCTGAAGGGCCGCTCGGAGGTGATCACCTCCGGTCGCGCGATCGGCAGCCGCATTGGCGCAGGCCCCGCCCGACTGATCAAGGATGTGCGCGAGATGTCGCGCGTGCAGACCGGCGACGTGCTGGTGGCCGACATGACCGATCCCGACTGGGAGCCGGTCATGAAGCGCGCCTCGGCCATCGTCACCAACCGCGGCGGCCGCACCTGCCATGCCGCGATCATCGCCCGCGAGCTGGGCATCCCGGCCGTGGTCGGCTGCGGCGACGCAACCACCACCATCAAGGAAGGCCGCGAGGTCACCGTGTCCTGTGCCGAGGGTGATACCGGTTTCGTCTATGCCGGCCAACTGGACTTTGAGAAGCGCCAGATCGAGCTCGATGCACTGCCGCCCTCGCCGGTGCGCATCATGATGAACGTGGGCAACCCCGACCGCGCCTTCGACTTCGCCGGTATCCCTAACGGCGGCGTGGGACTTGCACGCCTGGAGTTCATCATCAACCGCATGATCGGCGTGCACCCGCGCGCGCTGCTCGAGTTCGACCGCCTCGACGCTGCGCTGCAGGAGACGATCCGCCGCCAGATGGCAGGCTACGCAGACCCGGTGTCGTTCTACGTCGACAAGCTGACCGAGGGCATTTCGCAGATCGCCTGCGCGTTTGCCCCGGAGCCGGTCATCGTGCGGCTGTCGGACTTCAAGTCGAACGAGTACGCGAACCTGATTGGCGGCAAGCTCTACGAGCCGCACGAGGAAAACCCGATGCTCGGGTTCCGCGGTGCAGCGCGCTACGTCGATGAGACGTTCCGCCCCTGCTTCGAGCTGGAGTGCCGCGCGCTCAAGCGCGTGCGCGACGAGATGGGACTGACCAACGTGCAGATCATGGTGCCGTTCGTACGCACCGTGCGCGAGGCCGAGCAGGTCACAGGACTACTCGCCGACAATGGCCTGCGCCGGGGCGAGAACGGCCTGAAGATCATCATGATGTGCGAGCTGCCGACCAACGCGCTGCTCGCCGCCGACTACCTGCAGTACTTCGACGGCATGTCGATAGGCTCCAACGACATGACCCAGCTGGTGCTGGGACTTGATCGCGACTCCGGCATCGTCGCCAAGCACTTCGACGAGCGCGATCCGGCGGTCAAGAAGATCCTGGCAATGGCGATTCATGCCTGCCGCGACGCCGGCAAGTACATCGGCATCTGCGGTCAGGGCCCATCAGACCACCCCGAGCTGGCGCGCTGGCTGGTGGACCAGGGGATTTCCAGCATCTCGCTGAACCCGGACACGGTGCTGGAAACCTGGCTATTCCTCGCCGACCAGACGCCCGCCTAACGCGCCGTCGGCTCTTCGACGGCGTGCAGCGCCGCGCGTGCCGCTTCCCAGTTGGCGCCGTCGAAGGGGCGCAGATCGAGCCCGGCCACCGTACCTGGCAGCAGGCAGCGCGCATGCACGCTGACCGAGTCCGGGTGCGAGCGCGGCACATAGAACGACTTGATGCCGCAGTGGCGACAAAAGTAGTGGCGCGCGGCGCCGGTATTGAACCGGTACTCGGCTAACTCCCCCTCGCCCTGCAGCAACCGAAACCGCTCGCGCGGCACAATCAGGTGCAGGTAACCGGTCATCCTGCAGATCGAGCAATTGCACTCAAGCACCGTCGGGTGCGCAGGCGCGTCGACCTCGAAGGCGATCCGGCCGCAATGGCAGCCGCCGCGGTGAACTACGTGGCTCGGCTCGTTCATCATGCCCTCGACGATTCGCCCGCAAGGGGCAATGCGAGAGCGAGGATAGCCAATCGCATCACGCGCCGTCGCCTCAGCGGCAGAGGGTGCCGGCGAGGGGCGCGGCATCCGCGGCCGCCAGCAACAGGTACGCCCGCCCGCCCGCCCGCTCGATGACGCACTCGACGCGTGCCGGACCGATACCGGCAGGCAGGGGCGGATTCAACGCCACCCCCACTGCAGGACGATAGCCGAGAAAAGCCAGCCACTGGGCCGCCTTCCATCGCCTGCGATCAGGCACCAGCCAGAGAATCCGCGCGCCCTGCGACAGCGCCGCCTGCGCGGTGGCGGCCGCATCGACGGTGCCGCCCAGCGTGGCGTCGGCGACGCGGGCACCGGGCAGGTACAGACCCGCCAGCGCAACGGTCGTCTCGTCCGGGGCGAGCAGCAGCAGTGGCGCGTGGCCGCTCGCCGCGCGCACCCGCACAGCGGTCGCCTCAAGGCTCAGCCAATCGTTCAGGCGCAGGTACAAGGGGCCCAGCACCAGTGTGAGGATCAACGCCGTAGCCAGCGCCTGACGCGGCAGAGCCGTGCTTGCCACCCCGCGCGTTCGTATTGCCAGCAAGGCGGCCGCACCAGCCGCCGCCAGTGCAATGGCGCCGCCGGCGACTTCGACGGCGCCTCGGCCCGTCGGCGCCCAGCAGACAGCGGCAGCGAGCAGGCCCAGAACACTGGCGAGCAGCGCTATCGTGACGGCGGTCAGTCGGAAGGCGAGCAGATCCCAGCGATCCGGCGCACTGCGCTCCAGCTCGGCGACATACAGCCCTACCAGCAGCGCGAAGCCGAGCAACGGCGGCGTGTAGTAGACGCCGCGAGCGGTCGCCGCGAACGAGAGCAGCACCGTGGCCGGCACGATCGCACCCACGGCGAGGCGCCAGGCGATGGCATCGGGCGCGCGTACGCGCGCCCATGCTCGGCGCACGGCCGCCAGCGCGATGAACGTCCACGGCAGCAAGTACATCGGCAGTTCGAGCAGGTACTTCGCCGGCGAATTCGCATGCCCGGTCGCATACGAATACGCCTGCGGCGCGTCGATGGCGACCGCGCGGCCGACGAGGTTGTACCAGAACAGCACCCGCAGGGCCTCAGGCCCTTCCGGTCGGCGCGACACGGCCCAGACCCACGCGCCTATCGCCAGCATCAGCAGCGGCAGGCCGGCCCACAGCGCCGGTCGGATAATCTCGCGCCAGCGGCGCTCGGCCGCGATCACGCTGAGCATCGCCAGCACCGGCACCATCCAACCGGCGAAGCCCTTGGCAAAGAAGGCGATGGCAAGCCCGGCGTACAACGCCAGATAGCCCCGCAGGCGATCGCTGTCATGCTGCGCCACGAGACCGCGGTGCATGCCGTACAACGCAAGCGCCACGCCGCCGATTAGCGGCGCATCGGTCGCAAGCCAGATCAGGCCCTGGTACAGCTGCAGCGTCGTGACCAGCGCGATACCTGCCGCATAGCCGGCAGTGCGTCCCGCAGCGCGCGTCGCCAGCGCCACGATCGAGCCCAACGCGAGCAGCGCGTAGAGCAGGTTCGGCAGACGCGCGACACCCGGCTCAGCACCCAGCACCGCCACCGCGCCGCCGCCCAGCCAATACAGCAGCGGCGGCTTCTCGGCGAAGGGCCGGCCCGCGAGCTCCGGCAGCGACTTGTCGGCTTGGGACGCCATCGCGACCACGAGGCTCGCCTCGCGCGGCTCGTCCGGGGTGTAGTAAACGCGGGCAAAAAGCCCGACGCAAAGCACCGGCAGCAACAGCCATAGCAGCCGCGCCAACGGCTGCGACTTCACGGCGCGGGACGCAGGAACGTGGCGCGGTAGTGCTGCAACTCGCGGATCGAGTCGCGCACATCATCCAGCGCCTGGTGGCTGTCGCCCTTGGTGACGCCGGCGAGCACCGCCGGCGCCCAGCGCCGGGCCAACTCCTTGACCGTGCTGACATCCAGGTTGCGATAGTGGAAGTGCCGCTCGAGCGCAGGCATCCAGCGGGCGAGAAAGCGCCGGTCCTGGCAGATGCTGTTGCCACACATCGGCGAGACGCCCTTGGCGACCCACTCTTCCAGGAACGCGACCGTGCGGCGCTCAGCCTCGGCGTCCTCGGTGACGCTGGCGCGGACCCGCTCGGTCAGTCCGCTCGCCCCATGCGTGCGTACATTCCACGCATCCATCCGGGCGAGGGCTTCGTCGCTCTGGTGAACGGCGATCACCGGCCCTTCGGCCAGCAGGTTGAGGTCGCGATCGGTCACGATCGTCGCGATCTCGATGATGCGATCCGAGTCCGGACTCAGGCCGGTCATCTCGAGGTCGATCCAGACGAGGTTGTCGTTGTGCTGGGGCATGGTTGTTGCTGGGCATTCTAGCAGAGGCTAGAGTGCGGCCTGCTTTGCAGAAGGACCGGATGCCTACACTCACCTTCAGTTTCCTGGTCGCGCTCGCCGCCATGGTGGCCGTGCGCTGGTGGCTGGCGACCCGCCAGCTGGGCGCCCTCGCCCGCCACCGCGGCGAGGTCCCGAGCGCCTTTGCCGCAACGATCTCCGCTGAAGACCACGCCCGGGCGGCGGACTACACCGCTGAAAAACTGCGCCTGTCCCGGCTGGAACTGCTGCTGGATGCCGCCGTGCTGTGGGCGGTGACGCTGGGCGGTGGCTTTGCCTGGCTGGACAGCACCGTTGGCCGGCTCGGCCTGGGCGCGGTATGGACGGGGGTGCTGACCCTTGTCCTACTGATGCTGCTGAGCGCCGCGATCAGCCTGCCGCTGGAGCTGTACTCGACGTTCAGCATCGAGGCACGGCACGGTTTCAACCGCACCACCCCCGCGCTGTATCTGGCGGATCTGTTGCGCTCGCTCGCGCTCGGGCTCGTGCTCGGCGTGCCGCTGATCGCACTGTTGCTGGTGCTGATGCGCGCCGCCGGCGGCCTGTGGTGGCTGTATGGGTGGGGCGCCTGGGTCGTGTTCGGCCTGGGCCTGAGCTTCCTGTGGCCGCGCTTCATCGCGCCGCTGTTCAACACCTTCCGGCCGCTCGATCCCGGCCCACTGCTGGAGGCGGTGGAGCGGGTGATGACGCGCTGCGGCTACTCCAGCGAGGGGGTCTCGGTGATGGACGGCTCGCGCCGCTCCAGCCACGGCAACGCGTACTTCACCGGCTTCGGCCGGCACAAGCGCATCGTGCTGTTCGACACGCTGGTGGAGCGCCTGGAGCCCGCCGAGGTCGAGGCCGTGCTCGCGCACGAGCTGGGACACTACCGCCTGCACCACATCCGCCAGCGCCTCGCACTGAGCTTCCTGGCGGCACTGGTCGGCTTCGCCGTGCTGGGCCTCGCGACGGCCCGGCCGGAGTTCTACCTCGCCTTCGGTGTGCCGACGCCGTCCGCACACGCAGCCCTCGCACTGTTCGCGCTGGTCGTGCCGGTCTATACCGTCTGGCTGTCGCCCCTGGGCAGCTGGTGGTCGCGCCGCCATGAATACCAGGCCGATGGCTTCGCGCGCGCCCACGCCAGCGGCGCGTCGCTGGCAAGCGCACTGGTCAAGCTGTACCGCGACAACGCCTCGACGCTGACGCCGGACCGGCTGTACTCGGCCTGGCACGACTCGCATCCCCCGGCGCTGGCGCGTATCGCCGCGCTTGAGCGGAGTACCTGAGTGGGCCGGCCGCGCGAAACGCGTGAGTCGCGCGAGGCGATCCCGCCACTGACTGCCGGTCGCGTGGTCGCGAACCACGGCCGTGAGGTAAAGGTCGCCGGCGCCGACGGCGTGCGCCTCGCCTGCCGGCTGCACGGCCGCAAACTCGAAGCAGTCTGCGGCGACGAGGTCCGCTACGGCCACGCCAGCAGCGGCGACGTCACCGGCACCGTCTACGAAATCCTGCCGCGGCGTCGGTCGCTGAGTCGCCTCACCGGCCTTGGCCGCAGCGAAGCGATCGTGGCCAACCTCACCCAGTTGGTGGCCGTCGCGGCAACGGTGCCCTCCCCCGACTGGAACGTCATCGACCGTTACCTCGCCGGTGCCGAATGGGCCGGCATCAAGGCCGTCGTTATTTTCAACAAGTGCGAGCTGGGCATCAGCGACACCGCCGCGGCGGAGTTGGCCAGCTACGCCGCTCTCGGCTACCCGGTCGTGCACTGCTCGACCCGCGCCGCACCGGGGATCGAGGGGCTCGTGCGCCATCTGGCGGGCGAAGTCAGCGTGCTGGTCGGTCAGTCAGGCACCGGCAAGTCGAGCCTGCTCAACGCGCTGGCCCCGGAGGCGCACGCGATCACGCAGGAAATCTCGGCCGCCACCGAGGAAGGCCGCCACACCACCACCCACGCGGCGCTGCATGTGCTGTCGAGCGGCGGCGACCTGATCGACTCACCGGGTGTGCGCGACTACGCGCCACCGCTACCGCAGGTTCGCGACATCAGCTCGGGTTTCATCGAGATCGCCGCGGCCGCGCTCGGCTGCAAGTTCCAGGACTGCATGCACGACACGGAGCCGGGCTGCCAGGTGCGACGCGAGGTCGAGGCCGGGGTCATCCGGCGCCGGCGCTTCGACAGCTATAGGCACCTGGTCACGATGGGCCGCGAATTCGATGCTCGCTTCCCGGAACGGCGCCGCCCGCCGGCGCGCGTCAGATAAGGATCTGACGACCCGCCAGCGCGTGCGCAAGCGTGCCGCCGTCTACATACTCCAGCTCACCGCCCACCGGCACGCCGTGGGCGATACGGCTGGCGCGAATGCCGCGACGATTGGCGATTTCACCGAGGAAGTGTGCGGTCGCGTCCCCCTCAACAGTGGGGTTGGTGGCGAGGATCAGTTCGCGCACCGTGCCGTCGGCAAGCAGCGCCTCCAGTTGGCTGACGCCGAGCTCCTCGGGACCTATGCCATCCAGCGGCGAGAGGTGCCCCATCAGCACGAAGTAGCGGCCGCGGAAGCCACCTGACTGCTCCACCGCCACAACGTCGGCCGGCGACTCCACCACGCACACCAGGGCGGGGTCACGCTGCGGACTGGCACAGATCGGGCAGACCTCGACATCGGACAGCATCCGGCAGCGACTGCAGTGACCGATGGACGTGACGGCCACGGTCAGCGCGTGGCTGATCTCGCGCGCACCCTCGCGGTCACGCTCGAGCAGGTGGAACGCCATCCGCTGTGCGGTCTTAGGTCCTACGCCGGGCAACCGGCGCAGCGCTGAGATCAGCTGCGCAAGGGCCGGTGAGTAGTTCATGCCTCAGAACGGCATCTTCAGTCCGGGCGGCAGCTGCATGCCGCCCATCAGCCCGGACAGCCGCGCCTGCGAGGTCGACTCGACCTTGCGCACGGCATCATTGAACGCGGCGGTGCACAGGTCCTCCAGCATCTCCCGATCGTCGCCGGCGACCGACGGGTCTATCGCAACGCGACTGACCTCGTGCTTGCCGTTCATGACGATCTTCACCATGCCACCGCCGGCTTCGCCGGTGACTTCCATGCGAGCGAGCTCTTCCTGTGCCTTGGCGAGGTTGGCCTGCATCTGCTGGGCCTGCCGCATCAGGTTGCCGATTCCACCTTTCATCTACCGCTCCTCGGGTTCAACGGTTGGGCTTGATGGTGTCGGCGGCGACGCTCGCGCCAAAGCGCTCGCGCAGCGCGCGTACCGTGGGGTCCGACTCGAGCGCCACGCGGGCACTGGCGAGCTCCGCCTCGGCGGCACGCGCCTCGCGCCGAGCCGGCGTATCGGCGACTTCAGCCGCAGCTTCGGCCGGCGCCTCGTCACGCTCGAGAATGACGCGAGTTGGCACGCCACGCTGGCGACTCAGCGCCTGCGCGATGCGCTCCTCGACCTGCGGCGTGCGCATCTGCTCGCTGCGCCTGTCCAGGCGCAGCCGGATCACGCCGTTCTCCTCGCCCAGCCAGAGGCAGTTGGCCGCTAGCTGACGGGCAGCACCACTGAGCTCTAGCTGCTGCAGCAGTGTCGGCCAGTCGGACGCCACCACCGCTGCCGTTGCGGCCGGTTGCGGCGAAGCGGCGGGAGCCGACGCGACAGGAGTTGCGAGCGGTGCGCGCGCCGCGGGCACGGTTGCAGAACGTGCGCTCACGGCCGCTCGCGCAGCGCCTGCCGACGGCGGCGCGGCTGCCGCAGGCGCAGGGGCCGGGCCCGCCGGCCGGAATGCCAGCATGCGCAGCAGCGTCATCTCAAAGCCAATGCGCGACTCAGGCGCAAGCTCAAGGTCGCGGCGCCCGACCAGTGCGATCTGGTAGTACAACTGCAGTTCGTCGGCGCCAAGGCTAGCCGCCTGCGCGGCAAGCCAGGCCGGGTCATACAGCTCGCCGGCACTGCCCGGCACAACCTGCTCCAGCGCCAGACGCTGGAATACGGTGGCCAGCTCCACCAGCACCTGGTCGTAGTCCGGCGCCTGTTCGTCGAGCGCGGAGAGAATGGCGACGACGCCAGGCGCATCGCCTGCAGCGAGGCACTCGACCAGCCGCAACACATGCGTGCGATCGATGGTGCCGAGCATCGCGCGCACGTCGGCTTCGCCGACGCGCCCACCGCCGAAGGCAAGCGCCTGGTCGAGCAGCGACAACGCGTCCCGCAGCGAGCCGTCGGCAGCACGTGCGATCAGCGGCAGTGCCGACGCCTCCGTCTCGACCTGCTCGGCTGTGAGGATGGTCGCCAGCCGGTCGACAATCAGCGCAGGCGGCAGGCGCTTGAGGTGAAACTGCAGGCAACGCGATATGACGGTGATCGGCAGCTTCTGCGGATCGGTTGTCGCGAGCAGGAACTTGACGTGCGGCGGCGGCTCCTCGAGCGTCTTCAAGAACGCGTTGAAGGAATGCCCCGAGAGCATGTGCACCTCGTCGATGAGGTACACCTTGTAGCGCCCACGAGCGGGCGCGTACTGAACGTTCTCGAGCAGGTCGCGGGTGTCCTCGACCTTGGAGCGCGACGCGGCGTCGACCTCGATCAGGTCGACAAAGCGTCCCTCGTCGATCTCTCGGCAGGCATCACACTTGCCGCAAGGCGAGGAAGTCGGCCCGCTCTCGCAGTTGAGCGCCTTCGCCAGCAGCCGGGCGATAGTCGTCTTGCCGACGCCGCGCGTACCGGTAAACAGGAATGCGTGATGGACGCGGCCGGCGTCGAGTGCGTTTGCCAACGCACGCACCGCGTGCTCCTGCCCGACCAGCTCGGTGAAGGTACGCGGACGCCACTTGCGAGCGAGGACGAGGTAACTCACGTGGTTGTTGCCAGCCGCCGTTAGGAAAGGGTGGCGGCCCGCGCCAGCGACCCTCCGGCACCCGATCGCACCGCTGCCGCTGCTCCCTTCCGGGCCTGACGGGGTTTACGGCTGATCGTCGCGGAGGAACTGACGCGGGCCACCATTGAACAGTCTGCCACTTCCAGGCCCGCAACCGTCACCGGTCGGGCCCGGCCGGGGGTTTGCCGGGGCCGCGGCAAGGTACACGGGGGCCTGACTAGCGTCAATTCGGCAGCGCGCCCGCCTCAAGATGGAACCGGTAGCGCAGCGCCAGCTGCAGCTGGTTATCCGAGGAGCGCGGCTCCACGCCGCGGTCCTCCCGCGGCTCGAACAGGCTGCGAACATGCAGGTACTCGGCCACCAGCTGCCATCTTTCGCCCAGCCGCTCCGCCCAGGCGACGGTCAGTGCGTGACCGGCGTCGTCGTAGGCGTACTCGTCAAAAAAGCCCCGATCCTGCCGGGTCATGAAGTGGTCGTACCGCACCGACAGGCGGTGCGAGCCGCGCTCGTAGCTGGCCAGCCCGAACCAGGACGCCAGCCGCATCTCGAACTGCAGGGGCCCCGCGGCGTCCGGGCCAACATAGGTCTTGCCTTCCATGTGCTGGGCCAGCAGGGTCAGATGCTCGGTCGGCTCGTAGCGTACGCCGATGCTCGTGAAACGAGTCTCCCAGGCAAAATCCTGGTCCTTGTTGAACGCGCCGGGATCGGCGCGGTTGTCGTAGTGCAGCGCGCGAACCTCGAGGGTCTCGCCGTGGCGCCAGCTGAGCCCGGCGTAGTAGCCCGGGCGATGGTCGATTTCGTAGTAAAGGTCCTGCCGCGGGCGGCCCAGACCGCTAAACAGCAGCGACGGCCGGTCGGTCAGCGCCCAACCCCGATCCGCGATGACGGCACCGGCGGGATCGTTCCAGCCATAGACGCCGCCGACGAGGGCGACATCGCCCGCGTAGCCCTGCGAGGCCCCAAGCCAACGGGCCTCAACCTCGGTGCCGACGACCCGGAACTCCTCGCCGATCCAGGTATTCACGGCCGACGCGCTGAGCGTGTACGGGCTGGTCCAGCCTGCTTGGCGGTGCTCCATCGACACCGGCGGATAAAACGCACCGGCACGGGCGCGAAACCGCACCGGATGGGTCGGAAACGGCCGCCAATCCAGATAGGCCTGCGACAAGCCCACGGCATTCTTGTCGCCGTCGCCGTAGGCCTCGGCAACCGCATTGGCGGTGAGCGTGTCGGTCAGGCGATAGCGCACGGCGGCCATCAGGCGGCCGAGCCGCAGGCCGTCGTGTTCGCCGTCGAAGCGAGTACGACCCAGGCCGCCATACAGGTAGGCAGGGGTCGTGTCGGCATAGACGGCCCGCAGGTCCAGCAGGCCGGTCAGTTCCAGACGATCACCGCCGAATGCCGGCAGACAGACCAGAGCCAGTAGGCCCAGCGTTGCAAGGCGTGAGCTGTGCATCAGTAGCCGTCCCAGTCGACGCGGCCGGGCCGCGGTGAGGGGTTGCGACGCAGAGGCTCGTGCAACCGCAGGGTGAGGCTCTGTGGGGCGTCCCCGGACACCGCCAGCGTCGCAGCCAGGGTTCCGCCGCCGTCGTTAATGCGAGGCCCCCACGCGCTCACGCGGTAGGTACCGGCCGTCACAGCCGAAATGTGTGCCGTGCCGCTAGCGTCGGTCGCGCCGTGGAATGGCGAGTCGGTCACCAGGATATAGCCGACCATCTCGTCGTGGATGTTGCAGCCGAGCACGACCAGGCCGGGCTGGCCGAATGTCACCGGGCCGCGCGTCACGCCCTTGTACAGCGGCAGCTGGAAGCGCCGCGGACTGGAAAACGAGTAGACCTGGTGGCTGACGCTGTCGGAGTTCGGGAACTCGACGCTGGTGCCGCTCTCGACCACCAGCACTTCCGGGATAAAGCGGCGGTTCTGCTGGTCCATCCGCGCGGTGTGATGAACGCTGCCATGCGCCATGCCTGCGGGCATCTCGAGCACGATCGCAACGCCGCTCACCGGCGCGCCATCGCGTCCGATCACCTCGACGCGAACGTCGCCGGCGAGTGCGCAGGTCGAAGATAGCAGGCCTGCGAGGCAGGTCAGTCCGAGGAGCACTCCATGCAGGCAGCGCCAGCTCGTAAGCGGCGAGACAGTCCTTGTCATGGCCGAAGTATAGGGTGCCCGGCAGCTTATGCCCGCGCCGGGAATGTGTAGCGGATCACGAATTCAAAAGGTTTTTCGCGCCGCGCTGTCCGCGACCTGACTTGAGCAGAACCGACTTCGACCGGTCCCGGGACATCGTCCCGGGACCCATGGGCCGCGTTACGCAGGCATGGCGCAATGATGGGCAACGAACTGCTCGTGCGTTGGCATGACGTTGACGCACTTGCCTACCACGTTCTTCACGTCATCCAGATACGTCGCAAGCTCCGCCTCGGTAAGCGTATCCGCCAGCGGGTGGTAGCTCGTCGGCACGATCCCTTGGCCGAGCATCACCTGGATCCAGCTGACCTCACCAAAGAGCTCCGCGCCTTCGCGGAACACTCGACCGCTGCTCCTGAACAGGTCGATCTTGTGCTGCAGCGTCTCCGGTATCGCCAAGTTCCGGCAATGATCCCAGAACGGCGAATCCGTCCGGCTGGTGGCCTTGTAGTGCAGCACGATGAAGTCGCGGATTCGCTCGTACTCGAACTGCGTCTGCCGGTTGTACTCAGCGATGTCCGCCGCATTGAAGCCGAGCGTCGGGAACAGCGTGATGATCCGGTGCACGGCCGTGTGAATCAGGTGGATGTTCGTCGACTCAATGGGCTCGAAGAACCCACTCGACAAGCCGATCGCAACGCAGTTCTTGACCCAGGTCTTGCGCCGCCGCCCCGGCACGAACGGGATCGTGCGCGGCTCTGCGAGCGGCTCGCCATCCAGATTCTGTAGCAGGATCGAGGTCGCTTCGTCCTCGCTCATGAACTCGCTGGAGAACACATGGCCGTTGCCAATCCGGTGCTGCAGCGGAATCCGCCACTGCCAGCCCGCCGTGTGCGCCGTGGCGCGCGTATACGGCAGCAGCGGGCCTGCCGACTCGCATGGCACGGCGATCGCGCGGTTGCACGGCAGCCAGTGCGACCAGTCCTCGTACGGCTCCTTGAGCGTCTGCCCGATCAAGAGCGCGCGAATACCCGTGCAGTCGATAAAAAAATCAGCCTCAACCTGCTCGCCGCTGGCGAGCACCACCGCAGTGATGAAGCCGTCATCGGAGCGCAGCTTTACATCGACGACCTTGCCCTCGGTACGCACGACGCCACGACCTTCAGCGAACTTGCGCAGGTACTGGGCATAGAGGCTGGCATCGAAGTGGAACGCATTGGCGATCGAGCCTAGCGGCGAATCCCCCATGTCGGCGCGCTTGCGCATGAACTTGTTCTGGCGGCAGGCCGCGGTATTGATCGAGTAGTCGCACAGGTCGGTCGTACGCCCGGAGAGCTGCTGGCGCAGCCAGTACTGGAAGCAGCTAAGGGCTCCCAGATCCTTGCCGATCGTGCCAAAACCATGGATGTAGCGTTCGCCAAGGCCGCCCCAGTTGACGAACTCAATGCCGAGCTTGAACGTACCCTTGGTCGCTCGCAGGAAGTCATCCTCGTCGAGCTTGAGCGCCTGATTGAACTCCTTGATCGGTGGGATCGTCGCCTCGCCGACGCCGATCGTGGCGATTTCATCCGACTCGACCAGCCGGATTCGCCAGGACTTGGGCGCAAGCCGGGCCAGCGCCGCGGCGGTCATCCACCCACCCGTGCCACCGCCGACAATCACAATGCTGCGTGCTTGTGCCTCGCTCATACGCCCTCCAGAACCGCCTGCCAGCGGGTTCCCCAAATAAAAACGCCCTGCCGGATTGTCTCCGGCAGGGCGCAGTTTACCGCCGTCGGCCGTCTCAGAACTTGAAGTTGAAACCGGCGAGGTATTCCCGGCCGTACTTCCTGTAGCCCTCAGGCACCATCTGGTACTGGCCGTCGTGGGTATACGACCAACCGTCGTTGTTGCTCTCGGTCCGGTACGGCGTGTCGTTCAGGTTGTTGACCTGCAGCAGCAGGGACAGGCCCTTCATCGACCCCGACTCGAAGTTATACGCAACCTGCGCATCGGTAATGCGCTCGGACTGGATCGCGGACATCGAGTTCGTGATCCAGACGCCACGGACGGACGCCATGAAGTCCGACCGGTAGCGCTGCGCGATACGCGCCTCGAAGCCGTTCTTCTCGTAGAACAGCACCGTGCTCCAGACCCGGCCCGACATGCCCTCCAGCGGCCGCTTCCAGTCGGGCGAGCCCGACGTATCGGCGATCGCGGGACCCGCCACGTTGCTCTCGGCGCGTGACCAGCTCAGCTGCGCACCGAAGCCGTCGAGCGGATGCCACAGCATGCCGAAGTCGATCGCCGTGGCGAGCTCCATGCCCTTCACCTGACCGCCCTGGCCATTGGTCGGCGCGGTGAGGATGCCGGTGTAGCCAAACAACGGGTTGATCTCCCGGCCTGCCGCGTTCGGGAACCCGGTGAAGTCGAAGTTGATGTCCTGCTTGTAGATCGAGTTCAGCAGTGTCTTCTTGTAGACCGCCACGGAAACGTACGAGCGCTTGCTGAAGTAGTGCTCGAGCGAAATATCCAGGTCCTTCGACAACCACGGCCGCAGCAGCGGATTGCCGCCGCTGCCACTCCACTTGCCCCAGTTGGGGCCGCCGTTAGTCTGGTTCGGATCTTTCGCAGAGATCGAAGCGGAGAAGCCGGCGCGCATGTCTTCCATGTTCGGCCGGGCGAGCGCCTTGGCAGCACCGATGCGCAGCAGCGTGGTCGGGGTGATCTCCGCCACGAGGTTCAGGCTCGGCAGCACGTTCGTATAGCTGGTGCCGATCGACATCGGGATCGGCGAACCCGCCGCCGAGAACGTCGTATCGCCCTGATCCCACGCGATACCGGTGGAATTTTGCTTGGTGCGAACCACCTGCGCGCCGAAGTTGCCGTGCCAGGGGATGCCAGCCTGGAACTTCAGGCCGAGCTTCACAAACCCCGTCGAGACCGTCTCTTCGACGCCCCAGATGCGACCCGGCGAATTACTCACGTTAAACGGCTCGTGGTAATAGATCCCCGACTGCATCGCCTGTGCGGCGTTGAAGCTGACCATCTGCGGCACGCCGCCGAAGCCTAGGCTCACCGGCGCCTGCATCAGGTTTGACGGGAACGGTGCGCAGACATCGGACGCCCATGCATTCTCGGTGAGGCACGGGGTCGCGTCGTTGAGCGCGTAGATCTCCTGCGTAAAGGCATATTCCTTCTTGCGGTGGGCGATGTTCAGGCCCGCCTCGACGACGCTGAAAATGCTGAAGTCGAGATCGTGCTTGGTCTGGACGCGGAACGCGCGCGTCTCGTCAGTCATGTGCACTGGCGAGAGCGAGCCGCTCTGCGGCAGACCCGTGCTCGTATGACCCCATGAACTGAAGCCGCGCAGATTCACGATCGACGGGTCGGCGAGGTTGACGCCTGGCGTGTAGCTCAGAAAGCCGTTGTTGGTGGAAGGCGCGTTGAAGTTGAGCAGGTCGATCGGATGTGCCGCCGAGGCGTACAGCTCCGACACCGCCTCGTCGCGCTTCGCCTTCGACATGCTGAGGTCGACGATCGTCGTCCAGCCGCCGCCGCGGAACTCGTTGTTGAAGCCGAGCGAGTACAGGTTGTCCTTGCGCTTGTTGTCGCGCGAGACGATCAGCGGGTCCTCGTTGTGCAGATTGCCGCCGGTAACGTAGGTCGAATCACCGTACGGCGTGACCGTCGTGTTGCCGAAGTACGTGCCCTGCCCAGGAATACCGCTCCAGTCGGGCGGCGAGAGATTGGCCTGGAACTCGCGCCCGTCCACGTGCTGCTTGAACTGCGAGTAGTACAGGTCGATCGTGCCATGGTACGAGTCGTTCGGCTTGAACTCGATGACCGCCATCGCGCTGTCACGGACCTGTGAGGTGGACATCACGCCCATCTCGAAGCCGTTGAGCGTGTTGAGGCCCATACCGGGACCCGGCTGGCCGGTGTAGTCAAGGCCGGGGATCGGGTTCGTGCCCCAGATGCGCATGTCGGTCCACCACCAACCGCCGGTGTACTTCTCCTGACCCGGCTCGTCGAGATGCGCCGCCGCGATCGCAAGACCGATCGTGTGGTCGGCGAACTGCGTGACATACGAGCCGCTGATGCGACCGCCTTCGTCCTTTGAACCGGGCACCAATGCACCGGCCGAGTTGCGCGACGCGCGCGCATTGAAGTTGCCGGTCGACTCCTTGAAATCGAGCGGACGGATCGTCTGCAGGTTGATCGTGCCCGACAGGCCCTGCGAGCTGAGCGACGCATCGGGGGTCTTGTACACGGTCACCGAGCCGATCAGTTCCGACGGGAACTGGTCGAACTCGACGCCCCGGTTGTCGCCGGTGCTGACCAGTTCACGGCCGTTGAGCAGGGTGACGCCGTACTTGGGCGCCATGCCGCGGATGTTGATGGCCTGGGCACGACCATTGACGCGCTGCGCCGTAAGGCCAGGCAGGCGCGCGAGCGAGTCGGCGATGCTGGTGTCTGGGAGCTTGCCGAGATCTTCGGCGGAGATCACTTCAACGATCGAGTCGTTCACGCGCTTCGCCGCGACCGAGGTCTCGATCGAATGGCGAATACCAGTGACGACCACGTCCTCAAGCAGGCTGTTCGGGTCGACCGACGCCGTGCTCTGCTGCGCGTATGCACCGACCGGAATCAAAAGCGCCGAGATCGCCGCCGCCAACGGGCGCAGGGCCAGCGCCGACGGGTTGCGGCCACCACTCTTCACGGACTTCTTCATTGAGCTCTTCCCCCTGCCGAGTTTTAAATGTCGCGTGCGCCGCGGCGTGCCGCGGCGCATCGGATTGAAACGTTCCCACCCTCTACCTGTTCAGCCCGGGAGTCGCCGCCATTGCGCCTGTTGCGCTTGCGAGACAACCGAGCACCAGAACTGCCGCCAAGCCGCCCAGCACGCTAGTGCTATGTGTGGCGCCAAGCTTTCTTTCGACTCATCCGGGACTGGTACGTGCCACCCGTGCGGAGCACCACCGGAATGCCTTTTGGAAACCTTCCCACTATGGTGAAGAAATGTACCCACGCGCTTTTTTTGTGTCAACGGGAGGGCCGTGCAGTGGCTTTTATGTGCATACCACTGGCCATCAGATCCTGTGCAAAAGCTGCTTTCTGGGTTGGCATGCCTGACCTAAGCTGAACAGTCGGGCGAGAGCGACTCGGCGCCGCCGACCGTTTGCGCTGGTTTGCGCTGGTCTGCAATTTAGTAGAACCAACTTAGTACCAGAATGACGTGCGCTGGCGGGGTATCGACCAGGCCAGTTAGGGCCCCACACGCCTCGCGCGGGCACAAAAAAGCCCGCTTGCAGCGGGCTTTCTGGGGCGTCATTGCAACGCCCTGACTAAATGGCGGAGAGGGTGGGATTCGAACCCACGAATACCTTGTTAGGCATTACTGAAATTCCAGTCCAGCGCCTTCGACCGCTCGGCCACCTCTCCACGGGCCGGAAGACTAACCGCGCGAGCGCGACTAGGCAAACCGGCCGATCAAACTTAGTCGATCTTCGGCGCCAGCCTTTCCACTGGCACCGGCTTTTCACCCGGGGTTACCGGCAGCTTGGCCTTTTCACCGAAGAAGCTCGGCGGCTTGTCGAGGCAACCCTGCGACGTGGTGCGCGCCTGCGCCGGCGCCGACGCAGCCACTTCACCGATCTTCAACGAGTTCTTGGTATTTGGCGCTACCAGGCCCTCAGGCGTCTTCAATGGCGCCGCGGTGTTGGCCGCCAGATAAGCCGCGCGGTCGACGCACGGCTTGCCTGTTGTGGAGTTGCTGCCGCTGTGCGTACGCAGATACGCCGCGCTGTGATGGCAGCCGGATACCGCGACAAGGCACAGCGCGATCGGAAGGGTAAGAGTAATCAGGCGCATGGGACCCCCGCGGCACGCATCGCATCGCGCACCGGTGTATGACAGGACGCCGACAAGGGTGTCAGCGGCAGACGGATGCCGGGCCCGATAAGGCCCAGCTGCTGGACGGCCCATTTGGCCGGGATCGGATTGGATTCGATGAACAACGCGCGATGCAGCGGCGCCAGACGTGCGTCGATTGCGCGGGCCGCCGGCTCATCACCTTCAAGGGCAGCCTCACACAGCTCGTGCATCAGCCGCGGAGCGACGTTGGCGGTCACCGAAATCACGCCAACCGCTCCCGCCAGCATCGCGTCGACAGCGGTCGGATCATCGCCGCTGAGAATCTCGAGATCCGCGCCGCAGCGGGCGCGCAGCTCGGCGAGTCGCGCGAGGCTGCCGGTGGCCTCCTTCAGCGAGACGATGCGCGGATGCGCAGCAAGCCGCTCGACCGTCTCCGGCAGCAGATCGACACCGGTTCGTCCGGGAACGTGTAAAGGATGACCGGAACGCTCGAATCGTCGGCGATCGCAGTGAAGTGCTGAAACAGGCCGTCCTGGGTCGGCTTGTTGTAGTACGGCGTGACCACCAGCACCGCGTCGGCGCCGGCGGTGGCCAGCGCGCGGGTGCGCTCGATGCTCAGGGCGGTGTCGTTGCTACCGCTGCCGGCAATAATCGGCATGCGGCCGTCGATCCGCGCCACCGCGCGGCGGGTCAACTCGACCGCCTCCGCCAGGCTGACCGTCGGCGACTCGCCGGTGGTGCCACAAACCACCAGGCCGTCGGTTCCCTGCTCCACATGCCAGTCGAGCAACCGATCCCATGCGTCGAAGTCGACCTCGCCGGAGTCGGTCATCGGCGTGACGATGGCAACTATGCTGCCGCTATACATTTCAAGGGCTCTCGGGGAGGGGGGGTATCGGGGGACCGTGGGCGGGCGATGGTACTGACCGGGTGGCGGCGGGCGCAAGCCGCGCTCACAACGGCGGTTTCCCCCCGGCGCTCCCGGCGGGGTAGAATCCCGTGCCCGATCACCCCCCGCCGAGCACCCGCCCCCCGGATGAAGCAGCTTCTCGCCCTCTCTGCCATTGGCAGCGACCGCACCGGAATGGTGCACGACCTGACCCGCGCCATCTCGGACTGCGGCGGCAACATCATCGAAAGTCGGATGTCTGCGCTTGGCAGCGAATTCGTCATGGCCCTGCTGGTCTCGGGCAACTGGCACTCGCTGGCCAAGATCGAGTCCGAGATCAAGAAAATCGCCGAGGCGGGCGAAATGACCGTCCAGGTGCGCCGCACCGAGACCCGCCCCATCCGCAGCGACATGCTCCCCTACTCGGTAGACATCGTCTGCCTGGATCAGGCCGGCATCGTCTCCAGCGTCGCCGGGTTTTTCTCCGCACGCGGCGTGGACATCGCCGAACTCGATACCCACAGCTACGCGGCCGCCCACACCGGCGCGCCGATGTTCTCGCTGCGACTGGTGATCAACGTGCCCAGCCGAATCCACCTCGGGGTGCTGCGCGAGGAGTTCATGGACTTCTGCGACCACCTGAACCTCGACGCGATACTCGAACCCGTCAAGAGCTGACGGCTCACCCCGGAGCGCACATGGCGGCACCTGCGATCGGCAAGAAGATCCCTGACTTCAAGGTCGACTCGACCGCCGGCGCCTGGCGCCTGAAGGACAATCTAGGCACCAAGCTGGTCGTCTACTTCTACCCGCGCGACAACACCTCCGGCTGCACCAAGGAAAGCGAGGCGTTTCGCGACCACGCCGCCGACTTCAAGAAGGCGAAGACCGCCATCGTCGGCGTCTCGGCCGACAGCCTCGTCTCGCATGAAAAGTTCCGCGCCAAGTACGCCTTCCCGTTCCACCTGCTCGCCGACACGGACCAAGAGCTGTGCAAGCTCTTCGACGTCATCAAGGAAAAGAGCATGTACGGCAAGAAATACATGGGCATCGAACGCAGCACCTTCCTCCTCGACGACAAGGGCGTACTGCGCGCCGAGTGGCGCAAGGTCAAAGTCGATGGACACGCTACCGCTGTGCTAGCGGCAGCACGCGACCTGTAGGCCGGCCAAGATGACGCGTAGCACGCGCGGCCGCCGCTGCATCTTCGTACTCGATACGAACGTACTGATGCACGACCCGACGGCGATCTTTCGCTTCGAGGAACACGACATCTACATCCCGATGATCGTGCTCGAGGAGCTCGATGCCGGCAAGAAGGGACTGTCGGAAGCTGCCCGCAACGTACGCCAGGTGAGCCGCTTCCTCGACGAGCTGATGCAGGGTGCGACCAAGACGGAAATCGATCGCGGCCTGGTGTTGCCGAACGCAATCACTAACGGCAACGGCGGCAAGCAGCGCGCGTCCGGCCGGCTCTACTTCCAGACGCAGATGCTCGACACGTCACTGCCGGAGCTTCCCGGCCACGGCGCCGACAACGCGATCCTCGGCCAGACGCTGGCGCTCAAGCGCGCGCACCCCGATACCGAAGTCACGCTGGTGTCGAAGGACATCAACCTGCGCATCAAGGCCGCAATCCTCGGCGTGCACGCCGAGGACTACTTCAGCGACCAGACCATCGAGGACGCGGATCTTCTCTACACCGGCACGCAGGCACTGGCAGCTGACTTCTGGGAGGCCAATGGCAAGGACATGCAATCGTGGAAGGACCACGCGCGCACGTTCTATCGTCTGAGCGGCCCGGCAGTGCGTGAATGGCACCCGAACCTGTTCGTCTACGAGGACTCCCCCAACGGCGTCGAGGCAATGGTCCGCAGCATCAAGGGCGACGAAGCCGTCCTCGAACTACTGCATGACTATCGCTCGGAGCGGCACACGGTGTGGGGCGTCACCGCCCGCAACCGCGAGCAGAACTTCGCGCTCAACCTGCTGATGGATCCCGAGATCGACTTCGTCACCGTGCTCGGCCCCGCCGGCACCGGCAAGACGCTGCTGACACTCGCTGCGGGACTCGCGCAGACCCTCGACAATCGCCGCTTCAGCGAAATCATCATGACCCGCGTGACGATTCCGCTCGGCGAAGACATCGGCTTCCTGCCGGGAACCGAGGAAGAAAAGATGGAGCCCTGGATGGGCGCGCTGATGGATAACCTCGAGGTGCTCACGCAGACCCAGGAAGGCGGCAACTGGGCGCGCGCCGCGACCAACGATCTACTGCGCAGCCGCATCAAGATTCGCTCGCTGAACTTCATGCGCGGACGCACCTTCCTCAACCGCTACATCATTCTTGACGAAGCGCAGAACCTGACGCCGAAGCAGATGAAGGCATTGGTCACTCGTGCGGGCCCCGGCACCAAGCTCGTGTGCCTGGGCAACATCGCGCAGATCGACACGCCCTACCTGACCGAGACGAGTTCCGGACTCACCTTCGTCGTCAACCGCTTCCGCGGCTGGCAGCACTCCGGCCACCTGACGCTGGTCCGTGGCGAGCGCTCGCGGCTGGCCGACTTCGCGTCCGAGAGCCTCTGAAATCGCCCGATTGAACCTCGGACCGCTGTCGCGGTCTGATCGGTACGCATGCAACTTCTCATCTCCCTACTCCGCCGCACCGCCCTCAGCCTCTGCCTGGCAGTGGCTGTGGCCGGCGCCGCACTAGCCGCGCCCCTTCCCGGCCAGGACCTGCCGGATATCGGCACGCCGGCCGATGCGGTGATCACCCTCAGCGACGAGTACAAGCTCGGCGCGATGATCATCAAGGGCCTGCGCGACAGCGGCCAGGTGCTGGACGATCTCGAAGTCGGCGAATACATCCAGGGCATCGGCAGTCGGCTTTCCAGTCATGCGCAGGAAGGCACCGTCAAGTTCACCTTTCTGGTGGTCAAGGACAACAGCATCAACGCCTTCGCGTTGCCGGGCGGCTTCGTCTGCGTGCATTCAGGGCTGATCCTCGCCACCACCAGCGAAAGCGAACTTGCCGGCGTCCTTGCGCACGAGGTTTCGCATGTGACCCAGCGCCATATCGCGCGCAGCGTGCAGCAGGCAAGCCGAGCGAGTCTGGGCGCGACCGCGGCGATGCTGGCGGCGATCCTGGTCGGCGCGATGTCCGGCAACTCCAATGTCGGCATGGCCGGCGTGATGGCGGGCCAGAGCGCAGCGATGCAACAGCAGCTGAACTTCTCGCGCGAGAACGAGTACGAGGCCGATCGGGTCGGCATCAACGTGATGGCCTCGGCCGGTTACGATCCGAACGCCATGGGGACTTTTTTCGAAACGCTCGGCCGCCGCATGGGCAGCGGCGGTCCGAACGCCAAGATCCTGGAGTTCCTGCAGACCCACCCGGTGACCAGCGGTCGCATCGCGGAGGCCAAGGGCCGGGCCGTCTCCTACCCGACGGTGCGCCCGGTCGATACCACCGGCTATCGCCTTGCACGCGAGAAGCTGCGGGTCATGACGATGGGCTCGGACAGCAACCCGCGGGACGTGTACGCGGATGCTGGTAACGGCGGCGGCGGTGCCCCAGGCGCGATCGGCGACTACCGCTACTACGGGCGGGCGCTCGCGCTGATGCAGGAAAACGCCCCGGCTGAGGCCGTGCCGCTGCTGCGCGATCTGGTCGCACGCCATGCCGATACGATCGAGTACCACTCCGCGCTCGGCCAGGCACTACTGGGCACCGGCGACATCGCCGGCTCGCGCGAAGCACTCGCGCACGCACTGGACCTGTTCCCGCGCAACGTGCCGATCACGGTGCGCTACGCCGAGACGCTGATGCGCGCGGATGAGGCTCATCTGGCGCACTCGGTGCTGCTGGATCTGTTCAACGCCATTCCGCCGACGCAGGATCAGGTACGGTTCATCGCCCTGGTGGCGAGCGCCGCGGGCGAGGCGGGCGAGGCCAACTACTACATGGCCGAGTACCACGTGATGAACGGCGACCTGACGCTCGCCATCGTCGCATTGCGCCAGGCCCTGGCGACGCCAAACCTGACGCCGGTACAGCGCAGCCGGTTCAAGGCCCGTATCGACGAACTGAAGGAATACCTGCCGCTGCGCCTACAAGGTGCCGTGGATCGTGGCGAACCCCTGCCGCAGACAATCCCGGACAATGAGCGGCGCTAGAGCCCTGATCCTGCTAAAATATGCGGCCTGCGTGGAGAGTCGCATGTCGTATCCGCAGGTTGCGCGATCAACCGCCCCCCTGCCTCAGCGTTTTAGCAAATGCCTCCTGCCTCTGGCAGCGAGCCTGCTGCTGGCGCACGCCGCCGTGGCGGCAGACACCGCGCCCACAGAGGCGCAAGCCACGCCCGTCGCCGCACCCCTCGCCGTCCCCCCAAGAGGTCTGCGAGCACGTCTGCGGGCCCTTGAACTGCTGCGCAAGCAGGATCCGCTGGAGGGCATGAACCGCACAACCTACAAGTTCAACGTCGTGCTCGACCATGCCATTACGCGCCCCATCGCGCGCAGTTACCGGGTATTAGTGCCGATTCCGCTGCGCAAGGCGGTCAGCAACTTCCTCGCAAACCTCGAATATCCGACCGTGATCCTCAACGACGCACTGCAGGGCAAACTGCGCAACGCCGGCAGTGACGCACTCCGTTTCATCGTCAATTCGACGATCGGCATCGGCGGCCTCACAGATCCCGCGACGCGCGTGGGCCTGACCGCTCATGACGAGGACTTCGGCCAGACGCTGGGTCACTGGGGCATGCCGTCCGGTCCCTACCTGATGCTGCCGCTGCTGGGACCGTCAAGCCTGCGCGACGCGGCCAGCCGCTACGTCAACCACTTCACCAACCTCGAGTACCAACCCGAGTCGAACAACACCGGCTATGTACTGCTGGCGCTGTCGGTGATCGACACGCGCACGGAGCTGTTGGCCGCCGACGAGGCGATCGACGCGGCATTCGACCCGTACACGCTGGTACGCAACGCCTACCTGGCGCGACGAGAGTTCCAGGTACGAGACGGGGTGATGCCGGAAGAGACCTACGACGACCTGGACGCGCCTATAGAAGAGTCGCCGGCGTTGCCGACTCCCCCCGCCGCTGCGCGGCAGGACCCACCGCAGCCGTAAACGGCTAGCCGGCGTTGCCGACCAGCAGGGACTCGACGCCCGCCACCCGTGCGGTCGCAACCAGCGCCGCCGGCAGGTCCCGATAGCTCAGCTCACGACCAGCGCTCTGAGCCTCTGCAAGCCAAGTGATCATGACCGCGAGCCCCGCACTATCCAGTGCGGTCAGAGCGGATAGGTCGACTTCCGCGCGATCCTCGGTTGCAAGCCGCCGCCTGCCGGCCTCCAGCAGCCGGCGCGCATTGCCATAACCGGCAGTGCCGCCCAGGCGGAAGCGGCCCGCTTCACCCGAAAACACGAAATCCATCGATTGACCGGACACGGTGCTCGCCTCAGTGCTTGCCAGCAGGCTTGTCGGTGGAGATGTGGGTCTCCAGGCCTTCCTTCTCCAGCCGCGCGATAACGGCCTCCAGACCCTTCTGGCTGACCTCGGCACCCAGATCGGTGCGGTAGTTCTTGATGTAGGAAATCCCCTCGATAACCACGTCGAAGGCCTTCCAACCCTCCGCCGTCTTGCGCAGCCGGTAGTCGACCGGGATCACCGCACCGCTCGCGCGCGTGACGGTCGTGCGCACTGTCGCCTGGGTGGCAGCGGCATCGCCCTTGAACGGCTGGATCTTGAATCGGTCAGCCGTGAAGTCAGCTATCGCGCCGCCGTAGGTGCGCAGCAGCGCCCGGTAAAGGGAATCGACGAAGCGCTTCTTCTGCTCAGGGGTCGCGGTACGCCAGCTCTGCGCAAGCACCAGCTGCGCGGCATAGTCGGTGTCGAAATGCGGCAGCAGGATCGTATCGACCAGCGGGAACGCCTTCTCCGGATCCTTCACGATCGCGGCCCGATTGGCGTCGAGCGCAGCAAACAGTCGCCGCGAGATGGTCTCCATCAGCTCCTGCGGACCCAGCTGCGCCGTCTGCGCATCGGCCCGCGCTGCCGGGGCGTGAAACGCCAGCACTGCGCCGGCAAAGGCCAGCGCCATGAGCAGGGCTGCGGTGAGGCGGCGGGGAGTGGGGTGGCTCATGGGACGGATCCTCCGGTCTTCTTGGCGGCATCGCCTGCCTTGTCGAAAAGAAACTTGCTGATCAGGTTCTCGAGCACGACCGCAGACTGGGTCAGCTCGACGCGGTCGCCATCCTTGTAAAAGGTCTCGGCGCCCCCCGGCGTGAAGCCGACGTACTGGCCGCCCAGCAGACCTGCGGTATAGATCGCAAGGTCACTGTCGTCCGGAATGTGGTCGTAGCGCGTCTCGATCGCCAGGCGTGCGACCGCCTTGTAGCTCTGCGAGTCGTACTCGATCGCCTCGACGCGGCCGATCGTGACGCCACCGATCGAGACCGGTGCGCCGACCTTCAGGCCGCCGACGTTATCGAAACGAGCCGTCACGCGATAGTTGTGGTCATGCAGCGCAATGCCATGATTGGTGATCTGGGTCACCATGAAAAAAAGCGCCGCGAAGCCGAGCACCACGAACAGGCCTGTGCCAAGTTCAGTTGCCGGGGTCTGCTTCATCATCCCTCTCCTGAGCTCACAGCAACACTGCCGTGAGCATGTAATCTATTGCCAGCACGGCGACCGAGGAGGTCACGACGGTGCGCGTCGTCGCACGCCCCACGCCCTCCGCGGTCGGCACCGCGTGATATCCCTCGTAAACGGCGATCGAGCTGCAGGCAAAGCCGAAAGCCACGCTCTTCACCACGCCCTCGACGATGTCGCGCATCTCCACGGCGGAGCGCATCTGTGACCAGAACTGGCCCGAGTCCACTCCCATCAGCGTGACGCCCACCAGCTGGGCGCCGTAGATGCCGATCATGCTGAAGATCGCCGCCAGCAGCGGCATTGCGATCACGCCGCCCAGGAAGCGCGGCGCACAGACGCGCCGGATCGGGTCGACAGCCATCATCTCCATCGCCGAGAGCTGGTCGGTCGCGCTCATCAAGCCGATTTCCGAGGTCAGCGCCGTCCCCGCACGACCGGCAAACAGCAGCGCCGTCACTACCGGACCCAACTCGCGCAACAGCCCCAGCGCCGCCGCAGTGCCCAGCGACTCGGTCGAACCAAACCGCCGCAGCAGGTCGTAACCCTGCAGACCGAGGACCATGCCGACGAACAGGCCCGACAGCATGATAATCACCAGCGACAGGGCGCCAGAGTTGTAAACTTGGTCGATGACCAGCTGCGGCCGCAGCAACGCGCGTGGGCTCACCACCAGCAAGCGCAGCGTGAACAGCGTAAAGCGGCCCCACTTGCGCAACTGGCCGCGCCCGCTGTCCATCAGACCGCCGAGAAAGCTCACGCGCGCGCCGCCGAATCCAGCAACTGCGCAGCGTAGTCCGGCGCGGGGTAGTGGAACGGAACCGGTCCATCTGCCTCACCTGCCATGAACTGGCGCACGACAGGTGCGGGGTTAACCGCAAGCTCCGCTGGCGTGCCAGCGGCGATCACCTTGCCGCCGGATAGCAGATAGGCGGCATCGGCAAGCTTGCCGATCTCGTGCACATCGTGCGACACCACAATACTCGTCAGCCCAAGCGCATCGTTGGTCTCGCGGATCAGGCGCATGACTACGCCGAGCGCGATCGGGTCGAGCCCGGCGAAGGGCTCGTCGTAAATAAGAATCTTCGGGTCCATGACGATCGCGCGTGCCAGCGCCACGCGCCGCGACATACCACCGGACAATTCAGCCGGCATGAGTCGGGCCGCACCCCGCAAGCCCACCGCCTGCAGCTTCATGAGCACAATGCGGGAAACCAGCGCCTCCGGCAGATCTGTATGTTCGCGCACCGGAAACGCGACATTCTCGTAGACGTCGAGGTCCGTCAGCAGCGCGCCATTCTGAAACAGCATACCCATGCGTCGGCGCAGCAGGTACAACCCGTCCCGATCGAGTGTGGCGAGATCCTCACCATCGACCACCACCGAGCCGCGCGAGGCGCGGACCTGGCCCGTAATGAGACGCAACAGGGTTGTCTTGCCCGTACCGGACGGGCCCATGATGGCCGTCACCTTGCCGCGCTCGATCGAAATGTCGAGGCCATCAAAGATCGCCCGACCGCCGACCGAGTAACCGACATCGCTCAGGCGCGCGATCGCGCCGCCGGTGGCGGGCAGGCCCGCATCGTTGGAGTCATTCATACGTTCGTCTTGGATTCCCGAGGCGCCTCAACTTCGCGCCCAACCGCGGCCCACTGTGATAACAGCGGGCGCTGGGCGGTACGGACACGGTCCCGAGGCGTCATCCAGAACTCCGAGACCGGCATTCCTGCCGCTATCCTGGACGGACCCGCCGTACCTGGCGAAGTTCCCCATTATAACGGATCAGGCCGCCTCGCTGCGGCCGCCCTGCGCCTAACGCTTGGCGTCGGGCGCTAATAGGACTAAAATAGTCCTGAATAGCGGAACCCGAACGCCAATGCTCAGAATCAGCAAACTAACCGACTACGCGACCGTGCTGCTAGCCCACCTTGCCGAGGAGGGCGCAGGCATGCGTACCGCCGTGGAACTGGCCGAAGGCTCCCGCATCGGACTGCCCACCGTCAGCAAAGTCCTCAAGGAACTGCAGCGCGCCGGCCTGATCACCTCCACACGCGGCGCGCGCGGCGGTTACACGCTGGGACGGCCAGCGGCGCAGATCACAGCGGCCGAGATCATCGACGCGGTTGAGGGCCCGCTGGGCCTGACCGAGTGCTCCACCCACCCCGGCCAGTGCGGCCTGGAGCCCAGTTGCCGGGTGGGCCGCAGCTGGCAGCGCGTCAACGTCGCGATCCATCGCGCACTGAGCGACGTGAAACTCACCCACCTGATCGCACAGGAGGCTCCCGGTGTGCCCGCTGCGGACCTCGCCATCACGCTGGGCAGTCGCCCTGGCCTGCGCGCACGCGCCTGAGGAATCCCATGTCGACCACCCCCCAGGATCTGGAAGAGCTCGTCGGGCAGAAGTACCGGCACGGCTTCGTCACCGACATCGACTCCGACACGGTGCCGCCGGGCCTGGACGAAGACGTCATCCGCATGATCTCGCGCAAGAAGGGCGAGCCGGGCTTCCTGCTCGACTGGCGCCTGAAGTCCTATCGTCACTGGCAGACGATGCGCGAGCCGCACTGGGCGCACCTGCACTACAAGCCGATCGACTATCAGGCGATCTCCTATTACTCGGCGCCGAAGTCGAACAAAGACGGCCCGAAGAGCCTCGCCGATGTCGACCCAAAGCTGCTGGCGACCTACGACAAGCTCGGCGTGCCGCTGCATGAGCGTGCCCGCCTCGCAGGTGTCGCGGTCGACGCGGTGTTCGACAGCGTTTCGGTCGCCACGACCTTCAAGGAGCGCCTCTCCGAAGCAGGCGTGATCTTCTGCCCGTTCTCCGACGCGGTGCGCGACCACCCCGCGCTCATTGAGCAGTACCTGGGCACCATCGTGCCGCCAGGCGACAACTTCTATGCCGCCCTGAACTCGGCTGTATTCACCGACGGCTCCTTCGTCTACATCCCCAAGGGCGTTCGCTGCCCAATGGAGCTGTCGACGTACTTCCGCATCAACGCCGCCAATACCGGCCAGTTCGAGCGCACGCTGATCATCGCGGATGAGGGCAGCCACGTCAGTTACCTCGAGGGCTGTACGGCGCCGATGCGTGACGAAAACCAGTTGCACGCCGCCGTCGTGGAACTGATCGCGCTCGATAACGCCAAGATCAAGTACTCGACAGTGCAGAACTGGTATCCGGGCGACGAGAACGGCGTCGGCGGCATCTACAACTTCGTCACCAAGCGCGGCGAATGCCGCGGCCGCAACTCGCACATCTCCTGGACTCAGGTAGAAACAGGCTCTGCGATAACCTGGAAGTACCCAAGCTGCGTTCTGACGGGCGAAGGATCGGTTGGCGAGTTCTACTCCGTCGCCGTCGCCAATCACTACCAGCAGGCCGATACCGGCACCAAGATGATCCATGTTGGCCGCAACACGCGCAGCACGATCGTCTCGAAGGGCATCTCGGCAGGACACGCGCACAACACCTACCGCGGCCTGGTCAAAGTACTGCCGACCGCCGAGGGCGCACGCAACTACACGCAGTGCGATTCGCTGCTGATGGGCGACAAATGTGGCGCGCACACGTTCCCTTACGTCGAAGTGCGCAACCAGACAGCCACCGTCGAACACGAGGCGACCACCTCGCGCATCGGCGAGGATCAGCTTTTCTACCTGCTGCAGCGCGGGCTGTCGCAGGAAGACGCGGTCAACATGATCGTCAACGGGTTCTGCAAATCGGTGTTCAAGGAACTGCCGATGGAATTCGCCGTAGAGGCGCAGAACCTGCTCGCGGTGAGCCTCGAAGGCTCGGTCGGATAAACAGGCAACGAACAGACATGAGCAACATCCACAAGGGCGACGTGATCCTGCAGATCTCCGGACTGACGGTCAAAGTGCAGGGCCGGCGGATCCTCAACGGCCTCAACCTCACCGTCAGAGCCGGCGAGGTGCACGCGATCATGGGCCCGAATGGCGCCGGCAAAAGCACGCTATCGCAGGTACTGGCCGGTCGCGCCGACTACGAAATCGTCGCGGGCAGTGCCGTGTACCTGGGCGAGGACCTGCTGGCGCTGGCGCCGGAGGAGCGCGCGCGTCGCGGCCTGTTCCTCGGCTTCCAGTACCCGGTGGAGATTCCCGGCGTAAACAACGTCTACCTGCTGAAGGCCGCGCTCAACGCCCGGCGCCGGCAGCTCGGTCTGCAGGAGCTCGACGCGTTCGAGTTCCTGGCGATCGTGAAGGACAAGATGGCGCTGATGCAGATGGACGAGAGCTTCCTCAAGCGTGGCGTCAACGAAGGCTTCTCGGGTGGTGAGAAGAAGCGCAACGAGATTCTGCAAATGACGGTGCTGGAGCCGACGCTGGCAATCCTCGACGAAACCGACTCGGGACTGGACATCGACGCCCTCAAAGTCGTCGCCAACGGCGTCAACAGCCTGCGCACCGACAACCGGGCGGTCGTACTGGTCACCCACTACCAGCGACTGCTGGACCATATCGTCCCCGACCACGTGCACGTCCTCGCCGCCGGTCGGATCCTCAAGTCCGGCGACCGCGGGCTTGCGCTGGAGCTTGAGCGTCGCGGTTACGACTGGGTGCTTGAGGAGGCGAACGCGGCATGAGCGCCCGCCCCGACGCCACGCCCCCGCTCGCTCGCCTGCAACCGGCCCTGACGCTGCTGCCAGGTTCTGCTGCCTGGCAGCAGTGGCGCGCCGCGACGCTCGCACAGCTCGTCACCGACGGACTGCCAACGCCGCGCGATGACGCCTGGAAGTACACGAACCTGCGTCTGCTTGAGCGACGCGAGCTGGCGCCGGCCGCAGCCCGGCCGCTTGCCGCTAACGCACTCGAGGGGCTACCGGAAGCACAGGGCCCACGACTGGTCTACGTCAACGGCCGCTTCCATGCGGCGCTGTCGGACCGGTCGCTGCCGGATGGCCTCGTGCAAACTTCCTATCGCGACCTTTTGGATGGCGCCCCACCAGCAGCCGTCACCAGCCCGATCGATGCCGATCAGCGGATACGACAACTCAACGCCTGCATGGCCGCGGATGGCGCGCACCTCACGCTCACCGCCGGCAGCAACCCGCGCCTGCCGCTGGAGATCGTGCACCTGCACACCGGTGGCGGCGCTTATCCGCGCACTCGCCTGGAACTCGGGGCCAATTCCTCACTGGCGCTGATCGAATACCAGCTCGGCCTTGGCAACGCAGACAGCTTCGTGGCCGCGGTCACGGACGTCGTTCTCGACGCCGGAGCGCGCCTGACACACACCACCGTACAGCTCGCTGGCGATCGCACGGTCATGATCGACGATGCGCATGCCGTCGTCGGCCGCGACGCTCGCTATGCTCATCGCCTGGTCGCGCTCGGCGGCCAGCTGGTGCGATTCGATCTGCGGGTTGACCTCGACGGGACGGGCGCGCAGGCCGACCTGCGTGGCGTCCTGTTCGCCGATGGCACCCGCGAGCAGCACATTCGCACCCTGCTCGACCATCGAGTTTCCCACGGCACCAGCGACCAGCTCTATCGCGGCGTGGCTGGCGGCCGCGGGCGCGGCAGCTACGATGGCAAGGTCATCGTTCGCGCCGGCGCCGCGAAGACCTCCTCGCGCCAGTCCAGTCGCAATCTGCTGCTGAGTAAGGAGGCGTCGATCGACACCCGCCCGCAGCTGGAGATCAACGCCGACGACGTCAAGTGCGCGCACGGCGCCACCACCGGCACGCTGGACGAAAACATGCTCTTCTACCTGCTGACGCGCGGACTGGATCGCGAAACCGCCCGCGCACTGCTCACCTACGCGTTTGTAGGCGACGTGCTCAAGAGCATCGAGCCGGAGGCCGTCCGCCGTGCGATCGAGCGTCGCGCCCTGGGCCGCCTGCCAGCCGCCGCCACGATCCGGGAATTCATCGCATGAACCGCGCCACGCTCGCGGATCCGCCGCTCGACGTAGCGCGCCTGCGCGCGGATTTCCCTATCCTCGCCCAGACGATCAATGGCCGACCGCTGGTCTATCTAGACAATGGCGCCTCCAGCCAGCGCCCGCGCGCAGTGATTGACGCGGAGCGCCGCTATGCAGAGGAGATGCACGCCAACGTGCATCGCGGCGTCCACACGCTCTCGCAGCGGGCGACAGACGCGTTCGAGGCGGCGCGCGAGCGGGTCCGACGCTTCATCAATGCCCGCTCGATCCGTGAGGTGGTGTTCACCCGCGGCACGACCGAATCCATCAATCTGGTCGCAAACTCGTTTCTGCGCCCGCGCCTGAAGCCGGGCGATGAGATTCTGATCAGCTGGCTGGAACACCACGCCAACATCGTGCCGTGGCAGATGGCCTGCGAGGCGACCGGCGCGGTGCTCAAGGTGGCACCGATCAACCGGCAGGGGGAGTTGGACCTGGACGCTTTCCAGGCGCTGCTGAGCGACCGCACCAAACTCGTCGCCACCGCACACGTCTCCAATGCGCTCGGCACCGTCATGCCGGTTCGCGAGATTGTCACGCTCGCCCATGCGCGCGGCGTGCCCGTCCTGCTCGACGGCGCCCAGGCAGTGCCTCACTTCGCGTTGGACATGCAGGCCCTGGACTGCGATTTCTATGCGTTCTCCGGCCACAAGCTCTATGGCCCGGACGGCATCGGCGTCCTCTACGGCCGCGAGAGCCTGCTCGAGGCCATGCCGCCCTGGCAGGGCGGCGGCGACATGATCCTGTCGGTGAGCTTCACCGGCACGACCTACAACCAGTTGCCGTTCAAGTTCGAGGCGGGTACCCCGCACATGTCTGGCGCGGTTGGGCTGGCCGCCGCGATCGACTACGTCGACGGGATTGGCCTTGGCCGGATCGCGGCATGGGAAAGGATGCTGCTGGACTACGCCAGTGAGCGGCTGAGCGCAATCGACGGCCTCACCGTCATCGGTACGGCAAAAGACAAGGCGAGCCTGGTCTCGTTCGTGCTCGACGGCGTTCATCCACACGATATCGGCACCATCCTTGACCAGCAGGGCGTGGCCATCCGCACCGGCCATCACTGCGCGATGCCGGCGATTGAGTTCTTTGGCGTCCCCGCCACCGCGCGCGCGTCGTTTGCCTTTTACAACACGCGCGAGGAAATCGACGTGCTGGTTGACGCCGTCACCGCCGCGCGCGACATGTTCCGCTAATCGGGCCAGGATCCATGGACCTCAAAGACCTATACCGGGACGTCATCCTCGACCACAACAAACGGCCGCGGAATTTCGGCCGCCTGGATCCCCCCGCCCATTCGGCGGCCGGCCACAACCCGCTGTGTGGCGACAAATTGACCGTCTACGCGATCATGGACGGCGATGTGATCTGCGACCTGCGCTTCGATGGCACCGGCTGCGCGATCTCGGTCGCCTCCGCGTCCCTGATGACCGAAGCGATCAAGGGCAAGACGCGCGCCGAGGCAGAGCATCTTTACGCCGCCATCCACGACCTGCTGACCCGCGCGGACGCGCCGTCGCCGCCGGAGTTGGGCAAACTCGCGGCGCTTGGCGGCGTAAGAGAGTTTCCGGCGCGCGTGAAGTGCGCCAGCCTCTGCTGGCACACGCTGCACGCCGCGCTGCAGGGCGCCGCGGCCCCCGTCACTACCGAATAGGATTACCGAGCGAGCCATGCGGCATCAAGAAAGAGAACCATTCGTCGTCAGCGAAGACGTCAAGGCCGTGCTCGTGCCGGCCGGTATCGAGGTCAAGCTACGCGTAGGTAGCGTGGGCTACATCACGCAGGCCCTCGGCGGCAGCTTCACCGTTTACGTGGAAGGCAACCTGTTTCGCATCGCAGGCGAGGATGCCGCGGCGCTGGGCAAGGAGCCGCCACCGAAAATCGAACTGCCGCCGGACGCCACCGATGCGGACGTCGAGAAGGCCGCGTGGGCGCAGCTGAGAACCTGCTACGACCCGGAAATTCCCGTCAACATCGTCGACCTTGGCCTTGTCTACGCCTGCGACGTGACGCGGCAGGGCGACGGCACGCGCGCGGCAGCGGTCAAGCTGACGTTGACGGCCCCGGGATGCGGCATGGGCGAGGTACTGGTGCAGGACGCCAAGGACAAGCTAACGCAGATCCCGACGCTGGTCTCGGTCGACGTCGAACTCGTCTTCGACCCGCCCTGGGACCGCGAAATGATGTCTGAAGCCGCCCGCCTGCAGACGGGAATGATGTGATGACCGAGGCGACGAGCGCCGCGACGTGGGTCGATGTGGCAGCGGCCGGCGAGGTCCCGCGCGGCGAGCACCGCGTCTACGAAGTGGATGGGCGCTATGTCGCTGTCTACAACGTACAGGACGAGCTCTATGCCATCGAGGATGTCTGCACGCACGATGGCAACCCGCTGGCAGACGGTCCGGTCGAGGGACTTGAGGTCATCTGTCCGCGCCACGGTGCGCGCTTCTGCCTGCGCACGGGAGCCGCGCTGAGCCCGCCGGCCTACGAACCGGTCGCGACCTTCCCGGTCGCGATAACCCACGGCCGGCTGTGCATCGGCCTGGCCTGAGTCGCGAGTACGTCAATGAAGCAGCTCTGGATCTTCCGTCACGCCCACGCCGAGCCGTACGCCGGCGAGGACACCGACTTCCAGCGCCAGCTGAACGACCTGGGGCGGCGCGAGGCACTGGCCATGGCCACCCTCGCCCTGCAGCACAAGATCAGCTTTGACCGCGTCATCGTCAGTCCCGCCGTGCGGACGCTGGCGACCGCGGCGGAGCTGGTAAGGGCGTTAGAAATTCCGCGTGAACGGGTACACGCGGACGAACGCATCTACCTGGCAGATCGCGCCAGCCTTGTGGACATCGTCCGAGCCCTGCCAGGTGACTGCGAGCACGCGCTGCTGGTCGGACACAACCCCGCCGTCAGTCGGCTCGCACGCTGGCTGACCGATGACGACGCGGTCGGCGAGTTCGAGCCGGCCACCCTGCTCGGCACGGGCGCCGAACTGAACCACTGGGCCGACGTCCAGCGCGGCCTGTTTCAGCGCCTGCTGGTACTGCGGCCGACCGACGTCGGCCGCTAGCCCCGCTTCAGCCGCCCAAGGCGAGCAGCGAGGCGTTGCCGCCGACCGCGGCGGTGTTGATCGTCAAGGTCTGTTCCGAGGCGAAACGATGCAGGTAGTGCGGCCCGCCGGCCTTCGGACCGGTACCCGACAGGCCGGTGCCGCCGAACGGCTGCACCCCCACCACCGCACCGATCATATTGCGGTTGACGTAGATGTTGCCGGCGCGCGCGCGCGCGCGAATGCGCGCGACGGTCGAGTCGATACGCGTATGGATGCCTAGCGTCAGCCCGTAGCCGGTCGCGTTGATCGAGTCGACCAGCGCATCCAGATCCTTCGCCCGCCAGCGCAGCACATGCAGGATGGGACCAAACACCTCCTGCTCGAGCACCGACAGCGACTTGATCTCAACCGCCAGTGGTGCGCAGAAGGTGCCCGTCAGCCCCGCCGGCAGCGTCAGACGATGCGACCAGCGCGCGCCCTGCACGATCCGCGCCGCATGCGCCTCGAGCCGCTCGAGCGCCTCAGCGTCGATGACCGGCCCGATATCCGTCGTCAGCAGCGACGGGTCACCGAGCTTGAGTTCCTCCATGGCGCCGGCCAGCAGCATCTCCACCCGATCGGCGATGTCCTCCTGCACGCACAGAATACGCAGCGCCGAGCAGCGCTGACCGGCGCTCCCAAACGCCGACAGGATCGCGTCGTTGACAACCTGTTCCGGCAGCGCCGAACTATCGACGATCATCGCGTTCTGCCCACCGGTCTCCGCGATCAGTGTCGCGATCGGGCCGGGCCGAGCCGCCAGTGCACGATGAATGGCCGCGGCCGTTTCGTTGGAGCCTGTGAACGCAACGCCAGCGACCCGCGGATCCGCCGTCAGGCGCGCGCCGACGGTCGCACCATCGCCCGGCAGGAACTGCAGGACGCCGGTCGGGATACCGGCGGCGTGCAGCAGTTCCGTCGCCACCGCCGCCACCAACGGTGTTTGCTCGGCGGGCTTGGCGATCACCGCATTGCCCGCTGCGAGCGCAGCGGCGACCTGGCCGGTGTAGATCGCGAGCGGAAAGTTCCACGGGCTGATGCAGACGAACACGCCGCGGCCGCGCAGGAACAGTTCATTGCTCTCACCGGTAGGACCGGGCAGCGGCAGACTGCGACCAAAGTCCAGTCGCGCGCGTTGCGCGTAGTAGCGCAGAAAATCCACCGCCTCGCGGATTTCGGCGATCGCATCGCCGAGCGTCTTGCCCGCTTCCCGGATCAGCAGCGCCACGAACAGGTCGCGCTCGCGCTCAAAACTGTCGGCAGCACGCTCCAGCGCAGCGGCCCGGTCGCCGGCCGGTGTCGCGTCCCAAGCGGCGAACGAGTCGACCGCCGCATCCAGCGCACGAGCCACATCGTCTGCCGTCGCCGCCAGCACATGGCCCACCACCAACTGATCGGTCGGGCTGCATACCGGCACGCCGAGCTTGGCGATGGCGGCGAGCTTCGGCCGCGACTGACCGGCCACGAGCGGGCAGGCAACACGTGGCGTGGCTAGCGCGGCGCTCGCGCCACGCGCCAGCAGCGCGAGTGCCGCGCCATCAGCGAGGTTCAGGCCTGCAGAATTCGGCCGCTCGGCACCGAAGATCCGCGACGGCAACGGAATGCGCGGGTGCGGCACGGTGACGAGCGCCTCGACGAACGCGACCGGGTCGGCGGCGATCTCACTGGCCGGCAGACGGGCGTCAACCATGCGGTTGACGAACGAGGTGTTGGCACCGTTCTCCAGCAGACGACGAACCAGGTACGGCAGAAGATCTTCGTGGGAGCCGACCGGCGCGTAGACGCGGCAGGCGGCCGCCTCGCCGGCGGGATCGGTCACGATCCCATACAGCTCCTCGCCCATGCCGTGCAGGCGCTGAAACTCGAACAGGCGGCCGCGTGCACGCGCCATGTGCAGGATGCTGGCGACCGTGTGGGCATTGTGTGTGGCGAACTGCGGATAGATGACATCCGGCGCCTCCAACAGCAGGTTCGCGCAGGCCAGATACGCCACATCGGTGCACTGCTTGCGGGTAAATACCGGGTAACCGGCATGGCCGCGCTCCTGGGCACGCTTGATCTCACTGTCCCAGTACGCGCCCTTGACCAGGCGCACGTTGAGTCGACGGCCGGCGGCACGCGCACGCGCGATCAGCCAGCGAATCTGGTCGGGCGCGCGCTTCTGATAAGCCTGCACGGCAAGCCCAAAGCCCTGCCATCCGGCCAGCGACGGCGCCTCGAGCACGCGCGCGATCAGCTCCATCGACAGCTCCAGCCGCTCCGACTCCTCCGAGTCGACCGTCAGCGCGATACCGGCGTGGGCCGCGCACTCGGCCAACTGCACCAGCCGGGTGCCGAGTTCGGCATGCACCCGGTCGACGTTCGCATACTCATAACGCGGGTGCAGCGCCGACAGCTTCACCGAAATGCTGGGCAGGGATTCCGGGGTCGCGTCGCGATGGCCGCGGGCGGCACGCCCGAGTGCTTCGATCGCGGCTGAGTACGCCTCGAAGTAGCGGTCCGCGTCCTTCATGGACAGGGCCGCCTCACCGAGCATGTCGAAGGAATAGCGGTAGCGGGCGTTGAGGCCCTCACTGGCGCGCGCAAGCGCCTCCTCGATGCTGCGTCCCATCACGAACTGATGACCGAGGATGCGCATCGCCTGGCGCATCGCCGTGCGCACGACCGGCTCGCCGACCCGCGCGACAAGGTTGCGCATGAACCCCGCCGGATCGCGTTGTGTCGCGCCATCCGGCTGCACGATGCGGCCGGTCAGCATCAAGCCCCAGGTCGAGGCATTGACGAACAACGAGCCATTGTCCAGCAGGTGGGACGCCCAATCGCCGGCCTTTATCTTGTCGGCAATCAGACGATCCGCCGTGACCGCGTCGGGGATGCGCAGCAGCGCCTCGGCAAGGCACATCAGGATCACGCCTTCCTGCGAGCTGAGGTCGTACTCGCGCAGCAGCGCGTCCATCGCCGTCTTTTCGACCTGCGCGCCGCGTACGGCCTCGACCAGCGACGCGGCGTGGGCGGCAACTTCAGCGCGCTGCTGCGGCTCCAGTCGGGCCAGTGGCAGCAGTTCGCGCAGCACGACTTCCTCGTCCGCGAGCCAGAGTCGGTTCAAGGCCGCGGCGATCGGCCGCTCGAGCGCTTCGCCAGTCGGACGGATGAACGTGGTCATTGCGGTCCCCCATTAGATCCGACTACTTTATGTGCTACGAAGTAGTTGTTTAATCTGTTTTTTGCGCTGTAAAGTAGACGAATCGACTACCTAGAGGCGCCAATGAACCCGATTCTTGACCGTACCGACCGCCGCCTGCTGACCCTGCTGCAAGCGGATGGGCGCTTGTCGATCGCCGAGCTCGCCCGCCGTGTGCACCTGAGCCCGACCCCATGCCTGGAACGCGTACGCAGGCTAGAGCGCGACGGCTACATCCGTGGCTACGCGGCGGATCTGGATCCCGCGCTGCTTGGCGCAGGCCTGATTGCATTCGTAGAGGTCCAGCTGGACCGGACCACACCCGACGTCTTCAACCGTTTTCGCGACGGCGTGATCGGACTGGAGCCGGTGCAGGAGTGCCACATGGTGGCCGGCGGATTCGACTACCTGCTCAAGGTCCGTACCGCCGACATGACCGCCTACCGCCGTTTCCTGGAGGACCTCGCCGCGCTGGCCGGGATCGAGCAGACCCACACCTACGTGGTGATGGAGGAAGTGAAGTCAACCCGAGCGATCCCGATCGACGAGCGCTAAGCCGGGTCAGTCAGCCCGCCGCGCCAGATAGTCCCTGAGGATGCGTGCGTGGTCGAACGCCAGCGGCGGCGGCGAGCGCGGATCGACCACGATCACTGCTGCGGCATCGTCAGCCGCTGCCGGTTCGCCACGGGCGTGGCCGATGTAGACGATCCCTACCGTATGACCGCGGGGATCCCGTGCCGGATCCGAATAGACACCGAGCAGGCCAAGCAGCTCGACTTCAAGCCCAGTCTCCTCCCGGGCCTCCCGCACCGCCGCCGCCTCGACCGTCTCGCCAATCTCGACGAAGCCGCCCGGCAGCGCCCAGCCGGGCGGCGGGAAGCGGCGCTTGATCAAGACGATCGGTCGGCCCGGCCGATCAACCATCTCGATAATCATGTCGGCGGCAACAGGCGGGGTGGGGGGAGCTGCCATCATTTGAGTATCCCATCCACGCAGCGCTCTTGATACCCAAGGGCAACGGCTGCAGTGTGTCGCGTGCCCCACGTGAGACCTCCATGACCGACACCGCCCTGCCCCATTGCGCCACCACCGCCGACTTCGACTCGACCGTGCTCGCGGCATCCGCCGAGCGGCCTGTCTTAGTGGATTTCTGGGCCGAGTGGTGCGCACCCTGCCGCGCGATCGCCCCGCTGCTGGCGCGGCTCGCGGTCGAGTACGCGGGTCGCCTCGACGTGGTCAAGGTAGACGCCGACGCCGAGCCTGCGATCGCCGCTCGCTACAGCGTGCGCAGCCTGCCCACACTAGCTGTATTCCGCGGCGGCGGCGTCATCGACGCAGTGCTCGGCGCACAGCCAGAAGCGGCACTGCGCAGCCTTATCGAACGCCACGTGGAACGGCCAGGCGATCGGGAGCGTGAGCAGGCAATGGCGGCAGCGGTCGCTGGCGAGGTCGACAGCGCGGTCACAACCTTGACGCGCCTGGCGGCCGCTGAACCCGACCGGCCCCAGCACTATCTGGCGCTTGTGGACGTACTCACGGCGGCCGGTCGCCTCGAGGCGGCGGCAAACGCGATCACACACGCACCACTGATATTCGAGGGCAACGCGGGACTCGAACGCCGCCGCGCACGACTCGCGATCGAAGTCCCTGCCGCGATGCAGGTTGAACCAGACAGTGCCGAGGGTATCGCCGCAGCGGCGGCACGAGATTTCCTCGCGGGCCACACCGCGCTTGCACTGGACAGCTGGCTGGCCTTGATGGCCAGCCATCCGACCTACGCACGCCGCGTGATACCGGCGCTGATGAAGGCCGTGTTTTGCCTGCTCGGCGAGCACGACGAGGAAGTCGTCGGTTATCGCCGGCGGCTCGCCTCACTGATGCACTGACTACTCACCGGTCAGTCGGCGCCCTGGCGTCGCGCCAGCGAGCGCAGTTCGCGCCGCTCCTTCTTGTCGGGACGACCCTCGGACCTCGGGCGCGACAGCGCGTCGATACGGCGCACCTCCGTCATTCGCACCTGCCGTACCTGGCTTTCCGGCGTCTCGAGGTAACAAGCCCGCGCCTCCGGCGCCGGACCCCGGCGCGCCGGAATCGCAACCACGTCCAACTCGAGGTCCCGGCCGCCGATCGCGAGCCGCAGCCGGTCGCCGGCGGCGACCTCCCGGGCCGGCTTCACGCGCTCGCCATTGAGGTGCACGTGGCCACCGGCAATGGCCGCGGCCGCCACCGGGCGCGTCTTGTAAAGGCGTACGCACCACAGCCAACGGTCCAGGCGCAGGGCATCCGGCGCATCACTGCCTGTCGATCCTCGTCCGCCCTTTGACGCCATCGGCCCTCCCCTGACCCGGCCACAGCGGCCCGGCGAGGGGCATTATTGCCTATACTTGCCGCCCCAAGAAGGCACAGGCAGCCCCGATGGACACCGCTTTCTACGATCGCCTCAGCACCGACCTCGAGGCCCTGCGCGAACAAGGTCTGTACAAGACCGAACGGCTACTCAGCTCACCGCAGAGCGCGGTCATCCGCGTCGGCGACGGCCGCGAGGTCATCAACCTCTGCGCCAACAACTACCTCGGACTCGCCTCCCACCCGGACGTGCGTGAAGCGGCCCATCGGGCGATCGACCGCTACGGCTATGGCATGGCCTCGGTGCGTTTCATCTGCGGCACCCACGCGGTGCACCGTGAACTCGAGCAGCGCCTTGCGGCGTTCCTCGGCACGGACGAGGTGATCCTGTACTCGTCCTGTTTCGATGCCAACGGGGGGCTGTTCGAGACTCTGCTAGGCGAGCAGGACGCAGTGATCTCAGACGCACTCAATCATGCCTCGATCATCGACGGCATTCGCCTGTGCAAGGCGCGCAAGTACCGTTACGCAAATCGTGACATGGCGGAGCTGGAGGCGCGCCTGCAGGAGACAGCAGATGCCCGTACCCGCCTGATCGTCACCGACGGCGTCTTCTCGATGGACGGCACGCTCGCGCCGCTCGCGGCGATCTGCAACCTGGCGGACCGTTACAACGCGCTGGTCGTCGTCGATGACTCGCACGCGACCGGCTTCATGGGCAAGGCAGGCCGCGGTACCCACGAGCACGCCGGTGTCATGGGCCGCGTCGACTTACTGACCGGTACGCTCGGCAAGGCCCTCGGTGGCGCGGCCGGCGGTTACGTCGCCGGACGGGCGCGCGCGGTGGAATGGCTGCGCCAACGTTCACGTCCCTACCTGTTTTCCAACTCACTCCCGCCGGTCATCGCGGCGACCTCGCTGCGCGTGCTGGAGTTGATCGCCGACGGCGACGCGCTGCGACACCAACTGCACGACAACGCGCAGTTTTTCCGGGCGGGAATGACCGCGGCGGGCTTCACTCTGGTGGCAGGCGAACACCCGATCATCCCCGTCATGCTCGGCGAAGCCGCTCTCGCCGGACGCATGGCAGAGCGACTTCTGCAACTCGGGGTCTACGTGATCGGCTTCTCGTTCCCGGTCGTACCGAAGGGACAGGCACGGATTCGTACCCAGATGAGCGCCGCGCACACGCGCGCAGACTTAGAGCACGCAATCGCCGCGTTCACCACCGCCGGGCGCGAGCTCGGCCTCATCGGCTGAGGATCCGCGCATGAAGGCATTGGTCAAGGCAAGAGCGGAGCCCGGGATCTGGATGATGGACGTCCCGGAGCCGACGATCGGCCCGAACGACGTACTGATCCAGATGCGCAAGACCGCAATCTGCGGCACAGACATGCACATCTGGCACTGGGACGACTGGGCGCAGCGGACCATCAAGGTGCCCATGGCGGTCGGGCATGAGTACTGTGGCGAGATCGTCGAGATCGGCAGCGAAGTGGCCGGTCTTAACGTGGGCGATCGGGTGTCCGGCGAAGGCCACATCACCTGTGGCCACTGCCGCAACTGCCGCGCCGGGCGCAGGCACCTTTGCCGCAACACCGTCGGGGTCGGCGTCAATCGCCCCGGCTGCTTCGCTCAATACATGTCCCTGCCGGCATCCAACGTCTTCAAGCTGTCGGCGGCGATCAGCGACGACATCGCCTCGATCCTGGACCCGTTCGGCAACGCCACCCACACGGCGCTGTCGTTCAACGTTGTCGGCGAGGATGTCCTGATCACCGGCGCCGGCCCCATCGGCATCATGGCAGTGGCGATCGCCCGCTACGCCGGGGCCCGCCACATCGTCATCACCGACGTCAATCCCTACCGCCTGGAGCTCGCGCGCCAGATGGGAGCCACGCGGGCACTCGACATCCGCACCGAGACGGTGGACGCGGCGATGCGCGAGCTCGGCATGGAAGAGGGTTTCGACGTCGGCATGGAAATGTCCGGCGTGCCGTCAGCGTTCCGCGAGATGCTGCGCACGATGCATCATGGCGGCAGCATCGCAATGCTCGGCATCATGCCGCAGGACACGGGCATCCAGTGGGATGAAGTGATCTTCAAGGGTCTCGTAATCAAGGGCGTGTACGGGCGGGAGATGTTTGAGACCTGGTACAAGATGTCGAGCATGCTGCAGAGCGGCCTCGATATCTCGCCGGTCGTCACTCACCGCCTGTCGATCGAGGAGTACCGACTCGGTTTCGAGACGATGGCCTCCGGACAGAGCGGCAAGGTCATTCTCGACTGGACTGGCTGACAGCCACAGCCAGAGCGGCTGGCGGCACCTTCCCGGGTTGCGCGGCAAACGCCTCCTCCACCGCAAGGCCTAGGCCCCGCCATTGTGGCGGGGTCGCCAGCATCCTCGCCTGACCGAGCTTGAACAATCACCGTGGCCTGCGCAGGTGTGCGCACCTGCGCAAAGTGAGACGCAGGTCATGATTCTCAGCTAATTCAGCAATATAGACGCAATAATTGCAGCCGACTTTGACAGCTTTATGTCCAGTACCAGTATGCTATTGGGGTTCCGCCACCAGATAGGCCTGCGAAAGCAGCAGCCTGGAGGCCGATAGCAACACCGAGCGCCGCAGTGAGACCGTCTCGCGCGACATTCGCCGGTATTTTACATACGCAGTCGCTGCGCCGTGCAGCGCCCAACGCAGGGGTCGCCGACCCAGCGGCTGATCGAAGAAGGAATCGCGACAGCATGAAGCGCCGAGCCCACCTAACCCCGCGCAGCGGGACCTCTGGATCGCCCAAATCGCGGCGTAGCGTCTGAGCATGAACCTGCTGAGCGGCGCCGCACCGATCGTCCAGTTCGCCTTCCTGCTAGGCGTGGCGATCTGCGCGACGACGCTGCTCATGCTGCTGGCCACGATCGCAATGCGATTGAACGGACTGCGCATGGAACGCATCGACGCGCGCGCCGAAGCCCACTGGCGCCCGCTCCTGCTGGCGCCGGCCACGGACGCCGTAGGCACCCTGCCCCGCCTCACCAGCCGCGACCTGCGCGGCTTCATTCATATATGGAACGAAGCCCACGAACCGCTGCACGCTGCGACCACGGACCGGCTGGCCAAGATTGCCGACAGCGTCGCGCTGGAGGATCACCTGATCCGGTTCCTCCATACGCCTATCTTTCACCACCGCGTCATGGCGATCATCGCACTCGGGCACATCAAGAAAGCATCCAGCTTCGAACAGGTACTGCCTAGCCTGGACGACAAGAGCCCGATCATGTCGCTTTGCGCCGCCCGCTCGCTGATGCAGATCGACCCCGTGCGTGCCGTTCCGAAACTGGTGCCATTGATCGTGCAGCGCGGCTACTGGTCGCAGGGTGTCGTCGCCTCCATCCTCAAGGAGTCAGACGGCAAGCTCGTCGCCGAACCGCTCGCCGATGCGACGCTGCATGCGACATCCGACGTCGCGCCGCGCATGATCCGCTTTCTGGCCAGCGTGCATCCCGAATCGGCAGCGCCCATCATCCGCGAAGCGCTGCGCACCGCCAGCGATGAACGCATCATCTCCACCTGCCTGCAGGCCATGAGCAACCCGGCCGATCTGGACTGCGTCCGGCCGCTGCTGTCGCATCCGCTGTGGTATCTGCGCATGCAGGCCGCTACCACCCTTGGAAATCTCGGCGTACCAGGCGACGAGCAGCGGCTCAGCACCCTGCTGAGCGACAGCCAGTGGTGGGTCCGCTACCGTGCGGCCCAGGCCCTGCTCAAGCTCAGCTTTATCAGCGCCGACGATGCACGCCGCATACAGCAGTCCCATACGGACGCCTACGCCCGCGACATCATCGACCACGTTCTGGCGGAGCGCACGTTGGAGCTGGGCTCATGACCAGCTTTCTGGCGGCCGGCCTGCTCAACTTGCAATGGGTATTCTTCGCCTACTTCATACTAATCAGCATGGCTTACCTCGCGCTGCACTACGTCTCCGTCGTGACGACGCTGCACTACATGCGCGACAACCGCGCCGAGTACCTGCCGAAGATCATGCCCTCCTACCAGCCGCCGATCAGCATCCTCATCCCGGCGTTCAACGAGGAACAGTCGATCGTCTCGTCGATCCACTCGGTGCTGCGGCTCGATTATCCGGAGTTCGAGGTGGTCGTCGTCAACGATGGCTCCACCGACGCGACGCTCGCGCGGGTCATTGCCGAATTTTCTCTTCACGAATTTCCGGAGGCCTACCGGCAGCGACTGCCCACCGAACGCATCCGTGCAATTTATGCGTCACCGCGCTTTCCCCGCCTGCGGCTGGTAGACAAGGACAATGGCGGCAAGTCGGATGCGCTCAATGCAGGCATTAACTGCATTCGCTACCCGCTGTTCTGCGCGATCGATGCCGACTGTATCCTCAACCCGGGCAGCCTGGCGCGCGTCGTGCGGCCATTCCTGGATGACTCGACGACCGTCGCCAGCGGCGGCGTAGTCCGAGTTCTCAACGGCTGCACCGTCAAGAACGGGTTCCTCGAGAAGGTTGAATTGCCGCGGGCGATACTGCCGCTGTTCCAAAGCGTCGAGTACCTGCGCGCATTTCTGTTCGGCCGCTTGGGCTGGTCGCCGATCAACGCACTTTTGGTGATCTCGGGTGCTTTTGGCGTGTTCTACAAGGAACACGTCGTTGCCGTCGGCGGCTACCGCACCGACACAGTCGGTGAGGACATGGACCTGGTCGTCCGCCTGCACCGCAAGCTCAGGCGCGAGAAGCGACCTTACCGCATCACCTTCGTCCCGGATCCCATCTGCTGGACCGAAGTTCCCTCAGACCTTAAGTCGCTACGCGCCCAACGCACGCGCTGGCAGCGGGGTCTGGCGGAGAGCCTGATTCCCAACCTGCGCCTGCTGTTCAGTCGCCGTGCCGGCGCCGTCGGCCTGCTCGCATTCCCATTCATGATCCTATTTGAGCTGCTCGGCCCGATCGTTGAGGCGGCCGGCTACATCGGCATGCTTACACTGTGGTTACTGCACATGATCCCGCTACAGTCGTTCCTGGTGTTCCTGTTCCTGTCCGTAGGAATGGGGATTCTGCTGTCGACCAACGCGATCTTCCTCGAGCGCCTGTCATTCCAGATGTACCCCCGCGTCGGCCAGCAGCTGATTTTGTTTGTCGTCGCCATTTTTGAGAACTTTGGCTATCGACAACTGACCGCCATCTATCGGCTGATGGGCCTGGCCGGCTGGGTCTTCAGCGGCAAGGCCCGCAGCGACTGGGGGCAAATCGTGCGCGACGGCTCCTGGCAGTCGCCCGATGCCAACGACACGACCGGCACCACAGCCGTGGTCGCCGCGACGGGCGTCACAGCGGCAAGCGTTGAGAAGAAGCCGTGAAGCGCGTGCTGTTGTCGCTGGCCTGCGCGGCCCTGCTGGGGAGCGCACCGCCTGCCCGCGCGGAAGTTGTCCCAGCCGATTTCGATCAGCAGTTTCTCGCCGCACGCGATCTTGCGATTTCCGGCCAGCGCGATGCGGCCCTGGCCGCCTATTCAGCGCTGCTGGAAGCCTCGCCGGGAAACGTCGATGTGCTGCTGGGTCGCGGTCGGGTCTACGCATGGATGGGCTGCTGGCCGGACGCCGAGTTGGATCTTCGCGCCGCCACCGACACCGGGCCTACCGCCGATGCATGGTCAGCGCTGGGCGACATGTACTTGTGGAGTGACCGACCGTTACTGGCGGTCGAGGCCTACGGCCGCTGGCTCGCTCTTAGCGCCGGCGATGAGCCCGCGCCCCTGCTTGCCCGCGGACGTGCCTTTCGCGCGGCCGGTGACCTGGCCTCTGCCCGAGCGGATTTCGAGGCCGCGGGCGTGCGCGGCGCAGACCCGGCAGAGGTCGCACAGTACCTGCGTTCGGCCATGCCGCCTGCCGCGACAACACGCGCACCCGACTCGAACGTACGCGCCGCTGGAGGCTATCGGTGGTCGGCCAGCCTTGGCGTGGACCGAAGCGAATTGCCCTCAGCGCAGTTGAACTGGACTGACTACGTCGCCTCTGTACGGCGCTACTTCGACCGCGGCTCGCTGGCAGTGGAAGCGCTCACGGCTAAGCGTTTCGGCATCAGCGATCAGGCGTGGGCGCTGGACGGCTATGTCGATCTATGGAAGCGCGCGTACCTGAACCTGCGATTCCAGCAAGGCCCGTCGGAAAAGCTGTTCCCCCGAACGCGCTGGCGCGCCGAACTCTTTCAGGGCGTCGGTCAGGGCTGGGAGCTTTCAGGCAGCGTCGATCGGATGAACTTCAACACCGCCATCGATCTGTATGGCGTAGGTATCGGCCGATATTACCGAAACTGGTATGTGCGCCTTCGTCACCTCTATATTCCGAGCACCGCCAGCGCCCCCTCCAGCAGCAACAGCGACCGACTGGTGGTGCGCTACTACTACGCCGGCGATGGCGACAATTACATCGAGGTGGCGGGTGGTCTGGGGCGCAGCGACCAGGCCACTTCGTTCATCGTCGGCCCACTGCCTGCCAATCACAGCTGGTCCGGCAGCGCCGCATTCGTGAAGTACGTCAACCCGCACCTTGGCTTCAAGCTGGGCATCAACGTTGGCTACGGGCTTGAAAGCGAGCCCTACTCGAACCGCGGTATCTTTGGATCCGTCTACACACGATGGTAGACCGTAGCGGGATAGGCGCACCACCGGCCCTCCCGGAAGCGGGATCGAGCCGCACGCTCAGGATGCGCCTGCTGACCGCGCCTGCCCGCTTCCTTGCATTGCTGCCGGCGCTGCTCGCCGGGATGCTGTGTGCGCGCGCTGCAGAACTCATAGCCGCGTGGCCGGTCGGCACTCCAGCGGTGGACGCCGTGGCAATAGTCGTCGACGCGCTGAGTTACGACGTCCTGACGGGACTTCGCTATCTGCCGCTACTGTTTCTCCTCTGCCTACCGCTACTGCTTGCAGAGTCGCGCCGCCTCACGTTCTGGTCGCTGGGCATCGCCGGGTCCGCGCTGCTGCTCGCACAGGCGTTCCTGGCCGAGTACTTCATCACTGCCCGGGTACCGCTAGGCGCCGATCTCTACACCTATACGCTGCGCGACATCCGGGAAACCGTCGCCGGCACGCACATCAATGTCGTCCTGGCGGCTGGCACTGTGGCCGCCCTGCTCATGCTGTGGCTAGTGCTAGCGCGGCAGCTGAGTCGTCATCGCGCCGGACCGCCACCCACGGCGACCCTCTTCCTGTTTGCGGTCAGCCTCGCCGCACTCCTCTTCGGTCCCGTTGATCTGCCACCAACCCGAGCCGAGACGGAATACGCACGCAGCCTCAGCCTCAACAAGACAGCCAGCTTTGTCAGCAGCAGCTACGCCTACCTCGCGCACACCGGCGAGATGAGCGAAAGCGGCGAGCCTGCCGCGGCAATCCGCCCTGCAACACCCTCGCCAAACAGGCCTCAGGCACTGGATCCGCGTTACCCGTTCCTGCATACCGAGCAGACGCCCGACGACCTTGGCGCTCACTTCAACAGCAACGGTCACTCGCCGCCCAACCTGATTTTCCTGATTGTTGAAGGCCTTGGACGCTCGTTTTCAGGCCCCGAGGCCAGCCTCGGCAGCTTCACGCCGTTTCTGGACGAGCTCGCCGCAAAAAGCCTGTACTTCGAAAACTTCCTCGCCACGCAGGGCCGCACGTTCAGCGTATTGCCTTCGATCTTCGGGTCATTACCCTTCGGCGAGCAGGGATTCTCGGCGCTGGACCACCGCATGCCAGTGCACTCGACGCTACTGAGCGTTCTCAAGGCGCAGGGATATCACGAGATGTTCTTCGCCGGCAGCGACCTTTCGTTCGACAACGAACGGACGTTCCTCGCTCGCCAGGGAGTTGACTCGATATTTGAGCGCCGGACATTCAGCGACGCCTACCCACGCATCAGCGAATGGGGTTACGACGACAACGAGCTGGTTTCCTTCGCGCTAGCCGAAGAGGCGGGCGACAGCAGGCAGCCGTTCGTCGAGATTCTACAGACCATCACGATGCACGACCCCTACCGGTTTCTCGGCCAGGAACGCTTCCAGCCCGTCTTCGAGCAACGATTGGCGCAACTGGGGATGGCTGAAGAGCAGAAAAAGATCTACCGCTCCTATCGCAACATCTACACCGCGATCCTGTACACGGATGACACGCTGCGGCGGTACTTCGAGGCGGCAAGCAAGCGGCCGTCATTCGCGAACACGATCTTCATCGTCACCGGCGATCACCGCCTTCCCGAGATCCCGCTGGCGGAATGGATCGACCGCTACCACGTGCCGTTGATTATCTACTCGCCGCTGCTCAAAGCGCCGCAGCGCATCAAGTCCATCTCCTCACACTTCGACATCGCCCCGTCGCTGCTCGCGTTCCTGGCGCACGGCTATGGTATCCGGACACCGCCTTCGGTGACCTGGATCGGCTCCGGGCTGGATCTGGAGCCTTCATTCCGCAACGTGCATACGTTTCCGATGAAGCAGACCAAGGCGAACCTCGTCGACTTCATCGACGGGCCCTGGCTGTTGAGCCGGGACGCTCTTTACCAGTTAAGTGACGGCATGCACGTTGAAGCGGTGGACAACACCGAGCAACGTTCAAGAGTTGCAGAACGCTTCGGCGCCTTCCGCGCCGCGAACGCAAGCTTTGGTCGAACCCTCGCTCTCATGCCACCGAACGATGTTGCGCACTGGACCGACTACGCGGCATCTCCGCGGCGGCCGCTGCCGCCCAAGGCACTCCCGACCGCTATGGCAGTGGCGGTCCGCGATGCCCGGGTGCCGGCGCACGCAGCAAGCGGGCAGTTGATCATTGAAATCCTCATCGCAAACAGCGGCGCGCGCCACAGCGCGCTGTTCATCCCGTTGATCGTCCTGCAGTCCGCTGACGGGCGGGAGATCTCCGAAACCTACGGCCCCTCGCAGACATTGGCAGCCGGCCAGGCAGTCACGCTGCAGGTGCCTGTGAAGACCGACCGCGTTGCCGCCGGTCGTTACTTCCTGTCCGTCTATCCGTCGGATCCAGCGACCGGCAAACGGACCGGTGACGGCCGCTTCCACATTCCGATCGTGATCGACGGTTGACCCTCACCTATCTGCCGGCACGAGCAGCCCGGAGCCCCGTCCGATGAAAGTCACACTGATGATCCTGGCCGCACTCATGGTCACGGCTGGCTCTGCATGCGCCGCGACGGCCGACCGCGCTATCTGGACCTGGGAAGACGCCTCCTACGCGATGGTGCAGGAGCGTCCTGCAGCGGATGCCGCGATCGCGTTCCTGCACCAGCAGCACATCCGCACGGTCTACCTCTATGCCGATGCCTTCGACCACCGCAACCTGATCATCACCGGCGCTGCCGCCTACCGGCAGTTCATCCGGCGACTGCATCAGGAGGGCTTCAGCGTCTACGCACTGTTAGGCTCGGCCTTCCTGCATACGGAAGCGTATGTACTCCCGGAGAAACGCGCCGACGCCGTGGCGATGTTCAGGCGCGTACTCGACTACAACGCCCTAGCCGGCGCGGAGGAGCGCTTTGACGGCGTGAATCTGGATATCGAGCCGCATATCCTCGACCAGTGGGACAGTCAGAAGATGCAGCTGCTCGGCCAGTTTCTCGACTTGGGCGAGGCGCTGATGGCGCTGAAGCGGTCCTCGGGGCAAACGCTACAGGTGGGTCCTGCGCTGCCGTTCTGGTTTGACGGCATCACGCTGCAGTGGCACGGCGTGACCCAGACCGTCGCCGAACATACGCTGGACATCTACGACTACGCCGCTTTGATGGACTACCGCGACCACGCCCTGGGGCGCGATGGCATCGTCAGCCACGCCACCGACACGATGGAGTTCGCCAGACGACGGCACAAGCGGCTGGTCATAGGTGTGGAGGTGACGCCAAACGATATACAGAAGGTCTCGTTCGATCATCTTGCCGAGGCGGACCTCGAGCGCGAGCTGGCGCTCGCCGAAAACGCGTTCAAAGACAACGAAGCCTTCGCGGGATTTGCGATTCACCACTTCCGCGGCTACCAGCAGTGGCTGGAGCGCGTCCGCCCGAGCCACTGAACCGGCGGCGCCGCAGCGCCGCCAAGCGTCCGACGTCAGCGCGGAGCGCAGCCGCAGTAGGCGTATACGTGTCGCGGATCATCGAGCGATCCGAGCGTCCGAAGTTCCCGCTCGGCGCCCCCGAGTACTTGGGTCAGGATCGCAGGCGTCGCGGGTAGCAGACCCGTAGCACGCGCCAGCGCCTGCCCGTCCGCACCCAGCTCGCGCATCAGGCGCTCGCGCCAGCTCATCTCTTTCTCGCGCCAACTGACCCCGTACTTGCCCACCGGCAACTTGGCCAGTCCCGCCGCCGCTTTGATGGCAGCATCGACGCCACCGAGCCGATCGACAAGGCCGAGCTTTTGCGCCTCCGCCCCGATCCAGACGCGGCCTTCGGCCACCGCCTCGATGTCTGCGGGCGCCTTTTTGCGTGCCGCTGCGACGCGCCCGACAAAGTCATGGTAGGCATGCGCGACGCCCAACTGCAGCACCTCACGTGTCTCCGGCGCCAGCGCGCGCTCCGGGTGCATTGCGCCTGCGAGTGAGGAGGTCGCTACGCCGTCACTCGATACGCCGAGCTTGTCGAGCGTTCGCTCAAAGGTCGCGGTCATGCCAAAAACACCGATCGAACCGGTGATGGTGGTCGGCTCGCTCCAGATCTGGTCGGCCTCCATCGCGATGTAGTAGCCACCAGAAGCGGCAACGCTGGAGAACGAGGCGATCACCGGCTTGCCGGCAGCCTTAAGAGCGGCGACCTCCTGACGAATCACCTCCGACGCGAGCATGCTGCCGCCGCCGCTGTCGATGCGCAATACGACGGCCTTCACATCGTCCTCGAAGCGCGCCTTGCGCAATGACTCGGCGAAAGTGTCCGCACCAATCTGGCCGGGACCGCCGTCACCCGTGACGATGTCACCGGCCGCAACCAGCACGGCAACCTCGCCGGCTGGATGGCGCGACAGGGCAGACTCAGGGCCAACCGCCGCGAGATAGTCCGCCTGGTCGACCGCGTTGAATGAATGTGTGGAGCTGTCCTCACCGACGAGAGCTGCGATCTCGCGCTCGAACTCCAGCGAGGACTTAAGGCCGTTCACCAGGCCGCGCTGCTCGGCGAGCCGCGCAGCGTTTCCGTCGACGGCCTTGAGCAGGGCAACGGTGTCGTGCACGTAGGCATCGATGGCACCTGCCGGCAGGTGGCGCGCACTTTGCACACCATCCACGTAGGACTGCCACAGCGGCGTCATCCAGCCGAGGGTCTGCTCACGGTCCTCGGCGGACATGCTCTGACGCGTGAATGGTTCGGTGAAGGACTTGTGGGTGCCGACCTTGAACACCTCTACCGTCACGCCGAGTCGCTCGAGCGCGTCGTGAAAATACAGGCCGTAGGCGGCAAATCCGGTGATCGTGATTTCACCAGTCGGGTCTATGTAGGCCCGGTCTGCCTGCGCCATCAGGTAGTACTGCTCCTGCGTGGTGTAGCGGGCGTAGGCGTAGACCTTCTTGCCCGACTTGCGGAACTCCTGCAGCGCATCGGCCACAGCGCGCAGCTTGGTCAGGCCACCGCCGCTGAGATCGGCCGTGTCCAGCACCACCAGTCGGATCCGATCGTCGTGGGCGGCCTCACGCAGTGCATCAACCACGTCACGGACCAGCGTTTCAGGCTCGTGGTCGCCGGTCATCAGCCCCAAGGAGCGGTTGAGGGGGCTACCGCTGAACTGCTCCACCAGCCGACCCTGCAGGCGCACGACCAGCGCCGCCTTCGAGGGCACCATCGGCAGAGGGTGGCGGAAGGCCAGCGCGAAGACGCCGAACAGCAGCAGCAGCAGCACGAGGTGCAGCACGCGGCGCAGGCCATCGAGCGCACGCCACAGGAACCTGAATGACTGAGCGACCCGACCCATGATGACTCCCGAGGACGCCGCTAATCTACGGCGGCAGGCGTCAGTGTATCGGGAGTCTGGCCGCAGCGCTTTGGGTCAGCGCGGCCTCAAAACGAAGGGCCAGGCGGCTTGCGCCGCGCTGGCCCCGTTGCCGCACGCGCGTTGCGCGTGCCGCGTCAGACCTTTTCTTCGATACGGGCCGACTTGCCCGAACGCTCGCGCAAGTAGTACAGCTTGGCACGACGGACCTTGCCGCGACGCTTGACCGTGACCGCGCCGAGCGCCGGGCTGTAGCGCTGGAACACGCGCTCGACGCCTTCGCCGTGCGAGATCTTGCGCACGGTGAACGACGAGTTGAGGCCGCGGTTGCTCAGCGCAATCACGACGCCCTCGTAGGCCTGCACGCGCTCGCGCTCGCCTTCCTTAACCTTAACCTCAACGACGACGGTGTCGCCCGGGCCAAATTCCGGCAGCTGGCGGGCCATCTGGCGCTGTTCGATGGCCTGGGTGAACTTGTTGCTCATGACTCGTGTTCCTCTCGATACTCTTGGAGGAGCACTCGCTCCTCGCGCGTCAATTCCCGCCCGGCAATCAGCTCCGGGCGCCGTTCGGCGGTCCGCCCCAACGCCTGCTTAAGGCGCCAGCGCCGGATCGCCGCGTGATCTCCGCCGCGTAGCACGTCCGGCACCCGCCGATCGCGCCACTCCTCCGGCCGCGTGTAGTGCGGCCAGTCGAGCAGCGCCCCATGGGCGCCGAACGATTCCTGCTCCGCCGACTCCGCGTCCCCGAGGACACCCGGCAGTAGCCGGACCGTCGCATCGATGACCACCAATGCTGCGAGCTCACCGCCCGACAGCACGTAGTCGCCGATCGACAACTCCTCGTCAATCATCTCGTCGATCAATCGCTCGTCGACACCTTCGTAGCGCCCTGCCAGCAGCAGGAAACCCGGCAGCGCCGCCAACCGTCGTGCGGTGGCCTGATCAAACGGCCGCCCCTGCGCCGACAGGTAGATCCGGGGGCTGCCTGCCGGGAGCCGCTCGCTGGCAGCGGCTATCGCCGTCGCCATCGGCTCAACCTTCAGCACCATCCCCGGGCCTCCGCCGTACGGGCGGTCATCTACCGTGCGGTGCACGTCCGGCGCGTACTTGCGCGGATCCTCTGCACCCACCCGGACGATGCCGCGCTCGATCGCGCGCCCGACCACTCCAATCGTAAGCTGATTCAGGACCGCATCCGGAAACAGCGTCACGACTTCGACCGCGAGTCGCGGCTTCGCCGCGTCCATCGCCCTAGATCTCCGGATCCCAATCGACCGTCACCTGGCGTGCGTCGAGGTCGACGCGCTTCAGGTGCCGCGGCACCAGCGGGACCCACCGCTCGCGCGCGCCGTCACGCAGAACCATGACCGCATTCGCCGGAAAATCGAGAAAGTGGCTAACCACCCCCAGCTCGACTCCGTCGAGAGTCGCCGCCCGGCAGCCGAGCAGATCCTCCCAGTAATATTCCCCCGCTCCGGCCGGTGGCAACGCCGAGCGTGGCATAGCCACCTCCCGGGTACCGAAGCGCCGGCAGTCTTCGGGGCTCGAGACACCCTCGAGCGCGACGACCAGCGTCCGACCGTTGCCGTGCACCCGCCCTGTCCCGATCCGGACCTGCTCCCAGCTGCCATCGCTGCGCGCGACGTTCCAGACGGGGTAGGCCAGCAATCCTTCGGGAGGATCAGTGTACGACTCGACCTTGATCAAGCCCTTGACCCCCCACGGTGCGCCTAGACGCCCGAGGATGATCATCCGCTCAGCAGCGACCGACGGCATGGCGCCGCGGCTCGCAGCGTCAGGCTGCGACCGGCGTCTCCACCAGCTGCTGGGCGCGATATTCCTTGACCAGCGCGGCAACGCGCGGCGAGGTCTTGGCACCCTTCGCAAGCCAGGCGTCAATCTTGGCCACGTCTACACGCAGCTTGATTTCCTGGCCGCGGGCGATCGGATTGAAAATCCCGACCTGCTCGAGGCTCGTGCCGCCTTGGCGCTTGCGGCTATCGGTAACGACGAGGTGGTAGAAGGGGTTCTTCTTGCCGCCGCGACGCGTCAGGCGAATGGTAACCATCAGCGAAATCCCCAAAAAAAACGGTTAAGCGAGGCGAGGGCCCTGGGCCCTCGCCAAAGAGCCGCGCATTCTACTGAAAAGACTCGGTTTCCGCTAGGGCCCAAAGCCGCCCGGCATACGCCCGCCCAGCGTCCTCATCATGCCCCGGACACCACCCTTCGAGAACTGCTTCATGACCCTCTGCATCTGCAGAAACTGCTTCATGAGCCGGTTGACGTCCTGGACCTGCAGGCCCGAGCCATTGGCGATCCGGCGCTTGCGGGAACCGTCGATCAGGTCGGGCTTGCGTCGCTCGGCCGCGGTCATCGAATTGATGATCGCAATCTGCCGGCGGACCTCCTTGCCCGCGAACTGGGCCGGCGCCTTGGCCGCCGCCGCCGCCATCCCGCCGGGCAACTTGTCCATCAGCGCATTGATGCCGCCCATCTTTTCGAGCTGCTGCATCTGCTCACGAAGATCATTAAAATCAAAGCCCTGGCCCTTCTTGAGCTTCTTGGCAAGCTTCTCGGCCTTGTCTTTGTCGACGTCCCGCTGGACCTGCTCGACCAGCGACAGCACGTCGCCCATGCCGAGGATCCGTGACGCCACCCGCTCGGGGTGGAACAACTCCAGCGCCTCGACCTTCTCGCCGACGCCGAGGTAGAGGATCGGCTTGCCGGTGACCTGGCGGACCGACAAGGCCGCGCCGCCCCGGGCGTCGCCATCGGCCTTCGTCAGGATCACACCGGTGAGGTCCAATGCCTCATTGAAGGCCCGGGCAGCGTTGACCGCATCCTGGCCCGCCATGCTGTCGACGACGAACAGCCGCTGGTGAGCGGAGACCGCCCGGTCGACGGCCTGCACCTCCTGCATCATCTGGGCGTCGACGTGCAGGCGGCCGGCGGTATCGACAATCAGCACGTCATAGCTGCCGCGCACGGCCGCGGCTAGCGCCTCAGTCGCGATCGCCACAGGCTCCTGACCGGCCGTGACCGGATGGAAACCGACGCCAATCTGGGCGGCGAGCCGCTCCAGCTGGGTGATCGCAGCCGGCCGGTAGACGTCTACAGACGTCAGCAGCACGCGCTTCTTCTGCTGCTCCGACAACAACTTGGCGAGCTTCGCGGCAGTCGTGGTTTTGCCGGCGCCCTGCAGACCGGCCAGCAACACCACCACCGGGGGCTGGGCGCGCAGGTTCAACCCTCCGCCCGGCTCACCCATCGTCTTGACGAGCTCGTCGTAGAGAATCTTGATGAATACCTGACCCGGGGTCAGGCTCTGCTGGACCTCCGCGCCTAGCGCCCGCACCTTCACCGCGTCGATGAAGCCCTTCACCACGGGCACGGCGACATCGGCCTCGATCAGCGCCATGCGCACCTGACGCAGCGCGTCAGCGATATTGTCCTCGGTCAGTCTGCCGCGGCCGGTCAGGGCCGCGACCGCCCCCGAAAGGCGTTCAGTCAGTCGGTCGAACATCCGTACTCCTCGAAACTGTCCCCATTATAGTGACGCGGCGACCCGGACGCGCTTCCCGTGTCGCACAGCGTGTGCAATCATCAATTCCGATCAGGCGACCCCCCATACCGTGCTGTCCATTCTCCCACTCTTCCTGTACCTCGCCGCTGCGCTGCTGCTTGCGCGCTCAGCCCGTGCCGCGCCCGGCGCCCGCTCGCCGCTGGTACTGGCGCTCGCGGCCCTGGCGGTCGGCGCACACGCGGTCATTCTGTTTCAAGCCATCCAGACCGAGCACGGCCTGTCGCTGGCGATCACCGACACCGCCTCGCTGGTCGGTTTCGTGATCGGCGCCACGACTTTCGTCGCCATGGCCACCATGGCGCTCGGCGCCCTGCCCTCCGCGCTGCTCTTTCTTGCCGGCGTGCTCGCCGTCGGCACCGGCGTAATCAGCGGATTCGCCGAGATCCATGCGCCGCAGTGGGAAATCACTGCCCACATCACCCTCGCCGCACTTGCCGCCGGCTGGCTGTCGATCGCCGCCATCATCGTGCTGCTGCTGGCCTGGCAGGACACTCACCTGCGCGCGCGTACACCGCTCGGCATTCTGTCGCTGCTACCGCCCATGGAGACGATGGAGACATTGCTGTTCCGTGCCGTCGCGGGCGGCTTCGTCGTGCTGACCTTCGTGCTGGTGACGGGCCTGTTCTTCGTGACTGACGTCGTCGCCCAGCACCTGATCCACAAGATGGTGCTGGCAATCGTCGCCTGGCTGGTGTTTGCGGTGCTGCTGTGGGGCCGCCACCGCTTTGGCTGGCGCGGACGCAAGGCCCGGCAGTTCACCACCGCAGGCTTCGTGATTCTGGCGCTGGCCTACTTCGGCTCGAAATTCGTTCTCGAACAAGTGCTGGGAAGGCATTGGGGCTGAATGAGCGACCTATCGCTCGGCTTACCCCTAGCCGGGCTGCTCGGATCGATCGTGCTATGTGCGTTCTTCTCGAGCACCGAGACGGCGCTGATGAGCATCAACCGCTACCGGCTACGTCATCGCGCGAGCCAGGGACACGTCGGCGCTCGCCTGGCCGAAAAGCTGCTCGCCCGTCCTGACCGCCTGATCGGGGTGATGCTGCTCGGCAGCACACTCGCGAACGTCGCCGCCGCCAGTATCGTGACTCTGGTGACCTTGCGGATCGCCGGCGAGCACTGGCTCGCGGCTGCCAATGGCGGGCTCACGTTACTGCTGCTGCTGTTCGGCGAAGTGGGCCCGAAGACCTACGGGGCACTGCACGCGGAACGGCTCGCGCTACCGGCCGCCTTCATCTACCGTCCGCTGCTGTGGCTCACCGCTCCGCTGGTGTGGCTGATAAGTTCGATTGTCAGCGTGCTGCTGCGGCTGGTCGGCGTCTCCGCACAAAAGGTCGCCTCTCATTCCCTGTCGGCCGACGAGCTGCGCACCGTCGTCGCCGAGGCGGGCGCATTGATCCCACTCAAGCACCAGCAGATGCTGGTGAGCATCCTCGACCTGGAGCGAATCCGCGTCGACGAGATTATGATCCCGCGCAACGAGGTCGCCGGCATCGATGTCGAAGACGACTGGGAACAGATAATGGTGACGCTGCGCGAGGCGCAGCACACGCGCCTGCCGGTCTACGAGGGCGATCTCAATAAGATGGTTGGCGTGCTGCACATGAAGCGCGTCGCCCGGGAGCTCGCGCGCGGTGAGCTGGACCGCGACGGCCTGCTGCGTCTCGCACGGCAGCGCGAACCGTACTACATCCCTGAAGGCACAACGCTCACGCAGCAACTGGTGGCGTTCCAGGAGAACCATCGACGCCACGCATACGTCGTCGACGAATATGGCGATGTGCAGGGCCTCGTGACCATCGACGACATCCTTGAGGAGATCGTCGGCGAGTTCACATCGCTGCCACAGGGTGTGCGCCGCGAAGTACGCGCGGAGGACGACGGCAGTTACGTGGTTGCCGGCAGCACTACGGTGCGCGCACTGAACCGCTCGCTGGGCTGGACGCTGCCGACCGGCGGCCCGAAAACCCTGAACGGCCTGATTCTGGAGTACCTGGAGACGATCCCGGAACCGGGCACATCCCTAAAACTCGCCGGGCATCCGATCGAAGTGCTGCAGATCGCCGACAACGCAGTACGCACCGTGCGCATCTGGCCGACCAGCAAGGCAACCTGAAGACGCTAGCGGATCGCCGCGAGCGCCTCATCGAGGCGCTCCACTCCCACCACTTCGAGCCCGTCGATCGCACGTCGCGGCACATTGGTACGCGGCACTATCGCGCGCTTGAAGCCGTGCTTGGCGGCCTCGCGCAAGCGCTCCTCGCCGAACGGAACGGGCCGCACCTCCCCCGCGAGCCCAAGCTCACCGAACGCAACGAGATCCGATGCCAGCGGCCGGTCGTCGAGGCTTGAGACCGCAGCAAGCACCGCTGGCAAGTCAGCTGCCGTCTCGCTCAGATGCACGCCACCAACGACGTTGACGAACACGTCGTGCCCGTACAGAGCGACACCTGCATGACGATGCAGCACGGCCAGCAGCAACGACAATCGGTTGGCCTCGAGTCCCACGGTGATACGCCGCGGCTGCTGCGAACGCGACTCATCGACCAGCGCCTGCACCTCGATCAGCAACGGGCGGGTGCCTTCGCGAGTCACGGTCACCAGACTGCCCGCGACCGGAGTCGGGTGACGCGAGAGGAAGATCGCAGAAGGATTCTTGACCTCGCGCAGCCCCTGCTCCTCCATCGAGAACACGCCAATCTCGTTGGCCGCACCGAAGCGGTTCTTGACCGCCCGGACGATGCGATAGCGGCTGCCGGCGTCACTCTCGAAGTACAGCACCGTGTCTACCAAGTGCTCGAGCACGCGCGGACCTGCGATGACGCCTTCCTTGGTGACGTGGCCAATCAGCACAACCGCTGTCCCTGTCTGCTTCGCATGCTGGACAAAGCGCGCCGCGCACTCGCGCAACTGCGACACCGAACCGGGACTGGACTCGACCGCAGCAGTGCCCATCGTCTGGATCGAATCGACTACCAGCACGCGGGCACCCTGACCGACGGCAGCGGCCAGGATCTGCTCTACGTCCGTTTCTGCGATCAGACCCAGCGTGGTCGAGGACAGCCCGAGCCTGCGCGCCCGCAGGCCGACCTGCTTAAGGCTTTCCTCGCCAGTTGCGTATAGCACCGGCACGACCGGGGACAGCGCGGCCGCGGCCTGTAGCAGCAGTGTCGACTTGCCGATGCCCGGGTCACCGCCAATCAGGATCACGGAGCCTGCGACCAACCCCCCGCCCAGCACCCGGTCGAACTCGCCGGAGCCGGTGGGCAATCGGGCCGCCTCGGCGGTCGCCGCCGAACCCAGGGTCTGGACCACGCCAGCAGGCGCCAGGCCCGCCTCCCGCGGGGGTACCGCCCGGCCGGTCTGCCGTGGGGCGCTCATCGCCGAGAGGGTATTCCAGGCGGCGCAAGCCGGGCACTGACCCTGCCACTTGGGGGTACTGTCGCCACAGGCGCTGCAAACGTAGACGGTGCGGGATCGGGCGCTCATCGGGCGATGCTAGCAGAGGGCCGGGGGGCCGCGATCCCGAACCGTGCGGCCGGTCGCGACTCGCGCGTTGCGGTCCGCTAGACTCAGGCGGTGTTCGATTTGACCTAACATGCACGCGCACCCCTTATTCCGCCCGCTGGCCGCCGCAACCGCCGTTGTCGTACTGGGACTCCTGGTCGCGCTGGCTTTCGCGCCGGGCGCCTACGCCACTTTGGAGGGGCTCTCGCTCGCGCTCGCGCAACGGGCCGAGAACGCGCCAGCCAGCCAGCATGTCACCTGGATCGCCAACGAAGGCCAGGGTACCGATGCCGGCGCCCTGCGCAGTCAGGCCGCCCGTGCGATCGAAGCGGCCGCCGCTGCCGGCGCCCGCGCAATCGTCGTCGCTATCCCCCTGAACGAACCTTCGGACAGCGCTGATCTCGCGCGGGTCCGTTCGTTCCTGGAGGGGGCCGAAAGCTCCCCGGACGTTGCGATGCACGCCCGCTTGCAGGCCTGGGTCACGGAACTGGACCACGATGGCGACCTCGAGCGAGCCATTCGCGCCGCCGGCAACGTCGTGCTGCTGGGAAGCCCGGGCGTGCCGCTGCTCGAACGCTTCACGGCAGCCGCCCGCGCCATCGGCGTGGAACCTGCCCTGCCCCCCGAGGCAGACGGCGTCACGCGCCGCGACCGACTCTATCTGCAGGATCCCAGTGGCACACCGCTGCCCTCGCTCGCGTTCACAGGCTGGCTCGCAGCCCACACGCCGCCGCATGCGTCGCTGCCGACAACTGAGCGTGGTGCGCTGGCAGGCTCAATCAGCTCGCTTCACGTTTCCGCCGGCGGCGGCTGGGTTCCCCATTACGGCCGCCGCGCCGGCGTCGACGGCGGCACACCGCGCCTGGCGCTGAAAGAACCGCTGACCGGCCGCAGTGCTCGCGCGCTCGCCGGCCAGATCGTTGTAATCGGCGGAACGCAGACCACGCTCGCAGTGCCTACCGGGCCGGGCCTATCGCTGGGCGAAGCCACCACCCAACGGATCGCGAGCCTGGAGGCCGGCGACTACGCAGTCGTGCCGCGAGTGGCACGCATCTACACCGCGCTGGCACTACTGCTCGCCATTGGCTGGGCCGCAATTCTCGCACCACGACTACGCACATCGGTCGGGTTCACCGCCGCCATACTGCTGGGCATCGCCCTGTTCCTCATCGAAGTCCTGCTGGTGAGTGTCGCCCACATATGGGTGCCGCTGATCCCCGCAGCGCTGTCGTTACCACTGGCGACACTGGCCGTATGGCTGCTCCCGGACCGCACCGAACCCCGCCGCGCACGCCCCGAGCCCGTCGTGCCGTTGCCTGCCATGGGCCCGCGACCGGCCTCCCGTCCGCCAGCACCGCGCCCTGAGGCGCCCAGACGTGCGCCGGCGCCGGCCGCCGATCCGTTCTACTCCGACCTCCCGCCCCCGCCGCCGGCACGACCCGGGTCTACGCCGCGTCCCACCGCGGCCGCGCGCACGGAACCGGCGGCACCGCCGCTGACCTCGCTCAAACAGATCAGCGCTGCGCTCGAGGCGCGCCGCGAGGAGCCGACCCGGGCCGAAGTCGCCGACCTGCTGCTCGGCCGCTCCAAGCGCCCCCCGAAACCCAAGCTCGGCCGCTACGAACTCGAACGCGAGATCGGCAAGGGCGCGATGGGTACGGTCTACTACGGCCGCGATCCAACGATCAACCGCATCGTCGCAGTCAAGGCGATCCCCATCGTCGAGGAGTTCAAAGAGGCAGACCTTGCCGACGCCCGCGGCCGGTTCTTCCGCGAGGCCGAGATGGCTGGGCGCCTCAAGCACCCGAGCATCGTTACGGTCTACGACGCGGGTGAGGACAACGGCATCGCCTGGATCGCGATGGAATACGTACAAGGTCGCATGCTGTCCGAGTTCACCGTCTCGGACCGACTGTTGCCGCCGAGTCAGGTCCTGGAGATCTGCGCCCGCATCGCCGACGCCCTCGACTACGCGCACTCGCAGGACGTGATCCACCGCGACATCAAGCCTGCCAACGTACTGTTCACCCCTGAGACGCTGGAAACAAAGATCACCGATTTCGGCATAGCCCGCCTGACCAACGCCAGCGCTACCCGCAGCGGCATCGTGCTCGGCACGCCGTCGTTCATGGCGCCCGAGCGGCTCGAGGGACGGAATGTGACTGGCCGCTCGGACTTGTTTGCGCTCGGTGTTACCTTGTTCCAACTGCTCGCCGGCCAGCTTCCATTCCGGGCTGATTCGATGGCGGGGCTCATGGACAAGATCACCCATTCACCGCACCCGCCCCTGAAAACCATCCGCCCCGACCTACCCCCCTGCACGTCCAGCATCGTGGACCGCGCGCTGCAAAAGAATCCGGCTGACCGCTTCGCGACGGCCGGCGAAATGGCGCGTTTTCTGCGCGCCTGCGCTCGCGCCTGCAACACCTGAGAGACAGAGTGCGCAACAAGGTAAAAGGCGTCACGCAGACCGACACCGGCAAGATTCGCGAGCACAATGAGGACGCGATCGGCACCGAGCCGGACATCGCGTTGTACGTGCTCGCCGACGGCATGGGCGGCTACAACGCAGGCGAGGTCGCCAGCGGCATCGCGGTCAAGACAATCGTAAATCTGGTGCGCGAGGCCTATCAGGTCCAGGACCTGACCGGCATCGACCGCACCGCGGGACTCATGCGTCCGAGCATCATCCTGCGCGATGCGATCCTGCGGGCCAACAAGATCATCCACCAGACGTCCAAGACCCAGCCACAGTGCGAGGGCATGGGCACTACCGTTGTAGCGGCACTTTTCTACAACGACCGAATCATCACCGCACACGTCGGCGATTCGCGTCTATACCGACTGCGAGGCGAGCGCTTCGAGCAGCTGACAATGGACCATTCCCTGCTGCAGGAACTGGTCGACCGCGGCTTCTATTCGCAGGAAGAGGCGGCCCGCTCCACCAACAAGAACTACGTCACCCGGGCACTGGGCGTGGAGCCAACCGTCGAGGTTGATATCCATGAGCACCGCGCCGAGAAGGGTGACCACTACGTCCTTTGTTCCGACGGCCTGACCGACATGGTCGAAGACGAGGACATCCAGTTAACAATCAGCACTTTCGGTGATAATCTTGATACCGTTGCTAAGCAACTGGTGCAGTTGTCGAATGAGCATGGTGGCCGCGACAACATCTCCGTAGTACTCGCGCAGGTCGTTGACTCGTTCCCGGCGCGACGGGGCATACTTGACAGAATATTGAGCTGGTTCGGCTGACCCAGGAAGGACGTACGGCCAATGGCTAGACTAATACTCAGCCTGGACAGCCAGGTACTCGCCGAATACAACATGAACAAGGAGCGGTACACCGTAGGCCGTCTGCCGGACAATGACGTCCGCATCGACAATGCAGCGGTCAGCGGTCATCACGCCCTGATCATCAACATCCTCAACGATTCGTTCCTTGAGGATCTGAACAGCACCAATGGCACGTACGTCAATGGCAAGCTGGTCAAGAAGCATGCACTGCAGCATGGCGATGTTGTCACCTGCGGACACCATCAGTTGCGCTTTGTCGACGGCCAGTCCGACAACGGCGATCAGGACGAATTCGAAAAGACCATGGTGATGCAGCCTTCCGCTGAGGCCGAGCAACGGATCCGCGCCACGCAAGCCGAGCCCACCCGCCCGGTCAGCGCCCCGACGCCCACCGAAAGCGGCTCGATGACCGCCCTGCCGCCGAAGGCGAAGCTGCAGGTGCTCTCCGGGGCATTCGCGGGCCGCGAGCTCGACCTGATCAAGACCGTCACCATGGTGGGCCGCCCCAACGTGCAGATCGCCGCGATCACACGCCGCGCGGATGGCTTCTATCTGGTGCAGGTGGAGAGCAGCAACGGCGACTTCGCACAGATCAACGGCACGCCGATCGGCGCACAGGCACGCCGCCTGCGTGACAACGACGTGATCACGCTAGCCGGCGTGAAGATGGGCTTCTTCGTCAACTGAGTCTGCCGCCACGCCTCGTCGCTACTACCCGGGCCGCGATTTCCGTCGCGCGCTGAACATCGAAGAGCTGCGGCGCGTGGCGCGCCGCTATGCTCCGGCCTTCGCCTTCGAGTACGTCGAAGGCGGAGCCGAGGACGAACTGGCCCTGGCCCGCAATCGCCAGGCCTTCGATCGCTGGCGCTTCCTGCCGCGCACGCTCGTCAATACGACGGGGCGCCATGCCCGCACCACCCTGTTCGGCGTCGAGCAGCCCCTGCCACTGGTCATCGCGCCAACCGGCCTCAACGGCATACTGCGGCGAGACGGCGACCTGCTGCTGGCACGGGCCGCCGCCGCCGCCGGCATTCCGTTTTGCCTGAGCACGGTCAGTAACGCCCGTCCCGAACGGGTCATCGAAGCCGCCGGCGGTCGGGTCTGGATGCAGCTGTACATGCTCAACCACCCCGCCCTGGTTGACGATGTAGTCAGTCGCGCCGACTCCGCTGGCTGCGAGGCGCTGGTGTTCACCACCGACGCGAATGTGTTCGGCTCGCGCGAGTGGGACAAACGCAGCTTCCGCGCGCCGGGGAGCCTGAGCCTGCGGCGACTGCTGGATGCGGCTTGCCACCCGCGCTGGGCCTGGGACGTCGCCATTCCCCACGGCCTGCCGCGCTTCGTCAACGTGATGGATTTCCTGCCTCCCGAGGCGCGCAGCGCCAAGGCGGGCGTCTCGCTGATCCCGGCCCTCTTCCGGCCGTCCATAGACTGGGATGACGTAGCGCGGCTGCGCGACCGCTGGCGGCGACGACTCATCATCAAGGGCATCCTCGACCCGGCCGACGTAGAGCGTGCCGTACGCCTCGGCTGCGACGGGGTCGTGCTAACCAACCACGGTGGCCGGCAGCTGGATACGACCGTGGCCCCGATCGAGGTGCTCGGCGAAATCGCCCGCGCCTATCGCGATCGGATCACGATCCTGGTCGATAGCGGCTTCCGGCGCGGCTCGGACGTCGCCAAGGCCATGGCGCTGGGTGCCCATGGAGTGATGGTCGGTCGTGCGACCCTGTACGGCCTCGCGGCCGGCGGCGAGGCTGGCGCAAGCCACGCGATCGCGATCCTGGCGAGCGAACTCGACCGGGTGCTGGGGCAGCTAGGCTGCCGTTCACTGGCGGAGCTGGGGTCGGCGATGCTGCGCGAAGGCCCCCCCACGGTGGCATTTCCGGCCGAGTCCTAGGGCGGAGCGTCCCCGCTTCCACCGCGGGGCTTCCCTCCACCAGAGGTTGTTTTTGGGGTCTGACCGCCCCATGTCGGAGCATCGCCACCGGAATTCCTACCGATGAACTTGCCCGACGATAGTCCAAACCTGCCGCCGGGTCGGGTGATGACGGCGGTCGCTGCGGCCCTCACGCCCGCCACCTGCGACGCCTACGCGCTCGTGCTGGAGGCGGTCGGGGTTCGATTCGCCGTGCTGCACGATGGCGGCGGCTACGCATTCTGGGTCGATGACCTCGACGCCTCACGGGCGCACGAGGCCCTCGCCCGTTACCTGGAGGAAAACTCGCCCCGGCCCAGCGAGCCGCCGCGCCGGCTCGCTGGCAGCGGACTCACCGCGGTCGCAGGCTTCGTAGGGGCAGAGCTGTTCATCGCGCTAGCGGCCGCCACGTCGCTGCTAAACGCCGCCTGGTTTGATGCCGGTACTCTGGACGGAGCGTCGCTGCGCAACGGCGACTGGTGGCGACCGATCACCGCGCTGACCCTGCACGCCGATGTGCTCCATCTGGGCTCGAACCTCGCGTTCGGGGCCTTGTGCCTCGGCCTCGTCGCGCGTGTCTACGGAAGCGGCGTGGGTCTGCTGCTCGCCTTCGCCGCGGCCGTGGCCGGCAACGGCCTGGAAGGGTTGTTGATGACGCGCGGCCACGAGTCGCTGGGCGCTTCAGGCGCCGTGTTCGCTGCGCTGGGAATCCTCGGCAGCGTGCACTGGCCCACCCGCACCGTACGCGGACGCTGGTACCTGCGTGGCTCGAGCTTTGTCGGCGCGCTGGTACTGCTCGCACTGTTGGGAACGGGGGATGCGCGCACCGACATCGAAGCGCACGCGCTGGGCTTTTGCTTCGGTTTGCTGGCCGGACTGCCGCTACGACGCGCCGGGATACCGTCGCGCCGGGTACAGCAGATTTGTGGCTACGCCACCGCCACCGTTCTGGCCGTCGCATGGACGGCCGCGATCCTGCACCAGTGATAGCGCGCTAGGCGCGCACCATCAAATCAACGGCCGCCCGGGCGACCTCGTCCGCCACTGCTGCCGCTGCTGCTGCC
>CAIYLH010000027.1 GCA_903927005.1 uncultured Pseudomonadota bacterium
AGAAATTGCCCAGTTCGTACAGATATCGAGCGATCCACTGAAGCCCGGCAACGCGCGCGGCATGAGCCCTAAACACTTGGCCGCAGCTCCTTGTGCTAGCGCAACTGTCGCAGCGGGGTCAGCGCGTCCCTGCGCTTCCGTAGTATTGGAAATCAATCATCGGGTTCTCAACATTCTGATGCGCTCGGCGATAAACGCCTGCCGACCAGATGACTGCACCAAATCGTTGTATTCCTTCAGCCGCTGCCACTGGAAGCGGTGTGAAATTGTCAGTTCGGGCAGCTTCGAGAATACGCGCGACCTTCCAGGTGCGAGATACAGCAAGTCGAATAGGGCTTTCTCGGGAGTGGCGATTTTGGCGTCGGAAGCGGTCGACAGCTCAAAGCCCTTGAAGAGCTCTGGCGGCATGCGATGGAAGGAGATGGTGCCCATTGGAGTCCGAAGGCGGCGGGGCCGCGCTGGCGTGACGGCATAGATGACCGATGGAATCTGCTCGATCAGCCCATGGCGAAACAACGCCGATTGCAGAGAGATGTAGGCCGGGTAGGGCGCCAAAATCAGTTCGGGCAAAGCAAAGCGGTCGATCTTCTCGTTCACCAGCCATCGACCGCGGCTGAGGTGGACGATCATCCCCTTCCCCGAGAGGCGCCTGAGGATCGTGGTCGCATTACTGGTCGAGACCTCCAGCAGCGCGGCAACGTCACGCGTTTCAACGACCGGGGTCGTGAGCGTTCGCAGTCGTTGCAGGGCTTCGATCTGGTTCATTTCCCAAGGGCCTCCAGACCATCGACGACCTGCTCCTGCAGGTCGGCCCAAGCCTTTCGGTTCCCGTAGTGCTCTTGGTACTCGGGTTCCAGAAATGCGAAGACCTGGCCGGCGAACGCGTCGTAGTCGACAGCAAGCGCATTGTTGATCGCGGCGGCCAGATTGGCGGCTGCTGTCGCGGGTAGCGGCTGCTCGGCCCCTCCTGCATCCAGCAGCAGTTTCAGATCGAACACGTCTCTCGATTGAACCTGCTCGCGCAACGCCAGAGCCGAAACCTTCTGGGCGAACGCCGTGTGCACGGAATAGTGCTGCACGATCACCGGATAAAGGCGGTACGTCCGGATGAATCCTGCATCCACGGGTTCTACCGCCTTCTCACCGTCCAGGCCGCGCCGCGAGAATTCGATCTTTGTCGGCATCTCGGCACCTGATTCGGTGATGCGCAGGGTCAGCTTCCAGCGCTGTGTTGTTTCAGTCTGCTTGGGCAGAGACGTCTTGGCTATTTCGATGCCCTGCGCTCGCAGAGCTAGCGCGAAAGACGGCGCTTCGAGCACACGATTGACGTTGTTCTGGAGCGTACCGACGGTCATCGTGTGGATGTCGAGGTCCATATCTTCCGAGTAGCGGATGCTCTTGAGGAAGAACCGCAGATTGCACCCACCTTTGAGGGCGAAGAGGGCTTTGTCGACGCGCGCGCCGAACGCCCGCAGGAATAGCAGGTGGAATATCTCGATGGTTTGGCGGTCACTCCACATAGGCATCGATATTACGAGTAATCGACTCATATGTCGACTACGCGCAATGTGACAGGGTCGGCCATTCGGGAGATGCAGTGGTGGTGGCGTTCGGCGAGAGCTGGGTTTGTCCGAGCGTTTGTGTCGGAATAGTTGTGAGGTATTGGGTTGTTTTGCCGATAAACTACCCGGAATCCGCAGGAATACCGCAGAAACACCGCAAGTGGAAAACGCTACAAAAATGGGCATTTGTGCCGAGAAAAGCAGTGCCGCCATCGACCGCCGAGTGTCCGTCGCTCCCATGATGGACTGGAGCGACCGTCACTACCGGCGCTTCGTGCGCCTGCTCGCGCCGCGTGCGCTGCTGTACAGCGAAATGATCGTCGCCGATGCCATCGTGCGCGGTGACCGTGCCAAACTGCTCGACTTCGACGCGGCCGAAAAGCCCCTCGCGTTGCAGCTCGGCGGCTGCAATCCAGCCACCCTGGCCGCCGCGGCGCAGATCGGCGCCGAGTGGGGCTATGCCGAGATCAATCTCAATGTCGGCTGCCCGAGCGAAAGGGTGCAGAGCGCGACTTTTGGTGCCTGCCTGATGGCACAGCCGGCGTTGGTCGCCGACTGCGTCGCGGCGATGGCTGCGGCGGTGGCCGTGCCGGTGACGGTGAAGTGCCGTATCGGAATCGACGATGAGGACAGCTACGAGTTCCTGCTGCGCTTCATCGATACGGTTGCTGCGGCCGGTTGCGACACCTTCGTCGTGCATGCCCGCAAGGCCATCCTGAGCGGCCTGACGCCGCGGCAGAATCGCGACATTCCGCCGCTGCGCTACGACACCGTCTGGCGGCTCAAGGCCGAGCGGCCGCAGCTGGCCATTGTCATCAACGGCGGCATCAAGACGGTCGAGGCCGCCACCGAGCATTGGGCTCATACCGATGGCGTGATGATCGGTCGCGAGGCGTACCACAACCCGTGCTTTGTCGGCTTGCTCGACCGGCTGGCCTGGCCCGAGGCGCGCGACGAGGTGCCGGCACCGGCGGACGTGGTCGAGGCCCTGCGGCCCTACGTCGAGGGGCGCCTGGCCCGTGGCGAACGACTGCACTCGATCGCGCGGCACCTGCTGGGGCTGTACGCCCACCGGCCGGGGGCCCGGGCGTTCAGGCGGGTGATTTCCGAGCTTGGGCCGCCTGCGAAGGCCGGTTTTGCGGTGCTCGAGGCCGCCGTGGCGGCGGCCGAAGGCAGGTCCGGGCTGCTGGCGGTCGGGCGGCCGATCAGGGACGGCGGGATCTTATGACAAGTCGTATATAATCTCAGGCAGCCATGAATAAGGATACCGAGCTTGCGATCCTGTTTGCCGACGTAGTCGGTTCTACACAGCTTTACGAGGCGCTGGGCGATACCCGGGCTCGTGAAATGGTCGGGATCTGCATCGATATCATGCGTACCGCCACCGAGGCGCACGGCGGCACCGTCATCAAGACGATGGGCGACGAGGTGATGGCGACGTTCGTGACCGCGGACCAGGCCATCAACGCCGGCAGCGACATGCAGCGGGCGATCGTGAGCCACGAGGCGCTGCAGAGCGGCAATACCCACGTCGCGATTCGCATCGGCTGCCACTTCGGCCCGGTCGTTATGGAGCAGCGTGACGTGTTCGGAGCGGCGGTGCATACCGCGAATCGGATGACGAGCCAGGCGAAGGCTGGCCAGATCATGACGACCGTGACGATGGTCGAGCGGCTGTCCAGCGACTGGCGGGCCGCCGTCCGTCAAATTGACGTCGCCACGCTCAAGGGTCGCAGCCACGAGGTGGCCCTTTACGAGGTGCTGTGGCAGCCCGAGGACGTCACCAGCATGCTGCCGACGCTGGCGTTGGGTAACCGCGACCTGCACCGCCCGCGCCGACTGCGGCTGCGCTTCCAGGGCGAGGAGCTGGTGCTGGACGAGCACCGTACGCACATCACGATCGGGCGTGCAGAAGAGAACGACCTGATCGTCAAGGGCAACCTGATTTCACGTCTGCACGTGCGCATCGAGGCGACCAAGGCGCGCTTCATGCTGGTCGATCAATCGACCAATGGCACCTTCGTCTACGGGGCGACGGGGCAGGAGCAGTTTGTGCGCCGCGATAGCGTGCCGATCTCCGGCGAGGGCCTGATCGGCCTCGGGCGCGCACCGGAGCGCGATTCGGTGCTGGCGATTCGTTTTATCTGCGAGGACTGACAGGCCTCGCGTGGGTCGTGCGCAGCCTGCGCGCGGCTCCTCCCAAAAGCTTCTATCGTCTCTCGTCGCGCCCCATGGCTTAGCGACGTCGCGGGCTGCAGCCGCCAATATTCGGTACACGAGGTAAGCCCCTATAGACGGGTGTTCGCCCGTTCACCAACGTGGCGCCCGGTCCCTTAGAAACCGGATATTCATGCACGCTCAATCACCGCAACCCCTCGCACTGCTGCGTGGCGCCGCCACGGTTCTGCCGCGCCCCGTGCTTGCGGCGTTAGCGGCGGCGATCGTACGTGGACTGAAGAAATCCCATCCAAAGCTGCTGCGCAACCTTGCCGGGCTCGAGCCTGCGGTTGTTCACGTCGTGGCTTTCGATCTTCCTTACCGGTTTGCGATCACCCTGGGTCGCGAACCGATCGCATTGACGGTTCTCGCTCGCGACGCCACCGGCGCGGATGCCGAGGTGGCCGCATCGGTCGCCACCCTCGTCGACCTGCTCGAAGGCCGGATCGACAGTGATACGCTGTTCTTTCGACGCGACCTGCGCATCTCCGGCAATACCGCGGTTGTCGTGGGTCTGCGCAACGTTCTCGATCGAGAGGAGCTGTCGCTGGCCGGGGAACTGGCGGCCCTGTGTGGGCCGCTCGCGCGGCCTGCGCAGCGTCTGGCGCGCAGGCTTGAGCAGCTCGCCGATGGTGCTGGCGCGCGCCTCGCTGCCATGCATCGCACGCTGCATCCACCGGGCGCCGACTCTCAGGATCTGTCGGCTGAGCTTGAGCGCTGTCACGAGGAGATTGCGGCACTGACGGCGCGCCTGGGCGCGCTCGAATCACGCCTCAAGCGACGAGCGGATAAAGTCGCATGACGATCCGCTACATGGAGCTGGTCTGTCCTGCCGGCACGCCGGCCGCGCTGCGCACGGCAGTCGATGGTGGCGCGGACACGGTTTACTGCGGCTTCCGTGACTGCACTAACGCCCGGAATTACCCGGGTCTCAATTTTGATTTCGATGAGTTGTGCGAGGGCGTGGCTTACGCGCACGCGCGCGACTGCAAGGTGTTGGTCGCGATCAACACCTTTCCGCGTGCCGGTGACGAAGGTCCCTGGCACCGAGCGGTAGATCAGGCCGCCGCGGCGGGTGCTGATGCGGTGATTCTCGCGGACCTCGGCGTACTCGCCTATGCCACGCGCGCGCAGCCGCAACTGCGGCGGCATCTGTCGGTGCAGGCGTCGGCGGCCAACGCCCCATCGATCAAGTTCTATCAGCAGCAGTTCGGTGTTCGTCGCGTCGTGCTGCCGCGCGTGCTGGCGGTCGACGAAGTCGCCGAGTTGATCGCCGATACCGGCATCGAGACTGAAGTTTTCGCCTTTGGCAGCGTCGGCCCGATGTCCGAGGGGCGTTGCTTCCTGTCGTCGTACCTGACGGGACTGTCGCCCACCAGCGAGGGCGCCTGTGCGCCGGCCAGTCACGTGGCGTATTCGGAAGTCGGTGGCCGGGTGCTGTCGCGGCTCGGTGACGTCACGCTCAACTCCTTCGCGCGCGGCGAGGCGGCCGCTTACCCGACCCCCTGCAAGGGGCGTTACGTCACGCACGGTCGTTCGTCGTACCTGTTCGAGGAGCCGATAGGCCTCAATGCGATTTCGATTCTGGCTGAGCTCAAGGGCGCCGGGGTCACGGCCCTGAAGATCGAAGGACGGCAGCGTAGTCGCGCCTATGTCGCTGAGGTCGTCGCCACGTTCAGGCGTGCGCTCGACGCCCTGGATCGCGGCGACGTCGTGACGCCCGTGGGTACGCTGCACGGTAGTACCGAGGGCGGTCGGGAAACCCGCGGTGCTTACGAAAAGGGCTGGCGATGAACGCGCCGCGGCTCACGCTGGGCCCGTTGCTTTTCCACTGGTCGGCGTCCCGGCGACGCGACTTCTATTTTCGGATTGCCGATGAAGCCCCGGTTGATACCGTCTACGTCGGTGAGGTCGTCTGCTCCAAGCGCGAGCCGATGGTCGAGGCGGTTCAGGATGAGGTGATTGCGCGCCTGCGCGCTGCGGGCAAGGAAGTGGTGCTATCGACCCTTGCGCTGGTGACGACGCCGCGTGAGGTCGAGCGGATCCGGGAGCGGGTAGACGGCGAGCTGCTGCTGGAGGCGAACGACGTCGCCTGCATCCAGTTGCTCGGCGGGCGGCCGCATGTCGTCGGACCGTACGTGAACGTGTTCAATGAAGGCGCACGCGAAGTCGTGGTCGGGCAGGGCGCGGTCCGCATCGTGCTGCCGATCGAGATGAATATCACTTCGCTGCGTGTCGTCGCCGGCACCGCCGGCAGCACGCAGATCGAGTATCAGGTGTTCGGCCGGCAGCCGCTGTCGGTGGCCATGCGCTGCTATCACGCCCGCGCCAACAACCTGACCAAGGATCATTGCCAGATCATCTGTGGCGTCGACCCTGAGGGGCTCGTGGCCGAGACGATCGATGGGCTGGAGCTGCTCACCGTCAATGGCACCCAGACGCTGACCCGCGGCAATGGCGTGCTGCTGGGCGAGCTTGGGCTATTGCGCGAGGCGGGTGTTACGCACTTCCGCTTGTCACCGCAGGAGCTCGACATGGTCGCGGTCGCCGCGCTCTATCGGGAGGTACTCGACGGGCGCCGCGAAGTCGGTGAAGCCGTCGGCGCGTTGCGAGCGGTGGCAGGGGAAGCGCCGTGGATCAACGGCTTCCTCCACGGGCGGCCGGGCCGCCAGTGGGTGGAACCCCGGGCCTAAAGCCCGGGCGGCTTAGCCTAGCCGCCGGACGGCGTCGTGCAGCTCGGCGCGCAGCGCCTCGGGCAGGCGGTGTCCGTACTGCTCGAATTCCCCTGCCAGATGCGCGAACTCCGACCGCCAGGCGGGGGTGTCGACACCCAGCAGCGCCTGGGTCGTCGCCTCGCTGAGCTCCAGCCCGTCCAGCGCCAGATCCTCACGTGCCGGCATGTAGCCGATCGGTGTTTCGCGCGCCGCGGCGCGCCCAGTAACCCGGTCGAGCATCCAGCGCAGTACCCGCAGGTTTTCGCCAAAGCCCGGCCAGAGGAACTTGCCGCCCTCGTCCTGGCGGAACCAGTTGACGTGAAAGATCCGCGGCGGTTGCGACAGGCGCTCGCCAATGGACAGCCAGTGCTGCCAGTAATCGCCGAAGTTGTAGCCGCAGAACGGCTTCATCGCCATCGGGTCGCGGCGTAGCACGCCGACTGCGCCGGTGGCGGCGGCCGTGGTCTCCGAAGCGACGCCTGAACCGATCAGTACGCCGTGGCGCCAGTTGCGCGCTTCGTACACAAGCGGGGCGAGGGTGCGGCGGCGGCCGCCGAAGATGATTGCCGAGATCGGCACGCCGGTCGCGAGTTCAGATTCCGGGGCCCAGGCCGGGTTGCGCCGGGCCGAGACCGTAAAGCGGGAGTTCGGATGGGCGGCAGGTCCGTTGCTCGGATCGTAGGGGCGGCCCTGCCAGTCGCTGACCGGCTTGCCCTCCAGTCCTTCCCACCAGGGAGTGCGGTCCGCCGTCATGCCGACGTTGGTGAAGATCGTGTCGCGGCTGACCGATTCGTACGCGTTGCGGTTGCTCTTGGCGTTGGTGCCGGGCGCGACGCCGAAGTAGCCGGCCTCGGGGTTGATCGCATACAGGCGGCCATCGGCGCCCGGGTGCAGCCAGGCGATGTCGTCGCCGATGGTGCGCACCTTCCAGCCGGGCATCGAGCCCGGCGGGATCAGCATCGCCAGATTGGTCTTGCCGCAGGCCGACGGGAAGGCCGCGGCGACGTAGTGGGTCTCGCCGGCCGGATTTTCGATGGCAACCAGCAGCATGTGCTCGGCCAGCCAGCCTTCGTCGCGGGCCTGCCAGCTGGCGATGCGCAGCGCGTGGCACTTCTTGCCTAGCAAGGCGTTGCCGCCGTAGCCCGAGCCGAAGCTCTTGATCGCGAGCTCCTCGGGGAAATGCATGATGAAACGGCGGTCGGGGTTCAGGTCGCCGATCGAGTGCAGGCCGCGCACGAACGTGCCGTCGCGGGCGATGCGCTCCAGGGCGGGCGTTCCCATGCGCGTCATGATGCGCATGTTCAGCACGACGTAGGCGCTGTCGGTGATCTCGATGCCGCAGCGGGAGTAGGGTGAGTCGATCGGGCCCATGCAGTACGGCACGACATAGAGCGTGCGACCGCGCATCGCGCCCTGGAAGAGGGCGTCTATCTTGCGATGGCCATCGTCCGGCGCCATCCAGTGGTTGTTCGGGCCGGCGTCCGCCTCGCTCTGGGTGCAGACGAAAGTGAGGTGCTCGACGCGGGCGACGTCGTTCGGGTTGGAGCGATACAGGTACGAACCCGGGTACGACTCTTCGTTGAGTGGCTCGAACTCCCCCTTGGCCAGCAGCTGGCCGGTCAGTTCCGCCGCTTCGGCGTCGGAGCCGGTGCACCAGTGCACCCGGTCGGGTTCCGTCAAAGCGCAAACCTCATGGACCCAGCGATCCACCGCTTCTGGGGCGATGGAGGGAGTGTGGGAGGTCCGCGCGTAGGGTTTGCCCATATGCCTCTTCTTTAATCCGGTAGTCCTGAGTCGGCCGATTATACGAGTCTTAGGCCGAATTGCCGCAGTGCCGCAATGAAGTTCGTTGCCGGGAGCCTCGCGCGGCGGCGTTGCGAGCTAGTGGCAGGCCCCCATGCCCATCAGGGACGGCCCGTAGGGGTTTGCTGCTAGGACTGTGATCTGGATCCTTAGGTCAAACCCTTAGCTGTGACCCCGGTCACGCGGAAACCCCACGCATTCAACCTATTATCCACTCAGCTTATGGTCAATCCTAATATTCGATGAGCAGTGCAGCTTTCGGGCTCGGATAAGCCCACCGCCTCTGACGCGACATTAGGTAGACCTTTTAACTTACTGAATTTAAGTGGTTTTTGATCGAAAGAATCGGTCAACAGCCAAGGCCCCGTGCGGCCTGCGTTTTGAGGTGCAAGTGAAGCAGACAGGCGTATGCGGCAATGAAGCCGCCCGAAAGGCTAGTTCGACCCGGCGCATTGGCGCGGGCGTCGGCGCCGCGCTTGCGCTATGCGCTCTGGGCTCCGTCGCCGCGGCCGCCAGTACAGCGGCCAGCAGTACACCGGCCGGCACCGTGATTCAGGCCTCGGCCGAAGTGACGTATGTGATCGGCACGCAAACGGTGTCGGTCCTGTCCAATGCCCCGTCGCTGACCGTCAACCAGCTCATTGATGTTGCGGTCGGGGCGTTGATGGCCAGCGTCCCGGTACAGCCCGCTGAAAGCTCGCGCAGCGTCGCGTTTCGCGTCGTCAATACTGGCAACGCGGCAGAGACTCTGCATCTGCAGCTTGCCACCGCGGTCGCCGGCAATGTCTTCGACGCGCTGCCGCACCCGCCGGCCCTCTATCTGGACGCCGATGCGAGCGGCACGCTCAGCGGCGCCGATCAGGCCTATGCGCCGGGCGGTAACGACCCGGTGCTCGCCCCTGGCGCGAGTGTCGTCGTGCTCGCGCTGGTCGATGTGCCGGCTGGGCTTGCCGATGGGGCCCGCGGACGCCTTGAGTTGTCAGCCCGCGTCGGTCAGGCGAGCGGGGCGCCCGGCACGGTGTTCCCGGGCGCCGGCAGCGGTGGCGTCGACGCCATTGCCGGCCTCAGCGGCGGCTCGGCGTTGGCAGGTGCCGACCTGCTGATCAGCGGCGTTGACGTGGCCTTGCTCAAGTCCGCGACGGTTGTGAACCTTGCCGGTGGCAGCGTGCCCCAAAGCGGTTCGCGCATCGACTACGACATTGCCGTGCAGGTGCGAGGCCGCGCTGGCGTGCACAGCCTCGTGGTCGTGGATCCAATTCCGGCCTCGACCCATTACCTCCCGGCGAGCCTGCAGCTCGACGGCATCGTCTTGAGCGATGCCGCCGACGGCGACGCCGGCGCCTTCCTCAGCGCTTCAACCCAGATCCAGGTGTCCCTCGGCGAGCAGCCGGCGGGTGCCACCCATCACGTTCGTTTCTCCGTCCTTATTAACTGATTTCAAAACAGAGGTTGCCATGAAAAAGCTCATCGCCATTATCTCCCTGCTCTTTGCGAGCTTCGCTGCTAACGCGGCATCGCAGGGGTCGATCCTCGTCAAGACCGTTGCCGAGCAGGAGCAGATCGTCACTGCCGCCAATGGCAGCAAGAGCACGGTGCTCGCGCCGGCCAAGAGTGTGCTGCCGGGCCGCGAGGTCATCTACACCGTGACGTTCGAAAACATCGGCCACGAAGCGGCCAGCGATGTCGTCGTCACCAACCCGGTGCCGGAGCACACCACCTATCAGCCGGGCAGTGCGTTTGGTCCTGGCACCGAGCTGCTGTTTTCAATCGACGGCGGACGTTCGTTCGCGCCGGCCGCCGGGCTTGAAGTCCATGAGCACGACGGCAGCGTTCGCGCGGCCGGAGCGGAGGACTACACCCACATCCGTTTCGTGCTGAAGAACTCTTTGACACCCGGTGCGGTGGCCTTTGCCCGCTACCGGACCCTAGTTAAGTGATCGAGTTGATTTAACTGTTTCTTTAAAGAATTTTCCCCTAGGAGTACCGCAATGATGTCGGTTCGCAATAAATTGAAGACTCTCGCCCTTACCGGTTTCGCGCTAGGCATGACCGCCGCCGCGCTGCCTGCCGGCGCCACCGGCACGGCCGCCGGCACGAGCATTACCAACCGCGCTGTCGTCAGCTATAGCGTTGGTGGCGTCAGCCAGACAAGCATCAATTCGTCACCCACCGGCAATAGCACGCCGGGTGTGGGTAGTTCTTTCGGTGCAGACACCGCGTTTGTCGTCGACCGTCTGGTCAACTTCACGCTGACGACGGTGGATACCGCCGCGGTCAGCGGCACCCCTGGTCAGACGCTGCTGGTGACGACGTTCCTCGTCACCAATACCGGCAACGACAAGGAAGGCTTCGCGCTCAGCGCCGCCAACCTCGTTGGCGGAACCGTGTTCTCGGGCGGTGCGACGAACACCGATACGATCGACATGGCCAACGTGAAGGTCTACTACGGGCCGGACGCCACCTCGGCGTACAGCAGCGGTACCGCGGTGTTGGGCAACCCCGATAACCTCGCCGCCGACGCCGGTCGGCGGGTGTTCGTGGTCGCCGATCTGCCGGTGGCCGCCAGAAACGCCGACGGTTCGAACGTCCGTCTGACGGCCAAGGCCGCCGTGGCAGGCTCGGCCGGTGCGACCCTTGAGACTGCGACCAACGCGGCGGATACCGCAGGTTCCGTCGATGTAGTCGTCGCTGCAGCGGTCGCCTCGACGACGGCGGGCGTGACCACCAGCCTGCGCACCACCGACAGTGGTTATACGGTGTCGGCACCGACGCTGACCGTGACCAAGGCCGAGGTGGTGATCTCGGATCCGGTCAACGGCACGACCAACCCGAAGGCCATTCCCGGCGCGACGGTTGAGTACACGTTGACGATCGTCAATACCGGTGCCACGACGGCAAACGGCGTTGCGTTCAGCGATCCGATGGCGGCCGAGCTGTCGCTGGCGCAGAACGTCTACAACACCAACCAGAACGTGACCATCACGGTAGGTGCCTCGACGCGTTACTGCACGGCGGAAGCGGGCACCGATACCAATACCGACGGTTGCGTATTCTCGGCCAGCGCGCTGAGCGTGAATCCCGCGACGCCGATTGTCATCCCGACGGGCGCCAATAACACGGCTGTCGTCAAGTACCGCGTGACGATCAACTGATCGGCATCGGATCCGCCGCATGATCTTCAATGCCGCCTGCGGCGGACAGTCGCGGACGCGGGGCCTGCTTGGCCCCGCGTTCGTGCTGTTGACCCTGACTCTTGGTCTGGGGAGCGCCGGCTTGCGCGCCCAGACTGTGCCGACGCCCGTCGGCACCCAGATTTCCAATACCGCCCAGGCGAGCTTCAGTCGCGTGGTTGGTGTCACCGAGACGCGCGCCAGCAACACCGTCACGACGACGGTTAACGCGTCAGTCGGTCTGTCCGAGATAGCGCTGCTGCGGGTCGTTGCCAGTCCCACCGCCGCGGCCAAGGCACTCGTTGCCGGCCCCGTCACCTGTCGCTCCACCGCTAGCGCTGCAGCCGTCTTGCCTGCGAAGGCTGCGCCGCAGGCTGCCGCAACCCTCGTCAATGTCGTCAAGACCACGGTCTTCCGCGACGGCGAGCCTATCTATATCCGCGTGACCGACGATGACCAGAATCTGGACGCTAACGCGCTGGACACGGTCACTGTCACGCTTACCGCCGCCGCCACAGGCGATGTTGAAAAGGTGCTGCTGACGGAGACCGGCATCAACACTGGCGTGTTTGCCGGCTCGATCCGCACCGAGATCGCCGCTGCAGTGGGCGGCGACTGCATGCTGCAGGTCGCCCGGGCCTCACGGGTGGATGCGACCTACGACGACGATTTCGACAATGACTCCTCGTCCGCCTCCGCACTGGTGGATCCGCAGGGTTTTGTATTCAACGCCCAGACCGGTGCGCCGGTGAGTGGCGTGCGGCTGTCGCTACTCGATGCGCTCACCGGCCGGCCGGCGGTTGTGTATGGCGATGATGGCGTCTCGGCCTACCCCAGCCAGGTCGTGACGGGTGAGGTTGTCAGCGACGCCGGCGGCAATCTCTACACCTATCCCGCCGGCGGCTACCGCTTTCCGCTCGTCGACCACACCGGTCGCTATCGTCTGCTGGTGCAGGCGCCGGCCGGTTACAACTTCCCGTCGCAGGCGGATCCTGCGACGCTGCCTGCACTGCCGGGTGGGCCGTACACGCTGGCAGAGGGCTCGTTCGGTCGTGAGTACGCGGTGGATCTGATCGCGGCGGCGGCGGTCGATGTGCCGCTGGATCCGGTGGGGGGTCCGCTCATCGTGACCAAGACTGCGGCGCAGGCGACAGTCGCCATTGGCGATGCGCTGGGTTACACGGTAACGCTGCGCAATAGCGGCGCCGAGATTGCCCACGCCGCAACCGTCGTCGATCGCCTGCCGGAGGGCTTTCGCTACGTGGCCGGTTCCGCCCACCTCGGCGACGGCGTCGGCCGGGTGCTGCTCGCGGACCCCGCCATCGATGCGCATGGCCAGACATTGAGTTTCCTGGTGGGCGACGTGCCGGTGGCCGCCACCCAGACGCTTCACTACGTTGTCCGCCTAGGCGCCAACGTGCGTACCGGTCCTGCGACCAACCGCGCCACTGCACTGGTTTCCGGTCTCAGTTCCAATACCGCCGAGGCCAGCGTCCAGGTGACCAGCGACCTGTTCCGCGATCGCGGCTTCATCCTCGGACGCGTCGTTGCGGGCAGCTGCGAGGCGGCGGTCAAGGGCGTCGCAGGAGTGCGGGTCTATCTGGAGGACGGACGCACGGCGGTCTCCGATCGCGATGGAAGGTTCCATCTCGAGGACCTGCGCGGTGGCGCCCACGTGGTGCAGCTCGATCGGACCACGCTGCCGCGTGGCGCCAAGATCGTCGATTGCGCGGAGCTGGCAAGCCGTGGCGACGGTAGCGCGCGGCTGCTCGAGCTGCGCGCCGGTGGTCTGGCCCGGGCGGACTTCGTGTTGTCGCTGCCGGCGGTAGTGGTGCCTGTGAGCGGTGCGGTCGTAGCGCCGTCTTCGGCGCCGGTGGCGCAGGGCGAAAATATTTTGCTCGAGCAACTGCCCAGGCTCGATACCCTCAGCGCGGGCCGTGAACTGCTGCTGCCGAGCGAGGGTTTCTCGCCTGCGATTCCGGCGATGCATATCGCGGTCAAGCACGCGCCGGGCGATACGCTCGCCGTTACGCTCAATGGGGCGCCGGTGCCGCCGGTAACCCGCGATCACACGCTCTACAATGCCGAGCGCACCTTCGCCGTCAGTCGTTGGCGCGGTGTGTCTCTCGTCGAAGGCGACAACCAGGTCGTCATCGAGCTGCGTGACGCGCAGGGTCGCCAGGTGGCGAGGTTCGAACGCGGCATCCGCTACGCCGGGCCCGCCGTTCGCGCCGAGGTCGATGCGGCGCGTTCGCTGCTGGTCGCAGACGGTCGCACGCACCCGATCGTGGCGTTGCGCCTATACGATCGCAGCGGACACCTCGCGCGGCCCGGCATGCAGGGCACGTATAGGCTCGAAGCGCCGTATCGAGCGTGGTCTGAGATCGAGGCGCTCAAGGACAACCCGTTGCTTGCGCAGCAGCCACGCGACAACGTCTACCAGGTCGGCGCCGACGGTGTCGCCCGGATCGAGCTCGAGCCGACCTCCAGCGCCGGCACCGCGGTGCTGCGGCTGCGCTTTGGTGAGCGCCAGGAACAGGAACTGCGTGCCTGGCTCGAGCCTGCCGCGCGCGATTTCATCCTGGTTGGGCTCGCTGCAGGGACGACCGGCTATCGTGCGCTGTCGGAACACGCCACCCCACTGCCGGCCGGCGCGCCCGCTGAAGGCTTCGAGCGGGACGGTCGGGTCGCCTTCTTCGCCAAGGGGCAGGTGCTGGGCAGTTACCTGCTGACGCTGGCGTACGATTCGGAGCGCTCCCGCGCGCCGCTCGATACCAAGCTGCAGGGCGTGATCGACCCGCATCGTTACTACACGTTGTACGGCGATGGCAGCGAGATGCGCGACGACGCGCCAAGCACGCGCAAGCTGTACGTCAAGCTCGAGCGGCGGCAGTTCGTGGCGCTGTTCGGCGACTTTGACACGGGCCTTACGGTTACCGAGCTTGCGCGCTACAGCCGCAAGCTCAATGGCGTTCGCATCGAGGCGGCTAGTGACCACGTGCGCGGCATCGCCTTCGCTGCCCGCACGGCCGAGCAGGCCGGTCGCGACGTGCTGGGCGGTGATGGGACTTCCGGTCCGTACCGGCTGTCGGCGCATGGCCTCGTGCCGGGTGGTGACACGGTTCGCCTCGAGGTTAGGGATCGCTTCAGGTCCGAGATCGTCGTCAGTAGCACGCCGCTTGCGCGCTACCTCGACTACGACATCGACTACGTTGCCGGCACGTTGTTCTTCAATCACCCGGTGCCCAGTCGCGATGAAGCGGGTAACCCGGTGTACGTCGTCGCCGAATACGAGATCAGCGGCAACGGCGGCGAGCACCTGACCGCCGGTGCGCGTGCCTCGTTCAGGGCGTTGGACGGCCGCCTCGAAGGGGGTGTCACGCTGCTCAGCGAAGGCGCCAGTGGCGGCGATCGCAAGCTCGGCGGCGTCGACTTGCGCGCCCATCTGAGTGAGGTGTCGCAATTGCGTGCGGAGGCGGCTAGTAGTCGCAGTGACGACCCGACGCGCCCGGCGCAGGGGGGCGCCTACCTGCTTGAACTGAGCACGACCGGCGAGCGACTGGAGGGGCGTGCCTATCTGCGCGAGCAGGGGGCGGGCTTCGGCCTCGGCCAGCAGGCCCTGACCGAGACCGCGACCCGCAAGGTGGGCATCGAGGGCCGCGACAAGATTGCCGATCATTGGAGCCTGAAGGCACAGGCTTACCAGCAGCGCGCACTGGATCGCGACGCGGAACGCTCGCTGGGCGAAGCCGAAGCTCACTATGAAAGCGGACCGCGGATCGTGGGCCTCGGCCTGCGCTCGGTGGTGGATGCCCGGGATGGGGTGGAGGCCCGTAGCGAGCAGATCTACGCGAACCTGGCGCGCGACGTGCTCGGCGGCCGCGTCGTGCTCAAGGCCGCCAGCGAGTTGTCGCTCGCCGGTCACAACGGCAGTGCCGAGTACCCGGAGCGCATCCGGCTCGGCGCTGACTATAGGTTTAGCCGCAGTTACACGCTGTTCAGCAGCTACGAGCACAGTCACGGCGCGCAAGGCTCCTCGGAGCTGGCGCGGGTCGGCATCAAGGCGGAGCCGTGGTCGGGTGGCCAGGTGGAGACGGCGCTGAACCAGTCCAGCGGCGAGAACGGAACGCGCCTGTATTCGAACCTGGGACTTGCGCAAGGCTGGCGTGCGTCTGAGCGGCTGTCGCTGGACGTCGGCATCGAGCGGGCGTCGACTCTGCAAGGCAGTGCGGCGGCGCCGATCACCGGCCCCCTGTTCTCGACTGCTCCGGCCAATGACTTCACCGCCGGTTTCCTGGGCGCCACCTATCGCGCTACCGGTTGGACCTGGGTATCGCGTCTCGAACGGCGCACGGGCATCGCCGAGAGCCGTTCCATTGGCAGCCTCGGCGGCTATCGCGACTCGCGTGCCGGGCAGGCGTTCTCGCTCGCGCTGCATTACATTGCCGCGACCACCGCGACCGGCCGCAGCCTGAGCGAAGACATGCGACTGTCCTGGGCGTATCGGCCGGATGGCTCGCGCCTGATCGGGCTCGACCGCCTCGAATTCATTCGCGACGAGCAGAACGGCGTTCGCTCGCTGCGCGCGGTCAACAATTCTCACCTGAACCTTGAGCTCGACCACGCCACCCAGATCGGCCTGCAGCTGGGCCTGCGCGTCGGCCGCCAGACGCTATTCGACAACCAGTACACGGGCACGTCAGTGCTGATCGGCGCCGACCTGCGCCGCGACCTCAACGCTCGCTGGGACGTCGGCGCCCAGCTGACCTCGTTCGACAGCCTCGCAACTCACACCCGCCAGTTCTCTGCCGGCATTGACGTTGGCCGCCGTTTTGGCCGGCAGCTGTGGGTGTCGGTCGGCTGGAACGCGGCCGGCTTCAGCGACCGTGATTTCTCGCGCGAGCGCTACACCGCGCAGGGTGCGTACCTGCGCTTCCGCGTCCACCTGGACGATGGCTCGCTGCGCGAGCTGCTTGACGGCTTCCGCGCGGGCAACCGCCGCTAGGCAACTGGCTCGCGCCGCTTGCGTCGGCGCAGGCCGCGACCGATCATGGCGCCCCGCGCAGGCCCCTCCCGGTGGCCATTCCGACGCGATCCCCCGCAGGCGACAGGGTCATGGCTGACTGGAGACAGATGCTCGATGCTGGCAGTGCGCTCGCGAGCGCATTGCCCGGCTTCCAGCCGCGCCCGGAGCAGTTGGCCATGGCCGATGCGGTTGCCGAGGCGCTGGAGACGCGCGGGCGGCTGGTCGTCGAGGCGGGCACCGGCACCGGTAAGACCTTCGCCTACCTGATCCCGGCGCTCTATTCGGGCGTCAAGGTGATCGTCTCGACCGGTACCCGTAATCTTCAGGATCAGCTGTTCCATCGCGACTTGCCGCTGGTGGGTCGCGCACTCGGGCGGCCGGTCCGCATCGCGCTATTGAAGGGCCGTGCCAACTATCTGTGTCGCCATCGGCTGATGCTGGAGCTGGCGTCACCCGATCTGCCGGGCTTCGAGCGCAGTCGTCAGCGCGCGCTTGGCCGTATCGCCAAGTGGGCCGAGTCCACCGTCGCTGGTGACATCAGCGAGCTTGAGTCGGTGCCGGACAACGACCTGGTCTGGCAGGCGGCCACCTCCACGCGCGACAACTGTCTCGGCCAGGACTGTCCCGAGTTTCGCCAGTGCCACGTCGTTCGTGCCCGGCGCGAGGCGCAGGCGGCGGATCTGGTGATCGTCAATCATCACTTGCTGCTGGCCGACATGGCGCTGCGGGAGGAGGGCTTTGGCGAGCTGCTGCCCGGCGCGCAGGCGGTCATTCTTGACGAGGCGCATCAGTTTCCGGACGTCGCCGCGCAGTTTTTCGGGACGCGGCTAGGTTCGCGCGCCGTGCTGGGGCTCGCCCGCGACGCGCAGCTGGAGCTGACTCGCGCCGGCCTGTATGACAGCGCGGCGCGCCAGTCTCTGGAGCAGTTCGAGCAGTTGGTCGCGCAGTTGCAGCGCGTGCTCTCCGGTTTGGGCGAGCGCATTGACTGGCCGCGCATGCCTGACGCGGCACTCGAAGGCGCAGCGGATCTGGCGACGGCGCTGGAGGCCTTCGCTGCACGTTTTGACGAGCCGGCGCTGGAGGTAGCCGCGGTGCGGCAATGCGGCCGGCGTGCCGCCGAGGCTTCCGTCAGGCTGCGCGAGATTCTGGGTGCCGACGAAGCGAAGGGCTTGCAGTGGGCGGAGGCAAGCGCCCGCAGCTTTACGCTGGAGTTCACGCCGTTCGAAGTGGCTGAACGCTTGCGCACGCAGGTCGATGCACGGCCATGCGCGTGGATCTACACCTCCGCCACGCTCGCGGTCGGCACGCAGTTCGAGCACTACACACGCCGAGTGGGGGCCGAGGACGCGCGCACCCTGCAGATCTCCAGTCCGTTCGATTATGCTACCCAAGCGCGCCTGTACCTGCCCAAGGGCATGCCTGATCCATCCGATCGCGACCATACGCGCGCGGTCGTCGAGGCGGCGCTGCCGCTATTGCAGGCGGCCGGTGGTCGCGCGTTCATGCTGTTCACCAGTCACCGTGCGCTGGGTGAAGCGGCAAGACTGTTGCGCGAGAGCATGACGGAGGGCGATCAGTTTCCGCTGCTGGTGCAGGGCGATATGCCGCGCGATACGTTGCTGCGGCGGTTCCGTGAGCTTGGCAATGCCGTCCTGCTGGGTACCAGCAGTTTCTGGGAAGGCGTGGACGTGCGTGGCCCGGCGCTGTCGATCGTGGTGATCGACAAGCTGCCCTTCGCCTCGCCGGAGGACCCGTTGCTGAAGGCGCGGCTGGAAGGCCTCAAGCGCGCGGGTCGCAACGGCTTTAGCGAACACCAGATCCCGCAGGCGGTGCTGGCGCTGAAGCAGGGCGTCGGTCGGCTCATCCGTGACCCGACCGACTTCGGCGTCGTGATGATTGCCGACCCCAGGTTGCGTACGCGTGGCTACGGCCGCTCCTTCCTCGCCAGTCTGCCGCCGATGACGCGGGTTGAGACTGCCGATGAAGCGGTGGCCTTTCTGCGGCATCATCTGGGCACGCTCGTGCCGCTGGACATTCCATGAAATTGCTTGCGATCGACACTGCCACCGAGGCACTGAGCGTCGCGCTGCTGCATGACGGCGAGGTTGACGGTCGCTTCGAGGTGATCGGTCGCGGTCATGCCGAACGGCTGCTGCCGATGGTGGACGAAATGCTGGCGGGCGCTGGCTGGAGCCTCGCCTCGCTCGACGCGATCGCGTTCGGCCGTGGCCCCGGTGCCTTCACCGGCGTGCGTATTGCCGTCAGCGTCGCGCAGGGACTGGCGTTCGGTGCGGGCCTGCCGCTGATTCCGGTCTCCGACCTCGCCGCGCTGGGCTTTCAGGCCCTGTTGCAGGCGCGCACTGAGGGCCATGCCGCGACCGCGGCGCTGGCCTGCCTCGACGCGCGGATGGGTGAGGTGTACGCCGCAGTCGTTCGCGGGCGAGTGGATGGTGGGGTTGATCTGTTGTCCGAGCGGTTGCTGCGGCCTGAGCTTGTGACGCTTGAGGGGCTTGATGGCGGTGAGGCGGCCGTTGGTGCTGGCCACGGGTTCTCCGCCCACGTGTCGATGGCGCCGGCACTGGGTCCCCGATTGGTTGCCACGTATCCCTCGCTGCTGCCGCGCGCCCATGAGATTGCCCGGCTCGCCGCATTGGAATTCGTCGCCGGCCGGGTTGTGGCGGCCGAGGAGGGGCAGCCCGTCTACCTGCGGGATGACGTCGCCACCCGTTCAACTCGCTCGCCTGGAATATGACGACTCGTTGACTTGGGGTGTTTTAGCTGCTGAAGTCACCGTCTTGTCACAATTCTAGCTTGTAATAATAGGGTCACTTACCACCCTACGGCTGAAACATGACCGCCCGGCGGATCCTGATCGTTGAAGACGAACGCCCGATCCGGGACATGATCGCATTTGGCCTGCGCCGAGCTGGTTTCGAGGTCGCTGAGGCCGAAGACACCCGTGCGGCACGGGCCCAGATCGCCGATGCTCGACCGGATCTCATACTGGTCGACTGGATGCTGCCCGACATGAGTGGGCTGGAGCTGACGCGCTCCCTTAAGAAGGACAAGGACACCCGTGAGGTGCCAGTGATCATGCTGACGGCGCGTGCCGAGGAGCAGGACAAGGTCAGTGGCCTGGAAGGCGGCGCTGACGATTACATCACCAAGCCATTTTCGCCGCGCGAGCTGCTCGCCCGCATCAACGCCGTGCTGCGTCGCTCGTCGCCGGCGTCGTCGGACGAGGTGGTTTCCGCCGGTGTGCTGCAGTTGGACGGTGCCGGCCACCGAGTCACCTGTGGCGAGGCGACCGTGCCGCTCGGACCGACTGAATATCGCCTGCTATCGTTCTTCATGACCCATCCGGAGCGCGTCTACAGCCGCAGCCAATTGCTCGATCGGGTCTGGGGCGGTAACGTATACGTTGAAGAGCGCACGGTCGACGTGCACATTCGGCGCCTTCGCAAGGCGCTCGAGGACTTCAACGTCGATTCCTACATCCAGACCGTGCGTGGCGCCGGCTATCGGTTCTCGACGCGCCCTTTGTAAAGGATCCCGCCCCGTTCATGGCAGCTTCCGCCTGGTCATTCGCACTCGCCCGGCTGGTCGGTGTACTGCTCGCCGCTGCGCTGCTGGGCTGGCTCACCGGATACCTAGAGCTCAGCGTTATTACCGTATTGGCCGGCTACCTGGTCCTCAACTTCATGCGGCTCCACCAGCTCGAGCGGTGGCTGAAGCACCGCCGTACGCAGGAGCCGCCGGATTTCCACGGCGTCTGGGGCGACGTCGTCGCGCTGGTCATGCGCATTTACCGGCGCAAGCAGTACCACAAGCAGCGCATCGTCCAGGTGTTTCGCGAGTTCCGTCGGATGACGACCGCGGTGCCCGACGGCATCGTGGTGCTCGGACCTGAGCGCGAGATTCAGTGGTTCAACCGTAACGCTGCCCGCCTGCTCGCACTGCGCCGCAAGGTCGACTTTGGGCAGCGAATCGAGAACCTGATCCGCCAGCCGGACTTTGTCCGCTATCTCGATCGCGGCGACTACGCGATGCCGGTTGTCGTGCGGGCCGTGTTCGATAGCGAGGTCCATCTGGCGCTGCACCTGATTGCGTACGGCGCCGGGCAGCGCTTGCTGATCGTCCGCGACGTCACGCGCGAGATCAGGCTCGAGGCAATGCGCAAGGACTTCGTGGCCAATGCGTCCCATGAGTTGCGCTCGCCCCTGACGGTGATCGCCGGCTACGTGGACACGCTGGCGGACGATCATGGTCTCGATCCAAGTTGGCGCGCGCCGCTGGAGGAGATGCGTCGACAGGCCGATCGTATGCGTGCAGTGGTTGACGATCTCATCGAGCTGTCGCGCCTCGAGGCGTCCGGCGCGGAAGCCGGCGAGGATGCGGTTGATGTCGGGGGTATGCTCTCGCTGCTGCGTCGCGAGGCGATGGCGCAAACCGAACGGCCGCGCGAGGTCTCGCTGAAGGTCGAGTCGAACAACCTCTTGCTCGGCTCCGAGCAAGAGCTGCATTCGATTTTCTCCAACCTGATCACTAATGCCGTCAAGTACACGCCGCCGGACGGTCGGGTAGACATCCGCTGGTGGGCGGACGCCAGCGGTGGCCATTTCTCGGTCTCCGATACCGGCGTGGGCATCGCGCGCGAGCATCTGCCGCGGATTACCGAACGCTTCTATCGCGTCGATCCGGGTCGCTCTCGCAATACCGGTGGCTCGGGCCTGGGTTTGTCGATCGTCAAGCATGCGCTGCAGCGTCACAACGCGACCTTGCAGGTGGAGAGCGAAGACGGACGGGGCAGCACTTTCAGTTGTCATTTTCCAGCGCGGCGAGTTCTCGCGCGCGCCGCCGCCGCTGCCGTTTGATGCTGACGACGGAGCTGTCGCTCCGCCGGCGTCGGAAAGCCGCTAGCGCCGCGGAATTTCACCGACCGTAAGAAACCTGTAGTCAGACTGCAATGTCGGCGTCACCGGCGGAGCCGACAGTGACGCAACCTGGCTGCAGTGAGGATGGTATGAGCTCGGCAACGCCCGCAATGCCACGTGTCCGTACGGTTTTCATTTCCGATGTTCATCTGGGATTCCGCGGTTGTCAGGCGGAGTACCTGCTGGCCTTCCTCAATCAGCTGGATGCCGAGCAATTGGTACTGGTTGGCGACATCGTCGATCTGTGGAGCTTAAAGCGCAGCATGTACTGGCCGCCTGCACACCAGCAGGTGCTGCACGCCATCCTGGGGCTGGCTCGCACAGGTACGCGCGTGATCTACGTTCCCGGGAATCACGACGAGGGCTTTCGCGAGCTGTGTGGTGCGCAGATCGAAGGGATCGAGATTCGGCGCGATTTCATTCATGAAACGGCCGACGGTCGTCGCTACCTCGTGCTTCATGGCGATGAGTTCGACGGCGCGGTCAAGTTCGCCGGTTGGCTCAAGAACATCGGCGAGCAGCTCTACGACTTCATTCTCTGGGCAGGCCGCGGTGTGCAGGCCATACGGCACCGCTTCGGCTATGGCCACTGGTCGCTCGCGACCTGGATCAAGGAGCAGGTGCCGGATGCGCGCCGATACATCGAGCGCTTCGAGTACGCCGCGGCCCACGCCGCCAGCCGTCACGGCCTCGACGGGGTCATCTGCGGCCACATCCACCGCCCAGGCATCCGCGACGTCGACGGCGTGCGCTACTGCAACGACGGCGACTGGGTTGAGCACTGCTCTGCACTGATTGAGGACCGCAACGGCCGCCTGGGGCTGATGTACTACACCGGTAGCGCGCGGCTGGAGATTGAGGCCGAGCCACGCCCGGCCGTTTTGCTGCCGGTGCAGCTGGACGCGGCTGCCTGATGGCACGGTCGTGAGGATTGGCATCGTCAGCGACGCCTGGCGGCCGCAGACCAACGGCGTCGTGACCACACTGGCGCGGACCGTCGAGTGTCTGCGTGCGTTCGGTCACGACGTCTCGCTGATGACGCCGGAAGGGCTGCCGACGATTGCCTGTCCAACCTATCCGGAGATTAGGCTTGCCCTCTTTCAGGGGCGGCGGATAGGGGAGTGGCTCGAGGAGTTTCGTCCGGACGCTATGCACATAGTGACCGAGGGGCCGTTGGGGCTCGCTGCGCGACAGGCCGCGATCCGTCGCGGCTTGTGTTTCACCTCGTCTTACCACACCCAGTTTCCGCAGTACCTGCGTGCGCGCTATCCCCTGCCGGAGGCGCTGACCTATGCCGCGTTACGAGCCTTTCATGGGCGCGCTACCCGGACCATGGTCAATACCCAACAGGTGCGCTCTGAACTGCGACGCTACGGATTCAAGCATCTGGTGCCATGGTCGCGTGGTGTCGATACCGACTTGTTCCGCCCCAGTGACGTCGTTCGTCAGGCGCGGCAGCAGCCGGTGCTGATCTACGTCGGTCGTGTGGCGGTCGAGAAAAGTGTCGAGGACTTCTGCCGCGTGCCCGTTGCCGCCACAAAGATCATCGTGGGTGGCGGGCCGCAGCTAGCTGAGCTGAGTGCCCGTTATCCGCAGGTGAAGTTCCTGGGTTTCAGGTACGGCGAGGATCTTGCGCAGTTGCTACGTGAGGCCGACTGCTTCGTGTTTCCTAGCCGTACCGATACGTTTGGTCTGGTGATGCTTGAGGCTATGGCAAGCGGACTGCCGGTGGCCGCCTATCCGGTCACCGGGCCCATCGACGTGGTGCGTGAAGGCCAGACGGGGTGTCTGCGTGCGAATCTGGCAGATGCGGTCGAGGCGGCGCTTCTGCTCGATCGGGCCACCTGCAGAGCGCAGGCACTCGAGTATCGGTGGGAGAGCTCGACGCGCGAGTTCGTCGGCAATCTGGTCGATGTGCGCGCGACCGTCGCGCGTCGTCGCAGGGCGCCGGGGCGCGCGCTCTTGGTGGCCGCGCGGCGTTGGTGCGGTTAGGCCGATCCGTTTCGCGTTCGCACGTTGGCGCTTAGCTCCAGTCCGGTGTGCGATGACTCTTCATGCGAGGTGCGCCGTTCCTTAAAAGTAGTGACATCGAAGTTCGATTGCATCTGAGGACAAAACGAAGGAGTCGCCATGCCCCGTGCATCTTCAGCCTTCCGCTTTGAACCTTTTCTCTCGCGATTCGTCCCGCCCGCCGTGGCCACAATTATTGCGCCACCGCTTGAGCATGTACTGTGGTTACGGCGGCTTGAGCAAGGCTATGCGAGCCTGTCGCAGGATCTTTCGCCGGCGGAATTTGCGGCGCACGCCTTGGATATGCTGAAGGTCCGCTTCGAGGCCGCCGGCGCTGTCGCGGATATTCCGGCGCACGGGCCGCTGGTTATTGTGGCCAAGCACGGAAGCGCAGGGACGCGCTGACCCCGCTGCGACAGTTGCGCCAGCGCAAGGAGCTGCGGCCCAGTGTTTTGCGCTCATGCCGCGCTCGTTGCCGGGCTGCAGTGGATCGCGCGATATCTGTACGAACTGGGCAATTTCTCGCGTACGCCGCAGCAGGTGGCGCCAGTGAAATCGCGCCAATGCCCAAGACTCCAGTCCCGACAGTGACCCGCACGCTGCGTTTCAAGTTGCGCCGCGAGTCCTCTCCGTGGCTTGAGGCTTCGAAATTCGTGAATACGTA
>CAIYLH010000028.1 GCA_903927005.1 uncultured Pseudomonadota bacterium
CACGTATGGCGCCATGAACGGCGGCGGCCATCGCTCCGACGACCGCATATTCGACCCCGTCCTGCACCAACACGTGTGCGACATCCAGTAGCAGCAGCGCGGACTGGCCGGGGCGCCGCGCCTTCACCGGCTTTGCCTGTACTGACGGATCGCTACCGCGGCGCGGGCATCCTGCCCAGCCAGCTGCAGCTCCGCCAGCAGCTCACTGTGCAGCAACTGGGCGTCAAGGCGCTGCTCGGGCGTCAGACTCTGCAAGCTCGCGTCCAACTCCTCGCGGGCCCGTTCAGCAAGTCGGGACCGTTGCGCTTGTTCGTGCAATGCCGGCCCCGACACGAACACGCCCGCTTCGCTCGGATCCTTGCCTGTTTGCATGACCAGCGGAAGCTTCGCGCGCACCGCGACCCGGATCAGCAACTCCAGCGACAGATCAGCAACCTTCCCGTTGGCTATCTTGCTGAGCGTGGGCTGCGGAACGTCCAGAGACCGGGCTGCCGCGACCTGACTAAGCCCGCTGCGTGCAACGAAGCGGGCAATCTGCAGGGCGAGATCGCGGCGCAAGGCTTGAATGGTGGCGACGTCGGGGGGCTGCATGGAGCTTTCCTGCTACTTATAGTATATAAACTATATTAAAATCAAAAACACTATGCAAGTTGCCACGCCTGATTAGAGCTAACCGGGGATCTCCGCTCCAGGCTGATGTTCCCGAAAGTTAAGCAGCACGTCACAGCTCAATTTGGGCACTTGCAAGGCGCTCGCGCCGCCCGCTGCGACTGGCAACCGCCCGCTCGCCACAAGCACGCTTGCGACGCCGTCATGGAACAGCATGGGATAGGCACCATCCTGAGTTTCGATCGCGGCTTCGATGCGGTGCCAGGCATCCGTCGCATCGGCTGAACAGCGGCACCCGCACGGCAGGGCTCGTCAGGCTTCAGCGACACAGCGCACTCCGGCGGCGAGATTCCCTTTAGCCGGCGAGCGCCTCCAGACGTGCCCTTGCCAGGTCTCGCTGCCATAGCCAGACACTGGCAACCAACACGGCGACGAGCGGCAGCGCCATCAACTGGTTGCTGCCCACCCAGCCGACAGCGGCAAGTAACAGGCTGGAGGTGAACGCCGCAGCGGTCACGCAGCCCATCGACAAGCCGTCATTAAGCCCCTGCACCGCGACCTTCTCTTCTGGCTGATGACTTGCCGACAGCAGCGCCGTGCTTGCGACGTAGAGGAAGTTCCAGGCGATGCCCAGCAGCACGAGACCGGCCTGGAACACCAGCAGCGACTCCCCGAGGTGACTGACAGCCAGACAGGCAAGACCGACGACGGCGCCAGCGGCGAGCATCGGCACCGCACCAAAGCGACGCACACCACGACCACTGACCAGCGACGGCAGGAACATCGCCAACATGTGCCACTGCATCGTCATCGCGGTGTGCGAGAACGAGTGACCGTGCGCAGTCATGGCCATCGGCGTCGCGGTCATCAGCAGCGTCATGACCGTCCATGCAACCAGCGCAGCGCCCAGCGCCACTCGGGCGCCAGACTGAGCCATCAACGTGCGCAGCGATCGCCGCGGGAGCGCAGCATCCACGGGGGGGAGCGCTGCACAGCGCATCGCCATCGCCAGCCCCACGCTGCAAACGGCAAGTACCGCAAGCACCAGGAACGTCACGACAAACGGGTCACCGCCCAGATCGCGCGTGGTACGTGCCAGGTTCGGGCCTGCGATTGCGGCGAGGATGCCACCGGCCAGGGTCAGCGAGATTGCCTGCCCCTGCTGCATCGGCGCGACCACTTCCAGGGCGGCGAAGCGATACGCCTGACCGATCCCGTTATAGACACCCAGCAGCGCGGCGGCCAGCAGAAACAGGCCGTACTGGTGCAGATGCACAGCGCTCGCGCCGAGCAGGCAGCCCAGCGCACCGAGCGCAGCGGAACCGATGAAGAGTGGCCGGCGGCCGTGGAGCACAACGATCCGCGCGGCCGGGAACATCACCAGCATCGACAGCAGGAACATCAGCGCAAGCGGGATCGAGGCGAGCCCACCGTGCGGCGCCAACGACACGCTGATCAGAGGAAAGGCGGTGACCGCAACACTCAAGGTCGTGACCAGACAGGCCTGACTCAAGCTGAGCAACCAAACAGTACGGTTCACCGCGATGCCACTCCCTAATACAGGCCGCGTTCCCGCGCAACTCCGAACACGGCAGGCGCAGCGCGAACTGAGCCGCTACGATGCCATACTCGAGCCTGCCGCTGGCGACGCTCACCGCCCATCACCTGCAAACAAGCCGCGCTGCACCGCATGGCGCTGCCACGAGAGAACCCTTGAGCTACCGCCCGCCCTCTGCCCTCACGACCCTCACGACAGCACTCGGCACGATTGTCCTGTACGCCGGCGCGTTCACCGCCCGGGCAGAGAACCTCGACGACACTCTGGTCACAGCACAGAAACGCACTCAGCACGAGCAGGACGTCGGTATCGCACTTACCGTACTGTCCGGCGAGCAACTCGGCGCGCTGGGCAAGTCCGACAGCGTGCAGATCGCCGCATTGATACCCGGGGTCTCGATCTCCGGCAGCAGCGGCAATCAATCCGCCCAGTTCTCGATCCGTGGGGTCACGCAGAACGACTTTTCCGACCACGTCGAGGCACCGAACGCGGTCTACATCGACGAAGGCTATGTCGGCTTCTCGCAGGGGCAGATGTTCGGCCTGTTTGATCTGGATCATGTCGAGATCCTCAAGGGCCCGCAGGGCACGTTGTTCGGCCGAAACGCGACCGGCGGGCTGGTCGACTTCATTACCCGCAAGCCAAGCGCCGAGGAGCACGCCTACGCCGACCTCACGCTCGGATCCTTCAATCAGCTGCGCGTCGAAGCGGCCGCCAGCGGCGCACTCAGTGCGACCGTCAACGGCCGCCTGTCTATCCTCTACAACCACCACGATCCGATCCTGCGCAACGACTTCCCGCTCGGCCAGCAGCCCGGCATGGTCGGCTCAGCGAGTGGCGCAAGCGGACTGTGGAACGACAACCAGAAAGCCATTCGTGGCCAGCTGGCCTTCGATCTACCGCAAGGCAGCCACCTGCTGCTCGCCCTCTACGCCGCCGACAAGCTCGTCTCCTCTGCCAACTGGCAGCAGGTGGCGACCACCGCCGTGCTGACCGACAGCGGTGCCCAGTACGATGCGGTGCTGGCCGGCGACAACCCGCTTGGCTGCCACGCCATCGTCGGTTCCACGGGTGCCTGCAGCGGTGGCCGGCGGCCATCCGCGGGTGGTGATTTCTTCGGTTACCAGTCACCGGATCCACACACGTTGCACGTCTCGGAGGACTATGCGCGGCTCGACTCGAACCAGTACCGCACCGAAGGTCTGACCGCGACGCTGACCGCCCCGCTGGGTTCTGCCACGCTGACTGCCGTCTCGCATGCCATGCACTTCACCAAGCGCCAGGCGCAGGACGTCGACGAAAGCCCGGTAGCACAACTGGTCGCGATGACCAATTCCCACAACGACACCCTGTCGCAGGAAATTCGCCTGGCGGGCGATACACCACACGCTCGCTGGGTCGCCGGTCTGTATTACCTGCAACTAGGGACCGTCTACAACCAGGCGCTCGCGGACGAAGCCGGCGATGGCACGGGTCAGGTGCGCATTTTCGGCGAGCCAGTCGGTACGCCGTCGCTGGAAGGCGCATTCGCCGCACGCCTGCTGACGCACTCGCTGTCAGGCTTCGGCCAGACGGACATCGAGCTCTCGCGAAACTGGACGCTGGTGATCGGCGCGCGCCTGATCGAGGAGCGCAAGCGCTACGACTACAGCAGCGGCTTCTACTACAACACCAACGACAGCCTCGTACTCAACAGCGCCCCCCCGCTGGGGCCGTTCCTGCCCAACTACGCCGCGCGCACCAGCGAGCTGCTGTGGGCAGGCAAGCTACAGCTGGAATACCGTCCGACCGCCGCCCTGCTGCTCTACGGTGGAGTCCACCG
>CAIYLH010000029.1 GCA_903927005.1 uncultured Pseudomonadota bacterium
CTCCTTAAGGGTCGGCTAACATACCCCCCTAGAAAGCGCGATCAGCAAGTCCTTGGCTGGCCTATGGAATCCCGGGCAGCCCGCTGAAATTACCGGCAAATCCTACCGGCACTTTTGGCAGCAAAATCAAGGGAACCCCGAACAGCCAAACCCCGTCCGCGACATCGCGCTCCAGGAGCTGCTGCGACGGGTGCGCCGCGCCCACGCCCAGCGCGGAGCGCTGTCGACCCCAAAACGAGCCCTCACCAAGGACCCGCTGCAGGCGATGCTCGCGACCTGCACCGACGGTCTGATCGGAACCCGCGACCGCGCGCTCCTGTTGTTCGCCTGGGCAAGCGGCGGCCGACGCCGCTCCGAGGTCACCCGCGCCGTCATGGAGCAGCTGATCGCCGTCGACGCCCAGACCTACCTCTATCGGCTCACGCACTCGAAGTCCGATCAGTCCGGCGCCAACTCCAATATCGACAAACCCGTCGCCGGTATCGCCGCCGAAGCCCTCACCGCCTGGTTGGTCGCGTCCGGCGTCAACGAAGGCGCTATCTTCAGGCGGATCCGCGGCTCGGTCGCCGCCGAGCCGCTCGAGCCGCAAGCCGTCCGGGCCATCGTCAAGCGACGCGCAAACCTCGCCGGGCTCTCCGCCGACTTCTCGGCGCACTCGCTGCGATCGGGGTTCATGACCGAGGCCGGACGCCAAAACATCCCGCTCGCCGAGGCCATGGCGCTCACCGGCCATCGCAGCGTCCAGACCGCCTTGCGATATTTTCAGACCGGCGCCGTGCAGCACACCCGCGCCGCGACCCTACTCGAGGCGGCCCAGGACGAAAAACCCTGACTCACCGCCGCGAACCGTCAGCCGGGAGACTCAATCGCGCACGTCGTTCTCGAACAACGCATCGAGACGACGCAACTGGTCGCTGAGGCTTTGCAGCAGCAGCGCCTGCGCCGGGGGCGCCAGCTCCGAGAGCCGGATTCGGGCGTGAAGCGCGCTCACCCGTTCGCTCCACTCATGAATAGCCTTCGCCGGCACGACCGGCCGTTTGAGCGGCCACGCGATCCCCGCGGCCTGTCGCGCGCGGATCCGGTCCATCTCCTCCTGAAACTCACGCTCGAACGTCGCGCCCTCGGCCAGCAGTCGTTGGTAGTCGCCCTTCAGCGGCTCTGTCAGACGCGGAAGGGCCCGGATCTCGGCCGGCACGCCGCCACCCTCGCGCATGACCCGAGAGACGTCCTCCATCAGCGTCGCGTAGCGCAGGAAACCCGGGTAGTCGTCGCAGAAGATTTCGAGTTCATCATCCGTCGTCGAGTACCACAGCCGCTGCAGGTCGGCCATGTAGCCCACCATCTGGTCGACCAGGTTCCGATCGCTGATGCCGGTCTTCGCAAGCTGCCGAACGCGAAGGTCAATAGCTTCGGCAATTTGGCGGTTTCCCTTCATGGCGACGAGCCTCCCCGTCTGCAGCCATACACGCCCTGGCGGCACACCGACGTGACGACGTCTGCGCGCCGACCGATCATGCGGGCAGCGCCATTTCCGCCGGAATGGGCTCCGGTCGCAGGTCCGTCGGGTACTCACCGAAGCGCTTCAGATGGCTGGTGGCATACGGACTCAGAAACGCAAGATCGGCGTGGTTCACGGCAATGCCGTCGGCCTTGAGTGCATGCAACGCGCGCGTCTGATCAACGACGTTCTGCAGCGCCACCGCATTCGCCACGAGTTCATTGTAGACAACGGCCTTTTCCTGGTCCGCCGGATCGTTGGTGCGAAGGTAGCCCTCGCCGCCGAAGTTGAGGTGCTTCGCGAATCGGTGATGGCGCTCGATCTTGGTCGTGCCCTTGTGCACGGCCCGGCGCAGCTCCTCGTCCATGATCCAACGCAGCAGAAACGTCGTGCGCACCGCCTTGCCGAGTTCCTGCAGCGCGAGCGCAAAGCGATTGCGCGTGCTGTAACTGTTGATCTGGGCGAGAACCACTGACGGGGCGAGCACGCCGCTCTGGATCGCGAGCGCGAGCTGCATGAACATCGGGTAGTGTTCCTCGATCAGCGCCCAGTTCACGCTGCCACTGAAGAGTGCGTCGAGGCTGCCGTGGCAGTGATCGTGGCCCGGCCGGTAGAGTTTTAGTTTGCGCCAGCGACGAATGCGAGGCATGAGTTCGATGCCGAGAAGATAGGCGAGACCGAAGACGGCCGCGGACTGGCCGTGGGTGTCGGCGTGAATGCGACGGGGGTGCAGGTCGGAGAGGTTCTGAAACAGCGCATCGAGGATATAGGTCGCCTCGTAGGTTCCGCAGGCGATGAAGCGGCTGAAGAGCGCAATGTAGTTGTCCGCAATATGCCGGTACGCGATGCCGCCGGTCTTGCCATACCGGATATGGCGCTCGGCGAGCAGATTGTCCTCGTAGGTCTCAACGTGCGTGCCGTCGGCCGAGGCCGACTCGCCCGTCCCCCATTGCCGGGGCAACTCAAACTTCGCATAGAGGTTGATGAGATCGGCCGACGCCGCGCGAAGGTCCGCGATGTCGACATGGCGACGGTCGACGAATGCCAGCTGGTCGGCAGAGACCGTGCCATTCAGATGCCTGGCCGCCTGGGTAGGACCCAAACCGCAGCCGTACGCGAAGGTCGTGAGCACGTAGCGATGGGCCGCGTCCTTAATCTGCGGCCCGAGGCGCGACGGCAGCCCGAAATGCCGGCTCCACTCGGTCCAGTGTTCGGTGTTGGCCAGCGTTTCGAGCACCTGGCGCTCCGGCAGACGCTGCATCAGTCGCCGTTCGAGATCAAGGGCCGACGCCGGCGTCGGGATCGCACGCGGCGGGGTGATGATCGGACGGCCGTCCTTGCCGCACCGCAGATACCCCTCCCGCTCGTCGGTGATCGCATGCCTGAGGAAGCCGGCCTGCTTCACCAGTGACTCCTTCACCACCCGCACAAACCCGTCCGCGCCTGGGCCCCACCCCTGGGATGCCGCGTACGTCGCCATCGCCGCGGGATCCGCGGACTCCGGCGGCAGCCGGTCCCAGAAGCGGTCGTAGCTCAGCGATCCCACGACGAACATCTCGCCGGCCCTGATGGCGGCGGCGAGCTCGAGCATGGCCACGACTTCCAGCTGCCGCCGATTGAACAGCTGAGCGTCATCCTTGCCATCGTGCACGAGCCCCCGCCACTCCCGCGGCAAGGCGTCAGGCGCGACGCCGTCGATGCAGATGTAATCGCAATAGGGCGGCTCATCCCCGGTCACGGCCATGACGAGATCGAGCAGTTCGCCGGTCGCTGGCGTCCCTTGCAATGGCAGCAGATCGGCCACCCGCAAAAGCGGCGCCCGAACCGGCACAAAAGCCGCTCGAGCGAACGGCCGCCAGTTCTGCTTCTCGTGACGCAGATGATTGGCACACTGCTGCGTGAGTCGCTCCCGACCGCCCTCGGCGGCATAGAGTGCCTCGAGTCGCGCGAGCGTCTGAGCCGGGTCCCCAGGCGCTCCGTGAATGATCAACGAATCGTGAAACGCCCGAATGAGTGTGTCGGTCTCGTTTCGCCGGCCGCGATACCACTCGTCCAGGCGCTGCTCGCTTCGCCATTCGATCTTGCGCACGAGCTTGAGCAGCATCTGCGTCAGGTCATCGAGAACCTGGCCGCGGGCGTGCCGGATCATCGCGAGCAGCAGCGCCTGACGACGCGGCCCGGAATACTCGCGCAGCTCCGGCGCCTTGAGCCGCCTCGCCTCGTTCGCCCATTGCAGCACCTTCGCGTCGGCGACCGGCTGCAACGGGTCCGTTGGATCCGGCAGCCCAGCCAGCCACTTGTACCGTTCAATCAGGGCGTTCAGGTTCTTGCGCGAGGCGCGCCCGGGGGGCCGGCACAGCACGGCGAACGGCGACTCCTGCGTCGTAGGGTCAACGGTGAGCAGCGCCTCCAGCGCCGCGCGCTGCTCCTCATCGAGACGCGAGCCAATGCGCTGCCACTGGGTCGTGTTCACCTGGCGGTGGACGGTCGATGCAAGGCGACGAAACGCGTCGAGGCTCGGCAGCTCGAAGCGACCCCGAACCAAGGCATCGACGGCCGCGTTGATCAATTCCGCGGGACTCGTCCGTGCTTCGGCGATCATGGTCATCGTTTGGCGCGCGAGTTTTCGTGCCGCCGCACCCCACGCGGTCACCCCGAGGCGACGGAGGACCGCCGTACGATGCCGGTAGAGAGTGCTGTCCGACGACATCAGACGCGTGTCGCCCTCGACGCCGAGACGGTTCGCGACGTACTCGACAATCAATGACGGAATCTCGTCGACTCGCAGAAATCGGCCGACGAACTGAAATGTCTTGAGCTGCACCAGCAGCGCGACCTGAGAGGCAGGGGTACGGGCAACCGTCGGCGCCCATCGGCACTCGTCGTAGCTCGGCCGAAACAGCCGCTGCAGATCCTCGCGTGTCACAGGATCCGGGAGTTCCGGATAGAGCAGTCGCGCAATGCCCGGTCCGTCGCCCGTGTCGGATCGCATCACACCATCCTCGCGCCGTCCCAGAGGGCGTCGATGATACCGGTGCCGGAGGTCAGGCTACCGTCAGCGCAGCGCCTCAAAGCCCGGGTGTGCTGCAGCGTGTCGGTCAAACGTGACCGTCTTGGTGCAGCCGGCCTCCCGGCCGAGTTCCACAATCACCGCGTCACTGAAATCCGCCTTCGATTCCCGATACGCCCGCAGGGCCCGCCAGATGACGTCCGCCCTCTCGATCGTCAGTTGCGGTGCGGTCAGCAGTCCCTCGACGATGTCGGCAATCGCCCCCCGCGCAGCGCGGTAGTTCGAGGACATCACCCACACCACCTCGGCAAGGGTGACCAGCGACACAAAGCCCCGTTCTTCGGCCGACAAGGATCCTTCGATCAGCCGCGTCGCTGCCGCCGCCTGGCGCACATCATCCTGGGCGAGGTAGCGGACGACAACGTTCGTGTCGAGGCCAATCACCGTACCCGACCCATCCGGGTCAGCGCCCGGTTAATCGCCTCAATCGTCACCGGACGCCGCGGCTTCGGCAAAATGCCCTTCAGCGCACGAATATCCCGAGTCGCCGGCTTGACAAGAAAGCCGGCATCGGTCTCGATAAACTCCAACCGGTGTCCGGCTTCCAGCCTGAGCTTGGTGCGAACGGACTTCGGTAAAGTGATCTGGCCTTTGCTCGTGATCGTCGCGGTAGCCACGCTGCCTCCCTCGCTCACACTCCATGAGAAAGGAATCTTACTCTTCGTAAGGATTGCGAGCACCAAAAAGCCGCCCTGGGCAGTGGCTCCGGCGATGGGCGGTGCCCGTCAGAGACATTAGGTCATTGATTTATATGGCCTTCACGCCTTCGCGATCGTCATCGACGAAGATTGGCTAATCCGGCCCCGAGTTCGCTATGACCGACTTCGCGCAAATCTTCCCACGGGGCCAATTCGGTGGCGGCTGTTTCTTGATTGACGGCGTGCCAGCCGCCATCGGTCTGACGAAGCCGCCTTCGTTTCACCGTGGCCCCACTTCCTCGTGCAAATCCGGCAGAATCACGCCCATGCTCCGCGAAAGGGGGTCGGCAA
>CAIYLH010000030.1 GCA_903927005.1 uncultured Pseudomonadota bacterium
GCTGGTGCAATAGGGCGTGGCCAGCGCAGAGCGCAGCCGATCGAACGGCTCGAAATCGTTGCCGTCGATCGCGGCGCGCAGCGCCCGCTCAACCTGATGATTGCGCGGAATGATCGTCGGATTCACAGCGCGCATGCCTGCACCAACCACGGCGCCTGGCGCGGCCTCCAGCGCGAGGCGGGCGCGCCATGCCACAGCCCAGTGATCGAATGCGCTGGGGTCGGCGAACTGCCCGCGCGCCGCCGTATCATCGCCCTCTGCCGCAGCGCACAGCGCGCGGAACGTATTAGTCCAATCAGCGGCATTCGAGTGCATCGCCTCGAGCAGGGACTCGATGAGCGTGGGATCGTCGGGCTGCTCACCACGCAGGCCGAGCTTGGCCCGCATGCCAGCCAGCCAATTCGCGGTGTACTGGCTCTGGAAAGCGAGCAGCGAGGCGGTCGCAATCTCGACCGCCTTCTCCGCGACCGGATCGATGTGCGGAATCAGCGTCTCGGCGAGCCGCGCCAGATTCCACATCCCGATGCGCGGCTGGTTTGCGTACGCATAACGTCCACCGCGGTCTATCGCACTGTAGACAGTCGCGGGGTGGTAAGCATCCATGAACGCACACGGCCCAAAGTCGATCGTCTCACCTGAGACGGTCATGTTGTCGGTGTTCATCACGCCGTGAATGAACCCCACCTGCATCCAGCGCGCGATGAGCTTGGCCTGACGGGCGACGATCGCCTCAAGCAGCGCCACGATCGGCTGTGCTGTGTTCTGTAGAGCTGGGTAATGACGCGCCAGCACGTAGTCGGCGAGTTGTTTGACCGCCGCGTCATCGCCACGTGCCGCATGGAACTCGAAGGTACCAACACGGATATGGCTGGCCGCTACGCGGGCGAGCACCGCGCCAGGCAAGGGCCCCTCGCGCATGACCTGCTCGCCGGTAGAGACTGCTGCCAGCGCGCGTGTCGACGGTATGCCAAGCGCATGCATCGCTTCGCTGACGAGGTATTCCCGCAACACGGGCCCCAGCGCAGCGCGTCCGTCGCCGGCCCGCGAGAACGGGGTTGGGCCGGAACCCTTCAGTTGCAGGTCCCAGCGAGCGCCCGCTGCATCGACGGTTTCTGCCAACAGGATTGCGCGTCCATCGCCTAGCTGCGGCACAAAGTTGCCGAATTGGTGGCCGGCGTAGGCGCTCGCGATTGGCTCCGCGCCGTCCGGCACGAGATTGCCGGCGAAGAGCGCCGCGAGCGTAGCAGTATCGAGTTCCGCCAACTCAAGGCCCAGATCAGCCGCCAGCGGGTAGTTGACGCAAATCAGCTGCGGCACGGCCACTGGGGAGGGCGTTACATGGGCATGGAACTGCGCCGGCAAGCGTGCATAGGTGGACGACAGCAGACCGATCCGCACGTGCGAGCCATCCTGAGGTGCAGAGCTGGACATGAGCGCGTCAGGATACACGCCACCGGCGCCGATCGCTGGCCCGCCCATGGCGGTACTGGACCGCAAGCCACACACTACGGCTGTGATTTGCAGCGCCGCCGGATTGCGGCGAGACTCCCGTCGGATACCACGCAGGTCGAACCCCATGCCCCGAACTCTGCCTTCGAACGCTCGCGACAACCTTTCGGCACTGTGTCTGCTGCTGGCAACGGCGCTAGTCGCTTGGGCGGCGCCGATCGACGCCGCCAGCCCCGCAGTCGACTGGCCTACCTATGGCGGCGACCCCGGCGGCATGAAGTACTCGGCACTCACCGACATCAACCGCAGCAACGTCGCGGGGCTCAGGCTCGCCTGGAGCTGGAAGACGGGCGAGGGACCGCTGCCCGAACATCGCACGACGCCCGGCATCTTCGAGGCAACGCCACTGGTCGTAGATGGCGTGATGTACCTCAGCACGCCGTACAACCGCGTCGTCGCGCTCGACCCGGCCTCAGGCCGGGAACTGTGGTCGTACGACCCGCGGGCATACGATGATGGCCAAGTGCCGAACGGGATGGGGTTCGTCCATCGTGGCATCGCGACTTGGCGCGATGCGCGCACCCACGCGCTGCGCATCCTGATCAACTCGCGCTACCGCCTGATCGAGGTCGACGCGAAGACCGGCCAGCCCGTGGAAGGGTTTGGTGAGCATGGCGTGGTCAATCTGCTCACTGGCCTGCAGTGGCCCGTCAACCCGAAGCACTACACCAACACGTCGCCGCCGGTGGTGTACCGCAACCTCGTCATCGTAGGCAACGGCGTCGCCGACCGGCTGATCTACCCCAAGGACCCACCGGGAGACGTTCGCGCTTACGACGCCCGTACCGGCAAGCTGACCTGGTCATTCCATACGGTGCCACGGGATGGCGAGCCGGGCGCGGAGACGTGGACCAACGGCGCCAACCGGTACACCGGCCACACCAACGTCTGGACCCCGATGTCGCTGGACGACAAGCGCGGCCTGTTGTTCCTGCCTGTCGGCACGCCCAGCAACGACTTCTATGGCGGCAACCGACCCGGCGCAGGTCTTTATGGCGACTCACTGGTCTGCGTGGACGCAGCCACCGGACGACGGCGCTGGCACTTCCAGCTGGTACACCATGGCCTGTGGGACTACGACCCACCATCCCCGCCGTCACTGGTAACGCTCAAGCTCCATGGCCGCAACGTCGACGCGGTCATTCAGCTGACCAAGCAGGGCTTCGTGTTCGGCTTCGACCGCGTCACCGGCCGCCCGTTGTGGCCTATAGAGGAGCGTCCCGTACCAGCGAGCGACGTACCCGGCGAGCAGGCAGCAGCGACCCAGCCGTTCCCGACCGGCCAGCCGGTGCTGATCCCACAGGGTGTCTCACTCGCCGATGCGACCGACCTGACGCCTGCGCTGCACGACGCGGCCGTGGCCGTACTGAGCCAACTCCGGCTCGGACCGATCTATACCCCACCGAGCCTGCAGGGCACCGTCGTACGGCCCGGCATCCTCGGTGGCGCCGACTGGGGCGGCGGCGCGTTCGACCCGCGGTCGGGCGTGATGTACGTGAAGGTCAACGACAACCCGGAGATCGTGTTTCCGGACCTGACCGACGCCGAAGGCAATGTGCCTGACGTCGGGCCAAACGATTCCACTGAAGTCTCCCTGCTGCTCAAGCACCGCATCCCGGTGCTCAAGCCTCCTTACGCCTATCTCGACGCCATCGACCTTGCGCACGGCCGAATGCTCTGGCAGGTCCCGTTCGGCGACAACGAGGCCATCCGCAAGCACGCGGCGCTCAAGGGCGTGACGCTGCCATCTGCCCTCGGCGCAGTGGGAACCTCCGGTGTTGTCGTCACGGCCGGGGGGCTCGTCTTCGCCGGCGGGGGCGACACGGCGTTCCATGCCGTTGACGCTCGCACCGGCATCGATCTGTGGCGTTATTCAACGGGGGAACTGAAAACCACTGGCACACCGATGACGTATCGGGTCGGCGGGCGCCAGTTTGTCGTGATTGCGGTCGGCGGGCCGGGCCCTGGCGCCGAGCTGCTAGCGTTCGCACTATAGAGCGTGCAGATGTCCCCCCAGCGGCGCGCCATCGCCCTAACGGTGGTGTTCGTAAAACTCTGCGTGCTATCGGTCCTGGTCGCTGCAGCGCAGACGCCACCAGCACCGCTGGCGCTACCCGATGGCGCAGGACGCGAACTTGCGGAACGAACCTGCAGCCAGTGCCATTCCCTCGAACTGGTGCTGCGTCATCGGCTGACCCGGCGCCAGTGGGAGGCGCAACTGGACACCATGATCGCCAAGGGAGCGAAGATCGCCGACGAGGACTTCGATCCGCTGGCCGAATACCTGGGGGCACATCTTGCCCCTGCCACGGCCGACTAGAAATGCCGGGCGTAGCGCAGGCGCAAAGCCCAAGAGGCCGCTGACGCTACGGCCGCGCAGGACGGGCTGCGTGTGATGGCGCTGCGCCGCTGCGCCCACCCTTGGCAGCAGGTGCGCCTGCCCACTTGTAGACCACACCGCCGCGCATGACGAATACGACGCGCCGTACCGCAGCGAGATCCTGTAGCGGATCACCATCCAGCGCGATGATGTCTGCCTCCAGACCGGGAACGAGCCGTCCAATTTGATCCCCGAGGCCTAGAGCCTCGGCCGCCAGCGAGTTTGCCGATACCAGCGCGGCCATGGGCGACTGGCCGCAGCGCTCGACCCGGCCGATGAATTCCTCGGCGTTGCGCCCGTGTGCGCCGGCCGTCGCGTCGGTCGAAAACACCACTTTGGAGTTCGGCGTGTGAACCGCGATCGAGCAGACCCGCTCGTCTTCGGGCAAGTCGTGCAGCATCGTCTGCATACCGGCCTCACTGTAGTTGCCGACGCCGATGTAGCGCTCCTTGTTCTCAATGTAGTTCTGCACGACAAGGCCGACCTGCGGGCTCAGATAGGCACCCGCAGCCACTGCCGCCTCGATGTCCTCGCGAGACGCATAAGTGGCATGCTCGATTTCGCTACAGCCGGCGTGTGCAGCAGCCGACACCTGCGAGCGGTAGGCGTGCACCATCGAGCGCAGCCCGACGGCACGTGCCTCGTCGCACAGCACACGCAGCTGCCGCTCGGTGAAGGTCGGCAACGCACCGACGCGCTGGCTGGAGGAGGCGAAGATCTTGATCAGGTCAGCCCCCTGCGCCTTGCGCTCGCGCACCATCCCACGCAGCGCATCATCGCTGGTTGCGGCATCACCTTCGATCCAGCCCAGCGAGGTCAGCACACGCGGGCCGGGGAAGCCGTGGTCCCGTATCGCATCACGCAGGGGGCCTTCACTCGGGTCGCCGACCGACTGTACCGTCGTGAACCCCGCCATCAGGCTGTCCCAGGCGCCCGCTGCAATGCCGTTCGCCGTATCGAGCGGCGACTCCGACTCGGTCGCGATACGGCCCGTGCGATCAAAGTGATAGGCCAGGTGCACGTGCGTGTCGATCCAGCCGGGAAGCACCGTGTAGCCGCGCAGATCGATGACCCTGGCGCCTTGCGCAGGTGTCGCCGTCAACGTCACGATCCGGCCGTCCACAACGCCGATCCGAGCCTCTCGCAGGCGCCCCCCCTGGCCATCGAGCGCCAGCGAGGTCAACAGCACCACGGGCGGCGGCGGCGGCGGCGGTGGCACCGGCGCGGCGCGCAGCACGCACGGGGTGGCCAGGAACACGAACAGGGCGTGGGCGGCGAGTCTGGGCAGCGTCATCGCGAGGTCCTCGGGCTTTGCGGAAGCAAGGCCCCTAGACGGCGGCCTACTCAGCCAAGAGTACCTCGTCCGGTCAGCCTAAGCCCCCGTTGCCGGAATGACCCCCATGGCAGACACTCTGCGGCCTCGAACCTCAGGAAACCTCCATGCCCGCCACCCCTTCGTCGGCCCGTTACGGCGCCATCCGCCGCCGCACGATCACCCTGCTCTGTGCCTGTGTGTGGATGGTCGGACCGGTCACGGCCGAGGCCGCCACGGTCGCTGCCGCTAACGGTGCAGCCCAGGCACTGCACAAGCTGCTCGATGCCCAGTTTGAGTGGGCGCTGCTGCAGTTTCCGGAGCGAGCGACCGCAGTGGGCGATCATCGCTACGACGACCGGCTGACGGATCGCTCGCCGGCCGCCATTGCCGCCCGTCGCGAACATCATCGCCAGTTCCTGGCGGCAGTCCACGCGATCGACCGCTCGCGCCTGCAGGGTGAGGACCGTCTTTCGTGGGACGTCGCCGAATTCACTGCCGACCTCGACGTGCGCGGCGACAGCCTGCTGCTTGCGGCCCCTGGCGCGGCGGCGATGCCGTTCTCTGCAGACGATTCACCGATGTCGGTCACACCGATGTCCGGGCCGCAGTTCAACCTGCCGCAGCTGATGCGTGCCACGCGCTTCCAGAGCGAGGCCGACTACCGCCATTATCTGGCGCGCCTGAACGGACTGCCCACCGCCCTGCGGCAGCTACAGGTGATCCTAGAGGCGGGCCAAACCGCTGGCTGGATGCCTCCCAAGCAGGCACTGACTCGACTCGTCGGGCAGTACACGCCACTACTCGCGGCCGATCTGTCCAGCCACCCGCTGTACGCGCCGTTCCGAAAATTTCCAGTCGACATGCCGGCGGCGATCCAGGCCGAACTGAGCCACGCCGGCGACGAAGCACTACACGGCGCCGTCATCCCCGCGCTGAAGGCATTCCAGGAATACCTTGCCCAGAGCTGGGTTCCGGCGGCGAGGGACACGCTGGGTGCAACGCAATTACCCAATGGCCGGGAGTACTACGCCTGGTCGCTGCAGCGATACACGACGACCCAGCTAAGCGCGCAGGAGATCCACGATCTGGGGCTGCGCGAGGTAGCGCGCCTTGACGCCGAGATGCGCGCGATCATGCAGGAGCTCGGCTTCACCGGCACGATCGGCGAGTTTCGTGACTTTCTGCGCACTGACAAGCGTTTCCAGTTCGCAAGCGCCGAGGAAGAGTTGGCCGCTTTCCGTGACATCGCTAAGCGAGTCGACCCGCAGCTTCCAAGCCTGTTCGTGGAGCTTCCGCGCGTACCCTACGGCATCCGGCCAATGTCGAAGGAGGAGGGCAACAACGCGCCTCATTACATCGCCGGCGCCCTCGACGGCTCGCGGGCGGGTTACTTCGAGGCCAATACCAACAACCTTGCCGCGTGGCCGACATGGACGATGGACGCGCTGTTCCTGCACGAGGCCGTACCGGGGCACCACCTGCAGATCGCCCGCGCACAGGAAATGCCAGGCCTTCCCAAGCTGCGACGCGACTACGGCAACTCCGGCTTCAGCGAGGGCTGGGGCCTGTATTCAGAAGGTCTGGGCAAGGAGCTCGGGCTGTATGTAGACGCCTACTCTCGCTTCGGGCGCCTGACGCTGGAGGCGCACCGTGCGTGCCGCCTGGTTGTCGACACCGGCATGCACGCCTTCGGCATGAGCCGCTCCCAAGCGATCGAGTACCTGATCGAGCACGCACAACTCGAACGCGGCTTCGCGGAGGCCGAGGTCGATCGCTACATCGTCTGGCCAGGCCAGGCGACCGCCTACAAGGTCGGGGAGCAGGTAATCCTCGCGAACCGCAGCAAGGCGCGCACCGCCCTCGGCGCGCGCTTTGATATCCGCCGCTTCCATAACGCCGTGATCGACCATGGGGCGCTGCCGCTCACCGTGCTCGACCGCGTCATCGACGAGTGGATCGCCACCGAACGCACGCGGGCCGCAGAGTGATGCGCAAAATTCCTGCGAAAATCGCCTACGTTCTCGCGCTGGCACTGCCGCTGAGCTTTGCCGCTGCCGCCGGCCCCGCGGCGGCAGCGGCCGCCGTAGTGCCCGTCCGGGTGATGATCGTGAACATGTTTGTGGTCGAGTCGGGACCGTGGTTGAAGGCCCTCCCAGCGACGCGCGAGATCGCGGTGCCGGGCCTTACGCTGGCTGACCCGGTCGTGCGCTGCACCGTCGATGACGTCTGCCAGATGACGAGCGGCATGGGCCACGCCAACGCCGCTGCATCCCTCATGGCGTTGATCTACAGCGGCCGCTTCGACCTGCGGCACACCTATTTTCTGGTGGCGGGGATCGCTGGCATCGATCCGGCCAGCGGCACGCTCGGCTCGGCGGCATGGGCCCGCTATGCGGTGGACATCGGCCTTGCGCACGAGATAGACGCACGCGAGATGCCCCATGGCTGGCAGACCGGCTACTTCGGGTTGCTGGCCGATGCCCCGGGCGAGAAGCCACGGCTTGAGTACGGCAGCGAGGTGTTCCGACTTAATGAGGCGCTGCTGCAGCAAGCTCTGGCGCTCAGCGCCAAGGCGTCGCTTGCCGATGCGCAGGACGTTCGCGCCTACCGTGCGCACTATCCCAAGGCGCCCGCCAACCAGCCCCCCACGGTAGTTCAGTGCGACACGGCAACCAGCGATCTTTGGTGGTCAGGACGGGCCCTGGGCATGCAGGCACAACGCTGGACAAAACTGATGACCGGCGGTCGCGGAAACTACTGCACCTCGCAGCAGGAGGACAACGCCATCCTGACCGCACTCGAGCGCGGCGCGCAATCGGGCCTGCTCGACCGCGAACGGATCGCAGTGCTGCGGACCGGTTCGGACTTCGATAGACCCTATCCCGGACAGAGCGTGATCGACTCGATGCTGCGTCAATGGGCGGTGACGGGTGCTTTCAGCATCGCCGCTGAGAACCTCGTCCGCGCCGGCCTGCCTCTGGTCACCGAAATCGCAACGCACTGGGACGCGTGGCGCGACGGCGTGCCGTCGCGCTAGTCGGCGACCCGGAACCTGCGCGCAAGCGCGCTCGTCGCCTGGGCAAGCAGCAGCCTGTCGATGCCCACCGCGACAAAGTCGCAGCCTTCGGCAACCGACTTCATTAGCCACGGAAGCGCAGGGACGCGCTGACCCCGCTGCGACAGTTGCGCCAGCACAAGGAGCTGCGGCCAAGTGTTTAGGGCTCATGCCGCGCTCGTTCCCGGGCTGCAGTGGATCGTTCGATATCTGTGCAGAATTTCCTGGTTTGAGGACCAGGCGATTTCCTGAGTTGGGGACCACCTGATTTCCTCAGTTGGGGACCACCGGCGGAGCGCTTTTAGGCGCCCGTCAGGGCGTTGGAGTGGTCCCAGATGGCGATATCCGACCAGAACGAGCCAGATGTGAGCAGCGTGAAGCTGGCCAGGACCAGAATGGCGAAAGCCGTTCTGGACTCTGGCTGGGGTCTGCTCCGGACACAGCTGCAGGTCAAGGGCGAGCACGCCGGCAGAAGTGTCAGAGTCGTCAGCGAGCGCAACACCAGTCGCA
>CAIYLH010000031.1 GCA_903927005.1 uncultured Pseudomonadota bacterium
CACTGGCGCCAATCGTGGCGGGCCTGCCAGCAGCCTACTGCCACAACAAGCCGGGCTACCGGCGGCAACCGCGCACAGAACCGCCACGCCCGCCCGCGCCCGCGCCCGCGCCCAGATTGGCGCTCAACCGGAGATCGTGCCGTTGACGACAGGCGCGAACGCCGTGAGGGCATCGAGCTGACCCGCCGCGCCTAGCCCGTGATCGGGGAAAAGCTGCCCAAACTGGCCTTGCTGACCGTGCAGCGCGAGGTAGTTAAGCAGCACCGTCTGCACCAGCAGCAGCACATTGTTGGCCGCAGGGCTAGATGCCGCGTCGACCGAACCGTCAATGGTAAATGAACCTATCTGCTGGTGCCGGGCGGCCGGCAAACCACCGCCACCGGCATTTAGCTGCGGCTGACCTTTCGGGTTGTAGACGAGAAAATAGCTAGCCGCGACTGACTCATTGTCACTGCTCCACATGAACTTGCCGCGCCCGTCGACCGAAGAGTCGACCTGACCGCTCGCGGAGATGCCGCCGTCGCTGAACACGTAAATCATGATCGGCTTCTGCAGCCGGGCCGCGTACTCCAGACACGCCCCGATACAGCGACCTGCCCGCAGATCACGCAATTCCCCTGTCGCACGCCCCTGGCCGTGATAATCGTAGCCACCGAGCGTAACGGTCCCCGCGCCCGCATAGCCGTTGACTACCATCTTGGCGACCGCCGCTGTCTTGCGGAACTCCGCGTCAGTCTGGTACTCGAGCTGACTGAAAATTCCCCCTCCACGCGTGGAACTCTGGTCGACGAGCAAGGCGTCGAGGTCGGGATTGAGCGCTGCAGGACTGGAGAAAGTCTCAGCAAGATATGCAGATTTAACGTAGTTGCAGTTAACCGCCGCCTTGACGGATGCATCCGCCGGCAGCTTGGTCGTGACGTTAGATAGCTTTTGACCACTGATTCTGGACATCGATTCGAGAACGGCCACCGCATCCGCGGGGCGGGCAAACAACTGGCCGAGAACTCCGGTATCAACCAGGCCCGTGACGTCACTCGCACGGGTAACCACCGTTGGCACGAGCGCCGCGTCCATCATGGACAGCGGCGCGATTGAGTTGCCCCCGGAAGCCGAAGCCTGCGACCCAATCAGCGTCAGCAGCTCGCCACGCGCACCGATGCGAGCGATGCCATACATCGGGTTATGCGGATTGGTATTGGTGTCGTTGTTAGACAGCGCCGGAATCACCGCGCCGTTCGTGAAGGCCTGCGTCGCAGGCGCGGTCCGCTCGAGAATGCCGCGCACATGGGCGCTATCGGAGTGAAACAGGAGCCCGAGCCGAGACTCGATGAAATTATTCGGCGTCCGCGTCGGGTTCGCCGAGTTCGGGGTCATGTTGCCTGGCAGGCCCATCTTCCCGTACGCCGATGTACTCAGAAAATCCTGCTGGCCGCCTGGCCCACCGATCAAGACATTGGACCCGGCGATGTTGCCGCCGCCAGCAAGATCGAAGCAGATGAAGGGGATTTTCCCAGCGCCGCCAGTAATGCCGCAGGCAAATTTCTGCGCGAGGATGTCCGCCGACAGGGCCCTTGCACCTCCCGGCACTAGCAGCATACCCAGACCGGCCGGCGCCACCAGGCTCGCCGCACCCGTAAGGAAGCCTTGCGCCACAAAATCACGTCGACTGACCGGACGGCTATGCGCTTCGGCGTGCCGCAGAGGCTCGTCGAGGCTAAGTGTGCGCGGGGGCTTGCGTCGGATGATCATGGGCCGGCCTCTGGGGTACTCATTACTCGATCAGCATCGCGGCGCTGCCTGCGACAGCAGCGCAGGCAGCCTTCGCCACCGTCGCCGTACCGACCGCATCGCCGGGCACCGACCCGACGAGACGATCTATCAGGGCATTGAGCTCGGTGCGGGTGGCCATAGCCGATGGTTGTGTGCGCAGGAATTTACCGCCGCCGGTATTGGCACTGAGCATCTGGTCGACGAGCGGTGTGATCAAAGCATCGCGACCTGCGAGATCAAAAGCCGCCGCTGGTGCGCTCGCGAAATTCACGGACGGGAAGTAGGCACCACGCAGCGAACCATCATTCACCAGGGCGTCGCAGTACTGGATCGCCAACTGCGCAATGGCCGTCTGGTGAGCAGCGCTGAAGCCCTGCAGCGACCCGCTGGCAGGCAGGGACTGCTGCAGCTTCTGGAACAGCGCGGCCACCACCGCCGTGGTGCGCGGCACACCCGTGATCGCCGATAGCGTCGCGTTAATTCGCTCGAACGTGCGAATTCCTAAGTCCGACGGGCGGGCCAGGTCCGCTGGAATCGGCGCAATCGCCGCCGCCTCGGTATGGACATTGGTTGCGCTGCCGAGCTGCTCAAACGTCAGGAAGAACTGGTCGTAGGCAGGGCCCTTCTCGAGTGCGATCGTAGTGCCGACAGATGAGAGCGGCACCGCCGCCACCGCGCTGACGGCCGGATCAAAGCCGTGCGCCGTGACGCTTGCATTGATGCTCGTATAAGCCTGACCGACACGCGCCTCGACACCATTAATCCCGATGCGTATACCCCTGACCGCCAGGCCTGCCACATTCGTATTTGGGTTGAGGCTCAGGAAAACCGGTTTGTTGAAAAGATAGGCGTAGCTGTCGTACTGGGAGACCTCGAGCATCACGTAGGTCTGCGCCTGACCGGTGTACTTGTCGACGTTGAAGAGCAGGTAGTACCTTTCGCCCACCCCAGCGTCGAAGTTCGCCCTAACATCCTGCGGCTGCATCGCCTTGTTATACAGCGCGACCATCCTGATCACGCCAGACCATGGCCTGTCGCCAGACACCTCGTTGCCGAGTACGAGCGCGAAGGTGTTGTCCCATTGCGAGAGCGCCCCGCCACGCTGCGGGTCGCCGCCGGTCGCCAGCACGCCGTTGACATAGACGCGACGGCCGTTCATTGGATCGTAGGTCATCACCACGTGCTGCAGTGTCGCCTGCAAGACGCGCTGTGCCGACGGCGTCGAAAGCTCCGGCTGTCCGTTGGCGTTGGTCGTGGCCGAACGCAGGAATGCGTCGTAGTTGTACATGGTCTGGCCGAGGGTCATGTTTCTCTGCGCGGGGCCACCTGAGTACGACACGATGTAGGCCATCGTCTGTGTAACGTTCGCCGGCGCGACCCAGGCCTCGACGCTGTACTCGCTGCTGGCCATCACCAGATCGTACAGCTTGCGGCTCCCCACCGAGGTCCCCTGCAGCTTGCCCTTGTTCTGTATCTGCACGCCCCACCCGCCGACCCACGAGACGTCCCCGGACATGTTGAGGTTCAGCGCAGGCTCAATGCCGCTGGTGTCGTAGGCGACCGTACCGGTACCGGTCTTGAACTCGAACTTGGCCATCAAGCCGGTCTCGACGCGCGAGCCGCCGGTATCGACGACGCCGTCGTAGAGGGTCAAAGCACGCGAAAGAACAAGCGATGAATCGATCGTTGTGACCGGTACCTGGCCTGCAAAGGCCTGGATCGCCTGCAGCATCTGCGCAGCGGCAGCATCGCAATCTCCGCCCCAGCAATTATGGAATTCACTCTTGAGCCGGACGTAGAGTCTCGACAGCGTCGGGGTATCGAGATTTATCTTGGGCTTCGCAGCAGCGTAAGCCGCATCGACATCCGCCTGCGCGAAATACGGTGACTGTGCAGACACTGCCGACGGGGAGTGGCAGCGAACGCAATACTGGCGCAGCAGCGGATAGACGGTCGCGGCAAACTGTTGCGAGGCGACCGGGAAGGCACGCGCTCCACCGGCATCGATAAGCGGGGGCGGCACGAGGCGAATCTGCGCCTGTGAGGCACCGAGCGCGACACCGGCCCAGTTCTTTATCCAGGTCGCCAGTGTATCGGCACATGCGGAGCTGCTCGCAAGCCAGCAGTGATGGCCGCCGCCGACCTTGGTGACGATGCGAGAACTGGCGGGATTGACGAGGTCTACGTAGGACTGCGCGGCCTGATAGGCGAGGTTCACATCGTCGTTGCGAGCGAACATCGGCGACTGGTGGGCCTGCGTATGACAGGCGCCACAGCGATCAACGCCGCTGACGTTGTTCCAGAAATTAATGACGAACGCCTGCACATCGGCGCTCGCAGGCGCAGGGCCGAGATAGGATTTTGCGTTACCGGAGGGCGTGGTCGCCTGCGGATTTGGCACCGTCTGCACACTGCCCGCCCCACAGCCAGTCAGCATCAGGCTGGCCAGAAGCGTGCCCACAACCATCAAAATTTTGTGCCGCAGCTGCACGCAGCAGGACCGTGACCCGTCGATAAGGGCGAAGTTGAACATGCGCTGGCCCTCAGTCGCCCATGCAGTAGACGGCAGTCTCGGCAAACACTTTCTTCAAGGAGTAGCCCTGCCTGAAATGCCCCACCAACGCCCCCAGCTCGGCTCGATCAGCAGCATCGGAGGGCGGCCGCAGGCAAACGCTCTTGAAGACTTTTTGCACCTGGCACTGTGCAAACTGGTCACTAGCGCCGATTTCGGCGCCGAGGGACTTGGCCCCCACGCCGGCGCCAGAAGTCGCCCCGCTCCACCCCATCAGGGAATTGGCGCCACCGCGCCAACGGTTCTCCCAATGATCGTCGCCAGTCACGTATCCAGGCGGAAAAGTCGTGTTGTTATGGAAGTACTTGTCGACGACAGTACCCGGCGTGTACTTCAGCGAACCGGTCGCCTCATCGCTAGCAAAGGTGTAGTCGTAGTAGGCAAACGCCTGCGCCATGGGATCCATGCCCGCGTGACAGCCGACACAGTTATTGAGGAACACCCGACTGTCGCCACCAGGACTTCGGCTGACGTCCTGCCGAATACGGTCAGTCGGCCGCGTCGTGTCCATGACCTGCTGCAGGTCCGAGCACATGTGATTGATCATCGTGAAGCGGAACATCGCGCGATTTGTTCCAGCGACGAAGAAGGCGCGCGCCGCGGCCCGACTCGTCAATACGCCCGCAGTGGCTGCCGCCGGCAGGCCGGTGACCACCGACTGCTGCGAGCCCACCAGAGCGTCCTTCAGGCTCAGACCCTGCGCCTCCATCTGCGCGTAGTGATCATTGGCCGAATTTGAGTACGCCGGCAACCCTAACGAACTGCGGCCGATATAGAGTATATCGGCCGATAGAACAGTGTTGAAGGGCACGTCATCCCTCACCATCCCGATGATGGTTGCGGTGTAGTCGTTCAACGGCGCGTAGACGGTCTGCTCGCGGTTCGTCCATGGCGTCACGAAGTTCTTGAGCACGACTGAGTAGAAGTTTCCGTTGGCGCTCTCGATCGCTTTGTAGGCGGCATCAAGCGGATTGCTGCCGTCAATATCGGCCTGCATTGAATCCAGCAACGCCGCGGTGGGCGGTGATCCGTTGAGGCGGTCGTGAATGCGCTTGGCCTGCTCCCGCGAGCCGGCGTGAACCGGGGCCGTCACTACCAGCAGCAACATGGCGAGCCCCCCCAGACGGTGAGCGCCGGCCGCTGCGCGCACATGAGTGTGGCATTGCATCCTTGCATTCATAGCCATTCGCTCGTGACTGGCGATCTAGCGCCGGAGCCGACTATAGCTATCGACCGACGATATCGGCATGTCTCAAGACGCAGACAATTCAGAGGATGTGACGAGCATCGCAGTTGCTCAGGCGTAGTCGCCGCTAAGCGACATTACGACCACCGCACGAGTCGGGTTACTCTTCACGGAGACGAGCGGGTCGATACAAAAGACGGCCGCATCGTTCCATAAGAACCGTCGGCCAGGACGGCAAGCGGTGCGGCACGGTCCGGAATTGCTGGTGTCGCGCCAGACAATCCGGGTCGTGCGTCAATCGGTGGGAGAGCGTGGATGAAATCTCCGGTCGCAAATCGGCAAAGACTAGCCGGGATCGCAGTGCTGCTGACGCTTGGATTGGCTCTGCTGGGCGCGTGCAGCGGCGGCGGGGACATCAGCCTTGGTAACGCAAGCTCCGCCAACGACGCCGCGGCGCCGGACTTCGCAATCGCCTACATCCGGCGCTCATTGCCAGACCCTAACAACCCAAACACCACGCCTCTGGTGGACGACCTGCGGATCCAACGGGCCTGGAACGGCCCGGCTGATATCTGGTTGCGCGAGCGCGCAAGTCCGACGGCACTCGAAAGCAACATCACTTTTTCCGTTACCCAAGGCACTTGGGACGTGCGCGACCTGGATACATCGTGGGACGGCACGAAGCTTATCTTCTCGATGCGACCGCCTCTGCTGAAGAACACCCGAGAGTCGCAGCAGCCAAAATGGGCGATCTACGAGTACGACGTCGCAAACGCGGCACTGCGCAAGGTGATCTCCGACACGATCAGCGCGGAACTCGGCCACGACGTCGGCGCGCACTACCTGCCCGACGGACGAATCGTATTTTCCTCGTCCCGACAGCACGACGCGAAAGCCGTGCTGATCGACGAGGGCAAGCAGCAGTTCAGTGCAGGCATCGAGGGCGACCGCAACTCGCCCGCGTTCGCGCTGCATGTAATGAACTCTGATGGAACCGGCATCAGGCAGATCTCCTTCCACACAGGCCACGACCTCGACCCTTCGGTGATGACCGACGGTCGAATCATGTTCACGCGCTGGGACATTTCCACCGGCGCTGGCATGCAGCTGTACGCGATTGATCCGGATGGCGGCAATCAGCAGCTGCTTTACGGCCGCAATAGCCACGATACCGGCACTGCCGGCTCAAACGTTCAGTTCACGCAGGCCCGCGCCCGCCCGGATGGGCGCATCGTCGCGCTATTGCGTCCTTTCAGCGGCACCGATTTTGGTGGCGACCTCACCTTGATCGATACCGCGAACTTCGTCGAAAACCTGCAGCATGTGCTGGGCGGTAGCGGCAACGTCGGCCAGACGCGTCTGGTCGGCAACGACATCCGCACGGTACCTGCGGCGAACGGAGCCCCGCCCCCGCCTTCGCCTGGCGGCCGATTCTCGAGCATTTTCCCCCTCTGGGATGGAACCGACCGCCTGTTGGTGGGCTGGAGCGAATGCCGTCTTCTCGACCAGACAAGGATCGTTCCGTGCACTCCGTACAACCTCGCCAAAGCGGGCGTCGTCGCTGCAGCACCGCTCTACAGCATCTGGATCTACGACGCGCGCAACAATACCCAGCTACCCATCGTGCCCCCGGTCGAAGGCACGATGTACACCGACGTAGTCACGCTGCAGCCTAGGCTGCCCACCCCACCGATCATTCATGACGCCGCGCCAGGTACGCCATCGACCTATACGTTCACGCTCGCGGCCGAAAACGTCGGCATCCTGAACGTAAAGAGCGTCTACGACTTTGACGGCGTCGATACGGCACCTGGCGGCATCGCGCGAGTGAGCGACCCGTCGCTACGCAGTGCCGATCCCCGGCGCCCGCGATTTCTGCGGATAGAGAAGGCCGTCAGCCTGCCTGACAGCGAAGTGCTGCCGAACGCTCTGCTGCCGGGCTACGCCTTTGGCGTATCGGGCGGCTACATGCGCGAATTGATCGGCTACGCCCCAGTCGAACCCGACGGCTCGGTTAGGGTCAAGATACCAGCGAATATTCCCATACAGATCAGCGTTCTCGATGCCAACGGCCGCCGCCTAGACGGAACGCCGCCCGGCGGCTTCCCGCGTCATCGCGCATGGCTGAAGCTGCGCGCTGGCGAAACCTTGACCTGCAGCGGCTGCCACGTGCAAAACGCAAATGTCCGCACCTCGCATGGCCGCGCCGGCCTGTTCACCGCCGCCAATCCCGGCGCCGTCACCACCGGCATCGCCTTCCCTCATACCGCGCTGGCGATCACGGACCTCACAGGCGCAATCGTTGCCCCGTCGCGCCAGCCGGTCGCGGGGGAAACGATGGCCGAATACCGCGCCGCCATGCAGCTCCGCTGTGTCGACTCCGCGTGCGCGGCCGACCCGGCCCTGGATCTCGTCTACAGCGACAGCTGGACCCCCGCCGGCGGCGGCACGCCCGACCCGACCATCGCCTGGAGCTACGCGAGCCTGGGAACACCGTCACCTGTGCGGCCGGACTGCACCACGAACTGGCGGGGCAACTGCCGCGGCGTGATCCACTACCCCGTCCAGCTCGCGCCCCTCTGGACGACGCCCCGAACGACAATCACGGCAATCGACCCACTAACCACCCTCCCGTACCAGACCTGCATCGACTGCCATAGCCCGCACGACGCCGCAGGCGTGCTGCGCGTCGCCGCCGGCCAACTGGACCTGAGCAGCAGCCCATCAGGAGGCCCCTGCGTTCAGCAGCAATACACCTCGTTCTGCCAGCTGCTGTTGCCGCATCCGCGCCTCGACCCTGTTACTATCCAACCCATTGTCGTGCAAGGGCCTCCCGACCCGGTGACCCAGCTGCCGACACAGGTAATAGCTCAGGTAACTCCGCCTATGAGCAGCGCAGGGGCGAATGCTTCGACAACTTTCTTCAACAAGTTCTCGACCGGCGCGGCACCCGTCAGCTGCTCGCCTGGCAGCCCGTGTTCGCATCGTGGCTGGCTTACGGACGAGGAATTGAAGTTGGTTTCCGAGTGGCTTGACCTTGGTGCTCAGTACTACAACGATCCATTTGCGATCCCAGCAGCCAACTGACCGCATGCGCACCGCTCTCAAGCTCGCCACACTGCTGCTGCTGGCCCTGCCGGCCCTGGCTCATTCAGCCGACGACACACGCCGGCAGTTCGACCGCGACGCCGGCAAGTACGTCCAGGTGATGGTTGCCGACCCCTACCTTGAACTGCACCTGGGTCCCGGCCGGCGCTACCCGGTATTCCACGTCATTAGCCGCGGCGAGCCGATCGAGATCCTTTACCGGCGCACTGACTGGTTCAAGGTGCGTGACGAGCACGACCGTGAAGGCTGGGTCCGCCGCGACAACTTGGCAGAGACGCTGCTGGCGACCGGCGAGAAGTTGCCGCTCGAGAACATCCACAGCCGTGACCTGGACGCGTATCCGTGGGAGGCTGGTGGACAGACTGGCAACTTCGGCGGCGGCAACGTCAACAGCGTCTACCTGAGCTACGCGCTGAATCGGAACCTGGCTGTTGAAGTCGCCGCCGAGAACACCCTCGGACATGCCTCCAACAGCGAAATGCTGCTCCTGGGGATCGTGCACACACCACGACCCGACTGGCGCATCAGCCCATTCCTAGACGCCGGCACGGGAATCGTGCGCGTCCACCCCAAAGCCACCATTGTCGCGCCGCCCCAGACGCACGAGACAGTTGGCTACTACGGCGTCGGCGCCAAGTGGTACCTGACGCAGCGCCTCGTGATGCGCGCGGACTATCGCAGTTACGTCATTTTCACGAATCGCGATAAAAACGAGGATCGGAACGAATGGAAAGCAGGCTTCGCGTTCTTCTTCTGATCGTCTGCGCGTTCGCGCTCGGCGGCTGCTCGATGTGGCCGTTCCACCGCAAGCACCACGCACCGCAGACGCTCGTAGACACTACCGCAGATGAGAGTTCGACCGCGCCGGTGGTCGAGCCGCAGGTCACACGACGCAAGGTGCACACGCAGAAGATCCGCAACTCGAACTTCGAGTTTGGTGGCAGCCTCGGCCTGCTCAACGTCGAGGACTTCGGCTCCAACGGCGTTGGCCAAGCACGTCTGGTTTACCACATCACCGAAGACTTCTTCGCTGAAGGCATCTACGGCGAGTCGCGGCTGGGGCTGACGAGCTACGAGCGCCTGTCCGGCGGCGCCCGCCTACTGACCGACGCGCAGCGCAAGGTACGCTTCTACACGCTGGACATGGGCTATGACGTGTTCCCGGGCGAGGTCTATGTCGGCAAGCGGCGGACATTCAATTCGGCGCTCTACGTCGTCGGCGGCGTCGGTGGAACCCGGTTCGGCGGCGACACCCGCTTCACCGTCACCGTCGGCGCCGGTTACCGACTCGTCCTGAACGACTGGATGGCGGCGCATCTCGATATTCGCGACCACCTGCTCGACACCGATGTGCTCGGCTCTATGCGCAAGACGAACAACCTGGAGTCGACGCTCGGGGTGACGGTGTTCTTCTGATGATTCGACTGCCCGCCATGACGCTGCGCGTGCTGCTGACTGCAGGGTGGCTCGCCAGCGCGACGGCGCTCGCCGCCAGCAGCGAGACCGCACTGCCGGCGCTGACTGTCCCGGCGCGCGCACCAGCCGCCAGCGTCTCGCTGGAGACGCTGCGCGGCCGGGTCGTGATGGTTAATTTCTGGGCTTCCTGGTGCGGTCCATGTCGGGAGGAATTCCCGCTGCTTGACCAGATGTACAAGCGCTACGAGGGTGCCGGCTTGACGATGCTCGGCATCAACGTCGAACCGGAGCCGAGCGACGCCGAGGACTTCCTTGCCAAGACGCCGGTGTCCTTTCCGATCGCCTACGACAGCAACGGTCTGGCCTCACGGATATTTCACGTCGACAGCATGCCCAGTACAGTCCTGATCGATCGCCACGGGGTCGTCCGCTGGTCGCATCGCGGCTACGGCGCCGGCGACGAGAACCAGTACCTCGACCAGATCCGCGCCCTGCTGCGGGAGAAATAACATGCACCTCCTCCGCCTGCTTCCGATTCTTGCCGCGTTCGGCGCAACCGCCGCCTGCGCGCCGCTGAAGCCCTGGGTTAAACCCTACGAACGCGAACATCTGGCCGCACGCGTGATGAAGTGGGATCGCGACCCGGTTTCCGCGGCTTACCTGACCCACGTGCGCGAGTGCCGAGAGGGCGCTCGCGGCGCCGCCGGCACCACCGGCCTCGGCTGCAGCAGCAATTGAACGGTCACGGACCGATGGATGATCCGGCTATGAGCACAACCCAGTTCTGCCTTCGGCTTGCCGCGATCGCGTTCGGCTGCCTGCACGGCGTGACTTCGCTGGCAGGTGCTCTGCCGGAGGAACGCGCAGATCTCAGCTGGCACATGAACGACGGCGGCGGCGTCAAGGAGCAAGGTCCGCTGTTGTTCGTCCGCAAGAACGCAACCGACGACCTGTCAATCAACGCCGGATATCAGGTAGACCAGATATCCGGGGTCAGCGCCGAGCTCTTTGCATTCGCGGCGCCACTGCACGACGAGCGCAAGCAGAAAAGCCTTGGTGTCGACTACCTTTACGGCAAGACCTCCTACTCCGCCAACGTAAACAGCAGCGCAAAGAGCGACTACGACTCGCGCGCGGTGAGCTTCGACATCTCGCAGGATATGTTCGGCGACCTGACCACGGTGAATTTTGGGGTCAGCAAAGGCTGGGACTCCGTTTATCGTGCTATTGGCCCCGGCGTCAGCCGCGACCCAACGTTCCACGAACGGATTGATCGGCGCACATGGACCCTCGGCGTCTCGCAGGTGCTGACTCGCAACCTGATCGCACGCTACGTTCAGGACGTCAGCACCGAATCCGGCTACCTGCAGAACCCGTATCACGCGATCCGCTACCTGTCGGGGTCGGCTTACGGTATCGCGCCGGAAATCGCGCCGGGCACGCGCACCAGCACCGCAATCGCGCTCAAACTAAAGTACTACCTTCCCTGGCGCGGCGCGGTCTCAGCCCAATATCGTTATTTCTACGACACCTGGAAAGTCAGCGGCTCGACGACAGAGCTTGCGTACTCGCAACCTCTGCGGCACGACGCGGTAGTCGTCGATTTCACCTACCGGCACTACCAGCAGGGCCATGCCTCGTTCTACTCGGACATGTTCTCTGCCCCGAACCAGCAGAACTACATGGCGCGCGAGCGCATGCTTGCAGCGCAGACCAATGACGCGATAGGTCTGGCCGTGTCGTTCGACCTCTACAAGTCGAAGCACAGATTCCTGCACAAGCTGTCGGGCGCAGTGCACTACGACTACGCCATGTACAAGCTGAAGGACTTCCGGGACACATCGCTGCAGGGCTTCGCCATGGGCAACGAGCCCTTGTACGACTACAACGCAAATGTTGTTCAGGCGACACTCACCGCCTGGTTCTGACGAACCGGGCACGACGATAGCCGGAGCGAGCCCGGCACGATGCCGGGGGCGCTCTCACACTGACTGCGCTCGGCGCCAAACGCGAGCCGCAGTCGCTCAGCCGGATACTGACCAACCCACGCCGATCGCAGAGCGGCTGCTCGGGTATCATGCAGACGGGAACTCGTGGCGACAGCTGCTGTCCCACTTCCAGACAAAGCACAAAGGGGATCATTCATGACGGCACGACGCTTAGTCATTGCACTCACGCTCTTCCTCGCCTCGAGCGCCACGACGCTTGCTGGCCCGCGCGAGGAAGCAACGCTGCTGAAGACGGCCCAGGTCATCGAAGACACACAGGCTATGCCCGACCAGTCCATGCCGGACTGGCTGTTGCGGCGCGCTTACGCCATCGCAGTAGTGCCCGCCGTGGTCAAGGTCGGGCTTCTGGGCATCGGCGGCAGGCTCGGCAAGGGCGTTCTGCTGGTGCGCGATGACCAGGGTCGTTGGAGCAATCCGTCGTTCATCACCGTCGGCGGTGGCAGCCTCGGTCCGCAGTTCGGCATCGAGTCGAGCGACCTTATTCTCGTGTTCACAACCCGCCGCAGCATCGAGGGAGTGACCGGCGGCAAGCTAACCCTCGGCGCCGGGGCGAGCGTGGCGGTCGGGCCGGTCGGCCGCGGCGTATCTGGCGCGACGGACATCAGCGGTGCCGAGATCTACTCGTACTCGCGCTCGCAGGGATTCTTCGGCGGTATCGCCATTGACGGCACCGTCATAGCCATCGACGGCAAGGGCAACGCGGCCTACTACCAAAAGCCGGGCATCCTTGCCTCCGAGGTGCTGGCGAGTAGCACGCCAGCGGCATCCGGCAATGCGCAGAAGCTACTTGCGGCCCTGCGCCGCCTACCGAGCATGTCCGCGGATGCCGCGCCTGCGGTGAATACGCCTAGCGCAGCACCAGCGGCCGCACACGCGCCGGCGGCGCCTGCCGACGGCCGTGGTCTGGAGTCAAAGGACGTCAGCACCTACCCGCTGAACGAGGCGCCCAAGCGCTGATCGCAGTCCGCCTGCCGCCACCCCGACGGCAGGCGGTCAGTCGGCTCCGTTCGAGTACGAACGGACGACCTCATACAAGAACCGGCGGCCATCCAGCAGCGACCTGACACGGATTCGCTCATCCAGCCCGTGGGCATGCGACCCCTCCGCATCGTGGAACATGCCCGACAGACCGTAGGTCGGGACCCCGCTCGCGTTGAGGAATCGCCCATCCGTCGCACCCGTCGACATCGTCGGCACTATTGCAACGCCCGGCCAGATGTCAGCCGCCACACGCCGCACCGGCGCCATGATCGCCTCCGACAATGGCGGCGGCGGCGACTGCATGCCGAGCTCGCCCGCTGGCGCCACCGACACCCGCTCATCAGCGATGACAGTCGCAATTTCTCGTTGCACATCAACCACCGGCACTCCCGGCAGGATGCGGCAATTGACGTTGGCGGTGACGCGCTGCGGCAATGCGTTTGGCGCATGGCCGCCATTGATCTGCGTCACCACGCAGGTCGTGCGCAGTGAACCATTCCATCCCGGATTGACTGCCCAGAGACGCTCGACCGCGGCCGCGTTGGTCGGGTCGTGAAGCACCGCCCGCATGTCGACCGCGACCTCAGGGGCCACCAGCTTCGCCTGCGCTTCGAAGTAGCCCCGCGTGGCAGGATTGAGCGCGACCGTGAAATTGTGCGCGCCCAGGCGCGCCAGTGCCGCGCTCAAGCGCACGATCGGATTATTGTGCGTCGGGCGCGAGCTGTGACCTCCAACGTCGCTCGCCTCAAGCAGAAAGTCCTGATAGACCTTTTCGCCCGCCTGTATCTGCAGCGTGACGGGCTTGCCGTCGCCATTGAGTTCGCCGCCAGCGCCCTCGTTCAATGCAAACGCGGCACGCAACGCATCGGGCTGCGTCTCGATCAACCACTTTACGCTATTGAAGATATTCGGCGTCTCCTCACCGCAAGTCAGCGCCAGCTTGAGGTCACGGCGTGGCGTGAAGCCTTCCTGCCGCAATCGGACCAGCGTATCGGTGAAAACTGCCGCCATCGCCTTGTCGTCGGACGCGCCGCGCGCGTAGAACCAACCGTCTTCCTCGACGAGCTTGAACGGGTCCCGCTTCCAGTCCTCACGGCGCGCCTCGACGACATCGATGTGCGCGAGCAGCAGGATCGGCTGGGCGGCGCGGTCACGACCACGCAGCACCGCCAGCAGTGCGCCGTCTGTCGGGCGGTCAGCTGGTGCAAGAATCTGTGCGTCGGCCGCCGGCAACCCGGCCGCGAGCAACCTTGAGCGCATCGCCTCGGCCGCCTTGGTACAGCTGCCCACCGAGCGCGTCGTATTGGTCTCGACCAGTTCGCGATAAAGGTCGCGGAACGCGGCCTCCGAGGCCGCCGGAGACGGGGCGCTGGCACTCACGACGGTACTCACGACAAGCGCGAGAATTAGCAGGACGGCTCGATGCGACATGGAAAGCTCCCGAAACTCCGAACGGTACGATCTGGCCGGGACCAACAATACGCGGCCTCGACACTGGATTCACTCTCACGCCGAACGATCAGAGCATTGCGAGCTCGTCGTCATCCAGCCGCCGCCAGGCGCCCTTCGGCAGCGCACCCAGCGCCAGCGGGCCAATCGCCACCCGGACGAGCCTAAGCACTGACAGATTCAGCGCCTCCAGCAGCCGGCGGATCTGGCGATTACGGCCCTCGTCCAGCACGATCTCAAGCCAGGCGTGCTTGGCGCCAGCGCGCAGCAAGCGCGCGGCATGACAGCGCAACTGCTCTGCGTCGACGTCGACCCCAGCCACGAGCGCAGCCATGAGCGGCGCATCGGGGATCCGATCGATCTGCACATGGTAGGTCTTCAGCGGCCCCGTATCCGGGCTCGTGATGCGTGCCGCCCAGACCGGGTCGTTGCTAAACAACAGCAACCCCTCGCTGGCCTTGTCCAGGCGCCCGACCGGCGCCAGCCATGGCAGGCCAGCGCCTTCAAGACAGCTGTACACCGTATCGCGGCCACGCTCGTCGCGCGTCGTCGTGACCAGGCCTCGCGGCTTGTTGAGCATCAGCACGATACGTGCCTGAGGCGCCGCATCCAGGCCCTCGATGTGGATCTCATCCAGGTCCTGACGGACAGGAAACTCAGGGTCATACACCAGCTGACCGTTAACTCTTACCCGCGCCTGGCGCACCCACTCACACGCCTGCGCCCGCGAGGCGAGCCCCCGCTTGGAAATCACCCGGGCGACGCCAAAGCGAGGGGAGCCCGAAGAGGCTGGAGCGCGGGACCGTGTCATCGCTGGATCTTGGCTCAGCGCACGGACGAAGGCTACCTGCGGCCGGCCGGCCACGACCTCGGCTATGCTGCAGCCTGACTCTGGCCGGAACCCCCATGCCTCCCGTGCACCCTCGATACAGTGTCCTCGCCCAGCAGATGGTCGCGCCATGAGCCACGCGCCGCTGCGTCTACTGCTGGTGTACGGTGGCCGGCCTGGCGGGCGCACGGAACGACTACGACAAGCCGCCGAGGCGGGCATCGCCAGTGCGGGGCCCGGCCTGGAGCTCATATCTCGCCACGCCCTGACCTGCGGCCCCGACGAGTTGCTAGCGAGTCAGGGCGTGCTACTCGGCACGCCGGAGCACTTCGGCTATATGTCCGGCGCCCTGAAGGACTTCTTCGACCGGACCTACTATCCGGCGGAAGGCAGAACACGAGGCCTGCCCTACGCGCTTATCGTCAGCGCCGGCAACGACGGCACCGGCACGACAAGGGCCGTTGAACGGATAGTAACCGGCTATGGCTGGTCGGCGATCGCGCCGCCACTGATCGTGGTGGGCGATCCGAACGACGCCGCCCTGGAGCAAGCCCATGAACTGGGCGGCACGCTCGCCGCAGGACTGCTGGCCGGCATCTTCTGATGCCGGCCAGCGCTTTCGCTCAGGGCGCAGGCTCGCCGGCAGGATAGCCAACACCAGCCTTCATGACGAAACGCACGTGCTCAAGCCGCGTGATGTCCTCCAGGGGATCCCCCGCCACTGCGACGAGGTCAGCGAACTTACCCGCCTCCACGGTACCGACCCGATCGCTCCAGCCGAGCAGTTCGGCGCCTGCAACCGTTGCGGCCCGCAGCGCCTGCTCGGGCGTCATGCCCCACTTCACCATCCAGCCGAACTCGCGTGCCGGATCGATGTGCCAGTCAAAGCCACCGATGTCGGTACCAAAGGCGATCTTGACGCCGGCCTTCAGCGCACGCCGGAACGTCTTCTCGTGAATCTCGCCCATCTGCTTCCAGACCGGCGCTCCAGCTGCCGCTCGCCCCTCGGCGACGTACTCGCCTACGTAAATCGTAGGAACGTACCAGATGCCCTTCTGAGCCATCGTGCGCAGGTCCTCGTCGGCGATGTAATTGCCGTGCTCGATAGAGTCGACGCCCGCCTCAACTGAGTTGTGCACGCCCTGCAGTGCCATCGCATGCGATGCAACCTTGCGCCGCTGGCGATGCGCCTCGTCGACGACGGCGCGTAACTCCTCGGGAGTGAAGGTAGGGATGTCATCAAGAACACCATTTGGCATCACCTGATAGCTACGATCGGAATACACCTTGATCCAGTCGGCGCCGTTCGAGATTTGCTCGCGCACAGCGCGCCGCGCGCCGTCGGCGCCGTCGACAATCTGCACACCCTTTGGCACGACCACGCCCGGCGCGTAGCCGAGCAGCGGGTAGGCCCCGGTGACGTCCATTGCCCGCGTCGCAACCTGCATGCGGGGGCCGGGGATAACACCTCGCTCAATCGCCTTCTTGACGTCGACGTCCGCATAGCCGGCGCCTTCGGTCTCGATGTCCCGGATCGTCGTGAAACCCCAGGAAAGGATCCGCTTCGCATTCACCGTCGCGAGGATCGTGCGGTATTCGGGTGACTGCTTGAGCAACTGCGCGTCGTAGTCATCGGCGGTGATGTCACCCTGCAGCAGCACGTGCGTGTGGCTGTCGATCAGACCAGGCAGGCAGGTCAGCGCCGACAGATCGACGACATTCCCTACCGGAACGCCATCGCCTGCGGGACGCACGGAGGCGATCCGATCGCCACGGACCTCAATATAGGCCGGACCACGCGTCTTACCGCCGCGCCCATCCCACAGTCCACCGCAATGCAGCCAGGTCGTGAGGATTGGCGCCTCGGCATGGGCGGGTGCCGACGACACGCCCAGAGCCGCGACCAGCGCCGCGACCAGCGCGCTCACAGTACGCAGTGAACCCCTCTTTAAAACCCGCATAGATGCGCCCCTGTTGTCTTTGGCGGAACGATGACCGGCTGTCGAGCACCGGCAGTACCCATACCCCAGATCAGGGCTGGCAGAGGCAACTTAGCATCACTCGAAGGATCCGCGTTCATGCCAAAAGCGGAAATGCCTGTGGCGCTGAAATCGGCGTGCGGCAGAGCGGCAGAGGCGCCATGGCAGCCCGCTGCACCGGCCCGCCAATGTCCCTTTCGCCGGCCGGATCAGGGCCTATAAGCGGAAATTCGGCAGGACCGCTCCACGCGTGGCCGCACCTCTGGGGGCGAAGCGACTTGCGCCTACCCCCGGACACGGGCGCGTACAGCCGCCTCAGCCACTCCTACGAGAGATCAGGGATTCTGATTTTATTGTTTAAAACCAATAAATTGCACGGCTTGCGCGCGTTCGCCAAAGCAGCTTGCAGGCCAGCGGGCTGGCCCTCATGGCGAGGCGGGCAGATGTTTTGGCAGGAGACAAGGCGGCATGTCAAACTATGCGGCTATTGACCGCTCGCTTGAATGCCAGAGGGGCGTTGCCCATCTGGGGTTTAAGCCCGCGCAACCGTCTGACAAGTCGATCGATTCTGAACCAACCCGAAACTGTTACGGAAGCTTGCCATGCCCCGCACTACACCGCTTTCCGATGTCCGCAATATCGGCATCATTGCCCATGTCGACGCCGGAAAGACCACGACGACCGAGCGCATCCTGTACTACACGGGGCGCAAGCACACGATTATCGACATCCATGACACCAAGGATCTGAAGACGTCGACGACGACTGACTACCTCGAGCAGGAGCAGAAGCGCGGCATCACGATCCAGAGCGCAGCGGTCTCGGCCTTCTGGCGCAACAAGAAGATCAACCTGATCGACACTCCCGGGCACGTTGACTTCACCATCGAAGTCAACCGTTCGCTGCGCGTGCTCGACGGCGCGGTCGTAGTGTTCGACGGCGTTGCCGGCGTGGAGCCACAGTCGGAGACGAACTGGCGCCTGGCCGACAACTATGACGTGCCGCGCCTGTGCTACGTCAACAAGATGGACCGTAGTGGCGCCAACTTCGTCCGCTGCGTTGACATGATCAAGAAGCGCCTTGGCGCGCGCCCGCTGCCGATCCAGATCCCGATCGGCTCGGAAGACAACTTCAAGGGCATGATCGATCTGGTCGAAATGAAGGCTCTCGTCTGGGACTCGGACGACAAGGACGCCCAGTGGCGGATCCTCGACATCACGCCGAATCTGGCTGACGACCTCGACATCACGATTCCGAGCGACCGTGCGATCCTCGACGACGTAGAAAAGTACCGCACGGAGCTGGTCGACACCTGCCTCGAGATGGATGACGTGGCGATGGAGGCCTACCTCGATGGCGCCATTCCGTCGGTGGAGACGCTGCGCGCTTGCCTGCGCAAGGGCACACTGACCTCGGCGTTCACGCCAGTGCTGTGTGGCTCGTCCTACAAGAACAAGGGCGTTCAACAGGTGCTGGACGCGGTCGTGGACCTGCTGCCGGCTCCGACCGACGTCGCTGCGATCAAGACGGTCGATGCCGACGGTACGGCGATCGGCGAGCGCGGCTGCTCGGACGAAGAGCCGTTCTCGGCGCTGGCGTTCAAGGTCATCAACGACGCCTACGGCGCGCTGACCTTCATCCGCGTGTACTCGGGCGTGCTGACCAAGGGCGCCTCGATCCTCAACTCGACCCGCGGCAAGCGCGAGAAGATCGGCCGCATGGTCGAGATGTTCGCGAAGGAAGCCAACCCGATCGAAGAAGCCCGCGCAGGCGACATCGTCGCGCTCGTTTCCCTGGCCGAGACCGACACTGGCGACACCCTGTGCGACTCAGCACACCCGGTCGTGCTCGAGCGCATGCGCTTCCCGGACCCCGTGATCAGCGTCTCGGTAAAGGCGAAGAACAAGGTCGAGCAAGAGAAGTTCAACGCCGCCCTGGGCAAGATGGTTCGCGCCGATCCCTCGCTGCACCTCGAGACGGATCGTGAAACGAGCCAGACCATCCTTCGCGGCATGGGCGAGTTGCATCTCGAGGTCACGCTCGACCGCATGCGCACTGAATTCAACGTCGAAGGCATCATGGGCCAGCCCCAGGTGGCCTACCGCGAAGCGTTCACGAAGACGATCCAGGAACAGTACATCCACAAGAAGCAGACCGGCGGTTCGGGCCAGTTCGCCGAGGTGTGGATCAAGTTCGAGCCGCTCGAGCGCAGCGCCGGCTTCGAGTTTGTCGACAAGACGGTCGGTGGCTCGGTGCCACGCGAATACGTGCCGGCGGTCGAGAAGGGCCTGAAGATGCAGAAGGAAGACGGCGTTCTCGCCCGCTTCCCGACGGTCGACTTCCGCGCAACCCTGGTCGACGGCAGCTACCACGACGTCGACTCGAACGCCCTGACGTTCGAAATCGCGGCGAAGGCGTGTTTCCGTGAGGCCATCCGCAAGGCGGGCCCGGTCCTGCTGGAGCCTGTGATGAAGGTCGAGACGGTAACCCCGGGCGACTACCTGGGCGACGTCATCGGCGACATCAATCGTCGTCGTGGCTCGATCCTGGACCAGCTCGAGCGCGGCGCGAACATCGCCGTAGTGGCCAACGTGCCGCTTTCGGAAATGTTCGGTTACATCGGACACCTGCGCGGCATGACCAGCGGCCGTGCGTCGTACACGATGGAGTTCTCGCACTACGACCAGGTGCCACGTCAGGTAGCAGAGGCGGTCATCGCCGAATCAAACAAGCCGGCCGTCGGCTGATCGCACCGTCCAGGCGACCGGCCAGCAGGCCGGCCGCCTGGACGCGACCCTCGAAGGAACGCCCGCCGGGCGACCTGCGACGGCTCGTACCGCGGCCCCCCTCGGCAGCCGCCCCTCTCTCTGCCAATCCAGCGCTGGCCATGCCGTGTTACGGGCATCAGACGGCCGGACGCCAGGCCGCGGCCGATGGCGTAGCCGAAGCGACTGCGCCCCTCATGGCCCACTGCCGGACTGCCAGCAGCGCGCTACTCAGTTCGGCGACAACGTAACCGGCACTTCGACGACGCTGTCGACCGGCAGCTTGTTGAGCTCGGCCGCCTTGCGCACAGCCGCCTCGCTCGGACCTTCGTAGACGCAATATGTCTTGGTCTCGTCGGCATTGGCATACGACTGCACCCAGCGAACGCCCACCGACGCATTGTTGTCATTGACCTTCTTCTTGGTCGCGGCGTCCAGCCCCTTAAGGGCTCCCGCCGGGAACGTGCGCTCGATCAGATAGCGATGCAGCGGTGACTTCACCGGATGAACGGGGCTGCGCGCCGGGGCATTTGCCGCGAACGAAACTGTGGCGTAAAGCAGCGAAAACACAGCGACCAGAATCTTCATGAATTTCTCCTAAATGTCATGGCAAGGTTGAAGCCGACAGTCGCGACCGTCAGCGTTTCATTCAGCGGTGGAAGGATCGATGACCGTGGTAACCCGCGAGATCTTGTTCGCAGGGAAGCCGCCGAGCTCGGCATGACGACGGACCAACGATTCGTCGCTCGCCTGATAGATGCAGTAGATCCGGTCCCCGGTCACATAACTCTGGACCCATTGGACACTCGGGCCGAGGCTGCTCAGAACCCCACAGGATTTCTGCGAGATCATCTTGAGGTCGGAAGGGCTCATGTTGCCGGCACCAGGAATGTCGCGCTCGATGACAAATTTTGGCATATGAAGTCTCCAGATCGTTGTTTTGGCTTATGCAGACCCGCCACGTTTGCACCCACTGTCACTGAGTACCCTCCGCCACGCCGGTATAGACTCGGCCAGACGGGCCGCGGCGTCTTGAAACCTGCCTGAAACTTATCTAAAAGATCTCGACACCCAGAATGAACCGGGTGTTGCAGCGCAGCAGCCCCCCGGAGGGGTGGGCTCGCATTCCTGGGAACCCTCAGACATGGATGTCATTCGCGTCGGAGCCTTCGAGCTCCACCCCTCCGAACGCCGCCTAAGCGAGCAAGGGCGAGCCGTGGAGATCGGCGCCAGGGCGTTCGATCTGCTGCTGGTGCTGGTGGAGAACGCAGGCCGGCTGGTGCCAAAGGCGACGCTACTGGAACGGGTCTGGCCACGGCTGGTGGTCGACGAAAATAACCTGCCCGCACAGATCGCCGGTCTACGCCGCATCCTCGGTGCCGGCGCCATTCGCACCGTGCCGGGCTTCGGTTATCGGCTCGAACTGCCCATCTGCTCGCCCGATACAACAATAGACCGGCCGCCTCTCCCGAGCGAGCCTGGTGCCGTCGCCCCTCCCCAGCTGGCAATCGCCAGGCGCACCTGGCCGGAACGCCTAGCGCCACTGGTAGGCCGCGAGCAGGATGCCCGCAACGTCGAGGCCGAACTCAAACACGGCCGGCTGGTCACAGTCGTCGGCACCCCGGGCGTCGGCAAGACTCGTCTCGCCGAGGAAATTCTGGCCCGGGAGTCGATCGCTCCTACGGAGGCCGCCGCCTTCGTCAGCCTCGCTACACTCGATTCGGTCGCACGGGTCCCTCCGGCGATCGCCCTCGCCCTCGGCTTATCGTTACCCGAGGGCACAGATCCCTTTGAGGGACTGCATCGAGCCTTGGGCGCCGCACCGCTGCTACTGGTCCTCGACAGCGTCGAACATTTGGCTGAGCCACTGGCACCGGCGCTAGCCGCCCTGCTGTCGCGACACCGCGGGTTACGTCTGCTGGTGACCAGCCAAGCCCCGCTTGGGATCGCCGGCGAGCGCGTATACCGCTTGGGCGCGCTCGCAATACCGGCCGACGGAAGCGCCGTCACCGACGTCGCCGCTTGCTCCGCGGTTGCGCTATTCGCGCAGCGAGCAGCCGCCGCCGATCGCACCTTCGCGCTGACACTCGCCAACGCCGGCCTCGTCGCGGAAATCTGCAGACGACTCGACGGCAACCCGCTGGCGCTAGAGCTCGCCGCCGCACGTATTCCCTCGCTCGGCGTAGCGGCACTCCACGAGCGGCTCGATGACCGCTTCCGACTCCTCAAGGCCAGCGGCCATAGCACGCCGCCTCGACATGGGGCACTGCACACCGCATTCGAGTGGAGTCATGGACTTCTCACCACGCGCGAACAACGCGTCTTCAACCGATTGGGCGCTTTCGCCGGAAGCTTCACCCTCAGTGCGGCGGCGGAGTGCGTGGCCGACGAGGCGCTCGACACGATAGAGGCGATCGATCTAATTAGCCGGCTCGTCGACCGCTCGCTAGTTTCAGCGCTACCCACAGACCCACCACGCTACGTTCTGCTGGAAACAGCGCGCTACTACGCGCTCGAACGTCTCGCCGCGGATGGCGCACTGGACTCAGCTCGCCGCCGCACGGCCGCGGCCGCACTGCAGCAGATGGACGTCGCGTATCAGGAGTACTGGTCCATGGACGAGGCGGTCTGGCTGCAACGCCACGCACCTGAACTCCCCAACGTGCGCGCAGCGATAGACTGGGCGGCGCATCATGACCGGACACTGGCGATCGCGCTGTACGGGTCGGCCTGGCCGCTCTATGTCGAGGCCGAACTCCTGACGGAGGCGCGCTCTCGCTACGAACAGACGGTGCGACTGCTTACCGACACATTGCCGCGCGCGCGTCTAGCACGCTACTGGGAGGCCGTCGCAACATACAACTCGACACGACAGTGTGACCGAGCCCGTTATGCGGCCGAACTCGCGGCGCAGATGCACGCTGAGGTGGGCGACAGCCGCTCGCGTTATTACGCGCTGATGCTGCGGGTCCTTAACTGGCGTATTGACGGACTCGGACCCCGCGAAGCGCTCGCCGAGGCGCGTGCACTGGAAAACGCGACATGGCCGCCACGGCTGCTGACCCATGGTGCGATGACAGAGGGCTCGCTACTGCTGATCGCACGCGACTTCGTGGGCGCCCGCGACGCCTGCCGACGCGCCGTCCGCCTCGCCCTGACCGTCAGTGAGCGTCTGGCACTTGCGGCAACGGTTCGAACTGTCGAGCTCGACCTCGCTTGCGGCGATACCGCCGCAGCACTGCAGCTTGCCAGACCACTGGCGCTGAGCCTGCGCCACTCGAGCCACCACGCGACCCGAATGGAACTGCTGACACTGACCTTCAGCGCACTTCTGCTCTCCAACAACGTCGCCGAAGCGCGGGCGACCGGAGCGGAACTGCATGCCCTCGGAGCGCGAATGGATCCTAGCAAGCTCTATACCGCGCTCGACGGCATGGCGTGGCTTGCACATCTGGACGGGCGCATCGAGGTGGCAATGCGCATCAGTCACTACGCCGATACCGCACACGAAGCACATGGGACAACACGCCACGGGCCTATAGAGGGTCGCCTGTACTCCCTGCTGCGGACACAAGAGGACGAGCCACGCGAGCTTCAATCTTTCGCTGCTTCGGAGGCTAAGTTCGAAATCGGCGATGAGGCCGATGCGTGCGCGCTCGCGCTCGGGCTCAAGACCTGACATCACACCCAACCGACACGCCACGCGAAGATCCGGTCACGCCTGCCATGGAAACACCGTCAACTAACACGGCCAGAAACAGAGCGTCATTCACTGCAACTTAGCTCTAGGTATAACTTGCGACATTCCGATGCGCCTGCGCGCCGCAGTGCCCCGGGCGGCCCAGTCGGCCGGCGGCTGATCCTGGGTCGCGCTGCCTTATATCGCCCATCCCCGCCGCTGCTAAAAAAATCCCCCTCGTCAGTAGCGCCGCACCACCGAGGCAGTGATACATTTGGGTGCACCCCAGGTCCGATCGGAGCACCCCATGGACGAGAGAGAGATCCAACCCATCAATCGTCGCGGCCTGCTGCTGCTGGCAGCGGCCGCTGGCGCAACCTTGTCAATGCCCCGTCTAGTGCTGGCAGCCGCGCGCAAGGCGAGCGCGCACGCCTACGGCGGCGACCTGTCCAAGGTACGAGCAGCGATTGAAGCGCAACGCGCTGACGCCATCCGTCGCTTGCAGAACTGGATCGCTCTGCCATCGATCGCCGCGGAGCACCGCAACATGCCCGAAGGGGCGCAGTTGATGATCGAGCTGCTGAAGGACGCCGGCTTCCAGACCGCCAAGATAATGCCCACTGACGGCCAGCCCGGCGTATTCGCAACGCTGGATGCAGGCGCAAAGCGCACCGTCGGCATGTACTTCATGTACGACGTTAAGCAGTTCGACCCCAGCGAGTGGAGCTCCCCACCGCTAGAGGCTGCAATTGTCGAGCGTGCGCCGTACGGCAAGGTAATGATCGGTCGCGGGGCGATCAATCAGAAAGGGCCGCAGGCGACGTTCCTCGCCGCTTTGCATGCACTGAGGGCGGCGGGCCGAAAGTCGCCGGTTAACATCGTACTTGTCGCCGAGGGCGAGGAGGAAATCGCCTCGCCGCACTTTTCGCAGGTCGTGAGACAGCCCGAAGTACTCGCCGCGCTCGCGAAGTGCCACGAGGTGTTCATGCCGTTCGCCTCCCAGTCACCGCAAGGCGGTGTCGAGGTTGCCCTTGGCGCCAAGGGCGCAGTCGAGGTGGAACTGGTGTGCTCCACCGAGAAGTGGGGCCGTGGCGCGAGGGACGACATTCATTCTAGCTACAAGGCGGAGCTGGATAGCGCGGTCTGGCGGATGGTGAAGGCGCTATCAACGCTCGTCTCTGAAGACGGCAACGACCCGGCGATAGACGGCTGGTTCGAGCACGTAAAACCCCTCACGGATCGGCAGAAGCAGCTGATCGCAGAACACGTCGCAGCTACCAATGAGGCCGACGTCAAAAAACTCATGGGCGTACAGCATTGGGTACGCGACCTGTCTTATCGGGACGCGCTGGAACGGCTAGCCTCGCAGCCGACCGTCAATATCGAGGGAATGTACGCCGGCTACACCGGCCCAGGCGGCAAGACGGTGCTGCCATCGAAGGCGACCGCAAAACTCGACCTCCGACTTGTGCCAGACCAAACCGCTGCCGACGCAGGCGCGAAACTCCGTGCGCATCTCGCCAAACGCGGCTACGGCGACATCGAGGTCAAGATCACGGGTGGCTATAACCCGACACAGACTGAGGAGAGCTCGGCACTGATCCAGTCCTCGATCGCTGTCTACGAGAACGAAGGATTGGCGGTTAGCCTGTCGCCGCGGCTAGCAGGATCCTGGCCAGGCTATATTTTCACGGACGCGCCCGTCAGCCTTCCGGCCGGCCACTTCGGCACCGGTCATGGCAGTCGCGCACACGCGCCCGACGAGTACTACGTTATCGAGTCCAGCAATCCTAAGGTGCACGGCATGGCAGACGCCACCCTGTCTTACGTAAAACACCTTTACGCGTTGGCTGATCGCTAGCAGAGCCGCTCACGAGGGCAAGCGTTGCTTCGCCCTCGTGAGCTACCCCAGGTCGCAAGAACAGCGACGCGCGCTACGGAAACGCATTGCAATCATGACGCTGCACGTAGCCTCGCAGTCGTTCCAGCACTAAGCCTGCGATTTCGGTGGTCAGCTCGTGACCTACGTGGGGCAGGACATCAACGGTGAGATCCGCTCCGCACGCTAGCAGCTCGCGCGCCGCCTGCTGCGTGTGCACGACCGGAATGACCGAGTCCATCTGCCCGTGCAGAAGGTGCAGCCTGACCCGCGACGGAATTGGGCCCGGCGACCTCGCGAAGCGACCCGCGATGGCGACAACATAATCTGCTTGGCTGACGTCAACTATTCTTGCCTGATGCGACTTTCATTCTTGCCTGTCTTGGTCCTTCACTATCGATCTACTTGATCCGCGGTCTGCCGCCGAAGGCGGCAGACGCTGTCTTGGGTCTTTTCCGGCCTGACCCCACACGAGTCATGCCTTCGACGGCGTGGCCGGTCCGGTCTTCGCGAGCGCCGCACGCTGTTCCGCAGCCTCCGCGCGCATGCTCGTTCCAGTAAACTCCAGCACTACAGCGTGATGCACGACTCGATCGATGGCCGCCGCCGTTGTCATCGGGTCCTTAAAGATCTGGTCCCACTTCGAGAACACGAGGTTGGAGGTGATCATCACGCTCTTGCGCTCGTAGCGCTCCGCCAGCAAGGCGAACAGCACTTCCATCTCGGCCCGGTCATGCTGCACGTAGCCGATGTCGTCGAGCGCCAGGCAGTCGAACGCGTCGAGGCGCTTGAGCTCGCGGGCGAGCCGCAGGTTTCGCTTCGCGTTGAGCAGCCGCTCGACGAGGCTCGAGACGGTCGTAAACAGCACCGGATGCCCACGTTCGACGAGCGCACGGGCGAGCGCCGCCATGACATGGGTCTTGCCTGTGCCGGGTCTGCCGATCAGGCAGACGTTGGTCGCGCCGGCGACGAACTCCCCACGCATCAGCTGCTTGATCTGTCCACGCAGCGGTGCGTGGAACCGGTTCTGGTCGAGCGTCGCCTGCGTCTTGTCGCGCGGCAGCTTGGCGTCCTTCAGCAACCGGGTCATCCGCCGGTCGGCTCGTTCGCTGGCTTCCAGCATCACGAGTTCCGCCAGATAGCGGATGTGGTGCCAGCCCTCGAGCGCCGCCTGTTCAGCGAGCTCCAGGTAGTGCTTCCCGAACGAGCCTAGGCCCAACCCCTTGAGCCGCAGTTCCAGCGTCTCGTCGCGCAGGGTGGCGGCAGTCATGCGGCCTCCGCGATCTGGTGATCTGCGCTGAGCAGCCGATCGTAGACCCTCAGATCGGGATCCCCGACCTCCATGAACGGCACGCCGCTCTCCGTCCGCGGGCCGCGCACGAGGGCTCTCACGGCCTCATAGCTGGGCACGGCCGTGGTATCCAGCAGTACGACCAATGCCGTACGCACCAGCTCCTCACCATCCGACTCCGCGAGGTGCAGGATGCGCACGTAGTCGAAGTCGGCGTGGGTGCTGTCGGCCGCCAGCAGCGCGTCATAGGCCTGGCGATACTCGAGTCGCGGGAACAGATCGTCGCGGAACGCATAACGACGGAACGCGCCGGGCTTGCGCACCAGCGAGTGGATCAGGTGGCGGTAGTCGATCCGGCGGGTCTTCTTGCCGATCAGGCGCTCCATCACCGCCACGCGCGCTCCCTGGTAATCCAGCTCGACGATGTCAGCGTGTAATCTGACTCGCAGCTGATGGCCGATCAGGCGCGAGGACACCGAGTACGACCGGTTGAGGATGCGCACCACGCTTGCGCGCGACACCGTCGCGTAAAACTCGCGGTACGAGGCGAGTGCCCGTGCCGGCAGTGGCCGCAGGTGGCCGCGCTCCTCCTCGAACCGCGTGCTGCGAGTCGCGTTGCGGCCGGCAACGCAGGCATCAACGAACGCCGCATAGATCGGGCGCGATGCAAAGTCACGCGAGCCGCGGAGACGCAGGCGCTGATCGATCGCGTTCTTCAGGCCGCCGTTCGACGACTCAACATCCCCGTTCTCGTGCGCGTTGCCGGGGAAGTTGCGCGACGCTGTCATCCCGTAGTGGTCGGTCAACTCGCGGTAGCGCTCGGTAAAGTCGCGGCCACGGCTCTCCGCCAGCTCGTGCGTCGCCGCCGACAGGTTGTCGGTGCGGTGATCCTGTGGCACGCCACCCAGCCGCCACAGCGCCGTCTGTACGCCCGCGCTCAGCGACTCAAAGCTCTCGCTCGGGCAGATCGAGACCGACTCCCAGTTCGAGTACGTCAGCACGAAGTGATACAGCAGGTGCGGGAACAGCTCGCCGTCGATCCGGATCTCGAGCTTGCGCATGTCGGTGTAGTCGGACTGCGCTCGCTCGCCCGGCGCATGGACCTGCGGGAAGAACACCTCGCGATCCGGCCCCGACGTCGCCCGCCAGGCATTGAACCGCCGCTGCAGCGTCCGCAGCTGCCCCGTCTGGAACCGGCCCGGGTGGCGCTCGTTCAGCTCGCGCCACACCGTCTTCGCCTGCAGGCCCGCGTCCTGGCGCAGCAGCTCCTCGACCTCCGGCCACACCTCGACGAACGGGTCAGGCCGCGTGCGCCACGTGTGTGCCACCTTCGCGACCGACGGCGCGCTGCCAGAACGCGCGTACTTGGCCGCCGAGCGCTCGCTCATGCCAGCCTTCGCCGCCGCCGTGACCCGGGGAATACCTCTGCTTATCAGTGACATGAGTAACCTCACTTGCTCGTCCGTAACCATGCTGTACTCCCGTTGGAGCCAGCCTAAACAAGACCGAGAAGAGGGACTCAAATCTGGCAAATCTAATTGTCACCACCTGGCAGTTCTAATTGTCGCCGGCCATCTGCTGGCGCATCAGGCCTTCGGGCCGACTCCAGCGCCATGATCGCACCCTGCGAGAAGCCCACCAGCACCGTGGCACGAGCGCCAACGCCTGATACCCGCTGCCACTGCGCAATACTCTCCCTAAACGCTGGCATCGCCGAGTCGACCCTGGCTGGTCTGTTCTCTTCGGTGATACCCCGGACCGAAAACCATTGCCGCCCACTGCCAAGATCGGATACATGAGCCGCGTCGATACTGACGACCAGAGCGTCCGGGAAAGCGTGCGCAAGAAGCAAGCCAGGCAGCGCCATGCTGCGCGCCGTCCCACCGACGCCGTGGAACAGCAGTAGCAGCAGACGCGCCGACCCGGCTGGCGTCTGCAGTATAAGAGTGGTACTCATCTTGGATTGCGATTTAGAGGGACGCACTCGAATAGAGCGAGCAACGGCGCCCTTCCTGACCGGACGGACGCCAACCCACCGAGGCGGGACGCTCGGCATCCCCATGGCGCCCTAGCACTCTGAAGACCCTCTGCAACGGGACTCAGCACCCGCGTGACCTGCCCGTGGGCGCTTCTACGCGCCGCTAGGGCATCGATGCCGAGATGCCGTCGAACAACACCATTACTCGTAATGATGGTTCGCGAACAGGTCAAATGCAGTCTGGTAGTACGCGACGGCCAACGACTCCAGATCGACATCACGTTTCACTGCCTCGAATGTGTCGTGCTCGCGATCATAATTGTAGTGATTGACCTGCTGTCGAAGCCCTAATACAACCAAGTGCCCATCGCGATAGAGAGCGACGTCGTGGTTGTGCGTGAACATGGCCACCCGCGATGTCGTCGATTCATTGAGGATGTTCTGACCGAAAAACGGCGCGTGGTATGGGAATCCGAGCATTCCGAGCACGGTCGGCGCGATGTCTATCTGGCTGGCCAGAGAATCGACACGTTGCGGACGAATGTGTTTGGGCGACCAAAAAAGGCACGGGATTTCATAAGTCCGCAAGGGAATTTGTGCACGGCCGTATACCCGCGCGCCGTGGTCAGCGACAACAACGAATATCGTGTTGTCGAACCAACGATGCTTGCGCGCTTCCTCGAGGAAGTAGCCTAGCGCGTAGTCGGCATAACGGACCCCCGCCTCCCGGCCGCCGCCGGCAACAGGCACGCCGGGCACACCACTGCGGAAAGTGAACGGCTTGTGGTTGGACGTCGTCATGATCTGCGCGAAGAACGGCTTGCCACTAGCGGCCTTGCGGTCGAAATTATCGAGCGCGGCGTCAAACAGATCCTCGTCGCTTACACCCCAGATGTTAGCGAAGCGCGGGTCCTCGATCTGGCGGCGATCGATTACTTCATAGCCGTTGCCACCGAAGAAATCGTTCATGTTGTCGAAGTAGCCATATCCACCGTACAGAAACGACGTGCTGTAACCCGCCTCGCGCATGACCTTGCCCCACGTCGCGATCCCATGGTTGTTGGGACGTCGAACGATCGCGACCGTGGGAATCGGCGGAATGGAACTGGTTATCGCCTCCAGGCCGCGAACCGTGCGCGTTCCCTGAGCGTACATGTGACTGAACCACAGCCCCTGCTGCGCATAGCGATCCATATTCGGCGTCAAGTCGTGTCGGGAACCGTGCAGACTGCTGAACTCCGCACCCAGCGACTCTTCCATGACGACCACGACGTTCAGTTTGCCCAGCGCGTGGCTGCCGGCGGGATAGGAGCGATCCAGTCGTTCCTCTTCCAGGCGAGTGAACGTCCCGCCGCCGCCGCCCAGGTAGGACGACAGACGAGCGAGCGCCGCTTTCGGGTCGCCGGTGACGTAATACGAGTGATAGTCGAGTTCGCTCGTGCGCATGGCCTGGAAGAACTGTGAGTGCCCATTCAGCGCCAGCTGATTAGCGATCCGGTTGGGCGAGTGCGCCAGCCAGTCGGCGCGCACCATGCCGATCGCACAGACGAGCAGCAGCAGATGCACAGCGAACGGAATTAGCCGGTCCCGCAGTCGCGAGGGAACCTGCAACCCGGACAAAAACTTCGACCGCAACGGCCAGACGATGCCGAAGGTCAGAATGGACGCCAGCGCCAGACAGCGCTTGATCGGGTAGGCATCCCGGATGTCATTAAAGACTTCCTTTGGATAGATCAGGTAGTCGGTCGCGACCAGATTGAAGCGTTCGTCAAACTCTTCGAAGAAGTAGTACTCGGCCGCGGCCAGGTAAAGCAGCACAAATATAGTGACAAGGCTGCCGGCCGTGAGAATTCGCCGGCTAGCCGCCGAGCGATGCCAGGCATCCGGCGCCAACCACAGGTACATCGTCAGCGGGAAGAACAGGTAGAGCGCCTGAACCAGATCGTTCAGAGCACCCACCGGGATGATCCATGCAAGGCCCGCAACGGCGATCTGGCCCTTGCGCCCAAAGTCCCACCACAGGACAACGCGCAGCAGCAGCTCGAGCGCGAGATAGGCAGCGGCGAAGGCGGCGACCGGCTGAAACCGCAACCAACCTCGGCGTAGTGATGTCATTGGAATTTCACGGCAGTGCGACCTTGTAGTGACGCGGCAAAGGCAGCCCGCACGAGCAGCCGGGTAACGGTAGTCCGATCCCAGACCTAAGACAATCGTAAGCATCCGGTCATCCCCGTCGGGGTTGCCTGACCGGTCATTTGGTCAGTTGACTGGATGAGATGCTTTCCAGGCACCGGGCA
>CAIYLH010000032.1 GCA_903927005.1 uncultured Pseudomonadota bacterium
GTCCAATAGCAACGAGTTCGCGCGGGTCAGCGGCTTGAATTTGGAAGACTGGCGCGCGGCCTGACGCCAAGCCCAAAACTGATACGGGCAAGCGATAGCGGCGCAGTGATCGCCTCTTTGAAATGGATACGGGATCCAATCGACCCCGAAGGGTCGATCAGGTCAGTTATCGGAGCTCTGGGATAGATAGATGCGACAGACCGGCCGGAAGCGGTCGATCGCCGTTCCGACCGGAAATTTGCTCGTTGCTCAGGTTAACGTCTTCCGCACGCGCAGATTGGCACTGCTCATGCGCTCATCGTGCTGGGTCGAACTCTTCGGTGAACCCTACTACTTGACGTCAGCAATCGATATATATATAATTAATATATACTCGGAGCTGCTCAATGAAAACCGCAAAGCTATTCAAGAACGGCGACAGCCAGGCCGTGCGATTGCCTAAGGAATTCAGGTTCACTGGAGACGAGGTGCTGATCAAGCACGTCGGGAACGCTGTCGTTTTGCTACCAAAGTCGAAGTCGTGGGATACGCTGCTCTCTAGCCTCGAGCAGTTTTCGGACGACTTCATGCTTGAGCGTGAGCAACCCGCAGGGCAGACCCGAGAATCTTTGTCATAGCTGGGTGTATCCACATGAAATGGATGCTCGACACAGACACGTGCATTGCGCTGATCAATCGTCAGCCAAGAGACTTAATAAAGCGACTACAGACCAAGGCCGTCGGCGACGTCGGAATCTCGTCCATTACTCTTGCGGAGCTGCGTCACGGTGTGGCGAAAAGCACCCGCCGGGATCAGAACCGGGCTGCATTAGATAGATTTCTGCTTCCGCTCGATATCGCTGCGTTCGATGACTTGGCCGCCGACCTGTACGGCACGGTTCGCGCAGATCTCGAAACAGCGGGCACGCCCATCGGACCGCTCGACACACTAATTGCCAGCCATGCCGTCAGTCTCAACGTTGTGCTAGTGACGCACAACGTAGCTGAATTCCGGCGAGTCACCGGTCTTCGTCTCGAAGACTGGCTCAAATAGCCCGACGCGTCCGCTCGAGCAATTTGCGACGTTCTAGACCGGGAATGTACGATCAGGGTCGGTTATCGAACGCACGGGTTTAGGCGTTTCGTACCCCAACAGTTCATGAATTACACTTGCGGTGTACGTACAACGTCAATACACTCTGTAAACGCGAATCAGCTACGAGCTGCGGGGCGTGACGTTCGAATGGGACTCCGAGAAGGCCGACGCCAACATCCAGAAGCATGGCGTTTCATTTCCCAGGGCCTGCGAAGCCTTCTTCGACCCGTTTGTTCGGATTCTCGATGCCAGCGCCCCAGCTGAATCCCGCGAAGCCGCCATCGGCTATACCGAAGGCGAACAACTCCTCTATGTCGTACACGTGATCCGCCATGAAGAAATCATCCGCCTCATATCCGCGCGCGAAGCGACCCGCGAAGAACGCCGCCAGTACGAAAACCCGTGAGCTGATTTCACGCCGCCTGCAAAAGGACCGACCGATGAGCTCGGTCACCTTGCGTATGCCGGAAGATGTGGTCCAGGATCTGAAGCGTCTCGCGCCAACGTTGGGCTATGCCGGATACCAGCCCTTGATTCGCTCGTACATCGGTAAGGGGCTGCGCGTCGATCTGGCGCGAATCGATGATGGCGCGATGCCGCGGCTGATCGCCGGCCTCAAGCGGCGAGGTGTAGCGGAGAGCGTCATTCGACAGGCGCTGGCGGAAACTGGTCAGGCAAGTTAGCCCCGAGTTAGCTGCGGCGCAGCAGATCGCCCCGACTACGCTTTGAGGGCGTACGCGGCGTCTCCAAACCCGACGACGCCTTGCAGAACCTTAGCGGGCGACGACGTCGTAACGCACTGTTTCGGCAGGGGCGAGGACTCAAAGGCTTCGATACGGATCAGTCATCGGCCGCAAACTAAGCGTCTTGATATATCATGATTTATCATGATATCGTACGAAAAACGTGCTGGAGCGCATCACATGGCCGATGTCCGCGAGAAATTCGCCACGCAAGTGGACCCTGACGTATTGGCAGACATCCGCAAGCTGGCCCAGCAGGAAGGGCGGCAGTTGCAAACGCTCGTCGAGGAGGCGTTGTCAGATCTGATAGAGAAGCGCAGGAACTTGCGCCCGCGGCCGAACGTAATGGCTGCGTACCAGGCTAGTCATGAGCGGTATGGGTCGCTCTACAAGAAGCTGGCGAAGTGACCGACTACCTGACTGTTACGGAAGTGCTGGCGATTCATGCGGATCAGATCGAGAGGTACGGAGGAGCGAGCGGCCTGCGAGATCCCGGACAGCTCGAGGCGGCCCTGTTCCGCCCGCAGACGGGCTACTACGCCGATTTGATCGAGGAAGCGGCCGCGCTTTGGGAGAGCCTCTCGCAGAACCACCCGTTCGTGGATGGCAACAAGCGCGTCGCCTTCGCCGCGACTTACACCTTTCTCGCTATCAATGGCTGGCAAGTGTTGTCTGATCCGGACGCGACCTATCGTTTCATGATCGACCTTTACGAGCGACAGAGCTTCAATTTCGAGGCCCTCGTTGCCTGGTTGCGCCTGAACACGCAGCGCGCTTCATAGTTCTTTTGACGTGCGCAGGCCCCGTCTCGAAACGGCTCCGCATATTCAGCATTCGCGACGCGTTCCTCGCTGCAACATACCCAACTCGCGATACGGTCAGTTATCGGACAGCCGAATTCGACCAGCCAGACCCCGAACATCCAATTCAGTTTGCTATGAAAGGAGCCTCGGCTCACCCGTTATTCGCCTGTCCGCGCAGTAGCCCCGTGAGCATGGAGATCTAGGATTTCAGAGCGCTACGGGTCCTCGTAGTTGGTACTCCCGCCCGCCGTCATGCCCCCATCTATCACCAGGTCGTGCCCGATCCAAGTTCGAGCCGCACCTGTTTGCCGTGGAAATCGTCGCCGATGGCACCGGGCGTTCCAGAGACCGTAGTACGATTCGGCTCTCCAGGGGTGTCGCTTTCCGTACCCGACAGACTTGCGGGGAACAGTGCCGGTCAGCGCGTCGGAAACGGAGGAGGTAGCTGCGTTGCGCGCGCGGCTCGACGTCCTTGAGCGCGAAAACGCCGAGCTTAAGCGCCAGCTCAACGCTAAGCCCGTACAGATACTGTCGCCCAATACGGCACCTGGCCCGTCCGCGGAGCCGGTTGGTTCGGTGGTGTCCGCGACCGACAAGATCGAGTTTTTCCAGCGGCTCTTCCGTGGGCGCACGGATGCCTATCCGATCCGCTGGGAGAGCAAGAGCGGCAAGTCCGGATATTCGCCGGCGTGCGCGAACGAGTGGCAGCCGCTCCTGTGCGACAAGCCGCGGATCAAGTGCGCCGATTGCCCGAACCGAGCGTTCCTGGCAGTGACCGATGAGGTCGTCCGCCAGCACCTGACCGGACGCATTGTGGCGGGGGTCTATCCGCTGCTGCCGGACGATCAATGCTACTTCCTCGCAATGGATTTCGACGGCGAGGATTGGCGAGAAGATGTGGCCAGCGTCCGGACGACGGGTGAGGCGTTCGACGTGCCCGTTGCCGTGGAAATCTCCAGATCCGGAGACGGTGCGCACCTGTGGATCTTCTTTGACGGGGCGGTACCTGCTCGTGACGCGCGCCGGCTCGGGACCGCGCTGCTCAGTCACACCTGTGCGCGGCGACGCGTGCTGCAACTCGGGTCGTACGACCGGCTGTTCCCGAACCAAGACCGGATGCCGAAGGGCGGGTTCGGCAACCTGATCGCGCTGCCTCTACAGCGTGGGCCCCGGGATCGGGGGCATAGCGTATTCGTCGACTCAAATTGGATTCCGTGGCCGGACCAGTGGGCGTTTCTGGCTGCATTGGGCCGCATGGCGGAATCGCGCATTGAAGCCGTGATTGACGGCGCGACGGGAGGCGCGCATCCGTTGGATGTGGCGTTCATCACCGAGGAGGACGAGGCGGAGCCCTGGAAACGGCGGGGGACGCCGCCGATCTCGGCCGCCGATGTGCCCGCGCAAGTTCGTGGGGTTGTAGCGAATGCGCTCTATATTGAGAAGCAAGAACTTTCCGCGGCGTTCATCAATCGCCTGATCCGCCTCGCGGCGTTCCAGAACCCCGAGTTCTACCGAGCGCAGGCGATGCGCTTCCCCGTCTGGAATAAGCCTCTCGTCATCGGCTGCGCGACGGACCATCCGCGGCATCTGGCGTTACCCAGGGGCTGTCGGGACGCTGTCGAGGCTCTGTGCGGCCAGTACGGGGTGCCGTTCAACGTGACAGATGAACGGATGGGTGGCGACGCGTTGGATGTCCGCTTCCGCGGCACACTGCGGGAGGATCAGCAGCGGGCGGTGACGGCGTTGCTTGTCACCGATACCGGCGTTCTGGTTGCGCCGACGGGATTCGGCAAGACAGTCGTCGCAGCCGCAATCATCGCTGCACGCCAGGTCAACACGGTGATTCTGGTGCATCGTCAGGAATTGCAACGCCAATGGATGGAGCGGTTGGCCACGTTTCTCGAGGGCCCAGGCGTTGTGATCGGTTCCGTCGGTGGCGGGAAGTCCCGCCTCGGTGGCCGGATCGATGTGGCGGTGCTGCAGTCGCTGGCGCAAAACGGGGAGGGGACATCGCCGATCGAGCGCTACGGCCAAGTCATCGTCGACGAGTGCCACCACGTGTCGGCGATGTCGTTCGAAGCGGTCCTCAAGGCGGCGCCCGCACGATACGTCCTGGGACTGACCGCGACGCCGATCCGTCGCGACGGGATGCAACCGATCATCACGATGCAGTGCGGGCCTGTGCGACACGTCGCGGTGTCGCCCACCGACGCGCCGCAGGAGCGAGTCGTGTACCGACATCTGTTGCCGACCCGCCTTGCCGTTGCCGACGACGCGCCGATTCAGGCGGTGCTCGGGCTGCTCGGCGCTGATGCCGCGCGGAATGGCCGGATCGCGACCGATATCGTCGCGGCCTACCGGGCAGGTCGGAGCTGCCTCGTCCTGACGGAACGGACGCAGCATCTGGATGCACTGGTGGAATCAGTCGCGAAGGATGTCCCGGATGTCATCGTACTGCACGGTCGGTTGGGTCCGCGTGAACGTCAACGACGCCTCGAAGCGCTTCAGGCCATGTCTGGGACCGCTCCGCGCGTGGTTGTGTCGACCGGCAAGCTGGTCGGGGAAGGATTTGATCATGCGCCGCTCGATACGCTGTTTCTGGCGATGCCGGTGTCGTGGAAAGGAACATTGCAGCAATATGCCGGTCGCCTCAGCCGAGCGCACGCTTCGAAAACCCGCGTGGTAATCCATGACTATCTGGACGCGGATATTCCCGTGCTGGCGCGGATGTGGAAGCGCCGCTCGCTCGGATACCGGGCGATTGGGTTCGTTCTCAAGGAAGAAGGTGCTGGCAGTGGCCTCCTGCTGTAGGCGATCCCTCGTTGCTGCGCCGCGATAGGGGCTCGCACACCAGGGGCTTGAAAAGTGTCAGAAAACGAAGTATATTTCTGACACAAGAGAGATGAATATGCCGCGACTGACCGCCCGAATCCTCGACCAGATGACGGCGCTGCCCGAGGGCGCTGCGGTGTCCGCGCGCGCGCTGTTGCATCTAGGCACGCGCGCGGCTGTGGATCAGTCCTTGTCCCGGCTCCTGCGGCGCGGGCAGCTGCTCCGTGCCGGCCGCGGCCTCTACGTGCGTCCGGTGGCGACCCGATTCGGGACGCGACCGCCGTCCGTGCAGCACGTGGTCGATGCACTGGCGGGATCGCGGGGCGAGGTCATCGTCGCGCACGGTGCCGCGGCGGCCAATGCGCTCGGCCTTACGACACAGGTCCCTGTCAGAGCGGTGTACCTGACCTCTGGCCGCAGCCGCGACCTGCAGGTGGGGGCACAGACTGTCGAGCTCCGCCATGCGCCCGCGTGGCAGTTGTCGATGCCCGGGACAGCGGCAGGCGACGCGATTCGGGCGTTGAGCTGGCTCGGCGAAGCGCATGCCGGCGAGGCGCTACGGACGCTTCGGCAGAGGTTGCCGACAAGTACGCTCACGGAAATTGTCGGCGCCCGCTCGCGGCTACCCACCTGGTTGGCGGAACAGGTAAGTCAGGTGATCGTCAATGCCTGAGTCCTTCCTGGCTCTATCCGCGACGGATCGCCGCGATGCGCTCGGCGTGGCCGGGGAAGCCTCCGGCCGCCCGCCGCACCTGCTTGAGAAGGATGTCTGGGTCGTCTGGGCATTGGAGACGCTGTTCGCCTCGAACTACGCCGAGCATCTGGTATTCAAGGGTGGTACCTCGCTCTCCAAGGCGTATGCCGCGATCCGACGCTTCTCCGAGGACGTTGATCTGACCTACGACATTCGTGCGCTGGCGCCGGATCTCGTATCGGGGGAGGTCGAAGCGCTACCGCCGAACCGGAGTCAGGAAAAGAAGTGGTCCAGGGAGATCCGCGATCGTCTGGCGCGCTGGGTCGAGTTCGATGCACTGCCGTACGTCCAGTCCGCTCTCATCAGCTCCAAGCTGGACGCGGTCGCTCGCGCCGAAGGCGACAAGCTCTGGATCGAGTATGCGTCGCTGACGGCTGGCACTGGGTACGTACGCCCGGCGGTGCTGCTCGAGTTCGGCGCCCGATCCACGGGCGAACCGTGGGTAGCCAAGCCCATCGTCTGCGACGCAGCGACCCACCTGCCGGATTTCGAATTCCCGACAACAACGGTGCGAGTCATGCGCGCCGAACGCACCTTCTGGGAGAAGGCGACCGCGATCCATGTCTACTGCAAGCAAGGCCGATTCCGTGGCGCGGAGCGGTTCGCTCGTCATTGGCATGACATCACTAGGCTTGGCGAGAGCGGCATCGCTACGCTTGCCATTGCCGATGGCGAAGTCGCGCGGGCCGTAGCCCGACACAAGTCGATCTTCTTCGTGGAACGCGATTCACGGGGTCCGATCGACTACCACGAAGCTGTCAGCGGCGCGCTGCAGCTGGTGCCGGATGGCGAAGCGCGTGCTGTGCTTGCCGAAGACTACCGATTGATGGCGCAGGACGGTCTGTTGCTGGATGAAGCGGAGCCGTTCGATGTGTTGATGGAACACTGCGGGGCCATCGAGGTCGAAGCGAATCGAGCGCTATCGTCGCAACGCCCAATGAAATGAAGTTCGGAAGCGTCATCAGGGAATACTTCCACAGTCTCCCTGGTCCGGGCGCGACGGGCCGCTTCTGATCACTGCCGATGGGGCGTGGATGCGTGTGATGCCGGCCCGTTGGACTTGATACGGTAGGGCCTATCGACCCCTGGTGGTTCGATCAGGTCAGTTATCGTGCGTTCCGACAGCCCCGTTTCGCGGCCTAATGGCTACTCGGCGTCATACTCACAACCTGGGGGGTGTAACGGTCATATTGGAACCCTTCCTCGCCAGTTCACTGTTACTTCTGCCGAATAGAATATAAAGAGCAAGCCCAATCATCGTCCAACACGCGAACACTAGCTCCGAGTACCCACTCAGGCTCAAGAACAAATAGCCGCAACCGGCGATCGCAGCCGGCGCAATGACCCAAATCCCCTGCACGCGGAAGGGTCTGAGCAGATTAGATTGAGTGCGCCGCGTTATCATGAGCCCCAACGAAACCGCCATGAACGCAAAAAGTGTTCCCGCATTGGAAATATCCGCAAGGTCACCTACTGGCAGCACTGCGGAGGCGGCGCTTGCGAGTACCCCCGTGGCGATTGTTATGAGATGAGGGGTTCGAAACCGCGGGTGTACATTTGCCAGTGTACGCGGCAGCAATCCGTCACGGGCCATAGCGAAGAAGATTCTGGTTTGACCATACATCATCATTAGAACGACAGACGGAAGAGCCAGGAACGCGGCGAGGCCCATTAGGTTTGCCACTTTGCGCCAACCCACCTGCCGCAGAACATCTGCGAGCGCCTCGTCACTACATGCCAGAGGCTTGGCTTCGCGCAATGGCAACCCCTCACATTTGATGGCGAACTCCGCACTGCCCGCGCGCAATGCTCGCCCATCTGCAGCAAAGACCGGTTGAGCACCAATCGCCCCAATTGATCCTGCACCCACCGCCAAGTAAAAGAACGTGCAAATAATCAAACTTGCAACAATGCCGATAGGAATGTTTCGTTGCGGATTGCGCGTTTCTTCGGCCGCAGTCGATACGGCGTCAAAGCCAACAAAACCAAAGAAGATCGATGCGGCGGCGGCACTTACGCCGCCGATGCCCAGGGGCAGGAACGGTTCAAAATGTCTTCGGTCCATCAGCGGAATCGCAATAACGCAGAAGATGCATAGTGCAGCCAATTTAACTGCGACCAAGACGGTGTTTACCCTCGCGCTCTCTTTGGTTCCAACTACCAACAGCGACGTCACGGCGATGCACAGTAATACTGAAGGGCCATTGATCATTCCCTCCGGCGACGCAAGTGCTCCTTTTGCGAGAGCCGCGGGGATTTGAATACCCCATAAACTGTCAAGTAGTCCGACGATGTAATTCGACCATCCGACCGCCACGGTACTCGCCGCGACTGCGTATTCCAGGACCAATGCCCAGCCGACCATCCAAGCAGCAACTTCGCCTAACGATGAATAGCAGTACGTATAGGCAGACCCGGACACGGGGATCATGGCCGCAAATTCCGCATAGCACAGGGCGGTTACTGCGCACACGAGTCCTGCGACTACAAACGAGACCAGCATCGCCGGGCCGGCCTTCTGAGCGGCTTCTGCCGTTAAGACGAAAATCCCCGTCCCGATAATCGACCCGACCCCGAGCATCGTTAGTTGAAATGCGCCCAACGTTCTTGCCAGGGGCGTTCCAGCCGCGTGTTTGAGCGAATCTTCTATCGGCTTAATGCGAAAACGCATAGACGTTCCTTGATTCTCGCTATTCCGGCGATTTTGCAGCCGATGTGGAGCCCTTCGGGTGGCCCAGAAGCCACACCGCTGCGCTTTTATCTGGTGATCGTCGTCAACACTTCGGCTCACTCGTCACGGTCTGCCCAAACTTAAGTCAGCACACGTACGACGCGAGCAATTGTCCTTTCAAGGTCCTCCCGCAGGAACGCGACACTCTCGAGGCTTGTTCCCGCGTGAATTAAATCGAGGAGTTCGCCTTCGACCTCTGCCCAGTGCGCTTCCACGCCAATACGCCCCCAGTTCGGCATTAGGTATCGGCTTAGCTGCAAGTGCTGCACGTCAATTACAGCAAGCAGTCGCGGCTTGTCGCATGCGGCGTACAGCGCACGGTGAAACGTCCAGTGTTGCTTCACTGCGACGCTTGGGGAGTCCGTTGGTTTTGAACGCTTGAGAATTGCTCGCAGGCTTCTTAAGTGCTCCGACGTCATGATGGGTATCGCAAGTTCCAGTGCCCGGGGTTCGAGCGCCAGCCGGATTTCCATAAGATCAACGAAGTCTCTTGCGCTAAGCGACGAAACGACAATTGTCTTTGGGCCCTCCGCCGTCACCAGTCCTTCAGACATTAATTGCTTGATAGCGTCCCGCACCGGCATTTGGCTCACACCAAAATGCTCCGCGAGCTCGCGTTGAGTTAGACGCTTTTTGGGAGGAAGAGCGCCGGCCACGATGAGCTCGCGCAGTTGCTCAGTTAGATCTGCAGCAGGGGCGCGTGATAAATTCATGTTCACTATCATATATCAGCTATTGA
>CAIYLH010000033.1 GCA_903927005.1 uncultured Pseudomonadota bacterium
CAAATCCAGCAATGGCTCTATCTTCGTGCTTTGGAGGCCGCTGACGCGCGATGGTGGCGCTAAACTCTCCCGCAGTGTACAGCTTTACGACCTCACAAGCGCACGCACAGATCCTGCAAAGAAGTTCCAGCCGACGTTGCCGCCAAATGAGACTGTGATCCCTTCAGACCGGCGTGAGCCATGGGCTCCACCTCCCACGGGCCCCGCGGCCTATTCGCGCGTCACTCCAACGCCCGCATCGGAGCAATGGTCGCCCAATGGCAGTTACGAGCAGCGCCTGGTGGAGGCTCTCTATGCGCAGGAATTCAGAAATATTCAGATCGCTTACGACGATTCGCACCGACTCACTGTGACAATCACCAATGATCGCATTCATCCACTTAGCCGTGCGGTTGGGCGCGCAGCACGCACGGCGCTGAGACTTGCCCCTTTAGACGCGCGGGGAATTCGCATCACGCTCGGCGATTTTACCGGCCCTTCCGTGACTTATGATTTTTTCGATCTAACGCGCCTCAACCGCTATTTCGACGGCGCGATCACACAGTCTGACCTCGCGCCTTACGTGGCCGTCGATTACGTTAATCCGTCGGTGCTCGAAATGAACTCACTCGCAGAGTTGGATGATCTGCAACTGGTCGCCATAAATACGCTACCCGTGATTCTGCCGGATTCCCATCCAGTCGATCGCGTAATGACCGACATCCGCGATGCGGCACGCGCTACGAAGAGCATCGATTGGCTCAGCGCGGGAGTCATCGGCACCGGGCTGGTGCTCGCGAGCAGTCTATTCGATCGCCGCGCGGATCAGTTCGCCAAAGACCACGTGGCGAGTCGCTGGGTAAAGGCCGGATCGAATATCGGTAATGCGTTGCCATTGCTGGCGATTGCCGGGGCCGGCCTCGCGGCGCTTGACGGTGGCGACCCCGCGCGTTCGCGGACGGCTTACGCCGGGCTGGAAGCGGGTGGCGCCTCAGTGCTCGTGGCGGCTGGACTCAAGTACGTCGTGGGACGCGCGCGCCCGGAGAACGAGCTGGGAAACAAAAGCTTCAAGCCGTTCTCCTCGTCTAACCTGAATCCGTTCTCAACGGGTGCGAGCTATGATTCGTTTCCGTCCATCCATACAATCGTGGCGTGGAGCGTTGCAACACCTTTTGCCATGGAATACGATGCGCCTTGGCTTTATGGGCTCGCCGGCATTACAAATCTTGCGCGCGTCGGGAGTCGCCAACACTGGGTCTCCGACACTGTCGCAGGTAGCCTCCTCGGCTATGGAATAGGCCGTCTCTTCTGGGAATCGTCCCGCTCACCCAACAATGCAGAACCGCGCGTGTTTCTCGAACGTTCAGGTGTCAGGCTGAGTTGGGATTATTAGCAGTCGATCGCATAGAAGCCGTCCATGACATTGCAAGCGTCTCCATCTATCAGCTCCGCAACATGAAACGTGCAATACAATTATTACTGTTGTGGCTTGCGCTGACCATGCTCGCGTCTGCGCCACCAGCGATGGGACAGACTGCCACCTCGCCGCGGTGCGGCGTGCTCGATCCCGAACTGCAGGGCACCCACACCGGCGGATGCAAAGACGGCCTCGCAGAAGGTTACGGGAGCGCTAACGGCAGGGCCGAATATCGAGGAGAATTCCGCGCCGGGCGC
>CAIYLH010000034.1 GCA_903927005.1 uncultured Pseudomonadota bacterium
CGAGTCATCGCCACGGCCCGCGCGGGCAAGCCGGACACCTCGTCCGCGCAAGGCTAAGGAAAGCGCGTGTCGGGGCGGCGGCATGAGCACCAGCTTCCTCGCCATGCCCTGCAACACCGCGCACCACTACGCGCCTGCGATCGCCGCAGCCGTCACCATTCCGCTACTGGACATGGTGCAACTGGCCGTTGCGCAGGCGCGAGCGACCGGCGCGGGCCAGCGCATCGGGCTGCTTGCCTCGAGCGCAGTCCATGACACTGCGCTGTACAGCAACGCCCTCGCCGCGCACGGCCCGCAGGGCGTCGTGCCGCGGCGTCAGGATGAGGTGATGGCGCTGATCCGCGCCGTCAAGCAAGGTGACGCCGGTGCGGCGCCGCGGCAGGCGCTCGCCGCTATCGCCACCGACCTCGCGCGCGACTGCGACGTGCTTCTGGTCGCCTGTACCGAGCTGTCGGTGATAGCAACTGCACTACCGTCGCCGCCCCCCCATCGTCGACGCTCTGGATGAATTGGCCGCCGCGATCATCGCTCGGCGACCCAGCGCTAGATCGCGCCACGACGGACGGGCACCGACAGAACCTGCCGCAAGCCGACTGGGCCGGCGCCGAGCCGCCGCGCTAGCGCTCGCCGCCGGACCTGTGATAAAGATTGGTGCGAAATTTCGTCATGTCAGAAGGAACTGATCCATGCGCGTTTCTCCCCTGTTGATGTTGATGGGCCTTGCTGGTCTGAGCACGCACGCCCTGGCGAACCCCGCCGAGGGCCTAAAGCCGGGCCTGTGGGAAACGCGCGTAATCAAGCAGGTCATCGATGGTCGCGACCTGTCCGGCGAGATGTCAGCGGCGATGAGTGAGATGAAGGCGGCACTCGCCAGCATGCCCCCAGAGCAACGCGCGCAGATGCAAGCGATGATGAAGGGCCACGGAGTTGCGAGCTCCGAGTCCGGTGCACTGCGCATCTGCATGAGCCCCGAGATGGCAAAGCGCAACGCCCTACCGGTCGACAAGGACGGTCACTGCAGCAGCACTATGCTTACGCGCACGGGCAACAAGATGAGCTACGAGTTCGCCTGCAACTCCAACGGCATGAAGACCAATGGCAAGGGCGAAGCCACGGTCACGCCGAACCGGGTGGAGATGCGCACCGACGCCACGATGCAACAGGGCAACGGCCCCCGCCAGACCATGCACAGCGAGACGCAGATGAACTTCGTCAGCGCCGACTGTGGCGATGTGAAGCCCCTCATGCCGACGAAGTGACGCCGGCGCGGCCAGGCTCAGGGCGCCAGCGCCTCGAGCGCCGCCCAGTCGGGACCAGGCGCGCCGTCGGTGCGTAGCGTCTGGATCACGACCTGGTCGGCACCTGCGTCGTAATACGCCTGCAGCTTCGCGCGGATCTGCTCGGCCGTGCCCCAATAGACCATCGCATCCATCAGTCGGTCGCTGCCATCACCTGCGTAATCGGCAGGCTCAAAGCCAAGGCGCAGCCAGTTCAGATAATAGTTTGGCAGGCCCAGATAGAGCTTCAGCGCGGCGCGCGCCGTCTGTCGGGCGAGTACCGGATCGGTGCACAGACAGACCTTCTGCTCGCAGATCAGCGCGCCGTGACCGGCCATCGCCGCCCGCGACAGCGCGACCTGCGCGGGGGTGATGTTGTACGGAAACGCGCCCAGCGTGCGCGTGGCCGACAGCGCGGTCATCTGCGGACCCAGCGCCGCGAGCACGACCTGGCGCGACTCACCGCCGCCCATGATCTGCCACGCACTGTCCATGCCGTCCAGGTAGCTGCGCATGGTCGCCAGCGGCTTGCCATAGTCATGACCGCGGGCATTGGCGACAATCGGCGCGTGCGAGACACCGAGTCCGAGCACGAAGCGCCCGCCGTACAGGGCGTTTAAGGTGTTATGGCCCATCACCGCCGCGGCCGGATCGCGACCGTAGATATTGGCGATGCCGCTGGCGATCGTCAGCCGCTCGGTCTGACCGAGCAGGAAACCGCCCAGCGCGAAGGATTCGTAATTGAAGGCTTCCGGATACCAAAGCGTGGAATAACCCAGCCGCTCCACACCCTGCGCGTACGCCGCCAGCGCGGGCGCTGCCAGCGCATCAGTAAATGCAAAGACGCCGACCTTGCCGAATTTCATAGCATCACCCTGACTGATTGCAGGCTCCATCATAGCAGCGACCCGCGGCAAGCCTGCTACGGACCTTCGCCCTCTGCGCGGGTGCCACCGACACGCAACCACAGCGTAAGGTTCGTGCCGACGCCAGACTCGGATTTGATCTCGAGGGAGCCTTCCATCAGCGTGAGTATTTCCTTGACGATCGAGACACCCAGCCCAGTGCCTGGGATCGTGCCCGACGCATCGGCACGCCAGAACCGATCACCGAAGCGCGCCAACTCATCGGCCGTCATGCCGATGCCCTGATCAGCGATGGTGATGCCGACCCGGCCCGGCACCGTCACCAGCCCGACGCGGATCTCGCCGCCTTGCGGCGAAAACTTGATCGCATTGGCGAGGATGTTCATCAGCGCCTGGCCCAACTTGGCCGGATCGGCCCTAACGATCACCGCCTCCACGGGCAGGTCAACCACGATCGAGAGCCGCTGATCGGGCAGCACAAGATCCGCCACCACGTTGCGCACGATGGCGGTGACCTCGACATCGACGATATCGAGCTCCTGACCCTGCCGCGACTCAATCCGCGCAAGATCCAGCAACTCGTTGACGATCCCCACTAGCGCGGTTGACTGCCGATGAATCGTCTCCTGCAGCTCACGACGAGTGGCCTCGTCATGGTTAGGGCTGAGCAGCAACTCGCTATAGCCAAGGATGATCGTCAGCGGCGTGCGCAGCTCGTGGGCGGCATGCGAGAGGAACTCGCTCTTCATCCGATCAACCTCAGCCTCGCGCGTCACCTCGTGGAAATACAGAATCCGCGCAACGCGCGGCGCGCTGGCGTGGATTCCGACCACCTGCAGTACCGTGTGGCGAGGCCGCTGCAGCACCAACCTGCCCGGCGCCTGACGGACGGCAGCGCCGCGGAAGAACTGCGCCAGACTCGCCAGCGCCTCGGGATGCTCGCAGCGTAGGCGCAGTTCGGCGAGCAGTACCCGCTCATCGCGGCCGATCAACGCGGCCGGCGGAATCCCGGTCATCGCCTCGAACGCCGGATTGACGAATCGAATGCTGCCGTCCGGCGCGAACACGACGAACGCATCCGGACTGAGGCTAAATACGGCGTTGATCTGCGCGCTGTGATCCTCAAGGGCGTCGCCCTTGATGTCCAACTCGGTCGTCTGTTCAGACACCCGCCGCTGGAAGATGGAAGTTCGCCCCGTGGACACCAGCAGCAGGATCTGTAGCAGCGCCGGGAGCACGAGCCCGCCCCCGCCCACGGCAACGCCGATCCACGACCAGTTGTCGCGGAAAAACTCAGGCGTAGGACAAACGCTCAACGTCCAGGTACGGTCCGCCATCTGCAGGTCACGCCGCCAGATGAAACTTCGGTCAGACGAGCAGGCGGCCCCACTGGACCGATACAGCCGCGTATCTGCGGCCGGCGCACGGTTATCGTCGACCTGAAACACCAAGCCGTTGACCGGCAGCGACCGCGTCGCGATCTGCATCATCTGCTCGACCTTGATCACCGCCACCGCAAAGGCAGCCAGCGACTTCGCCTCTGGCCGGGAGGTCAGCGCAGTGCCATGAAACCGCGCCGGCTGCAGCAACAGCACACCGACCCGCCGTCGGTTCTCCTGCACCAACTGCAGCGGTGCAGTTGCGGACGCGCGGCCCGAGGCAACCGCGCGCAGCACCGCATCATGGCGAACCGGCTCGGAGTCCACGTCATAGCCCAGCGCCGCCGCATTGCCTGCCAATGGCGCTATAAATCCGACCGCAACGTAGGCAGGCCGCTCAGCCGCCGGCACCAATGCGCCATTCGCGTTCTTCTCGCGGATCTGAAAGTCAGGTTGGCCGTTCTTGATCGCCAGACTTCGCTCGAACGCAGCGCGGTTCTTTAGCAGCACGTAGTAATTGTTGCTGAGCGCGAAGATATCCGGGCTGTTCTGCAGCGTGATGCGGGTAAAATACTCAAACTGTTCGGCAGACATGTCCGCCGTGACTTCGATCAGCCGGCTCAGCGCCGACAGCGACGCCTCGTGCTCGACGATGCGCTCGCCGAGCAACTGCGCGATTGTCTGGCCGTGCGCCGCGAGCACCGCTTGCTGCTGCGCGCGCTCCATGCGCGCGGCGAAATGCAGCGCAGCGCCCACCAGCAGCAGCGCGGCAACCATCGGCACGCCCACGGTCAGGACACGCCCGCGCCACGGCGACCGGTCCCGGTAGAACGCCGTCAGGCTCAACGGCAGCACGACCAGCACCCCGAGCGTATCGCCCATCCACCAGTTACCCAGTGAGTATGGGATCGCGTCGCCGGGCATCAGCCCGGCTGCGTACAGCGCGCAGACGCCGGTAACGGCGCCAATCAGGCAGGCGAGCGGACCTGCGAGCAACAGTGCGCGAATGATGTGATGCTCGTACTCGAACCTCTGCCAGCCATAGCCGACGCTGCGCAGCACCAGCCAGCGCGCAACGGCGGCCTGCAGTACGGCACCGCCGCCAATCGCAGCTGCGGCAACAGCCGCGCTTAAGGTCAGATCGCCGTGCGAGGCGGCGGTGGCAAAGTTGAGAAGAAAGGAGCCTAGCCACAGGCCTGCGCCGGCGCGCCCGCCGGACCACAGCATCACGGCAACGGCGAAGCCGGCGGCAGGAAAGATTGGGCTCGCGAAACCGGCGCCGACCGCAAAGGCGAGGCCCGCGACACCCAGCAGCAGATAGACCGCGGCCGCGAGCAGCACAACCAAACCCCGTCCACTACGGGGCAGCGGAATGGGTTGCGTGACATCCAGAGCCGTCATTAACCCCCCAAGCGAGCAGTCGCGCGACAAAGACAGCCCCACAACCCATGGACGGGCTCGAGAACCGGTGCCGCGATGACGGCAGTAGGGGCGCGACGGGCAGTGTAACCCGCGGCCGGCAGCACGCTCTACGCGTAAAGACCGGGAGCCCGCCACCGCAAAATGGCCTGCCGCGCCAATGCGCCGCCGCAGGCGGCTGAAGAATACGCACGGCAGCACTGCCGATGGGCCTGACGGTCGCTGTCTCGCCTAAGCCCAGCTGCCCGCAAAACCGCGGCGCTCAGCGCCAGCAGGCGCAGCTGCGAGGGTCATGCCGGCGCAGCGGCCGCGGTCGGTCCGCCGCCTAGCGCAGACGGCTCGAGGGACGCAAATGCCAGTGATTCGCATTGCAATTGAAAATGTGTGAATTCCGTACGAAGGATCTGCCGGCTACGATCATGATTTTCGACTGTGGCGGCCTGTGGCCGCCCCTGCACTGCCGGGACCTTCAACACAGGGAAGCCGCGAACTGTGCCTCAGCTTTCACGCGTCATCAGGAAATATGCCGGCCAGCTGTCAGCACTTGAGCCACAGCTGCTCAACTTGCCGACGACCACGCGACTACTCCTTGCGCTACTGCTGGTCGCCGCGGCAACCGCAATCCGCTGGGCGGTCTTTCCGCAAGTGCGTGGCTTTGAATTTCTTACCTACTACCCGGCCGTAGTACTGAGCGCGATGCTGCTCGGACCCGGCCCGGCGCTGCTCGCCGTGCCGGTTAGCGCCACACTCGCCACGTGGTTCTTGATTGTTAAAAATCAGACGCTGCACCGAGTCGAAGACGCGTCACTCGCCATATTTATCTTCGTGCTATCCAGCGGCATAGTGGTCTACCTGGCGTACTCGGCGCAGCGGAACCTGCGACTTGCGCGGCGCGCCGGACTGAAGTTGACCAGCCTGCATGAAGCGTCGCATTTTGGGTTGGTGCTCACCGACGCCAGCGGACGATTCCTGGAGTTCAACGAAACCTTTACACGGCTCACCGGCTATACGCCGAGTGAACTGCGTGCGCTCGACTATCTGGCGTTGACGCCGAAGCAATATTTGGCCGAGGAGGAACAGCAATTAGCCGTTCTCAATAGCACCGGCCACTACGGCCCCTTTGAGAAGGAGTACATCAGGAAGGACGGAACGCTAGTCGCCGTGCAGGTGCAAGGCGCCTTTTATAGGGACCCCGATGGCGACCGAGTGCTGTGCTCCGTGGTCGAAGACATTTCGGGCCGGCGCCAGGCGCAAGCAAAAATAATGCAACTGGCGGACGAGCAACGGGCAATGATCGAGAACCCGGCCGCCGGCATCATCAAGTTGACCGATCGCCGCATGATCTGGGTCAACGACACCTTCGCGACAATGCTCGGCTATCGCGCAGAGGATCTGATCGGCAAGACCACCAGGTGCCTCTATCCCAGTGACGACGCGTTCCGCGCGTTTGAGGCGGACGGTTACGCGAAGATTGAAGCTCACGGCTCTGCCAACCTGGAGGTTGAATTTCGCCACCGTAACGGCTCCCCCGTTTTCCTGAAGTGCGGGATGGCGCGGCTAAACGGCTCCCAAAATACCTACGTAGGGGTTTTTTCCGATCTCACCGAACAACACGCCGCACAACGGTCGCTGGAACTGGCCAAGGCGCGCTTACAGGACGCGCAGCGCCTCGCCCAAATCGGTAGTTGGGAAATGGATCACACGACCGGTCGGCTGTCGTGGTCCGAGGAAATGTTTGCGCTGTATGGCGTCCCACCGACAACCTCCGCCCCACCCGACCATACTCATCTGCAGAACCTCCATCCGGCTGACCGGCCGATGACGGAAGACGCATTTAGCTCTGCGCTCGACAGCGGCTGCCCGCTTGATTTCACGCACCGCGTGATTCTCCCGAATCACACCATTATTTATGTGCATGTCAAAGCCGAAACGACTTACACGCCGGGCGGGGCACCGCTTGTCACGATTGGCACCGCGCAGGACGTCACGCAAAACGTGCGACAGGAGAATGCCCTGCGGCTCTCCGAACAACGCGTCCGCACCGTATTCGCAGCCATGCGCGAAGGCCTGGTGGTCCAGCAGCGCGATGGTCGCATCGTACAGGCCAACGACTCCGCAGCTCGCCTGCTTGGCGTCACGCCCGATCAGCTGCTAGGGCAAATATCCATTGACCCGCGATCCGATGCACTACGCGACGATGACTCGTCGTTCCCTGCCGAGAATCACCCGTGGACAGTGGCGGAAGTTTTCAAGCTACTTGTCGCATTTGTGGTTTGACTGCGGTTCGTTTTGCGATTTGATTATCTGATTCGGAGTTCTCCGTTTTGTCAGCATTCTCGGGATTGAGGTGGACGACGGTGACGCGACGCCAGTTTCGCGTCTGACGCTTCCAACGCAGTGGATTCTTCGCGCGGGCGGCCTCGTAAAGGTCGCTGCGCTTGGCCAGCAAGGC
>CAIYLH010000035.1 GCA_903927005.1 uncultured Pseudomonadota bacterium
CCCGACACGCGCTATCCTTAGCCTTGCGCGGACGAGGTGTCCGGCTCGGCGGCGCGTGTCGGGGCGGCGGCATTAGCACCAGGATCAGCCATACGGATCGGCTAGCTGCATAATGACTGTATGAATATCAACGAAGACCTTTTGCTCGGTTTCGCAGCCGCGCTGGGCGGTGGCCTATTGATTGGGATCGAGCGGGAACGGCGCAAGGGCGCTGGGCGACATCGCGCTATCGCGGGAGTCCGCAGTTTCGCACTGGTGGCACTCGCGGGCGCAGCGGCGAATGTGACAGGTCAACCGCTGCTAATCGCAGCCGGCGCCTTTCTAATTTCCGCGCTGGCCGTCGTGGCGTATAGGCGCGACCAGACGCGCGACCCCGGCATCACCACCGAAATTGCGCTACTCGTAACGTACCTGCTCGGTGGACTGGCGATTGAGCACCCGATTGTGTCCGCGGGCGGCGCCGTCGTCGTCACCGTCCTGCTGACCGGTCGCCAGGCTCTTCGCGAATTCTCTGTCGATACCTTATCGGAGACCGAGCTTCGCGACGGACTCGTGTTCGCTGCAGCGGCCCTGATCCTGCTTCCGCTCATGCCTAACGAGCCGGTCGCATGGGCGCTTGGAACGAATCCGCGCCGCCTCTGGGGCCTCGTTGTACTGTTCCTGGCGCTGCAGGCGGCCGGTTACATGGCGCTACGCGCCGCCGGCGCCCGGCTTGGCCTCGCGCTGTCTGGCCTTGCTTCGGGCTTCATCTCGAGCACTGGGACCATCGCAGCACTCGGTGCTCGTGCAAGAGAGAACCCGGCACTTGGCCCATCGTGTGTTGCAGGCGCACTCTTCTCGACGGTCGGAACGATTGTGCTACTCGGAATCGTAGTGTTGACGATCTGCCCGGCTGCCCTGCCCCACCTTGCGCCCTCACTGACCGCCGCGCTATTGGCATCCGTCGCGGGCGCCGGCTTCAGCTTTTGGCGTCAGCGGCACACCGAAGCGCCCTCGCTTACGCACGGACGAGCCTTCAGTCTAGGCTACGCCCTGGGCTTCGCGGCGCTACTGACAGGCGTCACCGCCGCGGTATCACTCGCGTCGACCTATCTGGGGGAGACGGCAGCCGCAACCGCGACGGCAATTGCCGGCGCCTTCGATGTCCATGCGGCGACAGCCTCAACCCTGTCGCTCGCCATGGCCGGAAAGCTTGTTATCACTGGCGTTCGGACGCCGATATTGATCGCTGTTTCAACCAATACCGTGAGCAAGGTCGTCGCCGCGTTCGCAGCCGGCGGACGCAGGTATGGCTCGGAGGTGAGCCTTGGACTCGCGATCGTTGTCGCAGCGGCCTGGCTCCCGATCTTAATATTCGATTGACTGGATCAGTCTCCACCCTCGCCTTCGGAACTGGCGCTACGGTGACAGCGGACACAGGCGGCCAGCTCCTGAATGCCCTCCTCAGCGTGCTTTGCACGCATTTCGTCTGGGGAGTGGTCGTGACAGCCGTAGCACGTGTAGCGACGGTAGTCCCCCGCCACGTGGCAGGTCACACAGCTGACATTATGGGCGCCATCCAGTGGCCAGGACCGGTCGTGATCAAATGTTGCCGGCTTCCAGTGCGGCAGAGCGTGGCACTGACCGCAATTTCCGATCAGCTGGCGATGCAGGCTGTCTAACGGCGCTTTGTGGCAGCTGTGACAACGCGCCTGATCAGCATCAGACAACCTAGCGTGGTCGAACACCGCAGGTTTCCATACGTTGAAGCCGTGGCACTGGCCGCAGTTGCCCCGACGATCGACGTGAATGGCGCTCGGAGGTGCAGCGTGGCAGGACTCGCAGCGCTCAAGCGCTATCGGCCGAAGCATCTCGTGGGAAAAGCGCGGCCGCAATTTGGCATCGCCTTGCAGCCCCAGGTGGTCCGTATGACATTTCATGCAGTCCGGAGCGACCAGCTGACTGTGAAACAGTGGTCGCGATGAGCGTTGGATCACCGGACTACCTGCTGTTGTCAAAACACCAATCCGATCAACCTGATGACAATGAATGCAGAGTGACGGCTCAGCTCCGCGCCCTACCACGTGGCACGCAAAGCAGTCGGTGGTGAGCTTCTCATGACCGCGAACAAGAGGACCGGCGCTCACCATCAGATGCGGATAGACGAACGCAAGCGCAACGAGAGCGCAAAGGTTTGCCGCAATCACAAGCAGCGACCCGCGGAGCTTCATCGCCAGCCCCAGAATACGAAGACCGCTGTGATATGCGCAACGGACAGCACGATGAATGCGAGGGTGATCGGAAAGTGAACACTCCTCCACTGTTTGACCGCATCGAACGTCAGGCTATCCCAATACGTGCGATCCTCGACGTCAGTCTCTGACAATCCACCCTGCCGCATGCGTTGCTGCGTTTCAAGCAGCCGCCGTCGAGAACGGTCCAGCAGAAACTTGCCGGTGAGTCCGCTGCCGACATTGACGAGCATTGCCGCAACCGCGAGCCAGGCTAGAATCGCGTTGAGGTGGATGCCAGCGTGCACGAGGACGAACAGGGTCCCTAGCCATGCCATAGCTTCATGCGCGCGCAGCAACTGGCCCGGATGACCGGCAGTAATCAGCTTTCGCTTACGCAGCGAGTAGGTGAACGAGGCGACGATCAATAAGGTACCTGGTACGCCGAGGTACCGCCCAATCCACGCCGCATGCAATGCATGCAGCACTGCATCGCTGAGCAAGGCCGCCGCGACCAGTGCAGCCAGCGCGCCGACAAAAGGAATGACTTCGCGCGAAACGAGGTGGGCTCCTATTTTCATCAGGCCTCGACTGTAACCGCAGACCCAGGACGCGCCACGCAGGGCAAACAATGCCCAGGCAAAATGTTGTGGTCCGGTTGTGTCACGTAGCTCACCTGACCAGAGATCAGGCGGGACTCGCACGCACCACAGCACCCGGATCGGCAGCCAGCTTCGAGGGCGACACCGTGCCGTTCTCCGAATTCAAGCAGTGACTCGTCGCGACCCTCCCATGTCAGTGTGCGGCCGGAACGCCGGAAATGGACTTCTGGGCGGCCGACGCCAGGCACGCTCGACAATCCCGTATTGGGCATGGGCAACTGAACAGTCGCCGGACCGAATGCCTCGAAGCGGACGTCCGCCTGGGGCACGCCCCAATTGACCAGCGCCGGCACAAGCTCCTGCATCATGCTCGATGGGCCACCGGAAGTTTTCAAGCTACTTGTCGCATTTGTGGTTTGACTGCGGTTCGTTCTACGATTTGATTATCTGATTTGGAGTTCTCCGTTTTGTCAGCATTCTCGGGATTGAGGTGGACGACGGTGACGCGACGCCAGTTTCGCG
>CAIYLH010000036.1 GCA_903927005.1 uncultured Pseudomonadota bacterium
CCGGACACCTCGTCCGCGCAAGGCTAAGGATAGCGCGTGTCGGGGCGGCGGCATGAGCACCAGTTCTCGGAGCTTCAGCGTTCCTTGGTGGTTCCGCGTCTGTCACTTGAGCCGAGGCGGAACTAGGCCGTCCCGAGGACGGTTTCGGGGTCCAAACTGACCCCGGCGCACTTACTGCGCACTTAAGCTGAGTCGGTCTGGGTTGTGGGATGGGCCGATTGGCTCCTATCCCCCTGTTTATATTGGTCGGGGTGACAGGATTCGAACCTGCGACCTATACGTCCCGAACGTAGCGCTCTACCAGGCTGAGCTACACCCCGTCCTTATCTGCACCGGAACTATCAGATCAGTACGAACGACTGACTGAAAACCCCGCCAGCTGCCTCAGCGCCTCTTTGTGAACCGATTCGGGTATCGGCTCGAGAGCGGCGAGCGCTTGGTCTGCCTCGCGTTGAGCGAGCTGCGCAGTGTACGCAAGCCCCCCGGATGATTCAATCGCTGCGATGACGGCGGGCAGATCTTCCAGCCCGCCCTGCTCGATGGCGCGGCGCAGGAGCGCCTGCTGGGCAGGGGTGCCGTTGCGCATGGCATGGATGATCGGCAGCGTCGGCTTGCCTTCGGCAAGGTCGTCGCCGACGTTTTTGCCACGTTCTGCCGGATCGCCGCAGTAATCGAGCGAATCGTCGACCAGCTGAAAGGCGTTGCCGAGATGCCGGCCGTAGTCGGTCAGGGCCTGCTCGATCGTGGGGCTTGCGCCGCACAGCACGGCCGCCACGGTGCCGCCGGCCTCAAATAGGCGCGCGGTCTTGCGATAGATGACCTCCAGATAGCGGCTTTCGCTCGTATCCGGGTCGCCTGCATTCATCAGCTGCAGGACTTCGCCTTCTGCGATCACGTTGGTCGCGTCGGACATAATTTCCATGACGCGCACGCTTTGCAGCCGCACCATCATCTGGAAGGAGCGGGAATACAGGAAGTCGCCGACCAGCACGCTGGCTGAGTTGCCCCAGACGGAATTTGCCGTGTGGCGGCCGCGCCGCTGGGCGGAGCCGTCGACGACGTCGTCGTGTAGCAGGGTCGCGGTATGGATCAGTTCGATGACCACCGAGCCTAGGACCTGCGGCCCGAGTGCTGGCGCGCCTGCGGCCCGGGCCGCCAGCAGCACCATCAGGGGCCTGAGCCGCTTGCCGCCGGCGCCGATGATGTATTCCGACACCTGATTCACCAGCAGGACGTCGCTGGCGAGTTCCCGACGAATCGTGGCGTCTGCTGCAGCCAGGTCGTCCTGGACGGTCAGCCGGAGGTCTTGGATCAGGGAGGGTTGTTGCGCCGCCATATAGAGGGCGCATCGTACCGGCATTCCAGGTCGCAGCAAACGATCTTAAATGGGGGTTTGACGCAACCCTCTGGTGTCACTAGAATTCGCGGTTCCTTTACGACCGGCCCATTCGGCCGGCCCCCGGGGCCCCTGAGGCCCCCGTTTCGAGGTGTTTTCGCACATGTTCGCGGTCATTCAAACCGGCGGTAAGCAGTACCGCGTCAGTGAAGGCTCGGTCCTTCGCATTGAGAAGCTCCCCGCCGATGCTGGCGCCACGGTCGAGTTCGGCGAGGTTCTGCTCGTCGGCGAGGGTGACAGCGTCAAGCTGGGCAAGCCCTTTATCGCTGGTGCCAAGGTTACGGCGACCATCCAGTCGCACGGTAAGTCTGCCAAGGTACGGATCGTTAAGTTCCGTCGCCGCAAGCACTACCTGCGCCAGAAGAATCATCGCCAGCAGTTCACCGAGGTCAAGGTGACCGGTATCGTTGGCTGAACTGAATTCAGATCCGGAGTTACTTTAGATGGCACATAAAAAGGCAGGCGGCAGTACTAAGAACGGCCGCGATTCCCATTCCAAGCGCCTCGGCGTGAAGCTGTTCGGCGGCCAGGTGTGCCTGGCCGGCAACATCATCGTTCGCCAGCGCGGCACGTTGTACAAGGCGGGCCACAACGTGGGCGTCGGCACGGACCACACGTTGTTCGCGCTGACCCACGGCAAGGTGGCCTTCGCCAAGAAGGGCGCCATGCAGCGCACCTTCGTGAGCGTCGTCACCGAGTGACCGACCGCCTTGCGGCGATTGAAAAACCCCGGCCCTGGCCGGGGTTTTTTGTTTCTGGCCTGCATTTCGGCCACTAGCGGTAGACTGCCCCCATGAGATTCGTTGACGAAGCCCTGATGCGTGTCCAGGCCGGTAACGGCGGGCGCGGTTGCGCCAGTTTCCGGCGCGAGAAGTTCGTCGCTTTCGGCGGTCCCGATGGCGGCGACGGCGGCCTCGGTGGCACGGTCTACCTGCGCGCCAAGGAGGGTATCAATACCCTCGCGGATTTCCGCATCCAGCGCACCTTCAAGGCGCAGGTCGGTACCGCAGGCAGTGGTAACGACTGCACGGGCAAGGGCGGCGACGACCTGTTTGTAGATGTTCCGGTCGGCACGACCGTGATGGATGACGAGACGCAGGAGCAGCTGGGCGACTTGCGGCTCGCCGGCGACATCGTGCTCGTCGCTCGCGGTGGCAAGGGCGGCTGGGGCAATACGCGCTTCAAGTCGAGCACCAACCGTACCCCGCGCAAGTCGATGCCCGGTCTGCCGGGCGAAAAGCGCCTGTTGCGGCTCGAAATGCGCGTGATCGCCGATGTCGGCCTGCTGGGCCTGCCGAATGCTGGCAAGTCGACCCTGATCCGTGCGGTCTCCGCCGCCCGTCCCAAGGTCGCCGACTACCCGTTTACCACCATGCACCCGAACCTCGGGGTGGTCAGTATCGGCATCAGTCGCAGTTTCGTGATGGCGGACATCCCCGGTTTGATCGAGGGCGCCGCAGAAGGGGCGGGTCTGGGTATCCGCTTCCTCAAGCATCTGCAGCGCACCCGCGTGCTGCTGCACCTGGTCGACGTGCTGCCGCCGGATCCGGCGGCGGACCCGGTCAAGGATGCCCGCTCGATCATTGCCGAGCTCAAGAAGTTCAGTAAGGAACTGGCCACGCGCGAGCGTTGGCTGGTGCTGAACAAGCTCGACCTGCTGCCGCCGGCCGAGGGCGATGCGCTGTGCAAGGACATCGTCCGGCGACTGCGCTGGAAGGGGCCGCTGTTCAGGATTTCGGCAGCGACGGGTGCTGGCACCCGCGAGCTGTGCGAGGCGCTGATGAGCCGGATCGAGGAAAAGGCAGCGCAAGAGGCGGCCGAGGCCGCTGACGCCCCCTGAAAAAGCAACGGGCCGGTCAATGACCGGCCCGTACGCTCAGCGCAGCCTCCCCGCGAGCGGGGAGGGTGCCACCCAAGTCTTTGTTACTTGAGCGCCTTCACGAGCGCCGACAGGCGGCTCTTGTGGCGGGCAGCCGTGCTGCGGTGGATGATGCCCTTGTTGACCATCGAGTCGATGACCGGGGTGGCGGCCGTGACCGCTGCCTGGGCGCCGGTCTTTTCACCGGTCTCGATGGCGCTACGCGCCTTTTTGATGGCGGTACGCATCTTCGAACGCAGCGTCATATTGTGCGCGCGGCGCACGACAGCCTGACGGGCGCGCTTCTCTGCGGACTTGATGTTGGCCAAGGCGGAACTCCGAGAATAGGGATGTCGAAACTAAGCCCGCTATTCTGATGATTATTGGATTTTCTGTCAATTTTGACTGCAGCGGCCCCCGTCGACGGTCCGGCCAGCCGGTATAGTGCCCGACCGAACCCCTCTGGAATCGCCTAAAAGATGAAGGGCAGCTTCCTCCGCAGTACCTCGATCGTAGGGGCCATGACCCTGCTGTCGCGCGTTTCGGGCCTGGTCCGCGACATGATGTATTCGCGCATGTTCGGCACCAGTCCGGCGATGGAGGCGTTCCTGGTCGCCTTCAAGATCCCCAATTTCCTGCGCCGGATCACCGGTGAGGGGGCGTTCTCGCAGGCCTTCGTGCCGGTGGTGTCCGAGTACAAGCTCAAACGCGAGCATGCCGAGGTCGATGCGCTCGTGGCCGGGGTCAGCGGCACCCTGGGCCTGTTGCTGTTCGTGGCGACCGCGATCGGCGTGCTCGCGGCTCCGGTGGTGATCTTCCTGTACGCGCCGGGCTTCGAATCCAGCGGTGACCGCCACGACCTCGCGGTCGAAATGTTCCGCTGGATGTTCCCGTACATCTTCTTCATCTCGCTGACGGCGCTAGGCGCGGGCGTGCTGAACACCTACGGGCGCTTCGGCACCGCAGCTTTCAATTCGGTGATCCTGAACGTCGTGATGATCGTGTTCGCCACCTGGATTGCGCCGCATTTCGCGCGGCCCGGCATCGGGCTTGCGGTCGGCGTCTTCGTGGCTGGCGTCATCCAGCTGATCGCGCAGTTCCGCGGTCTGTCGCGGCTCGGGCTGCTCAGCTGGCCGCGCTGGGCCTGGCGTGATCCGGGCGTGCGCCGGATCGGCAAGCTGATGCTGCCGGGGATCTTCGGCTCCTCGGTGGCGCAGGTCTCGCTGCTGCTCGACACCTGGGTGGCGTCGTTCCTGCTGGCCGGCAGTTTTTCGTGGATGTACTACGCCGACCGGCTGGTCGAGTTCCCGATGGGCGTCTTCTCGATTGCGCTGGCGACGGTGATTCTGCCGGGCCTGTCGGCTCATCATGCCGCGGCCTCGCCGGAGCGCTTCAACGCGACGCTGGACTGGGCGCTGCGACTGACGTGCCTCGTCTCGCTGCCGGCCGCCGTGGGCCTGCTGATGCTGGCAGGTCCGCTGATCGCCGCTATCTATGGCTATGGCAAGTTCGGCGCCCGCGACGTGGACATGGCCAGCTACGCGCTGATGGCTTATTCGCTGGGCCTGATGGGCTTTAGCCTGGTCAAGGTGCTGGCGCCGGGCTACTTCGCCCGCCAGGACACCCGCGGGCCGGTGCGGATCGGGATCATTGCCCTGTCGGTCAACATTGCCTTCAACCTGGTTGTGGTCGTGCCGGCCAGCCGGCTCGGCTTCCCGGCCCCGCATGCGCTGCTGGCGCTGGCAACGGGCCTTGGCGCCTACGTGAACACCTGGCTGCTCTACCGCGGGCTGGTTAAGTCGGGGGTCTACGTCCCTACAGCGCGTTGGCGGCAGTTCGCCTGGCAGATGCTGGCCGCCAACCTCGCGATGGCGGCCTTTCTGTGGTGGGCGTCTGGCGGCTGGTCCGAGTGGGTTGCCTGGCGGGCCACTGCGCGGATCTTCCGGCTGGCCCTGTGTGTTGCTGGCGGCGGCGGCGTCTATGCCGCCGTCCTCTGGCTCACAGGGCTGCGGCTTCGGGATCTCCGGGCCGTATAATCTCAAGGTTTTGGGCACGCCGGATCCGGCTACTGATGCAACTTTTTCGCGGACTTTCCCACTGCCGAGCTGACGATCGCGGCGTCGCGGTCGCGATCGGCAATTTTGACGGCGTTCACCGCGGCCACCAGGCGCTGGTGGCGGCCGCGTGCGCGCAGGCCGCCGTGAGCGGTGCCCGCGTCGGCGTGCTGACATTCGAGCCCCATCCGCGCGAGTTCCTCGACCCCGCCGGTGCCCCGGCGCGGCTGATGCGCCTGTCCGAGAAGGTCGCCGCCCTCGAGGCGCTCGGCGTCGAGCAGCTGGTGGTGATGCGGTTTGATGCCCGGCTGCAAGGCCAGAGTCCTGATCAGTTCGTGCGCGAGGTGCTGGCCGAGGGTCTGGGCGCCCGTCACGTGGTGGTCGGCGAGGGCTTCCGCTATGGCTGCCGCCGGGCGGGCACGGTTGAGTCGTTGTGCAACGCCGGCGCGGCGCTGGGTTTTGGCGTTGTCGCCTTACCCAGCGTGCAGGTCGACGAGGGCCGGGTCTCCAGCACGCGCGTTCGCGCCGCGCTCGCGGCCGGCGACCTGCAAGCGGCGCGCAGGCTGCTCGGTCGCGACTATTCGATTACCGGCCGGGTCGTGCCAGGGAAGCGTCTGGGTCGGGAGCTGGGCTACCCGACGGCGAACTTTCGCCTGCACCCCTCGGCGATCGCGCTGCGCGGTATCTACGCGGTGCGGGTGCAGGGCATCGCCGGGCGCCCCGCGGCGGCAGCGGTCGCCTCGCTCGGCACGCGGCCGACCGTCGGCGGCATCGAGCCGCTGCTCGAGGTACACCTTTTCGATTTCCAGGGCGACCTCTATGGGCAGCGCTTGTCCGTTGAGTTCGTCGAGCGCCTGCGCGACGAGGAACACTTTCCGTCGCTGGAGGCCCTGGTGATACAGATGCACGCGGACGCAACCCGCGCCCGTGAGATCCTTGCGGCCCGCGCCGCCTGACGAGAGCCCTAGTGGACTACAAGCAAACGATCAATCTGCCGCAGACCGACTTCCCGATGAAGGCGGATCTGGCTAACCGTGAGCCGCGCTGGCTAGAGTTCTGGCGCAGTCGCGACATCTACCGGCAGCTGCGCGAGGTTGGCCGCGGCCGGCCGAAGTTCATCCTCGCCGACGGTCCGCCGTACGCCAACGGCTCGATCCATATCGGCCACGCGGTCAACAAGATCCTCAAGGATATTATCGTCAAGTCGCGCACGCTCGACGGCTTCGACGCGCCGTACGTGCCCGGCTGGGATTGCCATGGGCTGCCGATCGAGCATCAGGTCGAGAAGACCTACGGTCGCGTCGGCGGCAAGCTCGACGCGAAGGCGTTCCGTGCCGCGTGCCGCGAGTTCGCGGCCAAGCAGGTCGCCGGCCAGAAGGCCGACTTCATCCGGCTGGGCGTGATCGGCGATTGGGATGACCCGTACCTGACGATGGCGCCAGGCTATGAGGCCGCGCAGCTGCGGGCGTTTGCGCGCATCTACGAGCGCGGCCACGTGATCAAGGGCTACAAGCCGGTGCACTGGTGTCTCGACTGCCGCTCCTCGCTCGCCGAGGCTGAGGTCGAGTACGAGGAGCGCACCAGCCCCAGCATCGATGTGCGTTACGCAGTGGTTGACCTGGCTGACCTTGCGCGGCGTACCGGGCTTGCTGCTACCGCCCTGGGTGGCGCGAGCGTCGCGATCTGGACGACAACGCCGTGGACGCTGCCTGCCAGCCAGGCGGTCACCGTGCATCCGGAGTTCGAGTACGTGGTGCTGTCGGCCGCAGGTCCCTCCGGCACCGAGGTGCTGATTGTCGCGGCGGACCTGACTGCTGCGGTTGTCAGCCGCGCGGGGCTTGAGTCGACGACCGAGCTTGTGCGCGTCAAGGGTGCGGCGCTGGAGGGGCTGCAGCTTCACCACCCGTTCTACGAGCGGGTGGTGCCGGTTATCCTCGGTGAGCACGTCACGCTCGACGCCGGCACCGGCGTTGTACACACCGCGCCGGGTCACGGCCTCGACGACTACATCGTCGGCCAGCGCTACGGCTTGCCGGTGGACAACCCGGTGGGGGGTGACGGCCGCTTCGTGGCGGGGACGGCACTGTTCGAGGGCGTGGCGGTATTCGACGCCAATCCCAAGGTCGTCGAGGTATTGGCGACTGCCGGCCGGCTGCTGTCACATGCGCCATACCGGCACAGCTACCCGCACTGCTGGCGTCACAAGAGCCCGGTGATCTTTCGCGCGACGCCGCAGTGGTTCATCAGCATGGAGAAGGCGGGTCTGCGCGCGCACGCGCTCGCTGAGATCAGGCGCGTCAATTGGCTGCCGGGTTGGGGCGAGCAGCGCATCCTGGGCATGATCGAGACGCGCCCCGACTGGTGCATCTCGCGTCAGCGCACCTGGGGCGTGCCGATCCCCGCTGTTCTTGAATCGCCACAGCGGCGAGCCGCACCCACGCACGCTCGAGCTGATCGAGGCGGTGGCGATGCGTGTGCAGACGGGCGGCATCGACGCCTGGTTCGACCTGGATCCTGCCGAGTTGCTCGGCGCCGAGGCGGCCGACTACGACAAGTCCACCGATGTCATGGACGTCTGGGTGGACTCCGGCGTCAGCCACTGGTGCGTCACCGACCAGCGTCCCGAGCTGCGCTCGCCGGCAGACTTGTACCTCGAGGGCTCCGACCAGCATCGCGGCTGGTTCCATTCGTCGCTGCTGACCTCGGTCGCGATGCATGAGCATGCGCCGTATCGTGGCGTGGTGACCCACGGCTTCGCGGTCGACGACAAGGGACGCAAGATGTCCAAGTCGCTCGGCAACACCGTCGTGCCGCAGAAGGTGATCAGCTCGCTCGGCGCGGACGTGCTGCGCCTGTGGGTTGCAGCGACCGATTACGCCAACGAGATGAGCGTCTCGGACGAGATCCTCAAGCGCATGGCGGATTCGTATCGCCGCATGCGTAACACGGTGCGCTTCCTGCTCGGCAACCTCGCCGGCTTCGATCCGGCGGCGCATGCGCTGCCCGTCGACGAGCTGGTCGAGCTCGATCGCTGGGCGATCGGTCGTGCCGCGGCGCTGCAGGAGGAGCTGCTGACGGCCTACCGCAACTACGAGTTCCACCTGATCTACCAGAAGGTCCACAACTTCTGCGTGGTCGATCTCGGCTCGTTCTATCTGGATGTGCTCAAGGACCGCCTGTACACGATGGGTAGTGACAGCCGCGGCCGGCGCTCCGCGCAGACGGCGCTATGGCACCTTGCCGAGGCGATGGTCCGTTGGCTCGCGCCGATCCTGAGCTTCACGGCCGAGGAGATCTGGCACTCGCTACCGGCGCTCGCCGACCGGCCTGCCTCGGTGCTGTTCGCGCAGTGGCATGTGCTGCCGGTGCCGGCCGCGGCCACAGACGTGAACTGGGAGGCGGTGGTCGCGCTCAAGGGTGAGGTCAGCCGTGCGCTGGAAGTGCTGCGCACCCAAGGTCAGATCGGCGGTCCGCTCGACGCCATTGTCGAGGTCTGGGCGGATCCGATCCAGCACGCGCAGCTCGCCCCGCTCGGTGACGAGCTGCGCTTCGCGCTGATCACGTCCGAGGCGCACCTGCATCCGGCCGATGGTCGGCCGGCCGACGCGCTGCCGGCCGCCAGCGTCGCGAAGGAGGGCGTCTGGATCGCAGTGCGCCCCAGCACTGAACGCAAGTGCGTGCGCTGCTGGAGCCTGCGTGCAGACGTTGGTGGCAATCCACAGCACCCGGAAATCTGTACTCGCTGCGCTGGCAACGTCGAGGGCCCGGGCGAGACGCGGAGGTACGCATGAGCGCCGTCACCCCGGCGGAGGTTGTGGGCTCCCGCTTCGGCAGGCTCCACTGGCTGTGGCTTAGCGTGGTCGTCATCGCGGCCGACCAGGTGAGCAAGGCGCTGATCGTCGCGACGCTGCAGCTGTTCGAGCGGCGCGAGTGGCTGCCGGTGCTGGAGATAACGCGCCTGCATAATCGTGGCGCCGCGTTTAGTTTCCTCAACGACGCCTCCGGCTGGCAGCACTACCTCTTCCTCGGTCTCGCCCTTGTGGTTACGACCGGCATCACGGTGTGGCTCGCGCGGCTCAAGGGGGCGGTGTCGGTGCTGCTGCCAGCGGGGCTGTCGCTGATCGCAGGGGGTGCCCTGGGTAACGCGATTGATCGCGTGGCGCGTGGCTACGTGGTCGACTTCATTCACGTGCACTGGTGGCAGGCGTGGTATTTCCCGGCCTTCAACGTTGCCGATGCGGCGATCACGATCGGCGCGGCGCTGCTTGTGCTGGACTCGCTGCTTGAGTCCGGGCGCGTGCCTCAGCGGGGCTAGTGGTGAAGATCCACCTCGCCAATCCGCGTGGGTTCTGTGCCGGGGTCGACCGCGCGATCGACATTGTCGAGCGCGCGATCTCCCTGTTTGGTGCGCCCATCCACGTTCGCCACGAGGTGGTGCATAACCGCTACGTCGTGGAGCGGTTGCGGGCGCTAGGAGCGGTGTTCGTCGAGGAGCTCGACGAGGTGCCGGACGGCGCGACGGTGATTTTCAGTGCCCACGGCGTCTCGCTCGCGGTGCAAGCGGAAGCTGCCCGGCGCGGCCTGAACGTGTTCGACGCCACCTGCCCGTTGGTCACCAAGGTGCACATGGAAGTCACCCGCTACGCCCGTGAGGGCTACGAGGTGATCCTGATCGGCCACGAGGGCCATCCGGAGGTTGAGGGCACGTTGGGGCAGTTCGATGCTTCCGGCGGCGGGCGTATCCACCTGATCGAGCACGAGCGCGACGTGGCCGGACTCGAGGTGCGTGACCCGTCCCGCCTGGGCTTTGTGACGCAGACGACGCTGTCGGTCGATGACACGACCCGGATCGTAGAGTGCCTGCAGGCACGTTTCCCGGCGCTGGCCTCGCCGCGCAAGGAAGACATCTGTTACGCGACCCAGAACCGCCAGGACGCGGTCAAGACGCTGGTGGCCTCGTGCGAGGTGCTGATCGTGGTCGGCTCGAGCACGAGTTCCAACTCCAATCGGCTGCGCGAGATTGCCGAGAAGCAGGGCGGTCGTGGCTATCTGGTAGATGGTGCCGCTGATCTGCGCCGCGAATGGCTGGAAGGGGTCGCCAACGTCGGCGTCACGGCCGGTGCCTCAGCCCCCGAGGTGCTGGTGCGCGAGGTCGTGGAGCGACTGCAGTCGTGGGGCGGTGAGGCGGCTGTTGAGGTGCCCGGCCGCGCAGAACACGTCGTCTTCGCGTTGCCGCGACCGCTGAGGGGAGTTGCTCGTCAGGGCTGAGACGCAGTTCTCTGAGGGATTCATTGCCGCTCGAGGGCAAGTTTCCGTATACTTCGCAGCCCTTTGATGCCGGTGTAGCTCAGCTGGTAGAGCAGTCGCTTCGTAAGCGAGAGGTCGGGGGTTCGATTCCCTCCACCGGCACCATCAAAGTCAGGCAGTTGTGCGCGTCTCTGGCGCGCCAGCAGCTGACGCTTCCAGCGGCTCGCTAACGCCCCGCCAGGAGCCCGTCCACCGACCTTATGCCTGCTGTTGCCAGGGCTTGGGTGCGCCTCTGGCGCTCTGCATCAGCCAGCTGTCTGGCGCCTGCTCCGCACGGGTCTGGGTTCGGGCAGACGGCGGGATGGCGCTGCGGCGTTAGCTGCCGCGCCGGTCGGCTGTCAGCGCAACGCGATCCGGTGTAGCCAGAAGCTGCCCGGACCTTCAGGGCCGGCTCGATACAGCGAGACGCCAGCGACGTGACCGAGGTCCAGTAAGCGCCCACGCGGTCCGCGCTCGACGTCGGCAAGCGCGATTTCGAATGTCCTGCGTTGGCCCGCCGCCAGACGCAGTTCACCGTTGTAGCGATCTGTCGCCGTCCAGTCGTGCTGCCGGTCGTGTATGCGCAGACGCAGCGTAAGGTCTGTGCGGCCGTTGTTGCCGACCTCGACCGCAAGTATCCGATAGCCGCGCCAGTCAGCGCTTGGCTCGTCCAGCGTCACGCCGGCGTAGGGGCGGGACTGCAGAGGGACGCGCAGACCTGTCTCCTGCGCGGCGCGCGCGATAGCGCCTGGCACTCGGCTGAGCTCCGGCGCCGACGAGGTGAGTCCGACGAACAGCAGGTCGAGGCGTGAGGCCGGGGCAAACAGGATCGGGAAGCGCCACTCCCGTTGGGCGTAACCGGCCGCCGTCCAGGCCAGTGGCGTCAGGATCAGCGCCGTCATCCCGAGGGCGATGACCCAGCTTGCGCTACGGCGCAGCACTGGCCGCACACCTGCACGGCAGCGGTTGTCGAACACTGCTGCGTAGGCGAGCGCGCAGGTGGTGCCGCGCGCGTCGAGCAGCATGTCCCTGAGCGACGGGTCGCGATGCGTGAATAACTGGCCCAGTTCGGTGAGCGCGCCGATGCCGGTGGCGACCAGTAACGCCAGCAGATACTGCAGCCACAGCGGCCGTGCCGCCGTCATGCGTTGCTGCTCCAGCGCCAGCACGCCGATCGCGATTAGTCCGAATACGGTCGGGTGGGCGAGCTTTTGCAGGGCGTGCAGGATCAACGGTCGACCGGGCAGCTCGCCGAGCAGCACCAGGCCTGCCAGCGCTACCATCACCGCGATCAGCAGCTGCGGTTGCACCGCGCGCAGGTGCATCACGTCCAGCGCCGAGGTCGGCGCCCGCTCTGGCGCCGTGTCGCTCGGTAAGTCGCTGCGAGACGGATCAGGCATGCGCGGTACCGAGTTTGGCGTCGATGTGACGCGCGAGTTCCGCTACCGTCGGAAAGTCGAACAGCTCCGTCAGGTCGATCACGCCTGGGTACTCCTTGTCGATCTCCTCGTGGATCTGGATCAGCGTCAGCGAGCTGGCGCCGATCTCAAAGAGGTTGTCATCGACGGCGACCTGCTTGCCCGGCAGGGCCGCATCGCATATTGCCTGGATGCGGGTCTCGACGCCCACATCTGCGTTACGGTGAGCGTGCGGCGCGGCGCGCAACTGCGCCAGTTCCGCCATCTCCGCGGCGAACTCGCCGGCAACGAACGCGTTTTCCAGCGCAACGCGCTGGATCTTGCCGCTGGTCGTCTTGGGAATACGCCTGACCGGCACGACGTGCGCGACCTCCAGTCCCGCGTGCTCGTTGACCAGGCGGGTTACCTCGGCCGCGATCGGCAGAAACTCTGCGGCCGAGCCGCGGTGCAGGATGAACAAGGTCAGCTCGTCGGACTCGGCGCCAGTCGGGCGGCAGCCGGCCGCGGCGACCTTGCCCAGTTCCAGACCCGCGGCGTGCTGCGCGATGGCCTCGAGATCGTGTGGGAAGTAGTTCTGACCGTTGACGAAGATGATCTCCTTCGCCCGTCCGGTGACGTACAGCTCGCCCTCGACGACGACACCGAGATCGCCCGTGTCGAGCCAGCCGTCGGCGGTTATCGTGCGCGCATTGATCTCCGGCGCTTGGTAGTAGCCGTGAGTGACGTTGCCGCCGCGGATCAGCAGGTGTCCGACCGACCCGTCCGGGAGCGCTGCATGCGCCTCATCGGCGATGCGCACTTCGGTGCCGGGAATCGGCCGGCCGACACTCATCAGCGACAGTGCATCCTGCGCGCCGGCCGCGACGATCCCGGCCGGCGCACCGATCGAAAGTCGGTGGCGATCGAAGTGGCGCGCAGCGTAGGCGCTACCCGGTGGCGGGAACGTGACCGCGAGGGTGGCTTCGGCCAGGCCGTACACCGGGAACATGGCGCTGCGCTTGAGTCCGTACGGCGCCATGCGGTCCATGAACTCGTCGCACAGTTCGACCGAGATGGGTTCGGCACCGTTGAAGATCAGTCGCGTCGCGCTGAGGTCGATGCCCTCGAGACTGCGATCGCCGAGCACCTTGAGGAAGTGCCGGTAGCCGAAGTTCGGTGAGCTGAGGATCGTCGCGCGCTTGTCGCTGGCGAACTTTGGCCACAGCAGGGGTCGGCGGATGAACAGTTCCGTCGGCATCAGGTAGTTCTCGATCTGATTCGAGAACATGAAGATGTGTTTGCCGATCAGGCCCATGTCGTGGGTCAGCGGCATCCAGCTCAGGCCCACATCCTGGTTGTTGAAGCCCGCGGCCTTGGTCGCGCCGCGCAGGTTGGCGACGACGTTGCCGTGCGTGAGCACGACGCCCTTCGGGTCGCTGGTGGAACCGGAGGAGAACTGGATGAAGGCCAGATCGCCCGGCGCCGGGCGCACGGTGTCGCCGGGCCGGCTCAGGTCGGTCAGCTCGTCCGCCAGGATCGCGCGGCGCTTGAGGCGTTCGTAGACGGCGGTCTCGCCGACGCTGGCGGCAAACGCGCCGATGCGCTCAAGGTTCTTGCGGTCGGTGTACAGCAGCGGGTCACCGAGCAGCGTTGCGATGCGCAGCAGCTTGTGGCGGTGTTCGTCGGAGATGCCGACCGCGAGCGGGACGGGGGCGATGCCGCCGCTGAGCGCTGCCCAGAAGCCTTCGATGAACTGCTGGTTGTGGCTCAGGAAGACGATCATCTTGTCGCCTGAGCGGGCGCCGACCTGCTGCAGGTGCCAGAGGATACCGCGGGCACGGTCGTACAAAGACCCGAACGGCACGACCCGTTCGTCATGTTCACCCTCGAGGTAGTGGATCGACCGGTCCGCGTCCCGGTTCGCCTCGAGGATGTCGATCAGAGTGTCATGTGGCATGTCGTCTGGGTCCTTGGTGCCTGCCAGTGAGGGCGGGCTACGCGTGGGTCAGTGGCGCGGAATCAGCCGCATGTGCAGGCTGCCGCGCGTGCGCAGGTTGATCGCCGCTTCGATCTCGAGCGGTCCCTCGAAGAGGTACTCCATGCGCCAGCGGCGGGCCATGCGAGCCAGATGCACGGTCATTTCGTACATCGAGAAGTTTTCGCCGACGCAGTGACGGGGGCCGGCGGCGAACGGGATGTACGTCCATGGGTCGCGCTCTGCCGCGGCTGCACCCAGGAAGCGGTCGGGGTCGAAGCGTTCCGGATCCTGCCAGTAGCGCGGATGCCGCTGGATCAGGTACGGACTGAACATCACGTCGGTGCCTGCCGGGACCTCGAACCCCGACAGTACGTCCGCTTCGAGCGTGCGCCGTGTCAGTACCCAGCCCGGCGGGTAGAGGCGCAGCGCCTCCTTGATGACCGCCTGGGTATAGGTGAGTGCCTCGGCGTCGGCGAAGCTCAGCACGCCGTCGGCGGGAATCGACGCGACCTCCGCGGCAAGGCGCGCATCGGCCGAGGCGTTGTGCGCGAGCAGGTACCAGGTCCAGTTGAGCGCGCTTGCCGTCGTCTCGTGCCCGGCGACGATCAGGGTCATCACCTCGTCGATCAGCACGCGCTCCGGCATCGGCTCGCCGCTGCCCTTGTCGCGCGCGCCGATCAGCATATCGAGGAAGTCGAACTGCTCCGTGCCGCGCTGGCGTCGGATCTCAATCAGTTCGGCGACCTGGCGGGTCAGTTGCCGGAAGCGGTAGGCGAATTGCAGGTCACGTGCCGACTCCTCAGCCACCATTGCGAACGGGCTGGCGCCTAGGCGCTCGTTGAACCACTCAAGGTCGGTACCGAAGATCGCTCGCAGGATGACGCTTAGCGTCAGTTCGCTCATCTGTGCGGTCACGTCGAGGGAGGTCCCGCTCGCTGCATGGGTTTCCCACACAGGTATCTGGGCGGCGATGCAGCCCTCGATCATCGCGCCGAACTGCTCGGTGGCGCGGCGGTGGAAGCAGGGCTGGATCATGCGCCGTTGCCGCCGCCACAGATCGCCCTCGCTGGTCATGATGCCGTTACCGAGCAGGATCTTGATGCGGTCGAGGCCGATGCCCTTGGTGTAGTTGCGGTGATTGGTCACCAGCACGCGTTTGATGTCGGCCGGATTGTTCGTGATCCAGGTGTCGGCGCCGCGGCCTGGTGCATGGATGCGGAACAGGTCGTCGCCGGCGGCCGCTGCGGCCACGAGCCGGTCCAGCGAGTCCGCCGTGTCACCGACGTCGAACCGGTCCTGCGCCAGCGGCGGGAGCGCACGGCTCGCGCTATGCTGATCGTTGATTCGGGACATGCGGGCGCGTCAGTTGCTGAAGACTTCGGAACAATTCCTGAGTTTACATTACGTTGCGGTACCGGCGCAGCCCTGGAAAGCGCTTGAGCAAGCGTGGGGCTCCCGCCTGCCGCCGGGGCGGCTGGATGTTCTGCTGCGGCGGCGCGAGCCGGCTGACCGGAACGCCTCGCTATTGGGCATTGCCTTGCTCGAGGCGGCCTGTCGCGAGCGGGGGCTGGCGTTCGATCCGGCGACCCTGCTCTACCCCCCGCGGGGCAAGCCGACCCTGCCGCTGGGCCCGGATTTCAGCATCGCCCATGCCGGCGGGCTGGCGGCGTGCCTGTGCTGGCCCCTCGGCGCCGTAGGCGTCGACCTGGAGCCAGCCGGTGCGGTGGGCGCCGGGTCGCTGCGCTTGGCGCTGGGCGCGGCGGAGCGGGCGAGGGTCGCCGCTGGCGAATTCGACCCGACCGCCGCCTGGGTGATGACGGAGGCGGTGCTCAAGGCCGTGGGTCTGGGGATCGACGCGGCGAGCCGGGTTCGCCTTGGCCGGAGCCTGGCCGCCGCCACGATTGACGGGCGGACGCTCCACCTGCGGCCGGCAGCGCTGGGTCCTGCGTATGTGGCCTGGGTTGCGCACGAGCAGGCCGCCGCAGGCCTCAGGCCGGTCGCGCACGAGCCGGCAGAGTTCGCGCCGTTGCCGTGACCGGCACTAATCGTCAGAATCCGGCGCTGCCGAGGACCCCCATGCCCGAGACGCCCGACAGTACCGGCGCAAGCGCCCCCGCCGATGAGGCCCAGACCTATCGCGGTCGCGAGCTGACCCGCTCGCGGCGGCTGCTGTATTGGCTCGGCACCCCGATTGCGATGCTGCTGGTGCGGTTCTGGTGGCTGACCTGCCGCGTGGTGCGCATAGAGGGCGAAGAGCACATCGTCGCCGGCCTGCAGGGTGGGCCGTTCATCCCGGTCTATTGGCATCAGCACCAGCTGTTCTGTACCCGTTTCCTGCTGCACCAGCGCAGGCACGGTCTGTCGCCGGGATTTCTGATCAGTCCGTCGGTGGACGGCGAGATCCCGGCGATGATCGCCAAGCGCGAGAAAACCTACGTGATCCGTGGTTCTTCGAGCCATACCGGCGCTCGGGCGCTGCGCGATTACTATCAGGCCCTGCGGGCTGGCGTGTCGCCGGCAATCACGGTTGATGGCCCTTACGGCCCCGCTTTCGAGTGCAAGCAGGGCGCCGTGCTGTTGGCGCAGCTGTCGGGCCGACCGATAGTGGCGATGACCTTCCACGCCAACCGTGCCTGGCTTTTCCGGGCGTGGGATCGGTTCGTGCTGCCGTGGCCGTTCGCGCGGATCACGATCGTGGTTGGCGAGCCGCGCTACGTGCCCAAGCGGGTGGATGCGGCCGAGGTACTGCGGCTGCAGCAGGAAGTCACCGACGAACTGCGCACGCTCTACCGCCGCGCGCGAGCACTCGACGGGGCGTGAGGCAGCATCGCGGCGTCGCCGCAGTGCTGGTCGCCGTCCGCACAGTCGTCCGGCTCCACCTGAATCGTCGAATGGGTAATTCGGAACTCCGCGACGAGCACGTGCTTGAGCGCAGCAAGTGCGGCGGCAGGATCTGCCCCGGGGGCGAGCTTGGCGTGCATCGTCAGCAGCGTCTCGCGCGGTGTCAGCGACCAGGCATGCACGTGGTGCACGTCGAGCACCGCAGGCACCGCGGTGACCAGTCGTTGCACCAGGCCTGCGGCGTCGAAGCCCTCCGGCGAGCCTTCCTGCAGCACGTGCGCCGAGTGCGCCAGTAGTTGCCACGCGCCGCGCGCGATCAGTGCAGTTACCACCAGCGACAACCAGGCGTCGGCGCCGTACCACGGCGCTGCCGCATACCAGCCAGTGACAATCACGATCCCTGCGGCCAGTGCCGCGGCGCCCGAGCCGACCAGGTCGCTCAGTACGTGCAGGTACGCGGCGCGAACGTTAAGGTCGTGCTCGTCGCCGTGCAGTAGCCACGCGACCAGCACGTTTACGCCGAGGCCCGCCAATGCGACGCCCAGCGCGAGTGGGCCATTCACCGGGTGCGGATGCATGAGCCGGTCGCCCGCCTCGACGAGGATCGCCACTACGATGGCCAGCAGCAGCAGGGAATTCACGAAGGCGGCGAGCACCTGCAGGCGCGTATGGCCGAATGAGCGGGCGCGTGAGGCGGGCCTGCGCGCCAGGCGATGGGCGAAGAAGGCGAGTGCGAGCGCCAGCGTGTCGACGAACATGTGGCCGGCGTCGGCCATCAGCGCGAGCGAGCCCGACCAGTAGCCGCCGACCGCCTCGACGATCGTGAACAGCCCGATCAGCCAGAACGCCGTGCCGAGGCTGGCGCCAGCCGCCGAATGGTCGTGCCCGTGGCCGTGCCCATGGTCATGGTGATGGTCATGGTGGCCCGGACGGCCGGCGGGAGGGTTCAGGGGCGGGGATTCGGTGTGCATCGGCGCACTCTAGAGGCCTGGCCGGCAACGGGCAATCCTGGCCAAAAAATCAATGGGGGCAGTAGGTTATATTGCAATCCTCGAAAATCGTGACAGAATGACTCGCAACTGCCTATGCCGCGTCATTCTGCGAACTGTGCGACAGGTCCGGAACCGGCCAATGGCGGGCTGCGAAACTAGCTCAACGTGCCGGGGTGGGGCTTGCGTAAATGCCGATCGTGACGGGAGACGATGATCGGGGCTTCACGGCCTCCGACATACTCTCGCCGCAGCGCTGGGCGCCTGCGGCGAGCCGGCTCGCGTTTGGTCTGGATGTCACCTGCACCAAGATCGCGGTCGACTTCCAAAATCTGGAGCCCCTGACCGCTGATGTGACGGTCCGTCAGAACCTCGACCTGCTGCGCGAGGCGACCGCTACCGACGCTGTATTCCTCGCGACCTTCGATGCGTCGATGAACTCGATCCAGACGATCGAGGTTTCCAAGGGCCTGTTCGTGGCGTGTTCGCCCGAGGTGCTGCGCGGCGAGCCGCTGGCGCAGTTCCCGTGGATCCGCGAGCGCCTCACCCATACCCGAATCCTCGAGATCCGCGACACGCTGACTGCGCGCAAGGAACTGGCCGGCGAAGCACAGCGTTTCGGCGAGCTGGGCATGCGCGCACTGCTGCTGGTTGGCTTGGCTGTGCGCGGCCGTCCCTATGGGTTCCTCGGCCTGGCCACTGGCGCGCCGTGCGTCGGCTGGGACGTGAATTTCCACCTGCTGCTCAAGCTGGTCGGCAACAGCCTCGCCGGCGGCCTCGACCGTGTTTCCCTGCAGCGCGAGGTTGAAGACCTGAAGGAGCGCAACGCGCTGTCCCTGCCCTGCACCAACGAGGGACTGTGGGATTACGACGCAGGCAGCAACCGCACCTGGTTCTCGCCCCGCTGGAAGGCGATGCTCGGTTATGCGGAAGACGAGCTCACTCGCGCGCCGGACTGGAACAAGCTCGTCCACCCCGACGATCTGCCGCGTGTCTCGCAGATGATCCGCGAGCATGTTGCCGGTCGCTCCCCGCTGTTTGAGAGCATGCACCGCATGCGCCACCGCGACGGCGAGTGGCGCTGGGTCGTGTCGCGCGCCAAGGCGCACGTCGACCAGGGCAGTCTCAAGCGACTGATCGGCGTCGAGCTCGACGTTACCGAACGCAAGCTTTACGAGGAGGCGCTGTTTCGCGAGAAGGAACGTGCGCAGATCACGCTGCAGTCGATCGGCGATGGCGTCATCACCACCGATGAGCAGTCGCGTGTTGAATACCTGAACCCGGTGGCCGAGGAGCTGACCGGCTGGCGCGTCGAGGATGCGATGGGTCGCAATGTCGACGAGATTTTCCGCGCCTTCCACGAGGAGACCTGCGAGCCGCTGGAGAGCCCGCTGGCCTCGGCGATTCGTCGCTTGCGGCCGGTGAAGTCCATCCGCCCGATGCTGTTCATCCGCCGTGACGGCAATGAAATCTATATCGAGAGCACGGCCTCGCCCATCCGTGACGGCGCCGGCACTGTGACCGGCGGCGTGCTCGTGTTCCATGACGTGAGCGAGTCGCGTGAACTCAACCGTCGCCTGAGCTACCACGCAAGCCACGACGTGCTCACCGGCCTGGTCAATCGCCGCGAGTTCGAGAACCGCCTCGAGCGCGCACTGCGCAGCGCCAAGGCGCGTGAGACCTCCTACGCGCTGTGCTACCTCGACCTCGATCAGTTCAAGATGGTCAACGATACCTGCGGCCATAGCGCGGGAGATGCGCTACTCGGCCAGGTAGGCCAGTTGCTTAAATCCAAGGTTCGCTGGCGTGACACGCTTTCGCGCCTCGGCGGTGACGAGTTCGGCGTGCTGCTCGAGGCGTGCTCGCTCGACGACGCGCTGCGGACCGCGGAATCGCTGCGTGAAGCGGTGCGTAACTGCCGCTTCCAGTGGGAAGATCGGACGTTTCGCCTCGGCGTCAGCATCGGCGTCGTGCCGATCACGCCGGAGAACGAGGATGTCGCTTCGGTGCTGTCGGCCGCCGACAGCGCCTCGCAGGCGGCCAAGGAACAGGGACGAAATCGGGTGCATTGCTTCGAGGAGAACGACCTCGACCTGATGCGGCGTCGCCGCGAAATGCAGTGGGCGGCCCGGATCAACACGGCGCTGGAGGAAGGTCGCTTCGACCTGTACCGGCAGACAATCCTGCCGTTGCAGGTTGACGAGCCGGGACTGCACTACGAGATCCTGCTGCGCATGCGCGACGAGCAGGGCAAGATCATTACGCCCGACAATTTCATTGCCGCGGCCGAGCGCTACGGCCTGACGCCGTCGATCGATCGCTGGGTCGTGGAGAACACGCTGCGCTGGCTCGTCTCCGAGGCCGACGAGCGAGACAAGTTGGCGATGTGCTCGATCAACTTGTCCGGTCAGAGCCTCGGCGACGACAAGTTCCTGCCGTTCGTGATCGAGCAGTTCCATCGCACCGGGCTGGACGCGCGACGTATCTGTTTCGAGATCACCGAAACTGCCGCCATCGCGAGTTTCTCGCAGGCCAATCGCTTCATTCAGGCGCTCAAAGAGCTCGGCTGCAAGTTCGCGCTCGACGACTTCGGCACGGGCCTGTCGTCGTTCGGTTACCTGAAGCATTTCCCGGTGGATTTCCTCAAGATCGACGGCAGCTTCGTTAAGGAAATCCTGCACGACCCGATCGATCGCGAGATGGTGCGGTCAATCAACGAGATCGGCCACCTGACGGGCAAGCGTACGATCGCCGAGTTCGCCGAGAACGAGGACATCATCTCGATGCTGCGCAACCTCGGTGTCGACTACGCGCAGGGCTACGGGGTGGCGCGGCCGCAGCGCATCCAGCGCGGCAGCCAGGACCGCAGTCTGGTCCTCGACACCTAAGCGTTCGCGTCGGGCTCAGGGTCCGACGGTGAGCCGCATCGACAGGTCTACCGCCTGCACGTGCTTGGTGATCGCGCCCACTGAAATGAAGTCGACGCCAGTCGCCGCAATGCTGCGGATCGTAGCGAGGTTGATACCCCCGGAGGCTTCTAGCCCGAGCGGTCGTGCGCGGCGCCGGTTGCGGCCGACCGCCTCGCTGAGCTGCGCCAGACTGAACTCGTCCAGCAGCGCCAGATCCGCATCTGCGGCGAACGCCTGCTCCAGTTCGTCCAGCGTCTCGACCTCGACTTCTACCGGCACGTGGTCAGCGAGCTTGCGCGCTGCCGCGACGGCGGCCGCAATCGAGCCTGCCGCCGCTATGTGGTTTTCCTTGATCAGGATGCCGTCGTACAGGCCCAGCCGGTGGTTCGTGGCACCGCCGCAGCGGACCGCGTATTTCTGCGCCAGACGCAGGCCAGGCAATGTCTTCCTGGTATCCAGGATCCGGCAGCCCGTGCCTTCGATCGCGCGCACGTAGCGCTGCGCGGTCGTTGCTGTGCCCGACAGCAACTGCAGGAAGTTCAGCGCCGAGCGTTCTGCGGTCAATAAGGCCCGCGCCGGTCCCACCGCCTCGAACAGCAGCTGCTCGGGTGTGATCGCGTCGCCGTCGTGCGCATGCCAGACCACCCGCACTTCAGGATCGAGGGCTGCGAACACGGCGTCGACCCAGGCGGTGCCGCACAAGATGGCGGCCTCGCGGCTGATCACTCGCGCCTGACCGCGGGCGCTGGCAGGTACGAGCATGGCGGTCAGGTCGCCTGAGCCGATGTCTTCGGCAAGGGCGGCGGCGACGGATTGACCCAAGTCGGCGGGTAACGGGTTGTTCATGGCAAAAGCGTTACACGCACCGACAAAAAAGGGAACTGATCGTTTCCCGGTCAGGCATATCCCGGATGGTGACTGCGGTAGGCCGGACTAACGTGAGGCATGGTCAGGATGGCCGCCGGTCGCTTCCCGTCGAGTGGCGCGCTTCCTTAACAGGGTGGGTTATGCAAAATCGAGCTGCCGACGGTCTACGCCGGGCGCTGGGGCCATTGCCACAGTGGCCGCCATGCGAATTCAGCGAGTGTCCGCAGCGTGAGAGCCTCGTGCTCGCGGCGCTCGATGGCTTCGCCGCGCATGTTGCCCTGCTCGACGAGCGTGGCGTCATTCGCGCGGTGAACCAGCACTGGAGCCAGTTCGCAATCGCCGCCGCGGGAACCGAGGCGGCCAGCTGCGTCGGCGTCAATTACCTTGAGGCTTGTCGTGCGTCCGCTGCCGCCGGCGCGCCCGGCGCCGCCGCTGCCTTCGACGCTGTTGCGCAGGTACTCACCGACGGCAGCGAGGCCCTGGAGTTTCCTTACCGCTGCGATAGCAGTGTCGGCGCCCGCTGGTTCAGGGCGCGTCTGGTGCCTTTCGACGCCGGCGACCGTCGCGGGGTGCTGATCACACACGAAGACATCACTGTCCCCAAGGCGGATCGCGAGACGCTGTCGCTTTTGGCGCGACACGCGATCGAAGGGATCATGATTATCGACGCCGCGGGCAGGATCGAGTGGGTTGACGATGCGCTGCTGCGAATGACCGGTCTGCGTCGCGAGGCGTCGATCGGCCGGTTGCTTACCGACGTGCTGGCCCATCAGGCTATCGCAGCTACGCTGTTGGAGTCTATTCACGCGGGTATTGTCGTGCCGCGCGAGCGCGCCGCGACGGTGCCGGTGCTGCGGGATGATGGTCAGGTGCTGATGGTCGAGGTGCACGTCGACCCGGTGGTGGGCGGCGAGCAGCCGGCCCGCTTCGTCGCTACGCTGACCGACGTCACCGAGCGCCGGCATCTGGAGCATGCGGTAGCGACGGTTGCCGACGAGGAGCGCCAGTCGCTGGCGCATGAGGTTGCCGACGGCTTAGGTCTGGAGTTGACGGCCGCGCGCCTGCTGGTGTCCATGGCGGTGGGCCGCTGCGACGCGGATGGTATGGATACCGAGCTGCTGCTGCGAGTGGAAAGTGCGATTGAGCGCGCGGCCGCTTTGGCCCGTTCGATCACGCACGCGATTGTGCCGCTGCAGGCGGATACGCCGCTGCTGCCCGCTCTGGAAGCGTTTGCCGAGGCGATGGGCATCCCGGGGGTGGTCAGTGTCGGAGTCGTCTGCGGGGTTCAGCGCGTTCCGGTTGGCAATCGGGCCGACCAGCTTTATCGGATCTGTCAGGAGGCGGTGGCCAACGCGACTCGCCATGCGCACGCGAAGCGCGTGGCGATTTCCCTTGAAGCCTGCAGTCAGGGGTTAGAGCTGCGCATCGTCGACGACGGTCGAGGTTTCGAGGTCGGCGAGGGCTTGGTAGGCAGGGGGTTGCGCATGATGCGCCTGCGGGCCGCGAGCCTGGGGGGGCAACTGAGCATTCATTCGACGCTCGGTGGCGGCACCGCTGTCAGTTGCATCGTCGGCGGCTAGCCGTCGCGAGCGTTGCGGCTAAAGCCGGCGGCGACCTGATGGTCGCCGCCGGCCGTCCGCGCCGGGATCAGAACGGCAGCGTGTGCGTGTGGCCGCTCATGCACAGCAGCATTGGAATCGACAGGATGAAGTTCGTGCGGGAGGCGTACAGGGCTACCTTGCGCGCCTTGGCCTTCTCCTCGTCCGTTGCCGCGACCAGGCCCAGAATCTTCTTCTGGTTCGGCCAGATCAGTACCCAGACGTTGAACAGCATGATCGTGCCAAGCCAGGCGCCGACGCCGATCGTGCGCATGTCCGGCGCCAGCATGAAGGCCTTGTGGATCGAGCCGTAGAACATCATCAGGTAGTAGGCGCCGGTGAGCCAGGTGGCCACGGCCGCCCAGCGGAACCACAGCAGCGCGACCGGGGCGACGTACTTGGTGATGCCGGCGCCGCCCGGGCCGCCCTTGTCAGCGGCCGCGGCCACGAGGCCCGGAACCTGCACGACGTTGAAGTAATACAGCAGGCCGATCCACATCACGCCCGCCACGATGTGCAGCCAGCGCGCGACCTGTGCGTGATGGATCCCGACGTCGCCGCCGGCGACGGTGGTGAGCGCAATGCTGATCAGGATCGCCAGCACGAAGCCGGCCGTGATGGACCCCTTGACGGAGGTGAGTGGATTCATTCGAGTTGTCCTCATAGGATGCCGGTCGAGTCTGCGGCGGTCGCATTAGTGTGCGCCGGCGGCAGTTGAGTCGGGTAGGATAGGGGTAAGCCACAGTTGTTTTCAACCCGCTTCGGTCGGTTCGCCGAGCCAGGCGCCCGCTTGCAGATGTCAGCTACCGTCCCCAACTCCCCTTGTATCAGCATCTGTAGTATCGGCCCTCGTGGCTGGTGTGCCGGTTGCTACAGGACGCTGGAGGAAATAGCCGGCTGGATGCGTCTGGAGCCTGCGGCCCGTCTGGCGGTGCTGCGGGCCTGCGATGCACGCCGCAAGGTCGAGGCGCCGGGTGCCGTCGGTCCCTGAGAGTCGAATTTTCATTGCGAGGTTCGTACAGATGAGTGAGTCAGACGTCAGCGCGCGCATCAACGCGCATCTCACCGCGGCACCGGTCGTGCTGTTCATGAAGGGCACGCCGGATTTCCCGCAGTGCGGCTTCTCGGCACAGACGGCCGCGGCGCTGCAGGCCTGCAAGGCCGGCTTTCACGCCGTGAATATTTTCGAAGATCCGGAGCTGCGCGAGGCGCTTAAGGTGCATTCAAACTGGCCGACCTTCCCGCAGCTCTACGTGAAGGGCGAGCTGATGGGGGGCTGCGACATCGTGCTGCAGATGTACCACAGCGGCGAACTCGCGCAGGTCCTCAAGGAATCAGGCGCCGTCGGCGCCTGAATTCAGTCGGTACTGGACGCGCCGCTTAGCCTTCTTCGGGCTCGAGCGGCGTCGGCTCCAGTTCGCTGGCGGCTTCGTCCGGACCTTCGCCGGCCTCTACCAGCGTTGCGATCCGCCGGCGTGCCGACTCGAAGATCGGCTTGAACTGGTTGCAGATATCGCAGAACAGGTCGGCCGTCTGCTCAGCGTCATAGCGCGCCGAGTGGGCCGAGCCCTTGTCCCACGTCATTCCCGACGCCAGCACGGCTTTCGACAGCACCGTCTGTCCGAGTGCGACACCGCCGAGCGTGGCTGTGTCGAAGCAACTGAACGGGTGAAACGGGTTGCGCTTGATGCCGGTACGCGCGACTGCGGCATTGAGGAAGCCAAGGTCGAAGGCCGCGTTGTGCCCGACCAGGATGGCGCGGGTGCAGTTGCTCTCCTTGAGGGCGTTACGCACTTCCTTGAAGAGGCGGCCCAGCGCGTCGCGTTCCGGTAGCGCCGGGCGCAGCGGATGGTGTGGATCGATGCCGTTGACCGCCAGCGAGGCCGGGTCGAGGCGCGCACCGGGGAACGGCTGGACGTGAAAGCGCCAGGTCTCGATGCGGCGCATATTGCCGTCTGGATCGAGCGAGAGAATCACCCCTGCGATCTCCAGCAGGCCATCCGTCGCGCAATTGAAGCCGCCCGTCTCGCAGTCGACGACGACCGGCAGGAAGCCCCGGAACCGGTCCCGGATCTGATACGGCGTACTCATCTGTCATTCACCCGTGTGCGACGCGTCTAGGCGCCATGCAATCTGTTCGCCTGCCCGGAACGGGACTAGGGCATCGTCTCCGAACGCGTAGGACGCAGGTGCCATCCAAGGCTCCCGGACCAGCGTGATGGTGTCGCGGTTGCGCGGCAGCCCGTAGAAGTCTGCGCCATGGAAGCTCGCGAACGCTTCCAGCTGATCGAGGCGGCCGGCCTGCTCGAAGGCCTCAGCATACAGTTCGATGCCCGCGTGCGCCGAGTAAACGCCGGCGCAGCCGCAGGCGGCTTCTTTGGCATGGCGCGCATGTGGAGCGCTGTCGGTGCCCAGGAAGAACTTGGGGCTGCCGCTGGTGGCCGCCTCAACGAGCGCTTCGCGATGCTGTTCGCGTTTGAGCACCGGCAGGCAGTAGTGGTGCGGCCGCATGCCGCCGGCAAACATCGCGTTGCGGTTCAGCAGCAGATGCTGCGGCGTGATCGTCGCCCCGATGCGTGGGCCGGCCGCGTTGACGAATGCAACCGCATCGCGTGTCGTGACGTGCTCGAACACGACGCGCAGTCGTGGGAACCGTTGCACGACGTCCGTCAGTACGCGGTCGATGAACACGGCCTCGCGATCGAAGATGTCGACGCTGCTATCGGTGACCTCGCCGTGCATCAGTAGCGGCAGGTCGTGCTCCTCGAGGGCGGCGAGCGCGGACTGAATGTTAGCGATCGAAGTCACGCCCGCGTCAGAGTTCGTTGTGGCGCCGGACGGGTAGTACTTCGCGCCCTGCACGAAGCCGCTGGCGCGTGCGCGGGCGATCTCGGCGGCGCTGGTCCGGTCGGTCAGGTAAAGCGTCATCAGCGGCTCGAAGGCAGAGCCCGGCGGCAGCGCCCCGACAATGCGCCGCCTATAGGCCTCGGCCGCGTCGGTCGTGGTGACCGGTGGCTTGAGGTTCGGCATCACGATTGCGCGACCGAAGCGCTCGGCCGTGTGCCGGACGACTGCGGCAAGTGCTGCGCCGTCGCGCAGATGCAGGTGCCAGTCGTCGGGGCGGGTGATCGTCAGCTTCATCGGTGGACCCTGTGCGGCGGCAGCGCGGCGAGGAACGCGGGGCTGGAAAGCAGGCGGGTGGCGAAGCGTACGCCGAATCCGGTGACCGGTGTCTGTACGTGAGCCAGGCCGCCGGTGCGCTCCGCGGCCGACAGGTCAACGTGCACCCACGGGATGCCGGCACCGACGAAGCGCGACAGGAAGCGGGCGGCGTAGATGTGGTCGCCCTTGCCATCCAGCAGGCACTGGGCGATATCCGCGCTCGGACTGTCCAGCTCCTCGTCGAAGTCGTCGGGCATGGGCATCGTCCAGACCCGCTCGCCGCTGTCGCGGCCAGCTTTTTCCAGCACATCGCGCAGCGTCGATAGGTTTGTGAATACGCCGGACATGCGCTCGGTAAGCGCGGTCACGCAGGCACCCGTCAGCGTCGCGAAGTCGATGATGCAGGCGGGTTTGGTGCGCGAGGCAAGCGCCAGGGTGTCGGCCAGCACCATGCGACCCTCGGCATCGGTGTGCGTGACCTGGATCGTCGTGCCATCGGCGGCGGTGACGACGTCCTGCTGGGTGTAACTGTCCGGCCCAATGCGGTTCTCGGCAATCGCGAGCCAGACATCGACCGGATGCGGGTACTCCAGCGCCGTCAGCGCGCGCAGCGCGCCTAGCGCGACCGCACTGCCGGCCATGTCGCCGTGCATGCCCAGCATGGAGCGGGGTGTCTTGAGGTTCAGGCCGCCGGTGTCGAAGCACAGGCCTTTGCCGACCAGCGCGATCGGCGCACGGCGCGCGCTGCCGGGTGGGCGGTATTCAAGGTGTACGAGGGCCGCGTCGCGTCGCGCACTGCCGCGCGCGACGGCGAGGAACGCGCCGGCGCCCAGTCGCCGCAGTGCCGCTTCGTCATGCACGCGGATTCGCCAGCCGTGGCGCCGGGCGAGGGTAGTGAGCGTGCGTCGGTAGCTCATCGGGTAGAGCGTGCTGGCGGGCAGCTGTGTCAGCCAGCGGGCAAGATGGGCTGCGGATTCGACCACGACCGTCGAAGCCAGGTCGCCCGGGCCGCTGACCTGCACCCGTCGCAGCTGCCAGGCCGGCGCTGGCGACTGCTTGGCGGTCGGCTGCGACTCGGTCGCTGCGAGCAGAGCGGCGAGCAGCGCCTCGGCCGCCGAGGTGCCGCTGGCCTCTGTGGTTCCCTCGAACGCCGCCAGGCCTACGCAGGCGGGTCGTGTGGGGGCGAGCTGCTGCACCATCTTGGCGGCGAGGCTCAGGACCCGGAACGCGGCGGCATCGGGCGGCAATACGCCAACCACCGCCCGTAGTGGCCGCTTGGCACCTATTTCGACGCTAAAATGGCTGCCGATCTTGCACTGCAATCGCGCATGCTCGCGGCGGATCGCGGCGCCGCCCGGGAACTTGTCCAGCTCCGCGAACTGGTCCTCGCGCAAAAGTAGCAGCAGGCCGTCGAGCCGCCCGAGCCAGGCGGCGGTCGGCCGCCCCCGGCCGTGCGACAGCTCAAAAGCAGCGTTTGTCGGCAGTAGTTTCACGGTCGGACCTTACCTTGACCCACCCATATCCAACCCCGATGATATCGGACTCGCACGGGGGGCGAGTTGCTCCCTCACGGACAGAAGACGCGAATGGCCGAAAATTCCCCAGTAGTCGATGACGCCGATCCGCTTGAAACGCAGGAGTGGCTCGAATCCATCGATTCGGTCCTGACTGCGCATGGCCCAGAACGCGCCCACTTCCTGCTGGAGCGGCTGATCGACCATACCCGTCGGGCCGGTGGGTACCTGCCGTTCAAGCCCAACACGGCCTACGTCAACTCGATCAGCGCTGCCCAGGAAAAGCCATACCCCGGCAATCGGGCGTTGGAGCGTCGGCTCGAGGCCTACATCCGCTGGAACGCGATGGCCATGGTGGTGGCGGCCAACCGGGAGAGTTCCGAGTACGGCGGCCACCTGGCAACGTACGCGTCCTCCGCCACGCTCTATGAAGTCGGTTTCAACCACTTCTGGCGTGCCACGAGCGAGCAGCACCCGGGCGACATGGTGTTCATGCAGGGCCACTCGAGCCCTGGTATCTACGCGCGCGCCTACATGGAGGGCCGCCTGTCCGACGATTCACTGCGCGGCTTCCGCCGCGAGGTAGGCGGTGGCGGCCTGTCGTCATATCCGCATCCGTGGCTGATGCCCGACTTCTGGCAGTTCCCGACCGTGTCGATGGGCTTAGGTCCGATGATGGGTATCTTCCAGGCGCGCTTCCAGCGCTACCTGGAGCACCGCGGCATCGTGAAGCCCTCCGATCGCAAAGTGTGGTGCTTCCTTGGCGACGGCGAGATGGATGAGCCGGAGTCGATGGGTTCGCTGACCATGCCCGTGCGCGAGCAGCTCGATAATCTCGTCTTCGTCATCAACTGCAACCTGCAGCGCCTCGATGGCCCGGTTCGTGGCAACGGCAAGATCATCCAGGAGCTGGAGGCGGCCTTCCTCGGTGCGGGCTGGAACGTCATCAAGGTGGTCTGGGGCTCGCGTTGGGATCCGCTTTTGGCACGCGATCAGAAGGGTCTGCTGCGGCGCCTGATGGAAGAGTGCGTCGACGGCGAGTACCAGAACTTCAAGGCCAAGGGTGGCGCGTATACGCGTGAGCATTTCTTCGGCAAGTACGCGGAGTTGCGCGAGATGGTCGCGAACATGTCCGACGAGGAGATCTGGCGTCTCAACCGCGGTGGTCACGACTTCGTCAAGGTCTGGAATGCCTACGCTGCGGCGACCGCAACGACGGGCAAGCCGACGGTGATCCTCGCCAAGACCGTCAAGGGCTTTGGCCTGGGTAAGGCGGGCGAGGCACTGAACCCGACCCACCAGCAGAAGAAGCTCGACGACGAGGCGCTGCGCGCATTCCGCGATCGCTTCAATATCCCTGTTTCGGACGAGGAGATCGCCAACCTGCCGTTCAAGCGGCCGGCAGAAGACAGTGAGGAAATGCGCTACCTGCGCGAGCGACGTGCCAGTCTTGGTGGTTCGCTGCCGGCACGGCGCATGAGCGCTCCGCCGCTGCAGGTGCCGCCGCTGGAGGCGTTTCAGCCACTGCTCGAGTCGACCGGCGATCGTGAGATTTCCACGACCATGGCGTTCGTGCGCCTGCTGGGCATTCTGCTCAAGGACAAGAACCTTGCCAAGCACATCGTGCCGATCGTGCCGGACGAGGCGCGCACCTTCGGCATGGAAGGGCTGTTCCGCCAGATCGGCATCTATTCGTCGGTTGGCCAGCTGTACACGCCGCAGGACGCCGATCAGCTGCTGTCGTACCGCGAGGACAAGAAGGGCCAGATTCTCGAAGAAGGCATCAACGAAGGCGGCGCGATGTGTTCGTGGATCGCGGCGGCGACGGCCTACTCGAACCACGGCACTTACATGGTGCCGTTCTACATCTATTACTCCATGTTTGGCTTCCAGCGTGTGGGCGACTTCATGTGGGCCGCCGGCGACATGCGCGCGCGCGGCTTCCTGCTGGGCGCCACGGCCGGACGCACGACGCTCGCGGGTGAGGGCCTGCAGCACCAGGACGGGCACTCGCCGTTGCTGATGAGCACGATTCCAAACTGCATCTCCTACGATCCGACCTACGCCTACGAGCTCGCCGTGATCATCCACGCCGGCCTGCGGCGCATGTACGTCGAGGAGCAGAGCGTTTATTACTACCTCACCGTGATGAACGAGAACTATGTCCAGCCGGCGATGCCGGCCGGCGTGGAGGCGGGCATCCTCAAGGGCATGTACCTGCTGGACATTGGCGGTCGGGGCATGGTGCGTGCGACGCTGCTGGGTTCAGGCGCGATCCTGCGCGAGTGCCGCGCCGCGGCGCAGATTCTCGAGCAGGATTTCGGTGTGCCGGCTGACGTCTACAGCGTGACCAGCTTCTCCGAGTTGCGGCGCGAGGCGCTTGATGTCGAGCGTAGCAATCGACTGCATCCCTCTGACAAGGCGGCCGTGCCGTACGTGCGCCAGTGCCTAGGCGATCGGGCGGGCCCGTTTGTCGCGGCGACCGACTATATGAAGATCGTGCCGGACCAGATTCGCGAGTGGGTGCCGGGCCGCTACGTTGTGCTGGGTACCGATGGCTACGGCCGGTCTGACGCGCGCGCCGCGTTGCGACGCCATTTTGAGGTTGATCGCTATCACATCGCGGTCGCTGCGCTGAAGGCGCTGGCCGATGACGGCAAGCTCGATGTGAAGACCGTGCACGCGGCGATGCAGAAGTTCGGCATCGACCCCGCTTCGCCCAATCCCGCGACGGCCTGAGTCATGGCACAGAGCATTCCAATGCTGGTGCCGGATCTCGGCGACTCCAAGTCCGTGGAGGTCGTCGACGTGCTCGTTCGCGAGGGCGATGTCGTAGAAATTGACACGCCGCTTGCGACGCTCGAGACCGAGAAGGCGACGATGGACGTGCCCTCCACCGTTGCCGGCAAGGTCACGCGTGTACTGATCAAGAAGGGCGATAAGGTCGCAAGCGGCACCGCTTTGATCGAGCTGGAGCCCGTCGCCGCGGCTGCAGCGCCCGTGGTTGCTCGGCAAACGCTGCCGCCGCCCGCAGCGGCAGCGCCGCCGCCGGTGGCGCCGAAAGTGGTGAAGGTGCCCGTGGCGGCGCCGGTGCCTGCTTTCATCGTCCCGACCACAACGTCGGCCGCTCGATCGCAGCTAGTGGCTGGCCGCATCCCGGTCGAGGACATCGGCTTTTCCCGTGCGTACGCCAGCCCCTCGGTGCGGTTGCTGGCGCGCGAACTCGGCGTTGATCTGGGTCGTGTGCGTGGCTCTGGCGTCAAGAACCGGATCACTCATGACGACGTCAAGGGCTGGGTCAAGCAGGCGCTTGCCGGTGGTCCTGGCGCAACCGGCGGCACTGGGCTGCCACGTGTTCCCGAGGTCGATTTCGCGAAGTTCGGTCCGGTGGAAGTGCGGCCGCTGACGCGCATCCAACGCATCTCCGGACCGCGCTTGCACGCCAGTTGGGTCAACCTGCCGCACGTCACGCAGTTTGACGAAGCGGACATCACGCTCCTCGAGGAGACCCGCGGTCGTCTGAAGCAAAAGGCGCTCGACGATGGCATCAAGCTCACGCCGCTCGCGTTCATCCTGCGTGCCTGCGCGCAGGTGCTGGGGCAGTTCCCACGGTTCAACAGTTCGCTCGATGCTGCCGGCGAGAACCTCGTCTTCAAGCAGTACCTGCATCTGGGCTTTGCCGCCGACACGCCCAATGGACTGATGGTGCCGGTGGTGCGTGACGCTGGCCGCAAGGACGTCTACGAAATTGCACGCGATCTGATGGTGCTTTCCGATAAGGCACGCGCCGGCAAGCTCACTGCCGCTGACATGCAGGGTGGTTGCTTTACGGTGTCGAGCCTTGGCGGTATCGGTGGTACGGCGTTCACGCCCATCATCAATGCGCCGGAGGTGGCGATTCTCGGCGTGTCGCGCTCGGCCATGAAGCCGGTCTATGTGGATGGGCAGTTCGTGCCGCGGTTGATGTTGCCGCTGTCGCTGTCGTACGACCATCGCGTCATTGATGGGGCGGAGGCGGCGCGTTTCACCACTGCGCTTGGCGCGGCACTTGCCGATGTGCACAGGTTGCTCGAGGCGGTGCCGTGACCGGGCCCAACGACGGCTTGGTCGAGATTCGGGTTCCGCCACTCGGTGACTTCAAGGACGTTCCGGTCATCGCGGTGCTTGCCTCGGCGGGGCAGTGGGTCGAGGAAAACGATGCGTTGGTGACCGTCGAGAGCGACAAGGCGACGACGGACGTACCAACGCCCATCGCCGGCCGCATCCGCGAGATGAAGGTCAAGCTCGGCGATAGGGTTGCCGAGGGTACGTTGCTGGCGTTGCTGGAGCCTGCTGCTGTGAGTGCTGCTGCAGCGGCGGTGGTCGCGGTCACTGCGCCGATGTCCACGGTGGTTGAAGTCCTGCGGGTGGCTGCAAGCGACGAGCCGCCGGCCGACATCAGCTTCCCGCTGGTGGTGCTCGGTGCCGGCCCCGGTGGCTACACGGCGGCGTTCCGCGCTGCCGACCTCGGCTTGCGCGTTGGAATGATCGAGCGCTGGCCGACCCTGGGCGGCGTCTGCCTCAACGTCGGTTGCATCCCTTCCAAGGCGCTGCTGCATGCGGCGGCCGTGATTGAGGAGGCCGCGTCGATGGCGGCTTGCGGGGTGTCCTTCGGTGCACCGCAATTGGACCTTGTCCGTCTGTCGGCCTGGAAGAATCGGGTCGTCAGTCGGCTGACCTCTGGCCTGAATTCGCTGGCCAAGCAGCGCAAGGTCGAGGTGCTGCGTGGCGAGGCTCGCTTCGTGTCCCCGCACCGGCTAGCCGTGACCAGCCCCGAGGGTACGAAGATCGTTGGCTTTGAGCAGTGCATCGTTGCTGCAGGTTCCGAGCCGATCGCGATGGCCGGCGTGCCAGCTGACCCGAGAATCATGGACTCCACCGGAGCGCTCGCGCTCGATGGGCTGCCGGCGCGCCTGCTGGTGATCGGCGGCGGCATCATCGGACTGGAGATGGCGACCGTCTACAGTGCGCTTGGCAGCCGCGTCACGGTCGTTGAGCTCGCGCCGGGCCTGATTCCCGGTTGCGATCGCGACTTGGTGCGCCCGCTGGAGAAGCGCTTGCGCGGACACTACGAGGCGATCCATACCTCGACGCGCGTGACCGCTATCAAGGCGGAGGCCGCGGCGCTGATCGTGAGTTTCGAAGGTCCTGATGCGCCGTCGCCGCAGGCCTATGACCGCGTGCTGGTCGCGATCGGCCGTCGCCCGAATGGGCGATTGATCGGTGCGGACGCTGCCGGGCTGATGCTTGATGAGCGCGGCTATCTGCCCGTGGATCGCCAGCAGCGAACCAATGTGCCGCATATCTTCGCAGTCGGTGACATCGTCGGTCAGCCAATGCTGGCTCACAAGGCAACCCACGAGGCGAAGGTGGCTGCGGAGGTCGCAGCAGGGCTCAAGCGCGCGTTTGACGCGCGGGTCATTCCGTCGGTGGCCTACACCGATCCCGAGGTCGCCTGGGTTGGCCTGACGGAGACCGAGGCGCAGGCCAACGGCATCCGCTTCGGCAAGGGCGCCTTCCCGTGGATTGCCTCGGGACGCTCGCTCGCCCTCAATCGCGAGGATGGCTTCACCAAGCTGCTATTTGACCCCGAGACGCATCGCGTACTTGGCGGCGGCATTGTCGGCACTAATGCTGGCGAGCTGATTGCAGAGGTGGCGCTTGCCATCGAGATGGGCGCCGATGCGCACGATATTGGGCTGACCGTGCATGCGCACCCGACGCTGTCGGAGACCGTCGCGTTCGCGGCCGAGGCTTTCGAGGGCACGCTGACGGACCTGTACCTGCCCAAGAAGGGCTAGGGCGCCAGCGCTGCGCTGCGGCCGCTCAGGGCGCCACAGTGCGTTCCAGCGGAATCTCCAGCACCACGCTCAGCCCGGGACCTGCGTCGCCGAGCTCAAGCTGTGCCTGGTGTAGTCGTGCGACGGCTGCGACCAGCGACAACCCTAGCCCTGATCCTGGCAGCCCGGAGCTGCCGGGCAGGCGCCCGAATCGTACTGCTGCGAGCTCCCGGTGTTCTGCCGGTATGCCAGGTCCCGCGTCACTGACCGCCAGTCGGGCGCAGCCCGCGTGGCGGCGCAGGGTCACAGTTATCGGCGTGCCGTGGCCGTACTTGAGCGCGTTGTCGAGCAGATTCGACAACGCCTGCGCGAGTAGCTGGCGGTGACCGCGGACGCGCAGGTCCGGCTCTATTTCCACCCGCAGTTGGCCGGGCTCCGCGACCGGCAGATAGAACTCCGCCAGGTCCGCGGTTACCGCGCTCAGGTCGACGTTCTCCAGTGGCGCCGTACCCGATTCTGCCAGCGCGATGCGCAGCAGCCCCTGCAGGGTCCCGCTCAGTCGGTCGATCTCCGCCAGCACGGCATCTGCGGCGCTGGCCTGCGCTTCGCTGGTGGCGCCGTGGCGTGCGTCTTGTGCGGCACCGCGGATGCGGTTGAGGTGTCCACGCAGATCGTGTGCGGTGCTGTCGAGCACCGCTCGCATCGTGGTCGTCAGCACTTCGACCCGACCGAGCAGGTCGTTGAAGCGCATCACCAGCGCGTCGATCTCATCGCCGCTGCCACTGACCGGCAGGCGCTCACCAAGGCTGCCGCCAGCGATCCGGCCGGCGCTCGCGCTGATCGCCTGGGCGGTACGCGAAATGCGCCGTCCCAACCATAGCCCGCCGAGCGCGCCGAATAGCAGCGTGACGAGGACTGCCCACGCCAGGCTGCGCAGCATCACCTCGCGGAACGTGTGTCGGTCCTGCACGTCGTGGCCGATCATGAGCTGGAATCCGCTCGGTAACGCCGTGACATGCGCGCGAATGCGACGGCTTGCATTCGCGTCGCCATGGGTCACCGCGACGTCGAACTCGGCCCAGCCACCGCGCTCAATGACCAGTTCGGGGAGTACAACGACGTTGCCGGCGAGGAAGTCGCCGCTTGGGCCGCGCAGTTCGTAGACGCCGCCGCGCACCCACGGGTCCTCGGCTCGGTCAACGATCTCGGTGACGAAGGCGTCGAGGTCTTTTTCGCGGAAGTCCTCGACCAGGCTCTGTGCCTCGAGCGTGATCAGCTGATCGCTCTCGTTGGCGATGATGCGGGAGGTGCCCAGATAGACGCCGCCGAGTACGGCCACCATCGACGCCGCCAGCATCAGGCCGTGCAGCAGCGCCAGGCGGGCGATCGACGAACGCGCGAAAGCGACCAGCGCCACGGCTCAGGCGCCTGTCACGGGTCTTCGGACAGCGTGTAGCCGGCGCCACGTACCGTATGTAGCAGCTGGCTTTCGAAGCCCTTGTCGATCGCCTGACGCAGGCGGCTGATGTGTACGTCGATCACGTTGGTCTTCGGATCGAAGTGATAGTCCCAGACCCCCTCCAGGATCATCGTGCGCGTCACCACCTGGCCGGTGTGGCGCATCAGGAACTCCAGCAGCTGGAACTCGCGCGTAGTCAGGTCAATCTTGCGGCCGGCACGGACCACCTTGCGGGCACGCGAGTCGAGTTCGAGGTCGGCGATTCGCAGCTTGCCGGCGGGTCCGGATTCGGCCTGTCGGCGTGCCAGCGCATCGAGGCGGGCGGCCAGTTCCTCGAGGTGGTAAGGCTTGGCGAGGTAGTCGTCACCGCCGGCGCGCAGGCCCTGCACGCGCTCGTCGACCTCGTCGAGCGCGCTGAGGATCAGGATCGGGACAGTGCTGCCGGCGGCCCGCAGCTGGCGGACTATCTCCAGGCCATCGAGCTTGGGCAGCATCCGGTCGAGCACGAGTACGTCGTTGACGCCGGTTTGTGCCGCCTTGAGCCCGCTCTCACCGTCGAACGCCTGTTCCACGGTGTGCCCGAGCTCGCGCAGCCCTTTCGCCAGATACTCGCTGGCGCGGCGATCATCTTCGACCACAAGAATTTTCATATCGGTCCCCGGAGGCCAAGGATACGGGAAGTCGGGTGGCTGCTGTGAGAGCCAACCTTAAGGACTCTTAACGCGGCGATGAGGCGCGGCGGGCGGCCCTCGGCTAGGCTTGGGGAGTGACCTGCCCAGCCCAGATGCCTGCTGTGACCCGATCGCTGACCGGCGCTTGCGCCGTTGTCGCCGTTGGCGCCGCGTTGCTGCTGTGGGCGTCGCCCGCTGCCTGGGCGGCGGCTGCGCTTGCGCCGCGGGCGCCGGCCGCGACTCTGAGTGACTGCCAGCATCTGCTGCGGCAGTTCGACGTGGCCTGGGCGTCGCATCGGGATTCTGCGCGTGCCGCCGCTGCCCGGCTCAGTCGCGATCAGGGGGAGACGGAGTGTCAGCAGAGGCGCTACGCCGATGGCGTGCATCACTTGCGCCGGGCTCTGCACGACCTGGGTCTCAAGCCGGTCAAGGTCGTTGCGCGCGCCCCACAGCGCTGACTCGTTCCGCGGGTGCCTCGGTCTTCGACCGGTAGGCGCACTGTTCTCGCACCAGGCAGTGCCAGCACTCCGGCCTACGTGCCTTGCAGGTGTAGCGCCCCAGCAAGATCAGCCAGTGATGTGCGTGCAGCATGAACTGGGGTGGGATGGCTTTGAGCAGTGCGCGCTCAACCTGCAAGACGTTCTTCCCTGGCGCAAGTCCCGTCCGGTTCGCGACCCGGAAGATGTGAGTATCAACCGCCATGGTCGGTTCGCCGAACACGCAGTTGAGTATCACATTTGCGGTTTTTCGCCCGACGCCGGGCAGTGCCTCCAAGGCGGCACGATCGTGCGGCACATGACCGTCGTGGTGGTCCAGCAGGAGCCTGCACATCGCGATGATGTTCGCCGCCTTGGAGTTGTAAAGGCCAATCGTGCGGACATACCCCTTCAGCCCATCCAGTCCCAGCGTGAGGATCCCTTGCGGCGTGTTGGCGACCGGAAACAGCTTCGCGGTGGCGAGGTTCACGCCTTTGTCCGTCGCCTGCGCCGACAGGATGACCGCGACCAGCAGTTCGAATGGCGACGAGTACACCAGCTCCGTGCGCGGCTCCGGATCGACGGCGGCCAGTTGCGCGAACATCGCGTGACGCTGCGCCGGCTTCATGAGGCGTCGGGCCCCAGGCCGCGTGTGGCGAGCTGCGCGTCGCGGCGCGTCTGCCGGGCGGTCTCGCGCGCCTGATGTGCCTGGTAGCGCCGCCGGTAACCGACCGCGCGTGCGCGCACCTGCGACAGCGGCAGCGGCAAGCTTGCCACTTCAACCATCGTGATGCAGTCCACCGGGCAAGGTGGCAGGCACAGGTCGCAGCCGCTGCAGTCCGCCGCGATTACCGTATGCAGTTGCCGCCTTGCGCCAACGATGGCGTCGACCGGGCAAGCGGGCAGGCATTTTGCGCAGCCGATGCATACCGACTCGTCGATGACTGCGACGCGCGCTGGCGCCTCGGTTCCGTGGACGGGATTAACCGGCAGTACCGGCTTGCCCAGCAGGCCTGCGAGCGCGGCGGCGGTGGCGTCGCCTCCCGGCGGGCACTGATCCGGTCCTGCCGCGCCGGCAGCGACAGCGTCAGCGTACGGGCGACAGCCCGGGTAGCCACAGCGCGTGCATTGCGTCTGCGGCAGGAGCGCGTCGACCCGCTCGGCGAGCTCCGCGGCCACGGCCTACTGCACGCGCATCCCGGCAACCGCACCACTGTCGGGGGCGACCAGGAAGACGCCGGTGCCGTCGCCGCTGGCAGCCAGAACCATGCCCTGCGACAGGCCGAAGCGCATCTTGCGCGGCTTGAGATTGGCGACCACCAGCACGTGGCGGTCTACCAGTTGCTCGGGCGTGTAGGCGCTGCGGATGCCAGCGAACACGGTGCGCTGCTCCGTACCGACGTCGACCGTGAGCTTCAGCAGCTTGTCGGCACCTTCGACGTATTCAGCGGCCACGACGCGCGCCACGCGCAGCTCGATGCGCGCAAACTCGTCGACCGTGATTTCGGCGGCCGCTGCTGAAGGTGTTGCTGCTGCGGCCGGGATCGCCGCCTTGGTTGCGGCCGCCTTTGCAGGTGCCGGGGCAGGCGCAGCTGCCGCGTCTGCGTCAGGCTCTATCAGCGTAGCGACGACCTTGGGATCCAGTCGGGTCGCCAACGGCTCGTAGGTCGCCAGCGTCGTGCCCAGTAGCGGCGCGGCGACATCGTCCCAGTGGCGAATCGGCTGGCCGAGGAACCGACCGGCATTTTCCGCCATGGCGGGCAACACCGGCGCGAGGTAGGTGATCAGCACACGGAACAGGTTGATGCCCTGCGTGCAGACCGCTGAGACGTCGGCGGCCCGTGCAGGATCCTTGGCCAGGTTCCAGGGCTTCTGCGCGTCGATGTACTGGTTGGCGCGATCGGCGAGCGCCGCAATCTCGCGGATTGCGGTGGCGAAATCGCGCGCTTCGTACAGCGCGGCGATTCGGGCTCGCTGCGTGGAAAATTCCTCGTACAGCGCCGGTTCCGGTAGTTGCGCTGCGAGCGTGCCGCCGCCTCGGGCAATAAATCCTGCACAGCGGCTGGCGATATTGACCAGCTTGCCGACCACGTCGGAATTGAAGCGGTTGACGAAGTCGTCAAGCGACAGGTCCATGTCGTCGATGCCCGCGTCGAGCTTGGCGGCGAAGTAGTAGCGCAGCGCCTCCGGCGGCAGGCGGTCCAGATAGCGCCGACCGGTGATGAAAGTGCCGCGCGACTTCGACATCTTCTGGCCGTTGACCGTCAGGAATCCGTGGGCGTGCACCTGCGTGGGTCTGCGGTAGCCGGCGCCCGTCAGCACTGCCGGCCAGAACAGCGTATGGAAGTAGAGGATGTCCTTGCCGATGAAGTGGTGCAGTTCGGCCGTGCTGGCGGCGCCCCACCACGCATCGAAGTCGAGGCCTTCACGGCGTGCCAGCGCAAGGCTTGCGCCCATGTAGCCGATCGGCGCGTCCAGCCAGACGTAGAAGTACTTGCCGGGATGGCCTGGGATCTCGAAGCCAAAGTACGGCGCGTCTCTGGAGATGTCCCAGTCGCGCAGGCCGGCGTTGAACCATTCGTCGAGTTTGTTCGCGACGCTCGGGTGCAGTGCGCCGGAGCGCGTCCACTCGCGTAGCATCGCCTCGAAGGCGTCGAGGCGAAAGAAAAGGTGTTCCGAGTCGCGCTCGACCGGCGGCGTGCCGCTGACCACCGAGACGGCGTCGATCAGCTCCGACGGCGTATAGGTCGCGCCGCAGGACTCGCAGCTGTCGCCGTACTGGTCCTTGGCGGCGCAACGCGGGCAGGTGCCCTTCACATAGCGATCCGGCAGGAACATCTGCGCCTGCGCGTCGTACGCCTGGCGGATGGTGCGCTTGGCAATGTACCCGGCCTTTTCGAGGGTCAGGTAGATCTTCTCGGTCATCTCCCGGTTCTCGGCGCTGTGCGTCGAGTGGAACTGCGCGTGCTCGACCATGAAGTCGCGATAGGTCGAGCGGTGCTCGGCCTCGACGCCGGCAATCAGTTCCTCGGGAGTAACGCCTTCGGCCTGCGCCTTGAGCATCATCGGGGTGCCGTGCGTGTCGTCCGCGCAGACGTAGATGCACTCGTGACCGGCCAGCCGCAGCGAGCGGGCCCAGATATCGGTCTGCACCGCTTCGAGGATGTGCCCAAAGTGCAGCGGGCCGTTGGCGTAGGGCAGGGCGCTGGTGACTAGAATACGGCGCATGGGGGGCTACAGTGGAGCGTGAGGGCCGTCCATTATGCCAGCGCGGCGGCCCGCCCGCTCAGCCGCTGACGGCAGGGTCAGCGCGCGTCCTTGTATTGCTCGAAGCGCTGCTTGTTGATGGCCTTGCGGTAGGCCTCGCGGCCGCTGATCGCGCGCGCCTCCAGCAGCTGCTGGATGGCCATGTCCATGGTCCGCATGCCGAACGCGGAGCCGCTCTGCATCGTGTTTTCGAGCTGGTCCATCTTGCCCTGACGGATCAGGTTGGCGACCGCAGGGGTATTGACCATGATCTCCAGTGCCGCGACCCGGCCTGGCTGGCCGGCGCGCGGGATCAGTTGCTGGGAGACCACGCCGCGCAGGCTGGTAGACAGCATCGTGCGCACGTGTGGCTGCTTGTCTGAAGGGAAGGCGTTGACGATGCGATCGACGGTGGCGGCGGCGCCGTTGGTGTGCAGCGTACCCATCACTAGGATGCCCATCTCTGCCGCCGAGACGGCGACGCTGATGGTCTCCAGGTCGCGCATTTCGCCGACCAGCACGACGTCCGGGTCTTCGCGCAGCGCGGAGTGCACGGCGGCCGAGAAGGACGGGGCGTGCGAGCCTACCTCGCGCTGGCTGATCAGGCAGTTCTTGCGCTGGTGTACGAACTCGATCGGATCCTCGACAGTGAGGATGTGTCCCTGAACCCGCGTGTTGATGTCGTCGATCATCGCGGCCAGCGTCGTCGACTTGCCAGAGCCGGTCTTGCCGGTCACCAGAATCAGGCCGCTGTTGACCCGGCACAGGTTGCGAACCGCGTCGGGCATGCTCAGTTGGTCGAGCGTCAACGCCGCCGAGGGGATGACTCGGCAGATCGCGCCCATGCCGCGCAGGTGGCGCATCACGTTGACGCGAAAGCGCGCCAGCCCCGGCACCTGATAGGCGAAGTCGGCGCCGTCCTTCTCTTCGAATCGTGCGATGGCCTTCGGCGGCATGATCTCCAGCAGCGTTTCGCGGACGAAGTCGGCTTTCAGCGGCTCCGGGCGAAGCGGCTGCAGTTCGCCGTAGACTCGCAGGCGCGCCGGGTCGCCCGCGAGGAAGTGCAGATCGGAACCTTTGCGGTTGAGTACGTCGGCGAGGTATTCGTCAATGGCGGCCATGGAGCATCCCTACTCGGCGAGGTCGTTCTTCGGCAGCATGCTCGTGTCGGTCACGAAGCGCTGGAACTGCCGTCGGTCCGCGGCGTAGATGTAGGCGTCGTCGGGATCTAGTTCCTTCGCCTGGATGCCGAGCATCAGTGCCTGATCCAGCGTCTGCATGCCGGAATCCTTGCCGGTCTGCAGCTGTGCGGTGATCTGGTGCGACTGGTCGGTCTGGATCAGCTTGCCGATCGCGCGGTTCATGACCATGATTTCGCAGACTGCGCGGCGCGAGCGGCTATCCGCGCGTTTGACGAGAACCTGCGTGATCACCGCCAGCAGGCTCTGCGACAGGAAGCTCTTGGTCTGCTCGCGCTCTTCGATCGGCAGCGCGTCAATGATGCGGTCGATGGTCTTGGTTGCGCTGGTGGTATGCAGCGTGCCGAGCACGAGGTGGCCCGTCTCCGCGGCAGTCATCGCCATGCGGATCGTCTCTGCGTCGCGCATCTCGCCGACGAGGATGACGTCCGGGTCCTCACGCATCGCGGCGCGCACGCCTTCGGCGAACGATGGCACGTGCGTGCCGTACTCGCGCTGAATGATCTGTGCTTCCTGGCTGCTGTGCACGAACTCGATCGGATCCTCCAGGCTGATGATGTTGAGTCGGCGCTTGCGGTTGATCTCGTCGATCATCGCGGCGAGCGTCGTCGACTTGCCGGTGCCGGTGGAGCCGGTCACCAGGATCATGCCCTGATGAAAATCGAGCAGCTTCTTGACGATCGGTGGCAGGTTGAGGCTGTCCAGCGTAGGCACATGGGCGGGGATCGCGCGAAACACGGCGCCAACGCCGGTCTCCTTGCGGAAGATGTTGACGCGGAAGCGGCCGCCGTCCTCGGCGACGTAGGAGAAATCGAGGTCGTGACCGGTCCTGAAAGTCTCGCTCTGCTTCTTCGTCATGATCTCGTTGACGTAGCCTTCCAGCTCGGCGTCACCAAGGTTGCGGAAGCGGATCGGCATCAGGTCGCCGTTCATCCGCAGCATGGGCGGAACGCCCACTGCCAGATGAATGTCAGAGCACCCCTGTGCGGTGCCTAGCTTCAAGAACGCGTCTATGCGCGGCATCGAGGGCTCCTCCCTAGATGAAATGCTCGAGGGCCGAGCGCAGTTCGTCCATGCTCTGGTAACGCTTCATCTTGTCGACCGCCATGGCTTTCGCCACGAGGTCAGACAGTTGTTGCGGCAGGCGCGGGTTTATCTCGATGGGTGGTCGTGCCTTACCCTGCACATGCTGGTACATCACGGCCATGTGGTCGCCACGCGAGTAGGGCGGCACGCCGGTCAGCATCTCGTAGAGGATTACCCCGGTGCTGTAGATGTCGGCGCGCGGGTCGACCGGCTTGCCGAGAATCTGCTCTGGCGCCATGTACTTCGGCGAGCCGATGACGTAGCCGGTCTTGGTCAGCTGGGCGTCGCCTTCCTTCTGTGCGGCGGCGACGCCGAAGTCGACGACCTTGAGCAGCCCGTCGTCGTTGATCAGCACGTTGGCGGGCTTGAGGTCGCGGTGCACGATGCCGACCTGGTGCGCCACGGTCATGCCGGTCGCGATGTCGATTCCGTACTGGACGGCCTTGGCGATAGGCATCGGCTGTTCGTTGACAATTTCCTGCCCGAGCGTGTGGCTGGGGAAGTACTCCATTGAGATCGCGTAATTGCCGCGGATGAAGAGGAAGTCGTAGATGCGGATGACGTTGCGGTGCGTGATCTTGCGCGAGTAGCGCAGCTCATGCACGAAGCGCTTCATCATCTCCTCGTCCTGCGAGACCGCGGGGTTGAGGAACTTCAGGATCAGCCGTTCATCGACGACCGTGTCCTCCATCAGCAGCACCGTGCCGAACGCGCCCTTGCCGATCTTCTCGATGTACTTGTAGCGGCCGTCGAGGATGTCGCCCGGCGTCAGGGTGGAGATGTCCAGTCGTTGCGCTGCCGCTTCGTTCTGTTCGACCAGTGCTCGCACGTCGGCGTTGTCGATCAGCATCGTGCGTGCCGGTGCGGCGATGATCGCCTCGGTCTTGCGATTGGCGAACGCCTGTGTCGCAGAGAAGCGCGCGTCCAGATCCTGCAGCGCGCGGCTGGCGGCCACGGAGACAGTCTGGTCGGTAGCGAGCTCGCCGACGGCGCGGATGCGGGTGCGGATGGTTTCCGCGGTGCGATCGTCGCTGAGCTTGGCGAGCGCGTGCAATGCCTCGACGCGAATTTCCGTCTCCGTGCGCGTCAGTTGCGTCAGCAGCCCCTCAATTGCCCGCGAGTCGCCGAGCTTGGCGAGTGCGCGGATCGTGGCCGGGATGGTGTGCGCGTTGCCGCGCAGCATTTCGATCAGGCGGGGCACGGCACGGAGGCTGCCGATGTCGGCCAGTGCGTCGACGGCGCGCTCGCAGACCCACCAGTCACTATCCTGTGTCGCTTGCAGCAGGTGATCGACGGCGCGCTCATCCTTGGTCAGGTTGAGGATTTCGATTGCCGTACGGCGAATGTCGTTGTCCTTGTCCTTCACCAGTTCCAGCACCGCGTCGACCACGCGCGGTCCGCCGATCTTGCCGAGGGCGTCCGCCGCGCGGCTGCGCACCCACCAGTCGCTGTCCTTGATGGCGTCGAGCAGGTACTTGATCGAAGACGGATCGCCGACTTCGTTCAGTACTTCGACCGCCGCGCGGCGGGCGTATTCGGATTCGTCCTGCAGCAGTGGCACGAGGTAGCGGACGGTCTCGGGATTCCTGGCGCGGATCAGGATCTCAACCGCGCGGTTCGAGACCTCCATGTCCGGGTCGCCGAGCAGCGGTGCGACCGGGGCGACGTTCACCAGATTGGGCATCCTGAGCAGGGCGGCGAGCACGGCCTGGCGGACCAGTTTATTGGGGTCCTTGAGCTGGGCGAGCAGGGCCTCCTGCACCTCTGGCGTGTTGAAGCGGCTGAGGATCTGCACCAGGTTTACCCGGACGGTGACGTCCTTGCCCTCGAGCCTGGACAGCAGGTCCGGAACCGACGCTTCGTCCGCCACTTCGCCGATGATCTTGAACAGCCCGGCCTTGTCGCCCGTCTCCGGGGAGTAGGCCGCGGCCAGCAGGTCGCGTAGTGGCAGGCGAGCCTTGTGCGCGGCAATGACGTCCATCAGCGCCGGGCAGGTGAACTCGGGGTTTTTCAGGGCCTCCAGCAGCAGGTTCGGCGGGAAGCCGCGCGCGCCGGATAGCGCCCAGGAGATGGCCGCCACCGTGCGCGGGTTGGGCTCCGACAGTCCGAGCAGCAGCGTCGGCAGCGTCCTGGGGTCCGCCAGTGCGCCGAGCACCTCGACGAATGCCATGGTCTCGCGCTTGTCGGCAGTTGGCAGTGCGTCGATGACGATGGGGATGGCGTCCCGTCCCAGTCCGATCAGGCGTGCGACGGCCTTGCGGAACGGCGGGCTGGCGGGATCCTGAGTTGCCTTCAGCTCGGCAAGGATCCGCTCACTTCTTAGAGACGTCAGAAACTTCACCCGGGAATTATGCCATACGCTCGCCCGCGGGCCGCCCTTCCGCGTCGCGCTCCGTTAGAATGCCCGCCTCCCCCAGACAGCCTTTATTTCAGCTATGAACCCCAACGAACTCAAAGCCCTTGCTGCTGCCGCCCTCGATCCGGCTCTGGGTCGGCCACTGGGCGAGGCGGTGACCTCGGTCCGGGCTGACGGCGCGGTGGCCGTGGTGGCCGTGACTTTGGGATATCCGGTGGGCGGCTATGCGCCGGAACTGGAGGCTGTGATCGGTGCGGCATTCGCCGCCGCCGGCTGGACCGGTAGCGTACGCGTCGAGCCCACCGCCCGGATTGCCGCGCACGCGGTACAGGGCAGCCTCAAGCCGTTGCCGAACATCCGCAACATCCTGGCCATCGCCTCCGGCAAGGGCGGTGTTGGCAAGTCGACCACGGCCGCCAATCTCGCGCTGGCGCTTGCTGCGCAGGGTGCCCGGGTCGGCCTTTTGGATGCCGACGTCTATGGTCCGAGCCAGCCGCTGATGATGGGGCTGGCCGGCGAGCGACCCAATTCCGTCGACGGCAAGCGGATCGAGCCGCTGCGGGCCTACGGCGTCGAGGTCATGTCGATCGGTTTTCTGATCGATCCGGACCAACCGATGGTCTGGCGCGGCCCGATGGTGACCCAGGCGCTGATGCAGCTACTCGGCGATACGAGCTGGGGTGACCTCGACTACCTCGTTGTCGATCTGCCGCCCGGCACGGGCGATATACAGCTGACGCTGGCACAGCGGGTTCCGGTCAGCGGTGCGATCATCGTCACCACGCCGCAGGACATCGCCTTGGCCGACGCGAGCAAGGGCCTGCAGATGTTCCGCAAGGTCGCCGTGCCGATCCTTGGCATCGTCGAGAACATGGCGATGCACGTTTGTACCGCCTGCGGCCACGAGGAGCATATCTTCGGGGCGGGTGGCGGCGAGAAGATGTCGCGCGACTATGGCGTGCCGGTGCTGGGCAGCCTGCCGCTGGACGTGCGCATTCGCGAACAGGCCGATAGCGGTCGACCGACGGTCGTCGCTGATCCGGAGGGGCGTCTGGCCGGTGCCTATGGGCGTATCGCACGGCGGGCCGCAGCTATCCTTGCCGCGGGCGCAGGGGCTGCGTTCCCGACGTTGAGTGTCAGCGACGACTGAGCCGCTGCGGCGGCTTGCAATCAGTATTCAGACAGACTTTCCATCGGGGCGAGCATGAGCATCAAGTCAGACCATTGGATCCGTCGTCAGGCCGCTACCGGCATGATCGAGCCGTTCGAGCCGGGCCAGGTGCGCGAAATCGATGGCCGCAAGATCGTCTCGTACGGCACCTCGAGCTACGGCTACGACGTGCGCTGCGCGGCCGAGTTCAAGATCTTCACGAACATCAATTCGACGATCGTCGATCCGAAAGCATTCGATCCGGCCAGCTTCGTCGACGTGAATGCGGACGTCTGCATCATCCCGCCGAATTCGTTTGCACTCGCGCGCACTGTCGAGTACTTCCGGATTCCACGCAGCACGCTAGTGGTTTGCCTCGGAAAGTGTGTCACCGGCGATACGCGAGTCGTAGATGCGGAGACTGGCGCCTACCTGCCTATCACCGAGATGCGCTTTGGACGCAAGACTCTGGCCCTCGACAACTGGCGCTTGCAGCCCGCCTCCGTCACGGAGTTCATGGAGCAGGGACGCAAGCCCGTATTCGAGCTCCGGACGCGTTCCGGGCTGCGAATTCGTGCCACGGCCAATCATCCGTTCCGTCAGCTCGACGGCTGGACGGCGCTCGAGGACCTGAAAGTCGGCGACCGTATCGCTGCGGCACGCGAGGTGCCCGTCTTCGGGCGTACGCAGCTGCCTGACTGGGAGGCGTCACTGCTGGGAATGATGATAGCCGAGGGGCAGTGCAGCACGCCGGGCTACAGCCCCGTGTTCACGACCGAGGATCCGGCCCAGCTGGCATTGCTCGAGACGTGCGTGGCGGCCGGCGGGCTCGGCGAGGTGACGCACAAGGGCGGCTTCGGCTATCGCCTGGTCAACCATCGTGGCCGCGGCGGTGTTCCGCAAGCCAATCGCGCGGCGCTCTGGCTGGAGAAGCACGCGCTCAACGTCGGCTCCGGCGACAAGTTCGTGCCGCAGGCGGTATTTACAGCACCGCGCGAGTCCGTGCGGCTGTTCCTGCAGGCCCTGTTCGCCGGCGACGGCGGTCTCTATCGTCAGGGCGAAGGGATCTTCCTAGAGTACTACTCGAAGTCGCGCCGCCTGGTCGAGGACGTGCAGCATCTGCTGCTGCGTTTCGGCGTGCTCGGCGTGCTGCGCGAGAAGACGACGTCGATCGGCACGCCGGCATGCGCGGTGCAGATCACCGATTTCGACCAGATCGCGCGCTTCGCCGACCGCATCGGCTTCGTGCCGGGCTCGATCAAACAGCGTCGCCTGGAGACCGACATCCTGCCGCTGCTGGCGCGTGGGCGCCTGAAGAGAAATTTCGATACGTTGCCGCGCGAGGCGTGGCAGCTCATGCAGCGCGCTGCCGCCGGCGCCGAAATGAGCCTCAACTCGCTTGGAATTTTTGCGAACGCGCGGCAGTCGGTGCCGATGCGGCAGGCGCAGACCCTGTCGGTGGCTACTGGCGATGAGACGATGTCCGCGCTCGCCGAAGGGCCGCTGTGGGATGTGGTCGAATCCATCACGCCGGCGGGCGAGGAGGAGGTCTTCGACATCTCCGTTTCGCGCGTTCACAACTTTCTTGCGAACGGACTTATCGTTCACAATTCAACGTATGCACGTTGTGGAATCATCGTAAATGTAACGCCCTTGGAGCCCGAGTGGGAAGGACACGTTACCCTCGAATTCTCCAACACGACGACGCTGCCGGCGAAGATCTACGCGAACGAGGGCGTTGCGCAGATGCTGTTCTTCGAGTCGGATGAGGTGTGCAGCACGTCGTACGCGGATCGCGCGGGCAAGTACCAGGGCCAGCGCGGCGTGACGTTGCCGAAGACCTGAGGCGGCTCAGTGGCTGGCGGCGTTCGCCGGCAGCCACTTCAGCGAGCGCAGCACGAACGTCATGCGCGTGTTGCCGTCCTCGCGCTGCTCGATGCGCACCGGCAACCAGTCGAGCGACGGCGCATACCAGTACTGCCAGACACGACCGTGGCCGTCGGAGCCCTTGCGGGCGCTACTGAAGATCACCGTATCCATTTCGCCCAGCGCCGTCGGAATGCGGGCAGTGCCGATGCGCGTGTAGACGTAGTACTTGATCTCCCGTCCGTCGATCATTGCGTATTCGCTCGGCTCGCGGCCGGCGCCAAGGTCCACCATCAGCGCGGCGCGGATCGAGGTGACGTCCTGCGTGCCGGCGCCGATCGCCATGTCCAGCGGCTTGCCGTCGGCCGTGCCGGTGACCCGATTGGCTGCGGTGTCGTAGCTGAAGTCGGTAGCCTTGTCGCCGTTGCTGCTGCCGTCATTGAGTTGGTAGCGGTGGGGTTCGACGCCGCTTGGCGAGACCCGAAACCAGCTGCGTTCGATCGACTTCGGGCTGATTACGAAGCTGGCAAGGAAGCTTGGGAACGCGCGTGTCTCGTACATCCAGCTGTCCGGCTGGGTGTCGGGTGTCAGTGTCAGCTGCAGGTCGCCCGCGTTCAGGCCCTTGAAGGTCGTGTGGAACGTCGCCTGATGGGCGCGTAGCCCCTGAGCCTGCGCGGCAACGATAGGCAACAGCGCGAACAACGTCGTGGCGAGCACTCTGGCGGCCAGTTTCGTGTCAGTGCTGGGCATCGGCGTACTCCAGTCGGAGGGGCTCAGGCAACGGCCGACCATCGAGGCTGACGGCGCCATCTGACGAACGCAGGCGACCGGTCGCATACCATTCTATGACCGTCGGATAGAGCAGGTGTTCCGCGCGGTGCACTCTTTGCGCCAGCGTCTCCTCGTTGTCGCCCGGCAGGACCGGTACCGGCGCCTGCGCCACGAGGGGCCCCCCGTCCAGTTCTTCGGTGACGAAGTGCACGCTGCAGCCGTGCCAGGACGCACCGTCGGCGAGCGCCCGACTGTGGGTGTGCAGGCCCGTGTAGGCAGGCAGCAGCGAGGGGTGGATGTTCAGCATGCGGTCGGCGTAGTGCGCGACGAATTCTGCCGTGAAGATCCGCATGTAGCCGGCGAGGATCACCAGCGCCGGATGATGGGCATCGATCGCTTCGATCAACGCGCGATCGTGCGCTGACCGATCGGCGTAGTCGCGGGGCGCGACGGCGATCGCCGGGATGCCGAGTGCACGCGCGCGCTCCAGGCCATAGGCGGCGGGCCGGTCGGAGACCACGGCGCGCACCTCCACGGGCAGCTGCCCGCTGGCGGCGGCGGCTGCTATTGCAGCGAAGTTGGTGCCGCTGCCTGACAGCAGGACGACGACCGGCATGCGGCCGGCGCGCTCAGCCGTCGAGGACGACACCGTTCGTGCCTGGGCGGACCTCGCCGATGATGCTGACGGTCTGGCCCTGGGCGCGCAGCAGCGTCATTGCCGCGTCGACCGAGTCCGGCGGCACGCAGACGGTCATGCCGATGCCGCAGTTGAACGTGCGGTGCATCTCCGTCTCGTTGATGTTCGCGGTCGATTTCAGCCACTCGAATACCGCCGGCCGCTGCCAGCCGGCGCGGTCCAGACGCACTTCGAGGCCGTCAGGCACCACCCGCGGGATGTTGTCCAGCAGGCCGCCACCCGTGATGTGGGCCAGCCCGTGTACCGGTACCGCCGCCAGCAGCGCCAGCAGCGGCTTGACGTAGATGCGGGTGGGCGCGAGCAGTTGGTCGTAGAGGGGCCGGCCGTCGACCTGCGTCGAGGCATCGGCGTGGCTGATCGCCAGTAGCTTGCGGATCAGCGAGTAGCCGTTCGAGTGAGGCCCCGAGGCGGCCAGTCCAAGCATGATGTCGCCGGCGCGCGTCGCGGTGCCATCGAGCATGCGGTCCTCGTCGACGATGCCGACGCAGAACCCGGCGAGGTCGTAGTCCTCGCCGTGGTACATGCCCGGCATCTCTGCGGTCTCACCGCCGACCAGCGCACAGCCTGCCTGTACGCAGCCTTCGGCGATGCCGGCGATGACTCGCTCGCCGACCGCGACGTCGAGCTTGCCGGTGGCGTAGTAGTCCAGGAAAAAGAGCGGCTCGGCGCCCTGCACCACGACGTCGTTGACGCACATCGCGACCAGATCGATGCCGATCGTGTCGTGGCGGCCGGTATCGATCGCAAGCCGCAGCTTGGTGCCGACGCCGTCCGTGCCTGAGACCAGAACCGGTTTGCGGTAACGGTCCAGCGGCACCCTGACCAGCGCGCCAAAGCCGCCCAGTCCGCCGAGTACCTCGCGGCGCATGGTGCGCTTGACGTGGGGTTTGATGCGTTCGACCAGCTCGTCGCCGGCGTCGATGTCGACACCTGCGTCACGGTAGGTCACGGAAGGGCGCTGGTCGGTCATGGGGGGTCGCCGGGCATGAGGGAAGGCTGTGGTATTTTACATGGCGATCCGGATCGCCGCCGGCTGAGCGGTGACCGGGACGTTTCGTCGGGATATTCATGCGCCCTGTCAACCACGTCACTGCCGCATTTTTCCTCACCCTGGCCCTCCTAGGAGGGTCCCCGGGGGGGCTCGCCGCCGCCGTGGACGCGCTCTACGAGGGCGTCGTCGGGGGGGAATTGACCGAGGCAGGCCGCCCCGCCGCGGCAGCCGATGCCCTCCGGCAGGTGGTCGTGCGAGTCACGGGGCGCCGCGCCGCGGCCGCAGATCCCGTCCTTGCCTCGCTCTACGCCGACGCTTCCCGGCTCGCGCAGACCTACCGCTCCGGAGCGGCCGGGCAGGTCGTGGTCGCGTTCGATCCGGCCACGCTCGATGCCCGCTTGGCGAAGGCCGGTCAGCGCCTCTGGTCGCGCGAGCGACCGGTCACGCTGGTGGTGCTGGTGGCGCCCGGCGCGGCCGTGGGTGCGCGCTTCACCGCGACCGCGACCGCTGCGGCACGGCGCGAGATCCAGGCCGCCGCCCAGCTGCGCGGATTGCCGCTGATCTGGCCTGTGGGTCTTTCCCTGCCAGAGGAGGGTGCCCGCTACCAGGATGCTTTGGCTGGCCGGCTCGAGCCCCTGCTCGAGGTCGCCCGTCAGGCCCAAGCCGACGGCGTGCTGCTGGGGCGGGTCGCTGCGGGTGGCATCGCCTGGTCGTATGCCGGGTCGGCGGGTGCAGTCGTCGCCAATGGCGCTGCCGCCGACGCCATCCAGGAGCTTGCCGATCGTTATGGCGCGCAGCTGGCGGCGGCGCCGGCTGACGCTGGCCGGCTGCTGGCGGTTGTGCAGGGCGTCCATGATCTCGCTGGCTATGCGGCCGCTTACGCCGCGGTTGCCGCAATTCCGAACGTGCGCAGCGTCGCGCTCGAGGAAGTGACTGGCTCCCGGTTGCGCTTTAGGCTCGCCTTTGATGGCGACACCGACGCCCTGCGCCGCGCGGTGCGCGAGTCCGCGCGCCTGCAGCTCGGCGAGTCGGCTGCGGCGAGCGGCGAACTGCAGCTGGTGCTGCGGCCATGAAGCTGGCCTGGCTGCCCAACGCGATCTGCATTGCACGGATCCTGCTGGTGTTGCCCAGCATGCTGGCGCTGCTGGCGGGTCGCTATGAGCTGACGTTGCTGCTGTTCGGCGTCGCGGCGATATCCGATGCGTTGGATGGCTGGCTTGCCAAGACCTTTGGCTGGACCAGCCGGCTGGGCAAGATCCTCGACCCGATTGCCGACAAGCTGCTGCTGGTGTGCGTGTTCCTGACGCTCGCGTGGCTGGGTCGCGTACCGGTCTGGCTCGTGGCAACGGTCGTGCTGCGGGATCTGCTGATCGTGAGTGGTGCTGCGGCTTACCACTTCCTGATCGGCTATCTCGAGGGCCATCCGACGCCGGTCAGCAAATTGAACACGCTGTTGCAGCTGCTGCTCGTGCTGGCGGTGACGGCCGCCGCGGCTTGGCCTGCGGTGCCGTCCGCGCTGTTGGTTGCGTTGGGTGCGGCGACGTTCGTGACCACGGTCGTCAGTGGTATCGACTATGTAATGACCTACGCACGTGCGGCCGTACGCGCCAGGCGTGGTCACGCGCCGGCGGTATCGTAGTGGAACAGTTGCCGTTGGGCGTGCAGCTGCGGCCCGCCTCGACAATGGCGGGCTTCTACGTGGGCCCCAATGGCGCGCTGGTGGCAGCGCTGGAGGCGCGCGCGACGACCGCGGCGTTGCCGCCGCTACTGCTGTGGTCGACGCCGGGCCTGGGCCGCTCGCACTTGCTGCAAGGCAGCTGTGCGCGAGCGACGCAGGAGGGTCGTCGGGCTGGCTACCTGCCGCTCGCCGAGCCGTGGCCGGACCCGGCGATGCTCGCGGGTCTGGAGCAGTTGGACCTGCTGTGCCTGGATGACTTCGATCGCGTCATCGGCCAGAGCGCATGGGAGTCGGCGCTGTTCCGGCTATATAACGATATCGCCGAGCGCGGTGGCAACCTGGTGCTCAGCGCAAGCGCCGCGCCCGCCGGGCTCGATGTCCACCTCGCAGATCTCGCCTCGCGGCTGTCTGCCTGCGTCGTATTTCAATTGCGATCGCTCGAGGATCTGGAGCAGGGCGTGGCGCTCAAGGGGCGCGCGCGCAGCCTGGGCGTGGAGCTGCCCGACGAGACGTTGCAGTATCTGCAGCGGCGGTTGCCGCGCGAGCTGTCGGCCTTGTGCGATGCGCTGGACCGGCTGGACGCCGCCTCGCTGTCCCACCAGCGACGCTTGACGGTGCCGTTCGTCAGGTCGGTGCTGGAGCTGTCGGGCGACTGATCCGCAGGAATGCCGTCAGCGCGACGAACAGCGCGAAGGCCGTCAGTACCAGCAGCCCCGCCCATGCGCGAGCGCCGGAGTTGGCGAGCATCTCCATCATGCCGTAGGCCAGATAGGGCGCCGTCAGCAGCGTTGCCCACGCGTGACGGCGACGGTTGCCGCGCCATAGGGATGGCGCGATCGCGAGCCACGGTGCGCTGGCCAGTGCGATGAGCAGTATCGCGGTCGGCGCGGAGTAGCGGGCGGCGTGCCACAGCGCGAAGTCCGCAAGCAGCAGGGCTTGCAGCAACGCAACCGCGTTGCGTGCGTTGGTCAGCGGCGCCGAGCTCAAGGGCGGGCGCCCGTGCCCAGGCGGGAGGCGGTGTCGGCGACGCGCCGACCGAGCAGTTGCGCCAGTGTGCGTTCGTCGTCGCTTGGGCCGGCTGGTGCGTCGCCGGCGGTGACCATGCCGGCACCGTAAGGCGACCCGCCGCGGCGGGTACGGGTGAGCGCCGGCTCCGTGAACGGCAACCCGAGCAACAGCATGCCGTGATGCAGCAGTGGCAGCATCATCGACAGCAGCGTCGATTCGTGGCCGCCGTGCTGGGTGCTGGTGGAAGTGAACACGGCGGCGGGCTTGCCGACCAGTTCGCCGCTGACCCAGAGTGCGCTGGTGCCGTCGATGAAATATTTCATCGCAGCTGCCATGTTGCCAAAACGCGTCGGACTGCCGAGTACCAGGCCGTCGCATTGGCGCAGCTCGTCGAGGGTCGCGTAAGGCGCACCGCTGGCGGGTACCGGCGCGGCAGGTGCTGCAATTTCCGTGGTAACAGCCGGTACGGTGCGCAGCATCGCGGTGACGCCGGGCACGCTCTCGACGCCCCGGCAGACGTGTCGGGCGAGTTCGGCGGTACTGCCGTTGCGCGAGTAATACAAAACAAGGACGGTCGGCATGGGGGGCTCGTGGCGCAGTCGGTGGACGGCCTGCTTGACGCATGATTCTGCGACTTGCTAGCGTCCGTGAACATGGGGATGTTCAATAATGGCATGTTTGTCGCGCGGGGTTGCTGCGTGCTGGTAGGCGTGGCGTCGCTCGCGGCTGGCTGTGCGAGCGCCCCGATACAGACGATGAGCGATACCCGCCAGACAATACGGGCGGCCGAGGCGGCTGGCGCGTCCCAGGCGGCGCCCGAGGCGCTGGCCGCTGCGCGCGATGAGTTGCACCGTGCCGAGCAGATGATCCGCGTGGGCGAGTACCGCGCGGCTCGGCGCGAGGCTGAGGCGGCCCGTCAGCGGGCCGCCGATGCACTCAGTGCCGCGCAGCAGCAGCCACGCTGATTCGGTTCAGCCGCGCCAGCGGTCGGCCAGACGCGTCAACACCAGATCCGGATACTCGCGACGGCCGCGGCTGCCGTTGTAGCGCGCCAGCGCCTTGCGGTAATCGTTGTGCTCGGCGTTCATGTAGTAGCCGAGGATTTCGCAGCCGACCCGGATGTTGAATTCGACGCTGCCGAACAGGCGGTTGTCGATGCCCAGTTGCCGCGGCCAGAACGGCATCACCTGCATCAGGCCCACTGCGCCCGCACGCGAGACCGCATAGCGGTTGAAGTGGCTCTCGACGTCGATGACCGCCAGCACCAGCTCCGGCGTCAGCAGCAGTTCGACGCCATGCTCGGCGCGGTAGCGAGCGACGATGGCGTTCGACTCGCAGTACACCGAATGCAGGATGTCGAGCCGCTCGGTGGGCGCCTGCACGATGCGCCGCATCTGTGGCTCGTGCAGCTTGAAGAACACCTCGCCGCCAAAGCGGTCGCCGTGGCCGTCGCAGCGCGTCGTCGCTAGCGCGTGCTCAAGCACGGCCCGCAGCTCCGGGTCCTGCTGCTGGTCCGCCCAGGCCGGGGCGGCCAGCGCGAGCAACGCCGCCAGGCCCAGTCCGATGGCTGAGCTGCGCATTCGCCTCGCCTCGTGTCAGCCCGTTCGGCGGCTGCGGAGGAACGCGATCGCTTCGCCAGCTACGAACTCCTCGTTCTCGCTCGCGCGACGGTGGCGATACTCGAGCTTGCCTGCATCCAGCCCGCGTTCTCCCACCACGATCCGGTGCGGAATGCCGTACAGCTCTGCATCGACAAACTTGACGCCCGGTCGGGCATCCCGGTCGTCGAGCAGCACGTCGAAGCCGGCGGCCTCAAGTTCACTGTACAGTTGGTCGCTGGCGTCGCGTACGCGCTGCGACTTCTGGTAGTTCATGGGTACGATCACCACATCGAACGGCGCGATCGGGTCCGGCCAGATGATGCCGCGCTCGTCATTGTTCTGCTCGATCGCAGCGGCCACCACACGGGTCACTCCGATTCCGTAGCAGCCCATCAGCATGGCGGTCTTGGTGCCCTGCGCGTCGAGCACGCTCGCGTCCAGCGATTCGCTGTACTTGCGGCCGAGCTTGAATACGTGGCCAACCTCGATGCCGCGCGCGATCGACAGGTGTCCCTTGCCCGAGGGGCTCGGATCGCCTTCGACGACGTTGCGCAGGTCCGCGGCGGCTGACTCTGGCAGGTCGCGGCCCCAGTTCACGCCCGTCAGGTGCGCGTCGGGCGCGTTTGCGCCGCAGACGAAGTCGGCCATCGCCAGGGCGGAGTGGTCGGCGATGATCTGGCAGCGCAGCTTGACCGGGCCAAGGAAGCCGATCTCGGCGCCGAGCAGTTCGATGATGCGCGCGGGCGCTGCCATGCGCAGCGGGCTTGCGACCGCCGCCAGGTTCTGTGCCTTGACGGCGTTCAGTTCATGGTCGCCGCGGATCACCAGCGCCACCAGGCCGCCGTCGGCGCCGTCGACGATCAGGGTCTTGATGCACTTGGCCGCAGGCACTTTGAGCATCGCGGCGAGTTCGGCGATGGTCTTTACGTGCGGGGTCGGGACCTGCGTCATTACCTCGGTGGCGGTCGGTCGCGGGCCTGCCGGAGCCACGGCCTCGGCCTTCTCGATGTTGGCGGCGTAGTCGTCACCATCGGAGAACGCGATGGCGTCCTCGCCGGAGGCGGCGAGCACGTGGAATTCCTGCGAGCCGGTGCCGCCGATTGCGCCGGGGTCGGCGAGCACGGCGCGGAACTTCAGCCCCAGACGGGTGAAGATGCGCGTGTAGGCGTCGTACATCAGGCGGTAGCCCTCGTCGAGCGAGGCTTCGTCCGCGTGGAAGCTGTACGCGTCCTTCATGATGAATTCGCGTGCGCGCATCACGCCGAAGCGCGGCCGGATCTCGTCGCGGAACTTCAGCTGGATCTGGTAGAAATTCACCGGCAGCTGGCGGTAGCTCTTGAGCTCGCGGCGCGCGATGTCGGTGATGACCTCCTCGTGGGTCGGGCCATACACGTAGCCGCGGTCGTGGCGATCGCGCAGGCGCAGCAGCTCAGGCCCAAACTGGTCCCAGCGGCCGGATTCCTGCCACAGCTCCGCCGGCTGGATGGTGGGCATCAGCATTTCCAGCGCGCCGGCCCGGTTCATTTCTTCGCGAACGATGTTCTCGACCTTGCGCAGCACCCGCAGACCCATGGGCAGCCAGCTGTACAGACCCGCCGCCAGGCGGCGGACCAGTCCGGCCCGCAGCATCAACTGGTGGCTGATGATCTCGGCGTCGGCCGGGAGTTCCTTCAGATTTACGATCGGGTAGGCGGACAGGCGCATGCGGGAGGGGGCCTTGGTCAAAAAAGGGGCGCGGGGCGCGGCTAGGGCCGAATATTAACAGGCAAGGGGCCCAGGCCCCGCCTGAGGTTGTTGCTGACACCTCCCGGCACTATGATCCGCTGCATGCCAGACATAGACGACCTGACCGCCCGACCGCCGTCCCCGCCCACCCGCCGCGGGGTCTTCCTGCTGCCCAACCTGCTGACGACCGGCACGCTGTTCTCCGGCTTCTACGCCATCGTTGCCGCGATCGACGGCAATTTTGACCGTGCCGCGATGGCCATTTTCGGGGCCATGCTCTGCGACGGCCTGGACGGCCGGGTGGCCCGCTGGACGCATACCGAGACGCTTTTCGGGAAGGAATACGACAGCCTGTCGGACCTGGTGGCCTTCGGCCTGGCCCCGGCGCTAGTGGTCTACCAGTGGGGCGTTGCCCGGCTGACCGAGCACAACGCAGTCTGGGGCCGCCTCGGCTGGCTGGTGACGTTCTTCTACGCGGTGGCCACGGCGCTGCGCCTGGCCCGCTTCAACACCCGCACCGCGTCAGTGGACAAGCGCTTCTTCGAGGGCCTGCCTTCGCCCGCTGCTGCGGCGGTGGTGGCCTCGTTCATCTGGTGTGCCCACACCTACGACGCCTACATCCCGGTCAGCGGACTGGTGGCCCTGATCGCCGCCTTCGTCGTCACCGCCGTGATCGGCGTGCTGATGGTTAGCCGCTTCTACTATTCGAGCTTCAAGGGCTTCAAGCTGACTGGTCGGGTGCGCTACACCTCGGTGCTGCTGATCCCGCTGACCTTCGCGGTGATCTTCAGTGAGCCGCCGCTGGTGCTGTTCCTGCTATTTGGCGTCTTCGCGTTGTCGGCGCCTGTCGCCTGGCTGTGGCGACGATTGCGTCGCCGGCCGAACGAAGGATCGGCCCCGGGCCCACGTTGATGGATGCCCGTCGCGCGGCGATCCTCGAGGCGATGGGCATCGATCGCTTCGTTGCCCGGGCGCCGCTCGTGGAGCCATTGTCGTCGCCGTCAGCGTCTGTTCAAAGTACAGGTCCGGTGGTCGCGCCGGCCACCCCGAGCGGGGTGGATGACCTCGACGTAGCGAGCCTCGATTGGGATGCCCTGGCAGGCCAGGTGGCGACTTGCACGCGCTGCGCTCTGGCCGCTGGCCGCAGCCAGAGCGTTTTTGGCGGCGGCGATCGCGCCGCGCGCTGGATGATCGTCGGGGAGGGTCCCGGCGCTGAGGAGGACAGGGCGGGGGAGCCGTTCCTCGGTAGCGCCGGTCAGTTGCTTGACTCGATGCTGCAGGCGATCGGGCTGCGGCGCCCGCAGGTGTACATGGCGAACATCCTCAAGTGCCGTGCGCCCGGTAACCGCGACCCGCATCCGGCAGAGGCGCGCTGCTGCATGCCGTTCCTGCAGCGGCAGATTGAGCTGGTCGATCCTGGGCTGATCCTGTGCCTCGGGCGCATCGCCGCTCACAGCCTGCTCGGCGTCGAGACCCCGCTCGGGCAGCTGCGCGGGCGGGTGCACGAGCTTAAGCCGCTGGGCAGGAAGGTCGTGGTCACCTACCACCCCGGCTACCTGCTGCGCACCCCTGGCGAGAAGCGCAAGGTGTGGGCCGACCTGCAGCTGGCGATGGAGACGGCACGTGGCCAGCGCGCCTAACCGTTTGCCGCCCGCCCGGGTCACTCATCGGGCGATGACGGAAACCGATGTCGGCGCCGTCAGCGACCTCGAAAACCTCTCGTACATGTTTCCGTGGAGTATCGGCATCTTCCGCGACTGTCTGCGGGTGGGTTACACCTGCCGGCTGGTGCAGGCCCTGGATGGAATCGGTGGCTACGGCATCATGTCGATGGGGGCGGGCGAGGCCCACATCCTGAACATCTGCATCCGCGCCGACCTGCGCGGTCAGAGCGTCGGCCGGCGCCTGATGACCTGGCTGTTGGACGAGGCGCACCGCGCCGGCCAGGGCTGGACCTTCCTCGAGGTCCGCCCCTCCAACCGCCCGGCGATCCTGCTGTACGAGCAGCTGGGTTTTGCGCAGGTGGGCCTGCGGCGCGGCTATTACCAGGCTGTCGGCGGCCGCGAGGATGCGATCGTCTACAGGCTCGATCTGGACCAGTGGGGCGCGGCGCGGGAGCGGGCCGCGAACAAAGTGCGACCCGAGCGCTGACCGGCTACCATTGCGGCCCCTCGAGGCCGTATCCGATGACTGAGTCGACCCAAATCGCCGAAATCGAGCGGCGCCGGACTTTTGCGATCATTTCGCATCCCGACGCCGGCAAGACCACGCTGACCGAAAAGTTGCTGCTGTTCGGCGGTGCCATCCAGATGGCAGGCACCGTCAAGGGCCGCAAGGCGGCCCGTCACGCAACCTCCGACTGGATGCGCCTGGAGCAGCAGCGCGGCATTTCAGTCACCTCCTCGGTGATGCAGTTCCCCTACCGCGAGCGCGTGGTGAACCTGCTCGACACGCCCGGTCATGAAGACTTCTCGGAAGACACCTATCGCACGCTGACTGCGGTCGACTCGGCGCTGATGGTCATCGACTGCGCCAAGGGCGTCGAGCAACGCACCATCAAGCTGATGGAAGTCTGCCGACTGCGCGACACGCCGATCATGACCTTCGTCAACAAGCTCGATCGCGAGGGACGCGAGCCGATCGAGTTGCTCGATGAGATCGAGCGCGTGCTCGGCCTGCGCTGCGCACCGATCACCTGGCCGATCGGCATGGGCCGCGACCTGCGCGGCATCTATCATCTGGTAGAGGACCGCATCTACGTGTACGCCGCGGCCGCGAAGGGCAGGGCCGGCACCAACGCCGTGATCAACGGGCTTGCTTCCGACGCGGCGGCCGAACTGCTGGGCGAGCGCCGCAAGGAGCTGATCGCGGAGATCGAGCTGGTGCGCGGCGCAACCGAGCAGTTCGACCTCGACGCCTATCGCGCCGGCAGGCAGACGCCGGTGTTCTTCGGCTCGGCGATCAACAACTTCGGCGTCGAGGAGCTACTCGCGTCCTTCGTCGAGCACGCGCCCGGCCCGCGTTCGCGTGCGACTGTCGCGCGCGAGGTCGAAGCGTGCGAGCCGAAGTTCTCCGGCTTCGTGTTCAAGATCCAGGCGAACATGGATCCGTCGCACCGCGATCGGATCGCGTTCCTGCGGATCTGCTCGGGTCGCTACGAGCGCGGCATGCGGCTGTACCACTCACGCCTTGCCAAGGAAGTGCGCGTTGCAGACGCGCTGACCTTCATGGCGGCCGACCGGCAGCAGGCCGAGGAGGCCTTTGCCGGCGACATCATCGGCCTGCACAATCACGGCACGATCAACATTGGCGACACGTTCACCGAAGGCGAGCGGCTGACCTTCACCGGTATCCCGAACTTCGCCCCGGAACTGTTCCGGCGCGCGGTCCTCAAGGACCCGCTGAAGGCCAAAGCGCTGCAGAAGGGCCTGGCACAGTTGTGTGAGGAGGGCGCCACGCAGCTGTTCCGGCCGTTGCGCAACAACGACTCGATCCTCGGTGCGGTCGGCCAGCTGCAGTTCGAGGTGGTCGCGTTCCGGCTGCAGGATGAGTACAGCGTGCAGTGCGTGTTCGAGGCCGTGCCGGTGGCGACTGCTCGTTGGGTTGAGTGCGACGACCCGAAGAAGCTGTCCGAGTTGCGCGAGCGTTGCTACGAGTACCTGGCGCTCGACCATGCCGGCGGCCTGGTCTATCTGGCGCCGTCGCGGGTGAACCTGGAGCTGACGATAGAGCGCTGGCCGGCCGTGAAGTTCCGCGAGACCCGTGAGCACCAGACTGGCGCCACCTGAGACGGCGGCGCTACCAAGCTACCAAGCGGTGGGATCGACGCCGTAGTAGTGCGCGAGTTCCTCGTACAGGGGCGAGTCGAACGATGCGAGCCGTTGCGGCGCTTCGAAGAACGCCTCACTCGCATAGGCGATGAACTCCGTTTCGTTCTGCAGCGCGTCCGGGTCGAGCGGTGTCTGGTCGCCGCGTTCGATCGTAGCGGCCAGTGCCTCGAATGAGGCCCGCACCTGCGGACGGTTACGCAATACGCCATCGGCATGGTCGAGGTGGTGCGCGAACTCATGCACCACGGGGCTGCAACGCTCGTCTGCCGACGCCACATCGCTCCAGGCGAGGATCACGCTCGAGGTATCCCATGCCTCGCCCGAGACCTCCTGCTCGTATTCGGTGACCACGCCATGTTCCTCCTCCCGCTGCGGGACGATGAAGGGCTCTGGATAGACGAGGATTGAGCGCAGCTCTGCGAAGCAGACGCGCGGCCCTAGCAGCAGCAGGCAGGCTTGGCTGGCGATCTCCACCCGCATGTTTGCATCGACCACGGCCCCCGCGCAGCCGACGAACGACTGCTCGTGCAGGAACACGTGCACGCGCGCCGCGAGTACCGGTCGCAGGCTGGCCGGCAGGCGACGCCAACTGCGCGTCTGCTCCAGCAGCGCCTGCAGCGGCGCGGGCAGCGGCGTGGCGAGTCGCTGGCGGCGTCGGCGATGGCGCCACCAGGGGGGGTGCCGCGATCGCGGCGATGATGACCAGCGCCGCGGCCAGGATCCCCCCGAGGGCGTTCATCGGCTGGCCTTGCGCGCCTGCAGGCGTAGCCGCCGCGCCAGCCGCTGCACCTCGCGAAGGTCGCCTGCGACGGCGTACGGCAGGTAGCGGGCCCGGACGTAGGCCGTAGCGAAAGCCTGCATCGCATCGCCCAGGGCGGGCGCTGCCTGCGCGACGCGGCGCGCGTAGTCCAGCGGACCTTCGGCGGGCGCACGCGGTAGTCCTGCGGCCGCAAGGCTGGTGCAGACCGCCGCCCAGGCGCGCTGCAGCGGATCGGTGTGCGCTGGGCGCAGTTCCCAGGCGAGCCAGCCGCCCAATAGCAACGCGGTCAGCATAAAGCCTGCGGTGAGCGCGAGCGCGAGGCCGCGCAGGCCCCACGCGCCGAGTCCGAGGGCGTCCAGCAGTCGCTGCTGGGACTTGGCGCTGAAGTTGATGACGCCCTCATACCAGGCGGTGCGCGCCGCATCCCACAGTTGGCGCGCTCGACCCAGCCACGCCCAGTCGGCGAGCACACCGACGCCGTCGTGCGCATCAGCAGGCCCGCCATCACCCTGGCGGACGCGCTCGGGGGCGACCGCGGCGGTTGGGTCGACCCGTCGCCAGCCTTCGCCCGACAGCCAGACCTCGTTCCAGGCGTGCGCGCTTGACTGGCGAACCAGCAGGTAGCCGCCGTAACGGTTCCAATCGCCGCCCTGGTAGCCGATGACGACGCGGGCGGGAATGCCGACGGCGCGCATCATGACGGCGAACGCCGCGGCATAGTGCTCGCAGAACCCTTGGCGCGTGCCGAACATGAACTCATCGGTAGGTTCGGTGCCTAGTCGTGGCGGCTCGAGCGTGTACTCGTACGCCTCGTCGTGGAATCGGCGCAGCACGGCGTCGATGTAGGCGTGCTCGCTGCTGCTGGCGCCGCGCAGGCGCGCCGCCAGCGCGCGGGTCGCTGGTGCGCGACCTGGCGGCAGTTCGACGTTGCGTTGCGCAAGGTCCTCCGGCAGCCCGTCTGGCATCACGCGGGCAGAGGGCGCGGAGCTCAGTGCGTACTCGAAGCGGCTGTCGAGGTCCTGCAGTTCGCGCGGGCCGCGGCCGAGCCGCATCAGTACGCCGGCCCGGTTGCGGCGGGCGAGTGTCTGCGGCCAGTCGAGGACGGTATCCAGCCCCACCAGCCACGGGCGATGGGTAGCTTCGAGCGCGACGCGGTAGTCGTAGCGCGCACCGTCCGCGGCGACTGGCGGCGCGCTGGCGTCGGCGCGCGTTGCGCCGCGGTGCCAGCCGCGGCCATCGAACGACTCCAGCACCTGGACGCGCCAGTAGCGCTGCGGCGGTGAGGGCACGGCGGCTTCGAACCAGGCCCGGAATGCCGGTTCGTCGGAGCGAGCGAGGCTGGCGATATCGCCGGGGGTCATGTCGTCGCCGATGCCGGTGAGCGCGGTATCGCGCAGCGTGGGTAGCGCCCAGAAGTGCCCCTCCAGTCGCGGTACGAACACGAACAGCAGCGCCGCCAGCGGCAGGCCCAGCCCCAGCAGGCGGGCGGCGAGGCGCAGCGGATGAGTGCTACTGCTGGCTTCGAGTGGCCGGTGCGCGCGCGCGAGGGCGGCGGTCAGTAGCCACACGGCCAGCAGCACGAAGCACAGGCGAGGTAGCGACTCTTGGTGCAGCAGCGTCGCCAGGCACAGCAGATAGCCGACGAACACCAGTACCGCATGGTCGCGCGCTGCACGCGTCTCGCCTAGCTTGAGCGCAGCCATCAGGCACAGCAGTGCCGTGCCTGCCTCCAGTCCGTTGAGCGTGCGGTAGTTGGCGAGCACCGCGAGCACAGCCGCCAGCGCTGCCACGACGCGCAGCGCGCGCGACGGCAGCGCATAGGCGCGCTGTTCGGCGAGCAGGCGCCAAAGCACCGCGAGCGCGAACGTCGCGCTGATCCAGGGTGGCAGCCGGGCGACGTGGGGCAGCAGCGCGACGGTGAGTGCGCCGCAGGTCGTCATCAGCCGCCGCAGGCCCGGCGATGGCGTCATGCGGCATCTCCAGGCAGCTCCCAGACGGCCAGTGGCGCAAGACAGCGGTTGCGATGCGGTAGCCCTGCGCCTGGCGGTATCTCCAGCGCGCCGAGCCGGACCCCATAACGGTCGCCGCGCTCCTCCGCATCGATGATCCAGCGCGCAAGGCGGGCGAGCCGCGCCTCGAGGTCGCGACCGGGCACTGCGGCCAGCTCCAGCATCACCGGCGCGCGAGCCGCGCCGATGTACTGCTTCACGACCAATTCGCCGCCGCGTGCCCACGCCTTCCAGGCGATGCGGCGCGGCGGGTCGCCGTCCTGGAAGGCCCGCAGTGAGGCGAAGTCCTCCTCGCCGCGCGCCCGGCCATCGTGCGCGGCACCGGCCTCGGCGGCGGGTGGCGGTCCATCGCCGTCACGTGGTGCGGGCCGTGGGTACACGAGGCAGTCGAGGTCGGGATGGACCCAGCTCCAGGCGGTGAACAGGCCGAGCGGGTAGCTCGACGCTATCCGGAGTCGCGTGAGCCGGATGCGCCCGCGGCGTGCCGTTGGCAGCGCCACGGTCACCAGTGCCGAGCTCTGGGCGGCGAGCCCCACCGTGGTGTGCGACAGCGCGCCGCTGCTGACGGCGAGCTCCTCGCGCGCGGCGCTCGTCGATAGCCGGAACGAAAACTCGGCTGGGCTGCCGGCGAACGCCGGGCGGGTGCCCGCGGGCGCCAGTTGCAGTCCGGCCAGGTTGTGGTGGCACTGGTGCATGGCGACCCAGCCGGCGGACGCGAGCAGGAACGTCAGCAACAGGGCGAGGTTGTTGCCGTAGTTGAGACCCGCCAGCAGCATCGCGAACAGCATCGCGCCGAAGGTGATGCCGAGTCCTGTGGGCAGGATGTAGACGCGCCTGCGGGTAATCGTGACCTCGCCCGGTTCGCTGCCGTGGCGGCGTCGCGACCACGCGGCCACCCGTTCCGCGCCGCGTCGTCGCAGCCGTGCCCACCAGGATGGCGCCGCGTCCATCGCGGCCGGCCTCAGGGAACGGCGACCGCCTGCAGCAGCAGGCCGTCCAGGTCGGCGGCGCGGTCGCCGTCGACGGCGGTCCGCAACTGCAGGCGATGGCCAATGACAGCGCGGGCGACCGCCTGCACGTCTTCCGGCAGCACGCCGGTGCGGCCGTGGCAAAGCGCCCAGGCCTGGCTTGCGCGTAGCAGTGAGATCGCCGCGCGCGGCGACAGGCCGGCCTCGAACAGGCCTGAGTCGCGCGTACGGCGCACCAGCGCCTGCACGTAGTCCAGTAGCGGCTCGGCGACGTGCAGCTGCGGCACCAGGGCCTGCAGCGCGCGTAGCGTCTCTGCGGTCAGCGCTGGCTGCAGTTCGCTGAGCAGCTCGCGGCGGTCGCGCCCGCGCAGCAGCTCGCGCTCATGTGTGGGGTCCGGATAGCCGAGGTCGATGCGCATCAAGAACCGGTCCAGCTGCGACTCCGGCAGCGGATAGGTGCCGAGTTGGTAGCTCGGGTTCTGGGTCGCGACCACGAAGAACGGCTCAGGCAGTGGATGGGTATGACCGTCGACGGTCACCTGCCGCTCTTCCATTGCTTCAAGCAGCGCGCTCTGCGCCTTCGGGGTCGCGCGGTTGACCTCGTCAGCCAGCAGCAGCTGCGTGAATACCGGTCCGCGGCGGAACTCAAATCGACCGCTGTCGCGATCGAATACCGATACGCCAATGATGTCGGCGGGCAGCAGGTCGCTGGTGAACTGCACGCGCTGGTAGCTCAGGCCCAGCGTACGCGCCAGCGCTTGCGCGAGGGTGGTCTTGCCGACCCCCGGCAGGTCCTCGATCAGCAGGTGGCCGCGCGCCATCAGGCAGGCGACTGCGAGGCGGATCTGCCGGTCCTTGCCCAGCACGATTGCGTTCAGCGCCGCGATCACCGGCTCGATCGTGCGACGGGCATCCATGCCTGGGCTCATGTCGGGATCGTTCCTATTGCAGCTTGCTGACGCGCTCGAGCTGCGTCTCGAGGCTGGCGAGCTCGCGGCTGAAGTCGGCGATGCGAGCGCGTTCCTGCTCGACCACGGCGGCCGGGGCGTTGGCGACGAAGCTGGCGTTGGAGAGCTTCGCTTCGGTCTTGCCAAGGTCGGCCTTCAGCTTGCCGATGCGCTTCTCGAGCCGGCCCATCTCGGCGGCGACGTCGATGAGGCCGGCCATGGGCACCAGGATGCGCATCTCCCCCATCAGGGCGACGGCGGACTCAGGTTCCGCGGCTCCCGCTTCCAGCGGCCGTAGCCCGGCGAGATTGGCCAGCCGCTCCACCCAGTGGCGCGTGCGCGCGAGGCGCGTGAGATCGGATTCGGAGGCGTTGACCAGCAGCACCTCAAAGCGGCGCGAAGGCGCGATGTCCATCTCGCCGCGGATCTGCCGCACCGCGAGGATCAGATCCATGACCCAGCGCATCTCGCTGTCGACATCAGCGTCGCGAGCAGTGGCGTCGGCGACCGGCCACGGCTCAAGCATGATCGTAGCGCCGCTGCGGCCGGCCAGCTTGCCGACCTGCTGCCAGATTTCCTCGGTGATGAACGGCATCAGCGGGTGCAGCGCGCGCAGCAGCGACTCGAGCGTTTCGATCAGCGTGCGGCGGGTCGCGCGTTTTTCGGCATCGCTGGCGCTGTCGGAGTTGAGCACTGCCTTGCTCAGTTCGAGGTACCAGTCGCAAAAGTCGTACCAGGTGAACTCGTACAGCGCCTGACTGGCGAGGTCGAAACGGTAATTGTCGAAGCCCGCACGGGTCGACTCGAGCGCTGTTGCCAGCCGCGAGCGGATCCAGCGGTCGGCGAGCGTCGGGCTCTCCGGCTCAATGCCCAGATCATGGCCCTCGACGCTCATCATCACGAAGCGTGCGGCGTTCCACAGCTTGTTGCAGAAGTTGCGGTAGCCCTCTATGCGGCCGACGTCGAAGCGGATGTCGCGCGACAAAGTCGCGAGCGAGGCGAAGGTAAAGCGCAGCGCGTCGGTGCCGTAGGAGGCGATGCCTTCCGGGAACTGCTTGCGCGTCGACTTCTCGATGCCGGCAGCGAGGTGCGGTTGCATGAGCCCACTGGTGCGCTTGGCGACCAGCGTCTCCAGCTCGATGCCGTCGATCAGGTCGAGGGGGTCGAGTACGTTGCCCTTCGACTTCGACATCTTCTGGCCTTCCGCATCACGGATCAGGCCGTGAACGTAGACCTCTCGAAACGGCACGTCGCCCATGAACTTCAGGCCCAGCATGATCATCCGGGCGACCCAGAAGAAGATGATGTCGAAGCCGGTGACCAGCACGGCGGTCGGGTAGAACTCAGCGAGCTCGCGCGTGCGCTCAGGCCAGCCGAGCGTTGAAAATGGCCACAGCGCCGAAGAGAACCACGTGTCGAGCACGTCGTCGTCCTGGCGTAGCGGCACGTCGGTCGCAAGCCCGTGTCGGGCACGGACCTCGGCTTCGTTGCGCCCGACGTAGATCGTGCCATCGGCGGCATACCAGGCCGGGATGCGGTGACCCCACCAGAGCTGGCGGCTGATGCACCAGTCTTTGATGTTGCGCATCCACTCGTAGTAGGTCTTGTCCCAGTTTTCAGGTACGAAGCGGATACGGCCGGACTCGACGGCCTCGATGGCCGGTCCCGCGAGCGGCTCAACGCGCACATACCACTGGTCGGTGAGCCACGGCTCGATGACCGCGTTGCTGCGATCGCCTCTGGGCACCATCAGCTTGTGCGGGTCGATCTTCTCGATCAGGCCCAGGGCATCGAGCTCGGCGACGATGCGCTTGCGCGCCTCGAACCGGTCCAGCCCGCGGTAGGCGGCCGGTACTTCATCGTTGAGTGAGGCATTGAGGTCAAAGATATTGATCAGCGGCAGTGAGTGACGCTGGCCAAGTTCGTAGTCGTTGAAATCGTGCGCTGGCGTTATCTTTACGCAGCCACTGCCGAAGTCGCGTTCGACGTAGGTGTCGGCAACGATCGGGATCTGCCGGCCAGTCAGTGGCAGCGCGATCTGCTTGCCAAGCAGATGGGCGTAGCGTTCGTCCTCGGGGTGGACCGCAACGGCGGTGTCGCCCAGCATCGTCTCCGGCCGGGTGGTCGCGACGATCAAATGGCCGCTGCCGTCGGCGAGCGGGTAGCGAAGGTGCCACAGGCTGCCGGTCTCTTCCTGCGACAGCACCTCAAGGTCAGACAGTGCGGTGTGCAGCACCGGATCCCAGTTGACCAGCCGCTTGCCGCGATAGATCAGGCCTTCGTCGAACAGTCGCACGAACGTTTCGGTGACCGCCTGCGACAGACCGGCGTCCATCGTGAACCGGTCGCGCGTCCAGTCGACACTGGTGCCGAGGCGACGCATCTGGCGCGCGATCGTGCCACCGGACTCCTCCTTCCACTTCCAGACGCGTTCGATGAAGGCCTCGCGACCGAGGTCATGGCGCGTCTGGCCCACGGCGTTGAGCTGGCGCTCGACCACCATCTGCGTCGCGATGCCGGCGTGATCGGTGCCGGGCTGCCACAGCGTCCGGTCGCCGCGCATGCGGTGGTAGCGCGTCAGCGCGTCCATGATCGTGTCCTGGAACGCGTGCCCCATGTGCAGCGTGCCGGTGACGTTTGGTGGCGGGATGACGATCGCGTAGGGGCTGCCGTTGCCGGCCGGCTGAAAGCGACCTTCCGCCTCCCAGTGCGCGTAGAGACGCGCTTCGATGTCACGCGGTGAGTAGGTCTTGTCCATGTCAGGCACTAACTTTATGGGTATCGGGGGTGTGGCCGCCGTCGCGATACTTGGCGAAGCGACGCCGGCCGGCGTCGCGGCGCGCCGGCTCCGCATCGACGAAGTCGACGACGCGCGCGTAGCGGTCGTAGAACGTTGGCACGTCGTGGCCGAGGTTCACCAGCAGGTCGGCCGCCACCGGCATTGCACAACCGATGTGCACGGGGGTCTGCGGCGGCGGGCCGGCGCGGGTCGTGTCACTGCTGGCCAGCAGGTGCGGCACGAAGCTCTGCTCGTCGTACGTCCACAGCAGGGCGTCGAACGCCTCGGCTGCTGCTGGCGAATCAAGTGTCACGCAGACCGTCTGCTGCTGCTGGAACGCCTTCTCGATCAGGCGGCAGGCATAGATCAGCCGTGCCTTGTCGTCGGCGCTTTCCAGCACGTAGAAGTCGATCCGTGGCGGCATCAGGGGTTCGACAGCAGGAAGTCCACCAGCAGCGGCACAGGCCGGCCGGTAGCACCCTTGGCCGTGCCGGTCTGGTAGGCGGTGCCGGCGATGTCCAGGTGAGCCCACTTCATGCCGTCGACGAACTTCCACAGGAAGCATGCCGCCGTGATCGCGCCGCCATCGCGGCCGCCGATATTGGCGAGGTCGGCGAAGTTGCTGCGCAGCTGCTCCTGATACTCCTCACCGAGCGGCATGCGCCAGCAGGTGTCGGCGGAGCGCCGGCCAGCCGCGACCAGTGCCTCGGCGAGGCTGTCGTCGTTGCTCATCACCGCGCTGTTGTGGGCGCCGAGGGCGACGACGCAGGCGCCGGTCAGGGTCGCCACGTCGACGACCAGGCGCGGCTTGAAGCGGCGGCTATAGGTCAGTGCGTCGCACAGGATCAGTCGTCCCTCGGCGTCGGTATTGAGGACCTCGATCGTGATGCCTGACATCGAGGTGACGATGTCGCCGGGCTTGGTCGCGCGGCCGCCGGGCATGTTCTCGCACGCCGCGACGATGCCGACGACGTTGATCGGCGCCTGCAGCAGAGCGAGCGACTTGATCGCGCCTAGCACCGAGGCTGCGCCGGTCATGTCGAACTTCATCTCATCCATGCCGCCTGGGTCTTTTAGCGAGATGCCGCCGGTGTCGAAGGTGACGCCTTTGCCGACCAGCGCGACCGGCGCTTCGCCCGCCTTGCCGCCGCGGTATTCGACGACGATGAGGCGGGCGGGCTCCTCGGTGCCTTCGGTGACCGACAGCAGCGAGCCCATCCCCAGCCGCTTCATCTCCCGCTCGCCGAGAATGCGAGTGGTGAGCTTGCGATGGCTGCGGGCCATGCGCGTCGCAAAGGAAGCGAGGTAGGTCGGCGTGCAGACGTTGGCCGGCAGGTTGGCCAGGTCGCGCGTTACGGCGCTGCCGGCAGCGATCGCCGCGCCGTGTTCGAGGCCGCGGCGTGCCGCAACCAGGTCGCCGCGCTCGGCCACCAGTACGCGCACGGCGGCGAGCTTCGGCGGGGCGGGCTTGCGGGTCGATTTCAGCGTCGGGATCTGGTAGCGGGCCTGACCGAAGGCCTCCGCGACGTAACGGGCCCGGTAGTACGCGTCCACCTCGGGGACCTGCTCGGCTGCGAGCGTGACCAGCGCCTCGCGGGCGCCGCACTTGAGCAGCGCCTGGGCGGAGCTAAGCAGCGCACGCCGGTAGTGCCGGCGCGACCAGGACTTGGTGCTGCCCAGGCCCACCAGCAGGACCCGCGCGGCGGGGCCGGCGCCGAGGTCGGGTAGCAGCAGTGTCTCGCCGAGACGGCCGGCGAAGTCGCCGCCGCGCAGGATGCGGCCCAGGCGCCCGCCGAGGGCGCCGTCGATCGCAAGCGCCTCGCCACTGAGTTCCGAGCGCTCGTGCACGCCAATTACGGCGCATTCCGTACGGGCGCGGCGCTTGCCGCCTGTCTCTGCTTGAAACTCCATCGGCCTCTCCGTGGCGCATGAGCGCGGGCCTGCCGATCCGGCAGGTGCCGCCGCCCTTCTAAGCGCGCTGCTTTGGGTTTAACTTACGTGGCGCGGCGGTGTTCGCCGCCGCTCTCGTCCTTAGGGTGAGAGTGTACTTCAAGGGCTTGCCGGAGCGAGCGGGTGCAGGGCCCGGACGGCCCAATTTTGGAGGCGGGTTGCGGACGCTTGATCGCTACGTACTACGGGAGGTCGCCCAGTCATGGCTTGCGGTGACGGCGGTCCTGTTTGCGATCCTGGTCAGCAACCAGCTCGCTCAGGTCCTCGGCCAGGCCGCCGAGCGCGGCTACCCGAAGGCCGTGATCCTGCGCCTGATCGGCCTGATGTCGATCCAGAACGGCACCCTGCTGGCGCCGTTCGGGCTGCTGCTGGGCATCACTCTGGCCCTTGGTCGTCTCTACCATGAGAGCGAAATGGCGGCCCTGCGCGCCTGCGGCGTTGGCCCCGGCGCGGTGCTGCGCCCGATCGCGGTGCTGGCCGTGGTCGTGACGGCGATCGTGAGCTGGCTGGTGCTCTACACCGCCCCAACGGCGTTCGCGAGCGTCCAGCAGATCCAGAAGGAGGCGCTCAAGAGCGCTGAGTTCAGCTTGCTCGAGCCGGGTAAGTTCCTGGCGTTTTCGCGCGGGCGGGCCGTCATTTATGCCGAGTCTGCCGATCCCGACGGGACGCTGCGGCGGATATTCCTGCAGCGTCGCGAGGCCGATCACATCGAGATCGTGCTGGCTGACCGTGCGCGTCACTTAGTCAGCGATGATGGCAACCTGCACACGCTGGTTCTTTACGACGGCGAGCGGTTCGAGGGCACGCCGGGGCTTGCGACCATGCGCCGTGTGCGCTTCGCCGAACATGGCATCCCGGTACCCGTCGGCGGCCAGGCCTTGGGGCCGCAGCGGGTCGAGAGCCGCGGGACGTGGGACCTTTACTCGGATCCGGCACCCGAGGCACAGGCTGAGTTCCAGTGGCGGTTGTCGCTGCCGCTGATGGTCGTGATTCTGACGCTGCTGGCGGTGCCGCTGTCAGAGCTGCAGCCGCGGCAGGGACGCTACGCCCGCGTCGGGGTGGCGATCCTCGCGTTGTTCATCTACTTCAACCTGCTGTCCGTGGCCCGAACCTGGGTCGAGAAGGGCGCCGCGCCGGCCTATTTGGGAATGTGGTGGCCGCACCTGCTGGTGCTGGCAGTGACCGGCTGGATGTGGTGGCGCAACTCCCCGCCGCGGTGGGCCGGCCGATGAGGCTGCTGGACCGTTATCTGATCGGGCAGATCCTCTGGTTCACGTTGCTGGTCACCGCGGCGCTGGTTACCCTCGCCGCGCTGTTTTCGTTCATCGAGCAGCAGAGCGACGTTGGTGTCGGCTCCTTCGGCATGCTCGACGCGTTCTTCGTCACGCTGCTGCGGGTCCCCAAGCAGACCTTCCAACTGCTGCCTATAGCGGCGTTGATTGGCGCCCTGCTCGGTCTGGGCAACCTTGCGCGCGGCAGTGAGCTGATCATCATCCGGGCCGCGGGCGTGTCGGTGGCGCGAGTGGCGTTGGCGGCAGCAATGGCCGGTGTCGCGCTGGTGGTGGTGGGCGGGACGCTCGGCGAGGCGCTCGCGCCGCCACTGGAGGCGTACGCGCGCCAGATGCAGACGCTGGGCAAGTACGCGAACATGAACTACGCCGGCCATGCCGGTATCTGGCTCAAGGACGGTGCGCGCATCGTCAGCATCGAGCAGCAATCCGCCGACAACCTCTATGGCGGCATCTTCGTCTACCAGCTGCAGGCCGGTGCCGACGGCCGCCAGCACCTGGCGGCGGTCGTGCACGCCGACAGCGCTGCGATCGTGCGCGGCAAGACCTGGCGCTTGAACAACTATGCCGCGTCGTTGCTGGGGACTGAGCGGGTGACGACCCAGCGTGCGGCGACGACGCTGGTGGACAGCGATGTCAGTTCCGAATTACTGGCCGCCGCCGTCGTCGATCCCGGTTCGCTGCCATTGCGTGGACTGTGGCGCTACGTCTCGCACCTGCGGGCCAACGGCCTGGAGTCGCGCTCGTGGGAAATCGCGCTGTGGTCGCGGGTTGCGCGCAGCCTGTCGACGATCCTGCTGTGCATGCTGGCCGTGCCGTTCGTGTTCGGTCCGCTGCGCTCCAGCGGAGCGGGCTCGCGAACGGTCATTGGCATCGTGATCGGCGTCGTTTACTTCCTGATCAACCGGACGCTCGAAAACAGCGGCGATGTCTATGGGCTAAACCCGCTGCTCGTTGCCTGGGGGCCGGCGGTGGCGTTGGCCGCGGTGACGACTATCGCGATAGCCCGGGTTCGTTAGCGGCGTTTCGAGACGCGTACGACGCGCGTTCCGGAGACCCGATCCGGCAGCGTGCCGCCGCCGGTGAGCGTGTCCCAGGCATGGCTCGCCATCAGTGGCAGCGCGCAGCCGCACAGCAGCAGCCAGCCGCCTTCGCGCGCCATGTACAGCGCGATCCCGGCTATCAATGCAAGATAGAGCGGTCCTGCACACGTCAGTCGCAGCGCGACGGCGCGCCAGCCGGGCAGTGAGCCGTCCGGCCGTTCGAGACGCAGGTGCCATGCCTTCATGCCGAGGGTTTGCCCACGGCGCGTACAGGCGATGCCGTAATAGGCGCCTACCGCGACCAGCAGCAGCGCACGGTAGGCGTATTCCCAGGCGCCGACGCGCGCGCGGGTGATCGCCTCGCCGTGTGTCAGCAGTTGCAGTGTGGCGGTCAGTACCATCAGCAGTGCGAGCAGCAGCAGGCCGTCATAGGCGGCCGCAGACAACACCCGCACCACGCCTGCATGCAGCGCAGCCGCGGGCGGAGGGTCAGCAAGAGGCGTGGCGGTCGGCGGCAAGCGGCGGCTCCTTGCCGGCGGCGACATCGGCGCGCCGCCACAGCGAGTTGATCGGGGGGCGCATTGTACCCGGCGCGCCACCGCGCGCAGGCCTGCGACGTCACTCGCGGACAGCGGCCTCGATCCGAGCCTTATGCGCCCGCAGGACGCGGCGCAGTTCAACGACGCCGGGGCGGTCGGCGATACGGGCGATGGCCGGCGCCAGCTCGTGCCACTCGCGACCCCACTTCAGCAGCCGTACTGCATCGGCGATGATCGGCTCTTCGGCGATCGTCGGGGTCGGCTGCGATTTGCTCGGTGTTGCGGGCGCGATTGTCGCGGTTGCTTTGGTTTTGGCTTTGGCTGCGGCCGGGGAAGGCGGCGGTGCCACATCGGCGGGCGGCGGCGGTGGTTCGACGGGGCTCTGGCTAGGGGCCTCGGCGAGCGGAATGTAGCGCTCGATGTCCTGCACGCCGACCAGCGTCGCGAGGAACGACATCAGTTCGAGGGATTCGGCGAAGGCGTTGTCGCCGGCGGCCAGGCGGGTCGCGAGGTGTGACTGCAGTTCCAGCACGCGCGTTCGGGCGACTTCGACGATCCATGGCGCCGGGCGCTGGTGCGGCGCCCACGGCTGGACCTGCCAGTAGTCCTCATTGCTGAGCGACGCATAGCGGCGGTGCAGCTCAAGGCTCTGCAGCCACTTTGCCAGCAGTTCGGTAGTGCGTTTTTGCGCGGGTTGCATGCCGGTCCCTCACGCTGAGGATGCCGCTACCCTAGCCAAATCACGGCCTCTCTACCAGCGATCAAGTCCCAGCTAGGAAGATCGTGACGGCCGCCGCGATACCGGCGAACCAGACGATGCTGCGCAGCAGCGCTAGGTCTGCGATGTACGTCACAATATAGGCTAGGCGTGCGGCAACGAAGACCTCGGCCAGCAGGTCGACGCGGGCTTGTGGCGCGCCCGTTTGATGGGCCACAAGCACAGCGACCGCGAACAGCGGAAACGCCTCGAAGCTGTTCTGCTGGGCGGCGTTGGCGCGGGCGCGCCAACCGCTCTGCGCTGCCAGCCAGACGCGCGGCATGCGATTGTCGAAGCGCGCGCCGGCCTTTGCCGAAATCGTCGCGACGTAGGGCAGCAGTGCTGCTGCCAGAACGCACCAGTAGGCTGTGGTCATCTTGGACTCCGCGTCAGTGGAGGAAAGTTCATCGTTCGCAATCCTAACGTTTGCCGATACCGTCGCGGCCCCGGCCGGCTGCTGGCTTCAGTGAGCAGCCGGCCCGTGGTAGCCCGCGCCGCGCAGCACCCGCCCGGGCCGCGCACCGGTCATCTGGCCGTTGTCGATCACAGGTACGCCGTTGACCAGCACCCACTGCATGCCGGTGGATAGCTGGTTCGGCGCTTCAAACGTCGCCAGATCCGTCACCGTGGCGGGATCGAAGATCACCAGATCCGCCCACAGGCCCTGCTTGATCAAGCCGCGGTCGGCCAGTCGTACGCGGGCGGCGGGTAGGGAGCTGAACTTGCGCACCGCGTCTTCGAGCGTGAGCTTGTGCTCTTCGCGGACGTACTTGCGCAGGATGCGCGGGAACGTGCCGTAGGCGCGCGGATGCGGATGCTCTGCGCCGAGCAGGCCGTCGGTCGCCGTGCCGGAGCTGTCGTTGTTGACCGACGTCCAAGGCTGCACGAGCGCGAGCGCGACGTCGGCCTCATCCATGCCGAACACCGCGCATTCGGTGCCGCCGCCGTCTTCAACGAGGATGTCGAGCAGCGTCTCCAGCGGATCCTTGCCGCGCTCGCGGGCGATCTGCTGGATCGTCTTGCCCTGCAGCGAATGCAGCGCCGGGTTGTTGGTGACGCCGATCAGCACGCCCTCGGGGCCGGTCACTTCGTCCCACTCGTTGTCCCACTCGCTGCTCGCGGTCAGCATGTCCTGGCGGATCCGTGCGCGCGTTGCCGGCGCCTTCAGTCGCTCGAGCATCTTCGCGGTGCCGCCGTCGTGTGCCCAGGGGGGGACGAACGCTGACATCTCGTTGAACCAGGCCGGGTACGCGTAGGTATCCGCGGCGACATCCAAACCGCCCGCGCGCGCCGCGTCGATGCGCGCGACGATGGCAGCCATCCGCCCCCAGTTGCGCTTGCCGGCGATCTTCAGGTGCCAGATTTCGACCGGCACGTGCGCTTCGCGGCCGATACGGAAGGCCTCGTCGAGGGCGGCGTCCATGCCGTCGCCTTCCGAGCGCAGGTGTGTCGCGTAGATGCCGCCGTACGGCGCGGCCTCGCTGGCAAGCGCGATCAGTTCCTCGGTGCTGGCGTACGGTGCGGGCGAGTACTCCAGCGAACTGGACACGCCGATGGCGCCCTGCTGCATTGCCTCGCGCACCAGCGCGCGCATCCGCGCGAGCTCCGGCGCGGTTGGCGGTCGGTTGGTGGTGCCGATGACGACCTTGCGAATCGTGGTCGCGCCCACGTAGGAGGCGAGGTTGATGCCGATGCCCTGCTGCTCCAGATGGCGAAAGTAGCCGGCGAAGTCGGTCCAGTCGGGCTTGATGTGGTAGCGATCGAAGTCCATCTGCATCTCGGTGCGGGCTTCGCCCAGCAGCGGTGCAATCGAGTCGCCCTCACCGGTGATCTCGGTCGTGATGCCCTGATAGATCTTCGACGGCAGGCGCGGGTCGACCAGGATCGAGCGCTCGGACTGGCCGAGCATGTCGATGAAGCCAGGCGCGACGACTCGGCCGCCGGCGTCGATGCGCCGCTTTGCGGTCGCGGTGGCGAGGTTGCCGATGGTGGCGATGTGACCGCCGCGAATGCCGATGTCGGCGCTGAACCACGGCGAACCGCTGCCGTCGACGATGTGTCCGTGCGTAATGATCAGGTCGTAGGCGGCCGTGGCGGGCGTCGCCGTCGCGACCGCGGTGGCAAGACTGCAGCACAGAGCAAGGAGGGCGTATCGCAGGCGCATGCGTGGATTCTCCGCGGGGGTGGTCAGTGGCTCAGCGTAGCACCGCTAGGCGCCGACCCGCGCGTCGGGGCGGCAGTGGCTGGCGGCGGCTGTGGTAGATTTTGGCCGTGACTCAGGTGAGGATGCCGCATGTACGCCACCCGCCCGCTTTTGATTGCGCTCTGCCTCATGCTGGCGGTGCCCGCTGGCGCGCAGGTCTTCGAGGCCTGGCATGGCAAGGACAACCTCCAGCCCGGTGGCGGCGGAACCAAGAAGGTCGTCGGTGGCATAGAGTTCTGGACCACCGGAGCCCCGGCGTGCCAGTTCCGCCTCCTCGGCTATGTCCACGACACCCGTCGCAAGCTCGACCTGTTCGGATTGGCCGGCAACGGCGGTAACGAGCCGGCTGTTGCGAAGGCAGCGCGGGCCGCGGGCGGCGAGGCGGTGTATCTGGTCTCGTCTGCGGCGGAGTCCGTCGGCAGCATCGGCGGGTCGGTGGGCGGTAGTTCCTACCGGGGCGGCGGCTCGACTGGCTTGGCGGTCGGGCTCGGCGCGCAGATAAAGAAGATCGATGTGCGCTATGCGGTAGTGAAGTGCGTTGCTGACGAGTCGCCGGCTGCGCCTGCGGCTGCTGCGGCAGCCCCTGCGGGGGTTGTGCACGAGGCAGCGCCGACCGTTGCACCGCAAACCGAGTCCGCGATCGCCCCGAAATAATCAAACGTGCAACGGTCGTTCGCCGTCGCGCGGACTTACCGGGAGCGCAGGGTACGGCGAGGCGCCGGGATTGGCCGAGACTGGCTCGGTCGGCGGCCGATCATGCGTCGTCGGGTGCGCAGCGGTGGTGCTGGATCCCGGGCCGGATCCGCTCGAGCACTTTCTCTATGTAGTCCTTGTCATCGAGGATGTGCCACGCGGTGACTGCAATCACCAGGTCGTCCTCGGGCAGCACGATGACGTATTGCCCGCCGATGCCGTCCGCTGCCCACGCGAGGCGCCCTTCAGTGCCGTAGGGCAACAGCCACCACTGGTAGCCGTACTTCCAGCCGAATGTCGCATCGACCTGCGGGCTGACCGAATCGTGGACCCAGCCGGGCGCGAGCACCCGCTGACCTTTCCAGACCCCATCGCGCAGGTAAAGCTCGCCGAGTTTCGCCATGTCCGCGGTGCTGAGGTACAGGCCGCCCTCGGTGTCGACGACGCCCATCGGCGTGCGCTTCCAGTGGTAACGCGTGATGCCCAGCGGTGCGAACAGGTGGCGGCGTGCGTACTGCTCGATGTCCTGGCCGGTCTCCAGCTGGAAGATGTGCGCCCACAGTTCGGCAGCGCCACTGCTGTAGGCGAAGGTCGTGCCCGGTTCGTGTGCCATCGGCTGGTCGATCACGAACTGGATCCAGTCGCGACCGGCTTCCATCAGGCTCGAGCCGTTCTTCGGATCGTCGTAGGGCAGGTCTTCGTTCCAGTCCAGTCCGGTTGTCATCGTCAGCAGGTGGCGCAGCGTCATGCGGCGCTTGGCGGCATCGACGTGCCGCACCTTCGTGGTGTCGAAGTATTTGAGGACCGGCGTGTCGAGCGAGGCCTTGAAGTTGCCGCGCTGGATCGCCGTGCCGACGATCGCCGCCGTTACCGACTTCGACACTGACTGCATCGAATGCAGGTCGGTGCCATGAAAATAGGGGTGCCAGGCCGGGTCGAAGTAGTTGTAGGGGCCGGTCAGATGAGCGTTCAAGGGGCCGCGGCGATGCGCTTCGGCATGGAACAGCCGGCCGTAGTCATGTGCGTAGCGACGCTCGTACACCACCTTGCCGCAGCGCGCGACCAGCAGGCTGTCGGCAAGCGGGATGGTGCCATCCGACATCGCGTCATCCAGGCGGGCGAGTGCGTCGGCAGCGAGTCCTACGGTCTCGGGTTGCGCGTGGGGCCAGCCGTCCGACGGCGCGGCGGCGAGCGCCAGCGGTGTGGCGGCAAGGAGTGCAAGTGCGAGCCAGCGATGCATGCGGCGGTCCCGGTGGCGGCACGACGCGGTGCCGAAAAGCAGTATAGGCGGCGCAGGTCCGAGGGGATGCTCGCATGGTTTTGCAGACAGGGTGATGCAGGCTCTGCGCAGGGCGATAATCGCGCCATGTCCCGTTCCATTGGTTCCGCCATCATCATCGGCGCCGGCATCGCCGGCCTTGCCTGCGGGCTTGAGCTGGCTCGCGCCGGTCTTGCGGTAACACTGCTGGACAAGGGCCGGCGTCCCGGTGGGCGGGTGGCGACCCGCCGCATCGGTGCGCGGCAGTTCAATCACGGCGCGCAGTTCGTGACCGCCCGCGGCGCAGAGTTCAGCGCACTGCTGGGCCGTCTGCAGGCGGAGGGTGTCGCTGCGGCCTGGCCGGCGGCAGGCGCCGACCGTGGCCGGATGGCGTTCATGCCGGCGATGTCAGCGCTGCCGACGGCACTGGCGCAGCAGGCGATCAGCGCCGGGGCGACGCTCGCCCTTGCGCGGCAGGCGTCGTGCCTGCACGCCGATGGCGGGCGGTGGCGCGTCCGCCATTGGGCTGCCAGCGAGATCCGGCCTGAGGCGCTCGCCGCTGCCGGCGGTGAACTGAGCGACGGCCATGACCTGGTGCTCATGCCGCCGCCCCGACACGCGCTATCCTTAGCCTTGCGCGGACGAGGTGTCCGGCTCGGCGGCGCGTGTCGTGGCGATGACTCGTTCCCGTGCACGGACGAGGACACCCCCTCGCGGTTTAGGATGTTTTTCGCGGCGTTGACGTCGCGGTCGTGAGCACACCGGCACTCACCACACACCCACACCCTCACACGCAGCCCATTGACACCGGCGGGGCCCGTGAGGGCCCCGCACGCTGAACAGGTGCGACTGGTGTTGCGC
>CAIYLH010000037.1 GCA_903927005.1 uncultured Pseudomonadota bacterium
CGCCTGACCTTGCCTATCATTTCCATGGTGATCACCTTTTGCTACCTGCTGAAATATTCAGCAGGCCAGTGGAACACCCTGGTCAATTTTGGATCGGCACTTATGCCTTTAGCTGGTCAGTTTTCGGTCGGCGGCAACATCTATGAGTCCCTGATGAAGCGCAGGTCCACGCCGTTAGTGCAGCTGATCGCATCGATAGGTATTGTCGCGGTGATACAAAACCTGCTTGCGATAGTGTTCACGCCAAACGTACTGCAGTTCGAAATGCTGCCCTGGCGCAGGTTGTCTTTCCACCTAGGACCTGTGGACATCACCTATCCCCAGGTGTTGACCGTCGTCATGTCCCTCGCTGGGGTCTTGGGGTTGCTGCTGTTCTCGTCGCGCACGGCGCTCGGCCGGCGCGCCAGGGCGGTCGCCTCGAACCGAAGCTTCGCAGAGATCGCGCGCTTGCGGCCGTACGACGTGTACGTCTATGTCGTTGCGATTGCGTCGGGTCTTGTCGCGATCCCCGGAATTTTCCTCGGGGTCGACCAGGCACTGCAGCCGTACTCGAGTCTTGCGCTACTCCTGACGGGAGTCATTGCAATGATTGCCGGCGGTGTCGGCAGCCTCCACGGTGCCTTCATCGTGGCGCTCGTGCTGGGTGTACTGCAGAACCTGGTGCTTGCGCTGGTGCCGGGACGTTGGAGCCAAGCGCTCACGTTCGTCATATTTATCACGTTCATCCTGGTGCGCCCGAACGGTCTGTTCCGGATGCGGATGCAGCGCGCAAGTTGAGGATCCGACAATGAACTTCTTTCTCAGCTACTTGATCCTTGCCGAGATATTCGCGATTATGGCGTTGTCGACAAACTTCCTCGTCGGCATCATCGGCATATTTTCGGTGTCACAGGCGGCGCTGATGGGCGTAGGAGCCTACGCGTACGCGGGCCTGGCGATGGCCGGTCTGCCGTTCCCGATTGCCCTGCTGGTTGCCGTCACGCTCTGCGCGCTGCTGAACGTCGTTACGTCGCTGCCGGCCCTTCGCCTGGCGGGTGACTACTTCGTGATTACATCATTCGGTCTACAGTTCATCGCAACTGCGGTGTTCGTCAACTGGGTACAGGTCACCGGTGGATCCACCGGAATCGCCGGGATCCCGGCACCGGCAGTGCTCGGCGTTTCTTTCGAGGAGCCGCAATATTTTGTCATCCTTTCTTCGCTCGCCCTTGGGCTCGCCGCGCTCGCGTACACGCTGCTGATGCGCTCCAGTTACGGCCGCGTATTGCACGCAGTGCGTCTCAACGAGCTCGCCGCCGGCGCTGCGGGCCGCAACGTTTTGAAGATGAAGCTCGGCATATCCGCAGTTTCCGGAGTCTATGCCGGGCTGGCAGGTGCGCTCTACGCAGTCTTCATGAGTTACATCGATCCTTCGTCGTTCGATATCCAGCTTTCGATGTTGATTCTGACCATGTTGGTGATTGGCGGCGCCCGCACATTGGCCGGCTCAGTGATCGGGCCTTTCCTGTTGCTCATGATCCCACAGGTGCTGGCGCTCGTGCACATTCCGCCCGAGCTGCTGGGGCCGACGCGTGCGCTTGCATTTGGCGCTCTGCTTGTGGTGTTTATGTTGTGGCGCCCGCAAGGCATCGCGGGGCGGAGGATATGACCATGAGTGTTATCACGAGCGACCGCGCTCCGGTGGTGCCGGCGCATCCAAGTGAGCAGACCCAGAGAAATCTGCTCACTGTCGAGGGTCTGACAAAGAATTTTGGCGGTTTTCGAGTGCTTGACGCGACCACGTTCTCGCTCCCTGAAGGCCAGGTCACCTGCCTCGTGGGTCCGAACGGCGCGGGAAAGACGACGGCGTTCGACTGCATCACCGGGTTTCTGAAGTTTGATGCAGGTTCGATTCGGCTGCGCGGGGACGAGCTCAATGGCCTGGGGCGGGGCGACATCGTGCGGCGAGGGATCGCTCGCAGCTTCCAGAATTTGCGTCTATTCGATGAGATGAGCGTCGTCGACAATGTGATCGTTTGCCTTGCCGACGAGACCGGCAACGATCCGCTGACAGCGGTGTTCCGCCCGTTCCATTCGGCCGCAATATTGCGCCGCAAGCGGGAGAAGGCGATGACCATTCTTGAGCAGGTCGAGCTGGCGCACAAGGCAGAGGACCATGTGACGCAGATCAGTTACGGCCAGCAGAAGCTGCTGTGCATCGCTCGCGTGCTCGCGACTGAAGCCAAGCTGCTGCTGCTGGACGAGCCGACGTCAGGTCTGAGCGCGACCGCCCTCGACAATATGGTTAAGGTGATTGACAAGCTCAGCGCTTCTGGAAAGACGTTGCTGGTCGTCGAACACAACACGCGGATCGTGCGCGACATCGCCGACCGAATCGTGTTCATGCACCAGGGTCGAGTGCTGGCGGAGGGCGACCCTCAGGATGTCCTTGATCGGCCCGATCTTGTCGAGATCTATTTCGGCGGCGGCCACTAGGAGACCGGCATGACCTTGACTGTGAAAAACATAGGATCCGGCTACGGGGATCGTGGCATCATCGATGAGATATCGTTTACCGTTCCATCAGGGACGATCATGGCTCTGTTCGGCCACAATGGCGCAGGCAAGTCGACGACGCTGCGCGCCCTCCTGGGTTTACTGCCGCTGTCGCAGGGCTCCATCTCGCTAGACGAGCACAGGATCGACAAGTTGTCGGTGTCTGACCGCATCGAAAAGGGATTGCGGCTGCTGCCGGAGGGTCGCGGCGTATTTCCGGATCTGACCGTCGCCGAAAACCTGAGCGTCGTTGCCGCCGCGAACTGCAAGAAGGGGACGGACCGCACGGCTGGAACGACCATCGAGAAAGTTTACAGCCTGTTCCCGGTGCTCGCGGACAAACGCAACCTGCAGGCGGGCAACATGAGCGGCGGACAGCAGCAGATGCTCGCGTTCGGTCTGGCCATCCTGGGATCGCCTCGCTGTGTACTGCTCGAGGAACCATCTGTCGGGCTGCAGCCGGACCTTGTTGAAGAGCTGTTTGGATATTTCCGCGTCATTTGCCGTGAGCACGACATGAGCGCGATCCTGATCGAGCACAGGATCACATCGGCACTAAAAATCGTCGACGATGTGCTGATCCTAAACAACGGCAGGGTCGTCTATCACGACAACGTCGAGGCAACGCGCAACCACGATATTTGGCAGTACTTCTGACCGTTTCTTAACTCACGGGAACAATATATATGGGAAAAATTCGTTCTGATATCGCCTGGAGCACAGCGGACCGCATTGTCGTTCGCGGCAAGAGCTTCCCGGAAGAGATACTTGGCAAAATGAATCTCGGCGACTTCGCCTGGCTGCAGCTCACCGGCAATGTGCCGACGCCGCAGCAGTCAAACGTGTTCAATGCGATCATCGTCGCACTGGTTGAGCACGGGTTGACGCCGTCGGCGATCGTCGCCCGCATGACCTACTCCTGCGCGCCGGAGTCTCTGCAGGCTGCGGTGGCCGCGGGCCTCTGCGGGCTCGGCACCAACGTTGTCGGGTCGATGGAAGGTGCCGCGCGTTACCTGTCTGAGGCGCTCCCGAAGGATGCGCCGGCTGACACCGATCTCGAAGCATTGGCCAAGCAGATCGTCGCCCGCTTCCGACAGGACAGGATTCCGGTTCCCGGGCTTGGGCACGTGATCCACAAGCCAATCGATCCGCGAACGCCGCGTCTGTTCGAAATCGCGAAGGAAAATGGGTACTCCGGTCGCTACATTCGACTCCTCCAACTCGTCCACGTCGAGGCGCAGCGAGCCTCGGGCAAGAACATGCCGATCAATGCAACGGGCGTGATCGGTGCGATCAGTTGCGAGCTTGGGTTTGCCTGGAAGATCACCCGCGGCTTTGGCGTGATGGCCCGCGCCATCGGCCTGGTCGGCCACATCCTTGAGGAGTCCCAGAACCCCATTGCGCGTGAAGTTTGGTCGCGCACCGAGGAGGAGGCGACGTCTCATGTGCGACCGGAGGCAAGCAAGTCATGATCGACAAATTCGTTCATTCGGTCGCCGACGCGCTGGAAGGCATCAAGGACGGTGCAACCATACTCGTCGGCGGCTTCGGTGCCGTTGGGCAGGCAAATCACCTCATCGACGGCCTGATAGACCGTGGCCTGCGCGACCTCACGGTTGTTGCGAACAACGCTGGATACGGCCAAATCGGGCTGGCGCGCTTGCTGCAGTTGCGACGGGTGCGCAAGATCATCTGCAGTTTCCCCCGCATTGCGGGTTCCACCTCATTCGAAGACCTGTACCGTGCGGGTGAAATCGAACTCGAAGTCGTGCCGCAAGGCACGCTCGCCGAGCGTCTACGGGCAGCCGGTGCGGGCATCCCGGCATTCTTTACCGCAACAGCCGCCGGCACCGATCTGGCGAAAGGCAAAGAAACCCGCGAAATCAATGGTCGGTCGTACGTGCTCGAGAACGCCCTGTACGGTGATGTCGCGCTCGTCGAGGCGTGGAGGGCCGACCGATGGGGCAACCTCGTATACCGTGAATCGGGCCGCAACTTCAACCCGGTGATGGCTACGGCCGCGGCGTTGACCATTGTGCAGACACAGCACCTGGCTGAGCTTGGTGAGATCGATCCCGAGACCATAGTGACGCCGGGCATCTTCGTCAATCGCGTCGTTCATATTCCCTACGGCGATCCGATGCTCTGAGAGAAAAATATGAAAAGCGAAAACAATTTTGGCAAATGGACGCCGCTGGACCGAGGGGGTCTTGCGCGACGTGTCGCACAAGACATTCCCGAAGGGTGGTATGTCAATCTTGGCGTGGGCGTTCCGACGCAGGTTGCTGATCATGTCCCACAAGGCCGCGAGGTCGTTTTCCATTCGGAAAACGGCATCCTTGGCCTAGGCCCGGCCCCGATGGCCGACAAGATCGACCGCTGGCTCGTGAATGCTGGGAAACAGTACGTCACCCTGGTGCGTGGTGGCAGTTTCTTCCACCACGCCGACAGCTTCACGATGATCCGCGGCCGGCATCTCGACCTTTGCGTACTCGGCGCGTTCGAGGTGGCGCAGAACGGCGACCTTGCGAACTGGTCAACGGCGACACCAGGTGCGGCTCCTGCCGTCGGCGGCGCGATGGATCTGGCGGTTGGCGCAAAGCGCCTGTGGGTCGTGATGGACCACACCACGAAAGATGGCCGCCCAAAGCTTTTGCGCAAGTGCACCTACCCGCTGACGGCGCCCGCCTGCGTGTCCCGCGTGTACACGAGCCTCGCCGTGCTGGACGTCGTCCCCGAGGGTTTTCGGGTCGTCGAGATGGTCCCGGGGCTGTCGTTCAACGAGCTCCAGGCACGGACTGAGGCGCAACTCGTGCAAGGTGACGCGAACGGGGGCAAGTAATGACAGTCGTTGACAATGGGTCTGCCGTCCAGGCCTATTATTACTTTGTCTTCGCCGAACCTGCTGATGGTCAGGAGGCGCGCTTCAACAAGTGGTACGAGGAGCAACATCAGCGTGACGTGGTGTCGATCCCGGGCTTCGTCAGTGTCCAGCGGTTTGTCATGAACGATATCCCGCTCTACAAAGAGATGGACGTCAAGCTGCCGAAGTATCTCGCCGTGTACAAGCTCATTACAGATGACATCGACGGCGTGTTCAAGGAGGTTTCGGAACGCCTCCGGACTGGACGGACGAAGATGGATCCATCCTTCGACGCGGGCAGCTACGTCGGCTACACCTACCGATCATTCCGACCCTTCGTCGACGGTGCTGGCGGCGAGGCACCCGATGCGCAGCCGGGCCGCAAGGAGCTATTCTATCACGTCGTCTTCACGCCGTTCAAAGAAGGCATGGAAGAGCAGTTTAACGAGATTTACGACAAGTTTCACGCCCCGGAGTTGGCCGCCAATCCCGCGTTCACCGGAGCCCAACGCATGATGCTGGCGCGGCCGGACACGGCGCGTATCAAGGCAACCAAGTACCTGGCGCTATTCACAATCGAGACAAGCGACATGGCTGCCGTGAAAAAGGTTGCGATTCTAGGGGGCACTCCCAACCCGGCACAGGACTACAAGGCCACCCGCGGTTACACCTACAGAGCGCTGGGGCTGGCAGTGGACGGTGACCGCGTGCGGGCCGAGCAGGTGGGGGCGCCTGCCGCAATTTCGAAACCACAATCTGCAATCTGATACCCACCGACGGCACGCTATTGCGAAGCGCGCGCCCTTGAGCGCAGCGCTGCCGCTCAGCTGAGGACGGCGCTTACGCCACCATCGACGGCCAGGATCTGCCCAGTGATGTATTTGCCTGCGGCCGATGCGAACAGCAGCGTCGCGCCCTTCAAGTCGTCGTCGTCGCCGATGCGACGCAGAGGTGCTCGCGCGGCCAGTACGTCGTGACCCACCCGCTCCAGAGTGCCGCGAGTCATCTTGCTGGGGAACATCCCAGGTGCAAGCGCGTTGACGGTGATGCCATACGGACCCCATTCACCTGCCAGCGTTCGGGTGAAGTTAACCACGGCGGCCTTGCTCGTGTTGTATGCGATGGTCTTCATGGTGGAAGAACCCCGCAGACCGGCGATGGACGCGACGTTGATGATGCGTCCCTTGCCCCGCGGAATCATGCTGGCGCGCGCGACCGCCTGACTGGCCAGGAAAATGCTGCGCACGTTCAGGTTCATCACCTTGTCCCATGCATCCAGAGGGTAGTCCTCGGCCGGCGCGCCCCAGGTGGCACCGGCGTTGTTGACGAGGATGTCGACCTGGCCTAGCAAATTCATGGCGGTGTCGACGACGCGCTGAACTTGCGCCGGCTCGCTCATATCCGCCGCTACCCAGCGTGTGTCGATGCCCTTGACCTGCAGCTGCGCGGCCGCCTCTTGCAGGTCCGCCTCTTTGCGCGAGGTGAGCAGGATTCTTGCCCCGGCTTCGCCAAGGGCTTCGGCAATCTGCAACCCCAAGCCACGCGAGCCGCCGGTGACCACGGCGGTTTGTCCGGTGAGGTCGAAAAGTTTGTGGATGTGTGTTGTCAATTTATCTCCTTGTTTAGAACCAAGTGTCCTGCATGTCGCGGCAGGTGGGATCGCGCGAAGCTACCACGCCCAGCCATGCATCGATCTTCGGCAGTTCGTATCGGAAGAAGTACCGCATGGCCGCGAGCTTGCCGCGGTGGAATTCAGCGTCGCGGCCGGCATCGAGCGCGGCCTGTGACGCGGTTGCCAGATCAAGCCAGACCCATGCCAGCACCACATGCCCGAAGGCCTGCAGGTAAGGCGTGGCATTGGCCAGCGCTTCCTCCGGCACGCCGGTGGACCATGCGGCCTGTGTAGCCACGCGCAGACGCTCCAGTGCGCCTGAGAGGGAGGATGCGTGTTCCACCAGGCCTTCGACAGCCGTCGCGTGCCGAACCGTGTCCGCCACCCTCTTGGCGAGCAGCGTCAGTCCTGCACCGTCATCCAGCCGTACCTTGCGCCCAAGCAGATCAAGCCCCTGGATGCCGTGCGTACCTTCGTGAATCATGTTCAAGCGGTTGTCCCGCCAATATTGCTCCACCGGAAAATCGCGTGTGTAACCGTAGCCACCGTGGACCTGGATGGCGAGGGAATTCGCCTCCAGA
>CAIYLH010000038.1 GCA_903927005.1 uncultured Pseudomonadota bacterium
CGCTCGGCCAACTCCGCTACCAGTCCGCGCAGCGTGAAATCCCGCGCACGGCACCGCTCGACCAGCCAGTCCCGATGCGCCCCCGCGATCGCCTTGGGCTTGTGTCCGCCCATCTGACCTGGGGCCGCACTCCCGGTCAGGCGAAACCGCTGCACCCACTTGATCGCGCTGCTCACCGCCACGCCGAAACGCGCGGCGGCCTGCTGACGCGACAGCCCATCGCGCTCAACGGCTGCAATCACGCGCTCGCGCAGATCAACCGAATAAGGACAGAGGTGGCTGGCCAAATTCGGACACCGCTATAAGTGGAAACCCTGCCTGAAAGCGGCGATGATGCCGCATATCAGGAGCGAGCATGGCACGACGAGCGAGACGAACGCATAGCCCGGCCTTCAAGGCGAAGGTGGCGCTGGCGGCGCTGAAGGGCGAGAAGACGCTAGCGGAATTGGCGCAGCAATATGACGTGCATGCGAACCAGATCACGGCGTGGAGGGCACAACTGGCCGAGGCGGCGGCGGGGCTGTTTGGCGGGAGTGCTGCCGGGGCTGGTGCGCCGCCGCCGGTCGATCTCAAGGCGTTGCACGCGAAGATCGGCGAGTTGGCGCTGGAGAACGATTTTTTATCCGGTGCGCTCAGCAAGGCCGGCCTTCTGAGCGCAAAGCGATGATCGACCGTGAGCACGATCTGCCGTTGGGCAGGCAGGCCGAGCTCTTGAAGCTCAGCCGGAGCTCCGTCTACTACGAGCCTCGGCCCATGCCACCTGCCGAACTCGCCATCATGCGACAAATTGACGAACTGCACTTGAACTATCCGTTCGCGGGCAGCCGCATGCTGCGTGATCTGCTGCGGGCCGACGGCACGGTGATCGGCCGCGCGCTGGTAACCACGCTGATGCGGCGCATGGGGATAGAGGCGATTTACCGCCGGCCCAATACGTCCAAACCGGCAGCGGGGCGCAAGATCTATCCGTATCTGCTACGCGGCCTGCGCGTCGACCGGCCGAACCAGGTATGGGCCATGGACATCACCTACATTCCGATGGCGCGGGGGTTTGTGTATCTGGCGGCGGTGGTGGACTGGTTTACGCGGCGGGTTCTGAGCTGGCGCCTGTCGATCACGATGGAGGTGGAATTCTGCATCGAGGCGGTTGAAGAAGCGCTGGCGAAATACGGCAAGCCGGAGATTTTCAACACGGATCAGGGCAGCCAATTCACCAGTTCCGTCTTCACTGGCCTGCTGCTGGAGAACCGGATTGCGATTAGCATGGATGGCCGAGGCTCGTGGCGTGACAACGTGTTTGTCGAACGTCTATGGCGCTCGGTGAAATACGAGGAGGTGTATTTGCGGGCCTATGACAGCGTAGCCGAGGCACGTGCTTCACTGGGCCGCTATCTGACGTTCTACAACGCCAGGCGTCCGCATTCGAGCCTTGACGCCCGAACCCCGGATCACGCCTACTTCAATCACGTCCCGCTGCTGGCGGCGGCGTGAATTTCGGCGCCGTTCTCGGGTCGTCGCTAC
>CAIYLH010000039.1 GCA_903927005.1 uncultured Pseudomonadota bacterium
CGCACAAGTCCTCGCGCCGGTCGGCCTCTATTGTCCAACGCTGGGACAGCATCGAGGGGGCTCTCGTCCATGGAAATCCAAGCAGCCGTTTGCCGCGAGAAGGACGGTGCGTTCACGCTCGAGTCGGTGGAACTCAGCGAGCCCCAGGCCGACGAGCTCGTCGTCAAGATTGTCGCGTGCGGCATGTGTCACACTGACCTCGCCGTACGCGACCAGCACATCCCACTGCCACTGCCCGCAGTCCTCGGCCACGAGGGCGCCGGGATCGTCGCGAAGGTCGGCAGCGGCGTCACGCAGTTCAAGGTCGGCGATCACGTCGTCCTCAGCTACGGCTCCTGCGGGAAGTGCAACAACTGCCTTGCGGGTCGCCCTGCGTACTGCGCACAGTTCCTGCCCTTTAACGTCGGCACCCGTCGCCCCGACGGCTCGTGCACGCACCAGCAACATGGCGCGGCCATGACGGGCGCATTCTTCTACCAGTCGTCGTTCGCCACCTACGCGCTCACGCACGTTCGAAATGCCGTCAAGGTCGCCGACGACCTTCCGCTCGAGGTGCTCGCGCCGCTCGGCTGCGGCATTCAGACCGGTGCGGGCGCCGTATTCAACTGCCTGCGCCCGCAGGCCGGCAGCTCGATTGCGATCTTCGGCGCCGGCGCCGTCGGGCTGTCCGCGGTGATGGCGGCGGTCGTGGCCGGTTGCACCACCATCGTCGCCGTCGACGTGCAGGAGAGTCGACTTGCGCTGGCGAAGGAGCTCGGCGCGACCCATACCGTCAACGCGCGCAGCACCGACTCCGTCGCGGCGGTCCGCGCCGCCTCAGGTGGCGGTGTCGACTCGGCGGTCGAAGCAACCGGCGTCCCGGCGGTCATGACGCAGGCCTTCGACGCGCTCAACGGCACCGGCACACTAGTCGTGCTCGGCGTCGCGCCGGCCGGGGCGACGGTCAGTGTCGACTGCTCGAGCCTGCTCGGCGGCAAGAAGATGCGCGGGGCCATCGAGGGCGAGAGCGTGCCGGAGGTGTTCATACCGCAATTGATCGCGCTGTGGAAGGCAGGCAGGTTCCCGTTCGACCGCCTCACGAAGTTCTACGACCTCGCCCAGATCAACGAGGCTGCGCACGACTCCGAACGCGGGCTCACGATCAAGCCCGTCCTGCGCATGCCGGCCTGAGCGGCACGCGTATCACCCTGATTGCAGACGAGTCCGGCCACCCGGACGCACCGGAGAAGCGAGATGAATGCCACAGTCATGGAATACGACGGCGAGAATGAACTGCCGATCGGGTCGAAGGGCCCGGTCACCACGTTCCTCCACCGCCGCAACGCGTTCTTCTACGCGTTGCTGTGTGTGGTCGCCTACGCCCCGGGCTACCTGCACCTCGGCCCCGGTTGGCAGGCGGCGGGCCTCGGCCTGCTCGCGCCCGGCGTCGGCTTCGTCGCCGCGGGCGGCTGGTGGGTCCTGTTGTTCCCGCTCACGCTCGGGATCTTCTGGCTGTCGATCGTCGCTTGGTTCTGGGCCGGGATGGTCATCGCGCCGCTGACCATCTGGCTCGGCAGTGCCGCAGTGGCAGGTGCCGTGACCGGCGCGGCCATCTGGCCACCGGCTATCTTCGTCGTGCCGGGGTGCGCGCTCGCGATCTTCCTGGTGTTCCAGTACCGCGGCATGAAGCGTCGCGAAAGGGACCGCGAGGCCTACAAGTTTCGCCAGACCTTCTTCGCCGAGTCCCTCGCCGAAGTGAACCAGAAGGCTGCCGTCGAGCCCGTGCCCGGCACGCGCGAGCTCGACGCCGAGACGCTGGCCGCGGTTCGCTTCGTCCTCGACCGGGCGCTGCAGCCGGTCGACCAGTTCAAGGGTTTCACGATCATCGACCAGTACCAGCCCGCGGCGCTGCGCTACCAGATCAACCACATGGGCTTCGCGCTCGGCATGGTCCAGGGACATTACACACCGAACTTCCACGGTTACCTGCTCGACGCGCAACGTAACCTGATCGAGAAGTACCGCCACCCGAAGGTCTGGGGCTACTGGGTGCAGGAGTCGATGTGGGGGCACTTCAACTTCTTCAGCCACGACCCCGTGATCCGCGACAACATCATGCTGTCCGGCTGGTTCAGCATGCACGTCGGGCAGTACACGCTCGCGACCGGCGACAAGCGCTACGGCGAGCCCGGCAGCCTCACCTTCAAGCTGAACGAATCCAAGGTCTACAAGCACGACTTCCATTCGATGGTGAACGCCGTCGTTCACAACTTCGAGAGTAATCGATTCACGCTATTCCCGTGCGAGCCGAACTGGGTCTACCCGATCTGTAACATGTACGGGCTGTCCGGCGTCGCAACCCACGATGCGGCATTCGGTACCAAGCACGTCGGCAAGATCTATCCATCGTGGAAGCAGAAGCTGCGGACCGAATTCACCGACCTGAAGGGAAGCATTGTCGGGCTGCGCTCCAAGTGGACCGGCCTCGAGATGCCGTTCTACACCGGCGAGGCTGGCTTCGCGTTTTTCGCGAACATCTTCTCGGTTCCATTCGCGCGGCGCCTGTGGGCCGTCGGGCGCAAGGAGCTGGGCTTCTGCCTGGCGCCAGACGGTGAGGGCAAGACACGGCTCACGCTGCCGACCGAACTGCTGCCGTTCCTAGACAAGATCGACCCGGGTCACTACAAGCCCGGCGTGCTGTTCGCCTACGTGGCCGTCATTATCTGTGCGCGGGAGTTCGGCGACGACGAGCTCGCGGACGCGGCGTTGCGCTCGATGGAGCAGGACTGCGGCCGCACGATGGAAGATGGCGTGCTGAGCTACCGCAAGGGTTCGTGCCTCGCCAACGTCTGGGCGGTGGAGGCGCGCCTGATGCGCACCGGCGACTTCAAGAACACGTTCACGCGGGCACCGTCGAAGGAGACGATGTCCGGCCCGCTGCTCGCGGGCGCGAAGTACCCGGACGTATTGGTCGGCAAGGCCTACAGCCACACCGGCAAGGACCTTGACCTCGTGCTGTACAACGGGGCCGCGCCGGGCGTACAGACGCTGTCGCTCGAACGACTCAAGGCTGGGGCGACCTACCGCGTTGACGGTGCAGAGGTCGCCAACATCACGGCCGACGCGCAAGGCCGTGCTTCGCTCACGGTTCGGCTCGACGGTCGTACGGCCGTCAAGATCGAGCCCGTCGAGATGCACTGACGTGAACGCGGGTCCCTCCGACGCTGCCTCCCGGGGCACCAACACGTTGGAGGGCATCCGGTCCCTGGCTGATCTGGTCCGGCAGCGTGCGCGCGAAGTCCCGGCGCGCGTCGCGTTCGTCACGCAAGGCCGCCGCTGGACCTACGCGCAGCTCGACGAGGAGAGCAACCGGATCGCGCAGGGGCTGCGCGCCGCGGGCGTTGGACCCGGCGACTGCGTCGCCTGCCTGACCAAGCATGGTGCGGAATGTACGCTGCTGTTGTTCGCGGCGAACAAGGTCGGCGCCGTGCTCGCGCCCCTCAACTGGCGCCTTTCGGCCCGTGAGCTCGAATACGTGCTCGGCGTCGCGCGCCCGAAGGTGCTGGTGGCGGATGCGTTCCTGGCCGGCACGCTGGCGGAGATCCAGTGGCCCGTCGTCCCGGTGCGGCTCGTCACCGACTCAACCGAGGATGATCTGGCACTCCCGTTGTGGGCCGCGGGCTTCACGGCGGTGGATCCCGGAGCCGAGCCGCTGATCGACGACGTGGCCGCGCGCCTGTTCTCGTCGGGGACGACGGGTTTCCCGAAAGCCGTCGACCTGTCGCACCGCGGCATCCTGACGCAGTGCGCGGAGTGGACCGGCCCCTTCGGCTACCGCCGCGGCGGGACGACGCACTTGAACGTCCTGCCGACGTTCCACGTCTCCGGCATCGTCAACGCCGTGTGGATGGTGTTCCTCGGTGGCACGGCCGTGTTCCTGCCCGAATTCACGCCGCAGAAGTACCTCGCGGCGATCGCGACCCACGGCGTCACGGATGCATTCGCCGTTCCCGCCATGCTGCGGGCGATGGTCGAGTGCCCGGAGATAGGGTCCACCGACCTGTCGACGCTGCGCAGCATCGCCTACGGCGGATCGCCGATCGACGAGGCGCTGCTGACCCGTTGCCTTGCGAGCTTCGGCTGCGGCTTCGTGCAGGTGTACGGCATGACCGAGGCGAGCGGCACGCTGACGGCGCTGTATCCCGCCGAGCACGATCCGGGCGGCCCTCTCGCGCACCTGCTGCGCTCGGTCGGCCGCCCGGGTGCCCACATCGAGATGCGCATCGTCAGTCCCGGCGAAGGCCATGTCTGCGCGGAAGGCGAAGTTGGTGAGGTCTGGGTGCGCTCGGCGCAGCTGATGCGCGAGTACCACGGCGACGCGGCGGCGACGGCCGCGGCGTTCCCGCTGGGCCGCGACGAGGGCGGCGGCTGGCTTCGGTCCGGCGATGCCGGCTACCTGCAGGACGGGTACCTGTTCCTGCACGATCGCATCAAGGACATGATCATTTCCGGAGGCGAAAACATCTACCCGGCGGAAGTCGAGATGCTGCTCTCAGCGCATCCGGCGGTCGCCGAGGTCGCGGTGATCGGCGTCCCCGACGCCAAGTGGGGCGAGACCGTCAAGGCGTGTGTCGTCGTGCGTGCCGGCGCGGAGGCCTCCGCGGCCGAGTTGATCGCCTACACGCGCGAACGCCTCGCCCACTACAAGTGCCCGACCTCCATCGATTTCGTCGATGCCCTGCCGCGCAATCCGAGTGGCAAGGTGCTCAAGCGCGTGTTGCGCGAACCGTACTGGTCGGGGCGCACGCGAAACATAGCCTGATGAAGCGGCCCGGTCCGCTGCGTACACACTGGGAGCCCGGAATGAGTGCCATCGATCGCGTTTTTGCCGCGCAGCGTCTCCACAAGTGGGACGTCAAGAACTCCACTGCCGCCGAGCGCAAGGCAAAGCTGATTCGGCTCAGGGACGCGGTGCTGGCGAACGCGGATGCCATCAAGCGGGCCCTGCACGTCGACCTGCGCAAGCCCGAGGCCGAGGCGGCCGGCGAGATCGGCAGCGTCGAGAACGACATCAATGACACGCTCGAGCACCTCGACGCGTGGATGGCGCCGGTCGAGGTGGCCACGGCGCCGATGTTCGGCGGTGCCAAGGCCCGCATCGTCTACGAAGCGCGCGGTGTGTGCCTCGTGTTCGGTCCGTGGAACTTCCCTTTCCAGCTCCTGTTCGAGCCGCTCGTGCCGGTCATCGCGGCCGGCAACACGGCGATCCTGAAGCCGAACGAGCTGGCGCCGGAGACCAGCCGGATCTCCGCCGAGATCATCCACCAGGTGTTCGATGAGCGCGAGGTGGCGGTGTTCGAAGGCGGCGTCGAACTCGCCAACGAGCTGCTCGCGCTGCCGGTGGACCACGTGTTCTTCACCGGAAGCCCCAAGGTCGGCCGCATAGTCATGGGTGCGGCGGCGCGCCACCTCGCCTCCGTGACCCTCGAGCTCGGCGGCAAGTGCCCGGTGATCCTCGACGACTCGACGGACCTCGCGGCGGCGGCCGCGACGATCGCCGCCGCGCGCTGCTACAACAGCGGCCAGGTGTGCCTGTGCCCCGATGTCGCGTGGGTCCCGGCTGCACGGCGCGATGCGCTGGTGGCCGCGTTGCAGGAGGCGGTGGGCGCGGCGCTCTATCGGGATGGAAAGCTCGACAAAGGCTCCTTCGGACGGATGGTCGACCGGCGCAACTTCGACCGCGTCAAGGGCTACCTCGACGATGCGATCGCGCGCGGTGCGACGGTCGCGTTCGGCGGGGCGACCGAGAGCGACGATCTGACGATCCATCCGACCGTGCTCATCGACGTGCCGCCGGATGCGAGGATCATGCACGAGGAGGTGTTCGGGCCTATCCTGACCGTCATGACGTTCGGGAACCCAGCCGAGGTGTGCAGGGCGGTGCAGGGTGGCGGCAAGCCGCTCGCGATGTACGTCTACAGCAACGACCCGGGATTCGTCGATACGATCCTGCGCAATACCTCGTCCGGCGGCGTCACCGTGAATGGCTGGGCGATGCACTGGTTCGAGCCCCAGTTGCCGTTCGGTGGCGTCAACGAGAGCGGCATAGGGCGGTACCACGGGATCCACGGCTTCCGCGAGGTCTCCCACGAACGTTCCGTGTTCGTCCAGTCCTGAGATCGCACGTGACCGCCGACGGAATGGGCCCCCTCTGTCGCGACCTCGTCGCGGAGTGCGACGAGCTCGCCAGTCTCGTGGCGCCACTCGATGCGCGCGGGTGGCGGACCCGGACCCGGTTCTACGAGTGGGCGATCTATGACGAGATCGCGCACCTATGTCTGTTCGACGAGATCGCCGTCCTCGCGGCCCGGAATCGCGATGCGTTCCGCGCCGAGCAGGCCGCGCTCGAGGGCACGCTGGCCGGCGGCATGGAGGTCAGCGAGTTGGCCCGTCGACGTTATGCGCACCTGGACGGGCCTTCGTTGGCGGCATTCTGGCGGGATTGCTACCAGGCCGAGTCAGCGCTGCTGGCGACGCTCGACCCGAAGCGCCGGCTGCCCTGGTTCGGACCCGACATGAGCGCACGATCATTCGCGACCGCGCGCCTCATGGAGACTTGGGCCCATGGGCAGGACGTCTACGACGCACTCGGCCGCGCACGACCGGTCACGGCGCGCCTGCGCCACCTCGCGCATCTCGGCGTCCTGACCTTCGGCTGGTCGTTCGCCAACCGCGGGCTGCCGGCACCCGGCCCAACCCCGTACGTCGACCTAGAGGGGGAGGGTGGCGAACGCTGGACCTGGGGTGCGCAGTCGGGAGACGCCGCCGTGCGCGGGCCTGCGCTCGACTTCTGCCTCGTCGTGACGCAGCGCCGCCACCATCTCGACACGGGTCTCGAGGTCATCGGTCCGGTCGCTGAGGAATGGATGCGGCTCGCGCAGTGTTTTGCTGGTCCGGCCGTGATGGGGCCGCCGCCGGGGACGTTCCCGCGGTGACGACGGGTGGACGCCCGGCGCGGACTGGCGTTCCGCTCGGGCCGGAGAATGCCGTCGACATCGAGGCGCGCCTCGCGGCCATCCGGCGCCCGCTGGCCGAGCTCGCGCCGTCGGATGGTACGTACTCGAACCTACGTCTGTTCGCGCAGGCGCATCGCTACGAATACCTGCCCGGACCCTGGCCGTGCGTGTCGGGGCTGGCCTATGATGGCGCCCCGGTGCTGATCCCGCTGTTCGATCTCGCCACGGCGCCGCTCGCGGTGCTTGGGGAATTGCAGGGCCGGGACGCGGAATTCTATCCGGTCGCCGAGTCCGTGCTGCGGAGCATGGATCCGCCGACGATCGTGTCGCGGGCGCTGCGCGACGACGCCGACTACCTGTATCGGTCAGCCCCATTCATCGATTATGTCGACGCCGGACTCGGCCCCAAGCGACACGCGCTGTCACGGCTCCTGGCCGCGACACCGGTCGAGGTTCGCCCACTCGATCGGGCTGACCGGGGCGCCGCCGTTGCGGTACTGGAGGGTTGGTGCACGGACAAGCAGCACGGTCCCGACGGTGCCGATGCTGCCGCATGTCGCGCAGCGCTCGAGGATCTACGCCCGGGCGGCGCGCTGTTCGGGTTCCTGCACGTGGCCGGTGCCATCCCGATCGGCTTCGTGCTTGTTGAGTGGCTCAATCCCGGTGTGCTCGCCGTTCGCTTCGCGAAGGGCCGCAGCGCGTACGACGGCATCTTCCCGCACCTGTTCCAGGACCTCGCGCGGCGGTTTGGATCCGACCTGCAGTGGCTGAACTTCGAGCAGGACCTGGGACTCGCCAACTTCCGCAGGACGAAGCAGTCATACCGGCCGGCACTGCTGGTGGCGAAGCACCGCGTCCGCGTGCGCGCGTCCTAGTCCGCGGTACCGACGCCGGATCGCAGCATCAGGTCCTCGAGGATCTGCGCGTAGTCCTCGAGTGACAGGCGCCCCCCGGGCTTGAACCACGTGCTCGCCCAGTTGATCGAGCCATGCAGCACGAACTTCATCACCTGGGGATCGGAGCGCAGCAGCCCCGCGCGCGCGCAGTCTTCCAGCGTTGTGTTCCAGATTGAGGCGTAATGGCCGCGCAGCGCCGTCAGCGCGGGCTTGGCCGCACCGTCGAGTTCGCGCCATTCGGCGATCAGCACGGCATAGTAGTCGCGCGTCTCCTCGCCGATCAGGCAGTCGAGCTGGAGTTGGATGAGGGCGCGCAGGCGAGTCCGCGGATCGCCGCCTGCCGCGACGACCGCGTCCGCCTTCACGCACAGCTGCGTGGCGGCGTCGTTCATCACTTCGAACAGCATCTGTTCCTTCGACTTGAAGTGATGGAACAGGCTGCCGGACAGCATCCCGACGATCTCCGAGATGGCCCGCGTCGTCGTCGCATGGAAGCCGCGCTCCCGGAACAACCGCGCCGCGGCGTTCAGGATCCGTTGCCGGGTGTTGGTCGCATCGATGACGACGGGCGCCGGCGCCCGTCGCCCCGTCGGAGGAGCGTCAGGCACCAGCGGACAGTGAACGGTGGCGCGGTGAGGCGGTGCCGAGTCCCGGCACCCACACGGCCCGGTCCGCGTCCGCGCAATGCAGCGACAGCCGGCGCGACCCGGCCAGGATGTCGCGGGGGCGTAGCCCGAAGATCCGCCGGATCGAGTGGCTGAAATGCGTCGAATCCGGATAGCCGGCCTCGAGAGCGAGCTCGGTGAGGTTGCACGGCCCCGTCATCGATGGCAGCACGGCGCGGGCACGCTTCCAGGCGCAGAACGCGCGGAAAGTCATCCCGATCTCCTGCTTGAACAGGTGCACGAAGCGCGAGAACGACAGGCCGGTCAGCCTGGCGCAGTCGGCGGCGGAGAACTGGGCGTTCGGGCTCGTGCGGATCCGGACTACGACGCGCTGGATGCGGGCATCGAGCGCACGCGGGGCGAACTCCCGGCCGAAGAAGAACCGGTCGAGCTCGGTGACCGGCGCGTCGGTGAAGTCCCGTCCGGCAAGCCAGGCTTCGTAGGCTTGCTGCAATTGCAGGTATTCGTCGGTGCGGGCACAGACACCGCGCTGGTCGAACGGCGCGAGATCGGCGAGCGTCGCGAACTCCGGTTCGATCAGGATGTCGCGCACGAGGCGGTCGCTCGAGGTGATCTCGTGGACCTGGTTGGCGCCGACCACCGCGAGCCAGGCGCGCTGGCGAGGCTCGCCGTCGATGGCGATCTCGAACGGACTCTCGTGGGCGACGTAGACCGTGTGCGCGCCGAACATCCGGCGTGACGGCGCGCCGAGCAGGCCGGAGTAGACGATCCGGTCCGGCGTCATGATCATCGATCGACGGCGGGTCGGAGCCTGGATCTGCTCTGCGTGGAGCGTCGCTGCACAGTTCGCAATCATGCTGTCCCCCTCGATCCTGACGTCAGGCACGGGGAGGTCGTTGCCCCCCTCGTGCCCGATCATAGTCCCGAATTCGGCCACCAAGCAAGCGCATGCTTGGGAATAATCGTCAGCCCAGCTGTCGGCCGTGCGCGGGTCGACTGTTGGTCGCAAGACGCCGCCCGCACCGCCCTGTAGGGTTTAAATTCATATCTTTCAGAGAGCTACGCGAATGGGACAGATCCTGTGCCGCAGGCTGCCACCGGCGGGCGCATGAGCACCCCTCCTCAATCCCCGGATCCGACCGCCCTGCAGCCCTGGTTCGAGGCGAATGTCCCCGGCTTCTGCGGCCCGATCGAGGTGTCGCCGCTGCGGGGTGGCCAGTCGAACCCCACCTTCCGGATCGCGACGTCCGGCGCCGACTACGTGCTGCGTCGCAAGCCATTCGGTGTCCTGCTGCCGAGCGCCCACGCGATAGAACGGGAGCACCGCGTCTTCGAGGCCCTGCGCGGCACGACGGTGCCGGTGCCGGTCGTGTACGGCCTGTGCACGGATCCCGCGATCGTCGGCACGCCGTTCTATGTCATGGACTTCGTCGTCGGGCGCATCTTCGAGGACTCGAGGATGCCGGGACTGGCGCCGACGGAGCGCGCAGCCCACTTCGACGCGATGAACTCCGTTATCGCCGCGCTGCATTCGATTGATCCGGTGGCGGTGGGGCTCGAGGACTTCGGACGCGCCGGAAATTACATCGAACGGCAGGTCGCACGCTGGACAAGGCAATATCGTGCATCCCTGACCGACCCGATCGATGAGATGGAGCGCATCATCGAGTGGCTGCCCCGGAACGCACCGCCGGAGTCCGGCGCGCGCATCGTCCACGGTGACTACAAGGTCGACAACATCGTCTTTCACTCGTCGGAGCCCAGGATCGTCGCGGTCCTCGACTGGGAGCTGGCGACCATCGGGGACCCGCTCGCGGACTTCGCGTATCACCTCATGGCGTGGCACCTCGAGCCGACGCTCTTCCGCGGTTGGGCCGGGGAACCGATCGACGCGCTCGGGATACCGCGCGAGCAGGACTACGCGGCCGCATACGCCCGGCGTACTGGGGCCGCGGTCGCGACAGATTGGCGCTTCTACATCGTGTTCAGCATGTTCCGCCTCGCGGCGATCCTGCAGGGGATCGCGAAGCGTGCCGAGTCCGGCAACGCCGCCGACCGCGACGCCGCGGACGTCGGCCGCCAGGCCCGGCCGGTGGCGGAGAAGGCGTGGCGTCTGGCAACCTCATGAGCGACGCACCACGAGCTGATCGAACAAGCATCCCAGCGACCACCAAACCAGGGTACCGACCGTGACCACCACTCCCGCAACTGATCCGAACGTGTGGCCGCAACGCGCCGCCGATTTCGAATTCGAAGGCGGCGTCACCGTCGTCACCGGCGCCGCGAGCGGCCTCGGCCTTGCCATCGCCCGCGCCTGCGCCGATCGCGGCATGCGTCTTGTTCTCGCGGACATCGATGCTGCGGCACTCGGTCGCGCAGAGGCCGAGCTGGCACCGCGCACCGAGTGCATCAGCCAGGTCGTTGACGTCCGCGATCGCGCAGCGCTCGAGGCGCTCGCCGATGCCGCGTTCCGGCGCTTCGGCTTCGTGACGGTGCTGTTCAACAACGCCGGCGTCGTCGTCACCAAGCCTATCCTGGAGACGACCCTCGCCGACTGGCGATGGATGCTCGACGTGAACCTGTGGAGCGTCATCCACGGCGTGTCCACATTCGTGCCGCGCATGCTCGAGCAGGGCCGGGAGGGCCGCATCGTCAATACTGCATCGGCCGCCGGCTTCCTGTCGGAGCCCAACCTTGCCGCCTACTCCGTGAGCAAGCATGGGGTCGTCGCTCTCAGTGAAACCCTCCACAAGGAGCTTCGCGCACAGGATGCGTCTCTCGGCGTGACCGTGCTTAGTCCGGCCTTCGTGCCGACCGGGATCGTCGAGAGCGAGAAATCGCGGCCCGC
>CAIYLH010000040.1 GCA_903927005.1 uncultured Pseudomonadota bacterium
CCCGGCGAGCTTTGGCTTGTACGGCCGGCCGACCACGATCAACAACACTCAGAGCTATGCCTCGGTGCCGACCATCATGCGCAAGGGCGCGAAGTGGTTCGCGGACCTCGGCGTGCCGAACTCCGGTGGCACGGTCGTGTTTTCGGTGACCGGCCACGTTGCACGTCCCGGTAACTACGAGCTGCCGCTCGGCATCCCGTTCAAGGAGATGCTTGAGGACGTCTGTGGCGGGATGAAGGACGGCCGCAAGCTCAAGGCCGTGATTCCCGGCGGTTCGTCGACTCCGGTGCTAACGGCCGAGCTGATCATGGCTGCCAACATGGACTACGACTCCCTGCGCAAGGCGGGCAGTTCGCTGGGTTCAGCGGCGGTCATCGTCATGGACGAGACCACCTGCATGGTGAAGGTGCTCGAGCGCCTGACCCGCTTCTACAAGGCCGAGTCCTGCGGTCAGTGCACGCCGTGCCGCGAGGGCACCGGCTGGATGAATCGCCTGGTACGCCGCGTGATGGCGGGCGAGGGCAAGAAATCCGACCTCGACCTGCTGGTCGATGTCGCCAATCGCATCGAGGGGCACACCATCTGTGCGCTCGGCGATGCGGCCGCCTGGCCGGTGCAGAGCTTCATCAAGCGCTTCGGTCACGAGTTCGAATACATGATCGAGAACGGCGGTCGAAGCATCGTCGACGATCCCGCGCGGCGAGCCGCGTGATGCCGAGCCGGGTACGAAGCGCATGAGCCAGGATATCGTCAATCTAGAAGTCAACGGCGTTGCGGTCCAGGGTCGCAAGGGCCAGATGATCATTCACGTCACGGACGCTGTGAACGTCTACGTGCCGCGCTTCTGCTATCACGAGAAGCTATCGATCGCGGCAAACTGCCGCATGTGCCTGGTCGAGGTCGAGAAGGCGCCCAAGCCATTGCCGGCCTGCGCGACGCCGATTGCTGAAGGCATGAAGATCTTCACGAAGAGCCCGAGGGCCATCTCCGCGCAGAAGGCGACGATGGAGTTCCTGCTCATCAACCATCCGCTCGACTGCCCGATCTGCGATCAGGGCGGCGAGTGCGAGTTGCAGGACCTGGCGATGGGTTTCGGGCGCGATGCCGCGCGTTACGAGGGGACCAAGCGGGTCGTCAAGGACAAGAACATCGGTCCGTTGGTGTCGACCGACATGACGCGCTGCATCCACTGCACGCGCTGCGTGCGCTTCACCGCCGAGATCGCAGGGTTGCAGGAGCTCGGCACTATCGGCCGCGGCGAGCAGACCCAGATTGGCACCTTCATCGAGAAGAGCGTCGATCACGAGATGAGCGGCAACATCATCGACCTGTGCCCGGTCGGTGCGCTCAACTCCAAGCCGTTCCGCTACCAGGGCCGCTCCTGGGAGATGGTGCAGCAGCCGATCGTGTCGCCGCATGACGCTGTTGGCACGAACCTCAACGCACATGTGCGCCGCGGCAAGCTGATGCGCGTCGTGCCGCGCGCCAACGAGGCTGTCAACGAGACCTGGATCGCCGATCGTGATCGTTTCTCCTACGAAGGGGTCTACGCCGAGGATCGACTCGAGACGCCGCTGATCCGCCGGAACGGCGAGCTTGTGCCGACGACCTGGGAGGTCGCGCTCGAGGCTGCGGCGCTTGCGCTCAAGGACGGCGTTGCCGGCTTTGGTGCCGATCGCATTGGCGTTCTGTCGCTGCCTTCGGCCACCTCCGAGGAGGCTTACCTGCTTGCGCGTCTCGCGCGGGGTCTTGGGATCTCCAACCTCGATCACCGCCTGCGCCAGCTAGACACTCGCGATCAGGGGGCCGACGCCGTACTGCCGGGCCTGGGGCTGCCGCTGGCGGAGCTTGAGACGCTGGACGGCGTGCTCGTCGTCGGCGCTGACCTGCGCCAGGAGGCGCCGGTGTTCGCGCACCGCCTGCGCAAGGCGGCAGTGGCGAACAACGCACAGGTCGCCTTCGTGAATCCCGCCGAGTTTGATTACCTCTTCCCGGTCGCCGCCTACCGCACTGTGCCCGTCGCGGCCATGGTCGCAGAGCTTGCCAGCATCGGTCGGGCCGTGGCCGAGGCCGCGGGCCAGCCGCTGCCTGCGCTGCTGGCCAGCGCCGCTGCCCCTGGTGACGTCCAGATGGCCGCCGCCAGAGCGCTGGCGAGCGGAACGCGCCGGCTTGTGCTGCTCGGCGGCCTCGCCGAGCGTCATCCGGCCTACGCCGATCTGCGTGCGGTGGCTGCCGCTGTCGCGGCGCTTGCCGGCGCCACGCTGGGCTACCTGCCGGGCGGCGCCAATGCCGCCGGCGCCTCGCTGGCAGGTCTGCTGCCTCACCGCCAGGCAGGCGGCAGGGCGGCTACCCGGACGGGCCTTGCGGCCGGCGCGATGCTGGCTGCGGGACTAGATGCCTACGTTCTGTTCGGCGGCGTGGAAACGGCGTTGGATACCGCGTTTGGCGAAGCGGCGGAGGCCGCGCTCGGCAAGGCGCGCTTCGTGCTGGCGTTGACGCCTTTCGCGCCGGCGTCGGTACGACGCCATGCGCACATCGTGCTGCCGATAGGGACTTTCGCCGAGACCTCGGGCAGCTTCGTTAATCTCGAGGGCCGCTGGCAGAGCTTCACGGCCGTCGCCCGTCCGGTGGGCGAGTCGCGTCCGGGCTGGAAGGTCCTGCGCGTGCTCGGCAACCTGCTGGACCTTGCCGGCTTCGACTATGAGTCGTCCGAGGACGTTCGCCAGGAATTCGTCGCCGCGCTCGGGGCGCTGGCGGGGCAGGGCGCCGACACCGCCTACCGCGGCTCATGGCAGGTGCAGGGGCCGGTGCCCGGCCAGCTGACGAGCCTGCCGATCTACCAGACCGATCCGATCGTGCGCCGGGCGCCGGCGCTGCAGCAGACCCGGACCGCGTCGCGGCCCGCCGTAGCGTACTGAGTCGCCATGAGCACTATCCTCGCGTATTGGAACCAGATCCCGCTGTACCTGCAGCACCTGATCATCGTGTTCGCCGAAATCGTCGGCGTGATGATGACGGTCGTCGTCTCGGTCGCGTTCCTGACGCTGATCGAGCGGAAGATCATCGGCTGGATGCAGATCCGCATCGGTCCGAACCAGATCCGCATGTTCGGCCTGCCGTTCCTGAAGGGAGTGGCGCAGCCGTTCGCCGACGTGATCAAGCTGCTGCTCAAGGAAGTGCTGCTGCCGGCAAAGGCCGACAAGGTAGTGTTTCTGCTCGCGCCGCTGATCGCACTGACGACCGCGCTCGCTGTCTGGGCGGTCGTGCCGTTCTCGCCAGTGTTCGTGCTGGCGGACGTCGACGCGGGCCTGCTGTTCGTGTTGGCGATGACCTCGCTGGGTGTCTACGGCATCATCCTCGCCGGCTGGGCCTCGAACTCCAAGTACGCGATGCTTGGCGCGATGCGCTCCGCCGCGCAGATTGTCGCCTACGAGATCGCGATGGGCTTCGCGCTGGTCGGCGTGCTGATGGCGGCCGGCAGCCTGAACCTGTCGGACATCGTGCGTGCCCAGTCAGGCAGCATGCTCACCTGGAACATGGTGCTGCTGTTTCCGCTGATGATCATCTACTTCATCTCGGGCATTGCCGAGACGAACCGCGCGCCGTTCGACGTGGTCGAGGGAGAGTCCGAGATCGTCGCTGGCTTCCACGTCGAGTATTCCGGGGCCTCGTTCGCGACGCTGTTCGCGCTGCCCGAATACGCCAACATGATCCTCGTGGCGACTCTCGCCGCGGTGTTGTTCATGGGTGGCTGGCTGTCGCCCTTCCAGGGACTGCTGTCGGATACGTCGCTGCTCGCGCAGCCGTCGTTCCTCTGGCTGTTCGTTAAAATCTGCTGGTTCCTGTTCTGCTTCCTGTGGTTCCGCGCCACCTTCCCCCGTTACCGCTATGACCAGATCATGCGGCTGGGCTGGAAGGTGTTCATTCCGCTGACGCTCGTCTGGCTGATTGTCGAGTGCGGGATGGTGTGGATGCGGATCGGACCCTGGTCGCACTTCGGCTGAGGAGCCACTACTCGCCATGCCTTCAGTACGCAGCATTGCCAAGACGCTTCTGCTCGGTGAGCTCCTCCAGGGGCTCGCCGTCACGTTCAAGTACCTGTGGAAGCCAAAATTCACGGTTCACTATCCCGAGGAACGCGCGCCGCAGTCGGTCCGTTACCGCGGGCTGCACGCCTTGCGTCGTTACCCGAACGGGGAAGAGCGCTGCATCGCCTGCAAGTTGTGCGAGGCGGTCTGCCCGGCGCTGGCCATTACCATCGAGTCGGACGTGTCCGCGGACGGTACCCGCCGCACGACGCGTTACGACATTGACCTGTTCAAGTGCATCTTCTGCGGCTTCTGCGAGGAAGCCTGCCCGGTCGATGCGATCGTCGAGACGCGGATCCACGAGTACCACATGGAGAACCGCGGCGAGAACATCATGAGCAAGGACAAGCTGCTCGCCGTGGGCGAGCGCTACGAGGCGATGATCACGGCCGACAAGACCGCTGACGCGCCGTACCGCTGAACGCCAACGCTAGGTTTGCAACGTGCTGACAACGATACTTTTCTACGTGTTCGCGACCATGCTGGTGGGTGCCTCCATCGGCGTCGTGCTGTCACGCAACCCGGTCCACGCGGCGCTGTTTTTGGTGCTCGCGTTCTTCGAAAGTGCAGCGCTCTGGCTGCTGCTCGAGGCTGAGTTCCTGGGAATCGTGCTGGTGCTGGTCTACGTCGGCGCCGTGATGGTGCTGTTCCTGTTCGTGATCATGATGTTGGACGTCAACGTCGAGGAGATGCGGGCCGGACTTACGCGCTACGCGCCGCTAGGTGCGCTGGTTGCCGGCATCATGATTTCAGAGATCGCCTACGTGGTCTGGGCCCGCCACCTCGGCCTCAATCTCGCGATCGAGGCGCCGCCCCTGCCTGAGCACTACTCGAACGTGCATGAGCTCGGTGCGGTGCTTTACACCGACTACATGCTGCCGTTCCAGCTGGCGGCGGTCGTGCTGCTGATCGCGATCGTGGCGGCCATTGCCTTGACGATGCGCCATCGGCCCGGTCACAAGAAGCAGGACGTCAGCGCGCAGGTCGCCGTGCGCCGCAATGATCGTCTGCGGATTATCAAGGTCGACTCGGAGAACTACCCATGATCGGCCTGCCGCACTTCCTGCTGCTTGCGGGCGTGCTGTTCAGCATTGCCGTGGCGGGGATCTTCCTCAACCGCAAGAACGTCATCGTGCTGCTGATGTGCATCGAGCTGATGCTGTTGGCGGTCAACTTCAACTTCATCGCGTTCAGCCGCTGGCTGGGCGACATTCACGGTCAGGTGTTCGTTTTCTTCATCCTGACGGTGGCTGCCGCCGAATCGGCGATTGGGCTTGCGATCCTCGTCGTGCTGTTCCGTGAAAAGAAGAGCATCAACGTCGAGAACCTGGACACGATGCGGGGCTGATGATGCAGAACGTCTATCTTGCGATCCCGCTTGCGCCGCTTATCGCGGCGATCCTTGCGGGCCTCTTCGGTCGGGTGATCGGCCGCGCCGGCGCACACACCGTCACCATCCTCGGCGTTGCGACCTCGTTCGCGCTGTCCGCGTGGGTGCTGAAGGGCATGCTGGTCGACGGGGTCGCGACCTACAACGCGCCGGTCTACACCTGGCTCGTCGCTGATGGCATCCAAATGCAGGTCGGCTTCCTGATAGACCACCTGACTGCGCTGATGATGTGCGTCGTGACGTTCGTGTCGCTGATGGTGCACATTTACACCATCGGTTACATGCACGACGACGCCGGCTACCAGCGCTTCTTCGCCTACATCTCGCTGTTTACCTTCGCGATGCTGATGCTGGTGATGAGCAACAACTTCCTGCAGCTGTTCTTTGGCTGGGAAGCGGTCGGCCTGATCTCCTACCTGTTGATCGGCTTCTGGTACACCCGCCCGACGGCGATCTTCGCCAACATGAAGGCGTTCCTGGTCAACCGCGTCGGCGACTTCGGCTTTTTGCTCGGCATTGCCGCGATCGTCCATTTCACCGGTTCGCTGGACTACGGCGTCGCCTTTCATTCGGCGCCGCTGATCGCGCAGCAGTCGTTCACGCTGTTCGAGGGCCAGCCCTGGAATGCGATGACGCTGGTGTGCATCTGCCTGTTCATCGGCGCGATGGGTAAGTCCGCGCAGGTGCCGCTGCACGTGTGGCTGCCGGATTCGATGGAAGGCCCGACCCCGATCTCGGCGCTGATCCACGCTGCAACGATGGTGACCGCCGGTATCTTTATGGTGGCGCGCATGTCGCCGCTGTTCGAGCTGTCCGAGACTGCGCTCGGCTTCGTGATGGTGATCGGTGCCACTACCGCGCTGTTCATGGGCTTCCTCGGCATCGTGAACAACGACATCAAGCGAGTCGTTGCCTACTCGACGCTGTCCCAGCTGGGCTACATGACGGTCGCGCTCGGCTCTTCGGCCTATGCCGCCGGCATCTTCCACCTGATGACGCATGCGTTCTTCAAGGCGCTGCTGTTCCTCGGCGCCGGCTCGGTCATCATCGCGATGCACCATGAGCAGGACATGCGCAACATGGGCGGTCTGCGCAAGTACTTGCCGATCACCTACTGGACGTCGCTCCTTGGGGCGCTCGCGCTGATCGGCTTCCCCGGCTTCTCAGGCTTCTTCTCCAAGGATGCCCTGATCGAAGCGGTCTCCCTGTCGCATGCGCCGGGCGCGTCCTATGCGCTGTTTTGCGTGACGGCCGGCGTCTTCATCACCGCCCTGTACACCTTCCGCATGATCTTTATGACCTTCCATGGCAAAGAGCGGATGGACGCGCACACGCGCGAGCATCTGCACGAGAGCCCATGGGTCGTCACGCTGCCGCTGATCCTGCTGGCCATCCCGTCGGTCGTCATCGGCTGGATCACGGTCGGCCCGGTGCTGTTCGGCGGCTTCTTCGACGGCGCTATCTTCGTGCGGCCCGAGCACAATGTGCTGGCGGAGATCGGTCGCGAGTACGAAGGGCAGGGCAGCTTCATCCTGCATGCGTTCCACTCGCCGGCGGTCTACCTCGCGTTCGCGGGTGTCGCCTCGGCCTGGTTCCTCTATCTCAAGCGTCCTGACATTCCGGTCGCGCTGCGCGCCAGGTTTGCACTGGTCTACCGAGTGCTGGAGCACAAGTACGGCTTCGACTGGTTCAACGAGCACGTGCTCGCGGCCGGCGCCCGCAGCATAGGCCGGCTGTTCTGGCGGGTCGGCGATGAAATGATCATTGACGGGGTGCTGGTGAACGGCTCAGCGCGCTCTGTCGACTGGCTTGCGGCGGTCACCCGCCACATTCAGTCGGGCTATCTCTATCACTACGCGTTCGCGATGATCATCGGCCTCGCGGCGATGCTCGCGTGGCTGCTGTCGCAGGCCTGAGCCGCGGATAACGGAACCGACACGATGAACTTCCCCTTGCTCAGCTTTCTCACCTGGCTGCCGGTCGTCGGTGGTGTGCTCGTGATGCTGGTCGGCGACTCCCGTGCGAGTCTCGCGCGCTGGTTGGCGCTCGGTGTCGCGCTCGCGGTGTTCGTTGCGACCATCCCGCTCTACACGGGTTTTGATACCACGACATTTGCGCTGCAGTTTGCCGAACGGATGCCGTGGGTGCCGGGTCTGCATAGCGATTACCACCTGGGCGTCGATGGCATATCGCTGCCGCTGATCCTGTTGACGGCGTTCTCGACGGTGCTGGTGATCATCGCCGGATGGACGGTGATAGAGAAGCGGCCGAGCCAGTATTTCGCGGCGTTCCTGATCATGGAAGGCCTGATGATCGGCGTGTTCTCCGCTGCCGACGCGCTGCTCTTCTATGTGTTCTGGGAGGCCATGCTGATCCCGATGTTCCTGATCATCGGTATCTGGGGCGGTACGCGGCGCATCTACGCGACCATCAAGTTCTTCCTGTATACGTTCCTCGGTTCTGTGCTGATGCTGGTCGCGCTGGTCTACATGTACCTGAAGGCCGGCAGCTACGACCTGGCGACGCTGTACGCGCTGCCGCTGACGCACAATGAGCAGATGCTGATCTTCCTGGCGTTCTTTGCGGCGTTCGCCGTCAAGGTGCCGATGGTGCCAGTGCACACCTGGCTGCCAGATGCGCACGTCGAGGCGCCGACGGGCGGCTCGGTCATCCTGGCTGCGATCATGCTGAAGATGGGCGGCTACGGCTTCCTGCGCTTCAGTCTGCCGATCACACCGGATGCTTCCCATTCACTCGACATGCTGGTGATCGGACTGTCGCTGGTGGCGGTGGTCTACATCGGGCTCGTCGCGCTTGTTCAGCAGGACATGAAGAAGCTGATCGCGTACTCGTCGATTGCGCACATGGGGTTCGTGACGCTCGGTTGCTTCGTCGGTTACGAGATCGTCGCCAGTACCGGGCACTTCGACGGCGTCACGCTTGCGCTCACCGGTGCGATGGTGCAGATGATCTCGCACGGCCTGATTGCCGGCGCCATGTTCCTTTGCGTGGGCGTGCTTTACGACCGTTTGCACACGCGCGAGATTTCGGCCTACGGCGGCGTCATCAACACGATGCCGATCTTCGGCGCTTTCATGGTGCTGTTCGCGATGGCGAACGCCGGGCTGCCGGGGACGTCCGGGTTCGTCGGCGAGTTCCTGGTGATCCTGGCGAGCTTCAAGGCGAGCTTCTGGTTCGCGTTCGTCGCGGCCACCACCCTGATCCTTGGCGCGGCCTACACCCTGTGGATGGTCAAGCGGGTCGTATTTGGGGCGGTGGCGAACGAAGGTGTCGCCTCGCTTAAGGATCTGAACGGCCGGGAAGCGCTGGTGCTCGGCGTACTCGCGGTCGCCGTGCTGGCACTCGGCCTCTACCCGAAGCCGTTGACCGACGTGATGGAGCCGACGCTGCGGCACCTCGCGCAACTGATGTCCGTCAGCAAGCTGTGAGACGCAGAGGCTCGAATCCATGAACCTGACCCTGGCCAATTCCCTCTCGCTCGCGGCGCCCGAGATGCTGCTGCTGCTCGCCACCAGCGTCGTGCTGGTTGTCGATCTGTTCCTCTCGGACCGGCAGCGCCACCTGACTTATCTGCTGAGCATCGCGAGCCTGGCGGCGACAGCCGTGCTCGTGGCGGGCTTGCCGGAAGGCCGTCACGTTGGCTTCAATGGCATGTTCGTCGTCGACGGCGTCGCGCGGTTCATCAAGCTGATCGCCTGCGGCACGGTCGCCGCGGTGTTCCTCTACTCGCGCGATTACCTGATCCAGCGCGGCCTGTTCCGCGGCGAGTACTTCGTTCTGGCGTTGTTCGCGACGCTCGGGCTGTTCGTGATGGTGTCGGCTGGCAGCCTGCTGACCATGTACATGGGCATCGAGGTGCTGGCGCTGTCGCAGTACGCGCTGGTGGCGTTCGATCGGGACTCGCCGGTCGCGGCGGAGTCGGCGATGAAGTACTTCGTCCTCGGTGCGATCGCTTCCGGTGCGCTGCTCTACGGCATCTCGATTCTTTATGGCGTGACAGGAACCTTCGACCTTGCGGCACTCGCGGAGCGTGTGAACGCGGGCGCCGGTAGCAACATTGGTCTGCTGTTTGGACTCGCATTCGTGCTGGCTGGCATCGCCTTTAAGTTCGGCGCTGTTCCGTTCCACATGTGGATTCCGGACGTCTACCACGGCGCTCCAACGTCGGTGACCATGTTCCTGTCGGCGGCCCCGAAGCTTGCCTACTTTGCGCTTACCCTGCGGGTTCTGGCGGAGGGTCTGGGTGGGGCGGTTGGCGCCTGGCAGGACATGCTGATCGTTCTGTCCGTGCTGTCGATTGGTGTCGGCAATGTCGTTGCTGTCGCGCAGACCAACCTCAAGCGCATGCTCGCGTATTCGACGATCTCGAATGTCGGCTTTATTCTGCTCGGCCTGATCGCCGGGACGCAGTTCGGCTATAGGGCGGCGCTGTTCTATACGGTCACCTATGTCCTGATGGCGCTCGGTTCGTTTGCGATGATCATTCTGATGAGTCGCAAGGGCTTTGAGGCCGATCGGATCGAGGACTTCCGCGGACTGGCGCAGAGCAATCCGTGGTTTGCCTGGATGATGCTTTTCCTGATGGTCAGCACCGCAGGCGTGCCACCGTTCGTTGGCTTCTTCTCGAAGCTGTACGTGATCCAGGCGGTGCTCGATGTTGGGCTGAGTTGGCTCGCCATCGTGGCCGTGCTGTTCTCGGTCGTGGGTGCGTTCTACTACCTGCGCATCGTCAAGGTGATGTTCTTCGAACCCGCCGCTGGGGAGATCACGGTGACGGCGGGGCCGGCGCTGAAGTTCCTGCTCAGCCTGAACGCGCTGGCCGTACTCGTGCTCGGCCTGTTTAATAGCTCCCTGGTCGAGACGATCGCCCGCGCAATGCCCTGATTGGCGTTGCAAGTCGACGTGTGGGCGCGTAATATCCCCGGCTCGATCTGGTGCGGGGTGGAGCAGTCTGGCAGCTCGTCGGGCTCATAACCCGAAGGTCGTAGGTTCAAATCCTACCCCCGCTACCAACTCCCTTGGGGAGTTACGAAAGCCCGCTCACGCGGGCTTTTTCGTTTCCGCCGGCCGGATTTGCGACGCCTTGGCCCCAGGGTTGCTCGCCTGCGTCAGAGTCCCGCAGGCCGTCCGCGCTGGTCAAATCCATGGGTGCCGCGAGCCGGTGCGATCAGGCCTGATCTGCCATCTTCCAGCGAGGGATCCCATCCCGTCAGTGCCTCTAAGCGCGGTCGATGTCGGCGCGGTCGACGGTCAAATCGGCTCAGGCCGCTAATCGACCACTTGCGAGGTCCACGCGCGCTGCCTAAGAAACCGGCTTCGCGGGCGGAAACAGTAATTTGTAGCCGCGCAGATCCTCCTGAAACGCATTGCACCGGGTGAGCGATTCGCGCAATTGCGATCGTGGCAATGAGTAATCGAAGGCTGCGGACCATCGCTGCACTCGGGTTAAGGATCTGATGAGCGGTTCGGCAATTCTGTTGTGGCTCAACGCCTTTAAGGGCAACAGGTAGTCTTCTCGGTAGACTGTTGGAATGATGATTCGGCTTAAAGCGTGTGCGCTCAAGATGCAATTCATGGCGAGCCGTGCCGTGCGTCCGTTGCCGTCGCTGAAAGGGTGCACTTCGGCAACCACGAACATGATCATGATGGCCTGCGCCAAGGGATGCCGCAGGGCGCGAAACCGTTCGAATCCTTCCCGCAAACTCCCGACGACGAGTTCCGGAACCACGAAGTAAGTGCTGCCAGCCTGGTTAGCCTTTTCTTTCCATTCTCCCGGTTTCTTGTCTACTCGCTGTTGCATGACGAGTGCATTGACGTTTTGCAGCCAAACGAGAAATTCATCGGCGCTTTGCGGTAGGCAGTCCCGCCAGGGTGCGGTGGTCGCCGCTTGAAAGGTTCCCAAAATGTCATGGGTGTCTTCGTTGCGGTTTTCAATAATCTTGCCGTCGAAGATGATGGCTTCGGCTTCCTCGACCTCGAACGTCGTACCTTCAATGTAGTTGGAGAAATAGGCCTCGAAGAACGCAAAATCCTCGCGCGCGACGCCGGTGGGCGCAGGATCTTCGATGTTTTCCAACTCGGCTTGATTGAGCGCGGTGAAGAGCGAATCAAAGATTTCAAGTCGACTGGGATCGTAAGGGCGGCCCGCGGCGCGTGCGAGCGCCTGCTTGCCCGTCAAAAGTTTTGCTTCGTGGGTACCGAGCAACGCGCCGATGATGCTGTTCAGGCGCTTGAACTGCGCTTCGTATCCTAAGGAAGGTGCGATCTCGCGCGCGTGATCGCGCAATTGGTTCAGACGCTGCGGACCGCCGACCATCAGCATGCGGTCGAGCGCTGCCTCCACGTCCTTCTGCGGCAGCACTCGATGACTCCAGCCACGCCCACGCGTGAGATTCTCCAAGAATCGCCGGGGGTCACTTGCGAGATAGAGTGAACCGAAGCGCGTATCCGGTGCTGGAGGTTCAAGTCGGGGGCCGGGCCCTCCCACGATGTGGACGGTCAGTCCCGGCAATAGCAAGTCTCGGCGTGTCTTGCCGCGAGTGATGGACAGGGTGCCCTCATGAGGACGGCTGTCAAATGCTGAACGATGGGAAATCACGCCGTCGGGCAGAAGGTGCCCAACGATCTCCTGCCAGTGCCGCAAAACGATCGTTGCCGGCGGGCTGTCTACGTTGGAGCTGTAGATGCTCGGGTATAAGCGCCGTAGCCTTCCCTGTGCCGCGAGTCGTCGCACGCGTCGTGCGGCCGCCGCATCAGTCTCCGTGACCAGGACGAGTTCAGGCATCGTGTCCGCCATGGAGGCCATTCAGGTGCTCGGAGAGGTAAGAGTGTCCGTATTTTACCCTATTTCAGGCATTTTTGTCCGTAAAATATAGAATACTTAGCCGGCGTGCTAACGCGCCCTTGTTTCCTCGCTCGGCAGCGTTTGTTCTGGGCTCTCAGTCGAAGAGAATCTCGTGGCAATTCAGGTTCCTAGAATTCCGAATCATGCCCCCGCTACCAACTCCCTTGGGGAGTTACGAAAGCCCGCTCACGCGGGCTTGTTCGTTTTGCGTCCGAACTGTTCTCTAGCTCTAGGTTCGCAGCCAGTTCGCGATCGACAAGCCTTCGACACGGCGGAACTCGCGTTCGTTGTCAGTGACGAGCGTGTACCCAAGTGCCAGCGCCTGAGCCGCTATCAGCAGGTCGTTTCCGCCGATCGGGGTTCCCTCGCGTTCGAGTTGCGTCCGAATGCGCCCGTACGCTTGGTCGGCGGGCGCCTCGAGCGGTAGCGTCTCCAGTGCACTCAGAACTGCCTCCAGCTGTGCGGCGAGCATTGGCGAGGTCTTCTTCGCGACACCGTAGCGGAGTTCGGCCGTCACGACGATGCTGGTGCAGATGGATTCTTCGCCCACTGCCCTGATTCGGTCAGCAATTTTCCCGTGGGGATCGCGCAGCAGGTGCGAGACGATATTGGTGTCGAGCAGGTATCGCACTAGAGTTCGACCGTCTCGGGCAGTGCATCGACGAAGTCCGGCAACGACTCACTGATAGCCTCAAGGTTGCGCAGGACGGCGAGCAGCGACGACGGTGGGGCCGCTTCGATGACCAACCTGTTGCCCTCGCGGTAAAGAATGGCGTCCGTGCCGGGCAACTCGAATTCCCGTGGAATTCGGATGGCTTGGTTTCGGCCGTTTCGAAAGAGCCTGATATGGCGTGCAGTCGTCACTGGTTTGCCTTCCTGACAGTATGCATATGCCTAAGCATATGCCAGCGCTTGCGCCTGAGCAAGTTTCTCGACTCGCTAGCTAGTCTGCGTGTCCGTGAATATCGCGAGCGTAAGCGCCCCCCGCTAGCAATTCCCTCAGGGAGGTGCGAAACCCGCTAATACTGGCTTCTTGCTCTGGTGCTCATGCCGCCGCCCCGACACGCGCTATCCTTAGCCTTGCGCGGACGAGGTGTCCGGCTTGCCCGCGCGTGCC
>CAIYLH010000041.1 GCA_903927005.1 uncultured Pseudomonadota bacterium
ACGGATCGACCCGCTCGCCGTAAAACGAGGAAATGAACCCCGTCTGGACCGGCCGACCCTGCGGGTAGACCTCCCGGCGCAGCTCGCGGGTCAGAATCAGGTTCTCCAGCGCTCCGAGCTGCCGCTCGCGGTCCGCCAACAGATCGGACAGGTGGTCGAGCATGTCGGTCAGCATCGGCATGACGGCCGGCTGTCCGGCCGCGTCCACGCCGCCCACCGGCGGAGCGTTATCGAAATGGAACTCGCCCTTGCTCAGGCCGGCCATCTGCGTGAGGCGCTTGCCCAGCGCGTCCAGGCGGATGACATGCGCGTTCATCTGGCCGACCCGTGTGGCAAGCACGTCGACCTTCTCCTGCAGCATCTGCCGGGCAGCCTCGAGATCCTCGCGCTGACGGCCGAGTTCGGCGGACCAGGTCTTGAGCTGCCGTGCCGGGCGCGTTTCGGCCCAATGGGCACCGAGCAGGGAACCGGTAAAGAATACGACGCCGAAAACGAGCAGCAGCGCGGAACCGGCCAAGGCCAGGAACCACGGCGAACGCAGGTCGATCTGGCGCGCACGGCCTCGTTCACGACTGAACACGATGATGTTCATGGCAGTTGCTCCAGAACTCGTTCCACGCGATCCGAGGTGCGGACCGCAGGTACCGGTCGGCAAACCGACCGGTCACAAAATCGATCCCAGCACGAAGCTGGGGGCTGATCGACCACCCGGACGACCGGCAACCCTCCAAGGGTCACCGCACCGGCGGCCGTTGACCATCGCACCCAAGACGACGATCGGCAGTTGCCTCGTGCGGCCCGCCAGTGGGGCGGACAGACGCACGGAACTGCATGAAGCAGACTATCCTGTCTGTCTTCGCTGGCGACCCCGCTATCCTAAGCTTGCGCCGTAGACCGGAAGCTTTGCGTCGCCGCCTTTCGACGGGTTTGCTTTTGTGCAGCGGCGGCGACTATGCAACAAAAACCCTCTATGGATCAACCACTTTCCTCTGAATACGTCCTTTCCGGGCAGCCCTGAGAATGCGAAAACCGATCCCCATCAGCGAGTTACTGGCGTTAAATAAGTCCAAGCTCAAGAGCCTGCAAGCGGGCATGGAAAGCGCCAATCGGGTGCTTGCTGCGGTGCAGCAGCTGCTGCCCAGCGAACTCGTCCCGCACGTTTTTGGTGCATCCATCGACGAGCGTGGGGTGCTGACGCTACTGGTCGACAGCGGCGCGTTTGCAACGCGGGTGCGCTACGCGCTGCCCGCCTTGGTCAGCACAATCGAAGCCGCAGCGCAGAAGGGCAAGATCAGCCGCACGCAGGTTCGCGTGCGTCCGAAGGCCTAGTGGCCGACGGCGGCGGCCGGCACGTAGGAGATCGGCGCCTCGGCACGATCCCGGAAGGTGACTTCCTCCCAGGCGGAAACGTCCGCCACCAGCGCACGCAACAGGCGATTGTTCAGGCCATGGCCTGACTTATAACCGCTGAACTCGCCGATGAGGCTGTGGCCCAGCAGGTACAGGTCGCCAATCGCGTCGAGAATCTTGTGCTTGACGAACTCGTCCTCGTAACGGAGTCCGTCCTCGTTCAGCACCTTGAAATCGTCCAGCACGATCGCGTTGTCCAGCGTGCCGCCGAGCGCGAGGTTGTGCGCGCGCAGCTTCTCTAGGTCACGCATGAACCCGAAGGTACGGGCGCGGCTGACTTCGCGCAGGAACGAAGTCGTCGAAAAATCCATCGACGCTCGCTGCGAATGGCGACGGAAGATCGGGTGGTCGAACTCGATCTCGAAGTTGACCTTGAAGCCGTTGAACGGGTCGAAGCGCGCCCACTTGTCACCGTCGCGAACCTCGACGGACTTGCGGATGCGGACAAAGCGCTTGGGCAGCGTCTGCTCCTCAATGCCCGCCGACTGCAGCAGAAAGACAAAGGGGCCCGCACTGCCGTCCATGATCGGCACCTCGGCGGCACTCAGATCGATGAAAGCATTGTCCACGCCGAGCCCGGCAAAGGCGGACAACAGGTGCTCGACCGTCGAGACCTTCACATCGCCATTGACCAGCGTCGTACCGAGCATCGTGTCGCCGACGTTCTCGGCCCGTGCCTCGATGTCGACCGGCTCGGCAAGATCGATGCGACGAAAGACGATGCCGGTGTTCGGGGCCGCCGGACGCAGGGTCATGTAGACCTTCTGGCCGGAATGCAGGCCGACGCCCGTGGCGCGGATCGTGTTCTTAAGCGTGCGCTGGTTCAACATGCGGGCGGACGAGCTCGACGGATTCGGCCGACAGGTCGGCACATTGCGCGCACCCTAACACAGCCGGCAAAACCGCGACAACCCGTTGACCTGACTGCATTTGGACACAATCCGACAACGGCGGCCGCTGCCAGCCGGCAGGCGCCTGATCGGGGTCTGCACAGCGCGCCGACGTCGCCCGCTGCGCCCTCAGCCGACCGCGGCCGAGGGTATTTAGTCGTCCTGAATCCCGCATTGGAGATCCCCTCCTCCCGCCGGGCGGGAGGAGAGGCATGGCTCAGTCAGCCTGCCGGCGCAGGAACGACGGGATGTCGAGCAGCTCGTCGGACGAATCGTAGTCCATCCGCAGGCCGTCGCCGACGGCGCTCTTGCGCGCCATCGCCGGGCGGCGTGCCAGCTCCGAGTAGTCGGGCGCGGCGACCGGCGCCGGACGCGCGCGCACGACCTGCGGGCGACCCATCTCGGTACGCGCCAGGACCGGCGCCGGCGTCGCCAGACGACCGACCTCCGTCCGGCACAGACCGGTCGCGACGACCGTCACGCGGATCTCGTCCTGCATGTCCGGCTCGATCACGGTGCCGACGACCACGGTCGCATCCTCGCTCGCGTACTGCTTGACGGTGTTACCGACCTCGTCGAGTTCGCCGATCGACAGATCCATGCCGGCGGTGACGTTGACGAGGATGCCCTGCGCACCGGCCAGGTTGATGTCCTCGAGCAACGGGCTGGAGACGGCCATCTCCGCTGCAATGCGCGCACGGTCCTCGCCGGAGGCGTGGCCGGTACCCATCATCGCCATGCCGGTCTCGCTCATCACGGTACGCACGTCGGCAAAGTCGACGTTGATCAGGCCCGGGCGGGTGATCAGCTCCGCGATGCCCTGTACCGCGCCCTGCAACACGCCATTCGCCGAGGTGAACGCATCAAGCAGACGCGTCTTCGGACCGAGCACCGTCAGCAGCTTCTGGTTGGGGATCGTGATCAGCGAGTCAACATACTTGCTGAGCTCGGCGATGCCCTGCTCGGCAATCAACATGCGCTTGCCGCCTTCCATCGCGAACGGCTTGGTGACCACCGCGACGGTGAGAATGCCGAGTTCCTTGGCAACCTGAGCGACAACAGGAGCCGCACCAGTGCCCGTGCCACCACCCATGCCGGCGGTGATGAAGAGCATGTCGCAGCCCTCGATCAGCTCGACGATGCGATCACGGTCCTCCATCGCCGCTTGACGGCCAACCTCGGGATCAGCGCCCGCACCGAGGCCCTTGGTGATGTTCGTGCCTATCTGCAGCGTCGTCTTGACCTTGGCCTTTTTAAGCACCTGCGAATCGGTGTTGAGACAGACGAAGTCGACGCCCTCGATCCCAGCAAGGAGCATGTGATCGACCGCGTTGCAGCCGGCGCCGCCGACTCCGAGCACCTTGATGACAGCGCTCTGGCTGTAGGCATCCATTAGTTCGAACATGTTGCTCTCCTTAAATCGAATGAAGCGTACGGAAGCGTTAGGAAAAAGACGAAAATCAGAAGTAGCCCTTGAACCAGGATCTCATCCGTTCGAGGACGCTCAGCGCGGCGCGTCCAGGGGTAAAGTTGGCAACCGGGCCGGCCTGCGCGCGCGCATACAGCAGCAGCCCGACACCCGTGGCATGCACGGGGTTGCGGATCACATCGCCGAGGCCCGAGACGCCCTGCGGGACACCAAGCCGAACGGGCACGTGGAAGACCTCTTCGGCCAGCTCCACCGCGCCTTCCATCTTGGCGCTACCGCCGGTAAGAACGAGGCCGGCAGCAATCGCCTCCTCGAAACCAGATCGGCGCAACTCGTCGCGAATCAGGTTGTAGAGTTCCTCGTAGCGCGGCTCAACGATTTCAGCGAGCGTCTGGCGGGCGAGTCGGCGCGGCGGCCGATCGCCAACGCTCGGCACCTCGATGGTCTCATCGGGATTCGCCAGCTGCGACAATGCGCACGCGTACCGGATCTTGATGTCCTCGGCGTACTGCGTCGGCGTCCGCATGGACACTGCGATGTCGTTGGTCACCTGGTCGCCGGCGATCGGGATGACGGCGGTATGGCGCAGCGCGCCGCCTGCGAAAACCGCGATGTCAGTCGTACCACCGCCGATGTCGATCAGGCAGACACCAAGGTCCTTCTCGTCCTCAGTGAGCACCGCGTAGCTTGACGCCCACTGCTCGAGCACGATGTCCTCGACTTCAAGTCCGCAGCGCTGCACGCACTTGACGATGTTCTGCGCGGCACTTTCGGCGCCGGTCACAATATGGACGCGTGCCTCAAGGCGAACGCCCGACATGCCGATGGGCTCGCGGATGCCCTCCTGGCTGTCGATGATGAATTCCTGCGGAATCACGTGAATGATCCGCTGGTCGGCCGGCAAAGCGACCGCTTGGGCGGCATCCATGACGCGGGCGATGTCACCCGGCGTGACCTCCTGATCCTTGATCGCCACGATGCCATGCGAGTTCAGGCTTCTCACGTGGCTTCCGGCAATGCCGGTGTAGACGGCGTTGATCTCAACGCCAGCCATCAGCTCCGCCTGTTCCACGGCACGCTGGATTGACTGCACGGTTGAGTCGATATTGACGACCACCCCGCGCTTCAGGCCATGCGACGGATGCGAGCCGATGCCGATGACCTCGACTTCACCATCCGCCTTGATCTCGCCAACCAGCGCGACGATCTTCGACGTGCCAATGTCGAGGCCGACAATCAGGTTCCGTTCACTGCGCTTAGACATCTTGATCCCGCTTCTGATTCATGGGCGCTTCCTCGCCACTGGCGGGCCGCGCCTGCGGCGCGCCCGGCGTGCGCCAGCCGACGGAAAATCCGTTCGAGTAACGCATATCGAGGAACGCAATATCGTTCGGACGGCTGGCCACCAGCGGCGCCGCCGACTTGAGAAATCTCTCCAGCCGTTCCTGTAGCTGGCGCCGACCGAGCCGGATCGTGACGCCGCTGACCAGGTCGAGCTCCCACGCACCGCGCGGGTCCTGCCGCAACGCGCTGATCGGCAATCCCGCCTCCAGCATCCGCGGCTGTATCTCGAAGAACACTTCGGATACGTCGTGCACGGCGCCATCCGGGCCTTCGAGCCGTGGCAGTTCCGGCGGCACGTGGCGTGCGTCCTTGATGAACAACTCGCCGCGCGCGTTGATCAGGCCCGTATCGCCCCAGCGCGCGATCGCGCTCTGCTCGGTAACCTGCACCACGAGCGCGTCCGGCCAGCGACGCTGCACACGCGCATGGTCCACCCACGAAAGCCCTTCAATCGAATGCTGCACGATGTCGAGGTTCGCGCTGACGAATCCGCCGCGCAGGCGCTCGCGCACGATGTGCTCTACGTCAATCGAGGAAACACGTTGGAACGCCCCAATCATCTCGATGCGGCGTACGGGCCGGTCGAGCGCAAAGCCTGCCGAGCCGATCAACGAGCCGATCACGCCGGCGCCAAGTACGAAGGGCGTCAGGCGCGCCCAGTTCACCTGCGGCATGCGCAGGGAGAAGCGCGAATCCTTTTCGACCTTAGCCCGATTCTTGGCCCGACCGGTCCAGAAACTGGCGAGCAGCTTCATCATGGCTGCACCCCACGGCGCGAAGCGAAGCTGGTTTCGAGTATCCGCCACACCAATTCATCAAACTCGATGCCGGCAGCGCGTGCTGCCTTCGGCACGAGCGAGTGACTGGTCATGCCTGGGGTGGTATTGACCTCGAGCAACCAGTTGCCGCCGGCCTGATCGCGCATCACGTCGACGCGACCCCAGCCACCAGCGCCGGCTGCATCGAAAGCCGCCAGCGCGAGCGCTCGCATCTCGGCATCAGCTGCCGGCTCAAGGCCTGGGCAAAGATACTGCGTGTCCTCGGCAACGTACTTCGCGTGGTAGTCGTAGTACTCGCCGGCCGGCACGATCCGAATCGATGGCAAAGCGGCGCCGGCAAGGATCGCGACCGTAAACTCGCCGCCCTGAATAAGCTGCTCCATCAGCAGCTCACGCCCGTATTTCGCGGCGAGCTCCAGTGCGGCGGGCAACTGCGCAACGTCGAATACACGGCTTACGCCGACGCTGGACCCCTCCAGCGATGGCTTGACGATGACCGGTAAACCAAGGCGACGGGCGGCAGCGCCGACGTCATCACCGGGCGCGAGCCGCTCGTAACTCGGCGTCGGCAGTCCCGCAGACAGCCAGACCTGTTTGGTGCGGATCTTATCGAGCGTCAGCGCCGAGCCAAGGACGCCCGATCCGGTGTACGGCAGGCCCGCGGCCTCGAGCAGACCCTGCACCACGCCGTTTTCTCCGGCGCCGCCGTGCATGATGTTGAATACACGGTCATAGCGTCGCTGTGCGATCGCTTCGACCAGCGCTGGCACGCCATCCACGCCAACAGCATCGACACCGCGCGACAGCAGCGCCTCGAGCACGTTGCGGCCAGAGTTTAGCGACACCTCGCGCTCTGACGAGTCGCCGCCGTAAAGAACCGCAACGCGCCCGAACGCGGCCGCGTCTACGATTAGATTTGAGCGAGTCGGCACGGTACTCATGCCCGCTCTCCGACGATGCGAACTTCCGTCATCAGCCGAATGCCATGACTGCGCTCAACCGCGGACTGGACGTGGCCAATGAGGCGCTCGATGTCGTCTGCGGTAGCCCCGCCGTCGTTGATCAGGAAATTGGCGTGTTTTTCGGAGACGACCGCTCCGCCGATTCGCAAGCCTTTGAGCCCCGTGACCTCGATCAGCCGCGCGGCGTAGTCGCCGGGCGGGTTGGTGAATGTCGAGCCGCAACTCCAGGCGCCTATCGGCTGCTTCTCGCGGCGCTGCACCAACAGATCCCTGATGGTATCGGCGGTCGCGGCGGGCGCTTGCGCGAATTCGAAGCGCGCAGCAATGAACCACTCGTCCGCTACCGGCGCATGCACTTCGCGGTAACCGTAGCGATACTCGGATGCGGCGCGGGTCCAACGCTGGCCGTGACGGTCGATAACGTCGACCTCGACCACGTGCGGCCAGGTCTCTCCACCCCACGCGCCGGCGTTCATTGCCAACGCGCCGCCAACGGTACCGGGGATGCCAGCGAAGAATTCCGCCGGGCCGAGCAGCCACTTCGCGCACTGCCGCGCCAGACGCGCACAAGCGATCCCTGCGTCCGCATGCACACGGGTCAGGTCGATGCGCTCGAGACGATTCAAGCCCAGATGCAAGGAGATCACCACGCCGCGCAAACCGCCGTCACGGACCAGCGTGTTGCTGCCGAGCCCTAGCCAGTGAACCGGCACCCCATGAGGCAGGGAGGCCAGAAAGCGAGAAAGCTCGTCCGCACTGTGGGGGGTGTAGAAAGCATCGGCCGGACCGCCTACATGCCACGACGTGTGCCGCGCGAGCGACTCGTCAAAGCGCACGTGCGGAAGAAATTCGGGGGCGATATTCGCGCGCAGCACGGCACTCATGAGCGCACCTCGGCACCCAGACGGGTCGGAAGGTCGTGCGCAATGGCGCCAATGTGCCCGGCGCCCATCGTTACCAGCACATCGCCGTCCCGCAATACGCCCGCGAGCGCCTCGTGCAGTGTCTCGAGTTTCGCGACAAAGACCGGCTCGACCCGACCGCGCGTCCGCACGGCGCGGCAGATCGCCCGGCCGTCAGCGTCGCGGATCGGCTGCTCGCCTGCCGCGTAGACCTCGCTCACCAGCAGCGCATCGACCGTCGAGAGAACCTCGGCAAAATCGTCCAGCAGGTCGCGCGTGCGCGTGTAACGGTGCGGCTGAAACGCCAGTACGACCCGCCGATCCGGCCAGCCCTGGCGAATCGCTTCGAGCGTTGCAGCCACTTCGGTCGGGTGGTGGCCGTAGTCGTCAACCAGGGTGACATGGCCTACCGCGAGCTGCATTTCCGCGATCACCTGCAGACGACGATCGATTCCCTGGAAGTTCGCCAGTGCCCGCTGGATCGCGCCATCTTCGATGCCAAGCTCAGTAGCAAGCGCAATCGAGGCCAGCGCGTTCAGGACGTTGTGATGGCCCGGCACATTCAAAGTCACCGCCAGCGCATCGCCACGGTCCGGGCGTACGACGTCGAAGCGCGTGCGCAGACCTTGACGCTCGATACTGATCGCCCGAACGTCGGCAGCAGGATCAACGCCGTAGGTAAGAATAGGACGCTTGACCCGCGGCATCACAGCAGCAAGCTCACGGTCATCAAGACACAACACGGCGAGACCGTAAAACGGCAGGTTGTGCAGGAAGTCGACGAAGCTCTGCTTCAGCTTCTCGAAGTCGCCCCCGTGCGTGATCAGATGATCGTTGTCGATATTGGTGACGATCGCCATCATCGGCTGCAGATGCAGGAACGAGGCGTCGCTTTCGTCGGCCTCGGCAACAAGATACTGGCCAGTGCCAAGACGAGCGTTCGCGTCGGCGCTCTTGAGTCGCCCGCCGATCACGAATGTCGGATCCTCGCCGCCTTCAGCGAGAATGCTCGCCACAAGACTTGTGGTCGTGGTCTTGCCATGGGAGCCGGCGATCGCTATTCCCACCCGAAAGCGCATGAGCTCCGCCAGCATCTCGGCGCGCTGCACTACCGGCACGCGGGCAGCGTGCGCGGCGACAACCTCGGGGTTGTCCTCCGCGACGGCGCTCGACACTACAACGACATTTGCGCCGGCAACGTTTTCAGCCGCATGACGAAATTCAATGCTCGCACCAAGACCCAGAAGCCGCTCGGTCACTGCGTTCGGTTTCAGGTCAGATCCCTGGACCGAGTAACCGAGGTTGAGAAGCACCTCAGCGATGCCCCCCATGCCGCTGCCGCCGATACCGACGAAGTGGATCCGCTGAATGCGGCGCATGCGGGCGCTCATCGCGAACCTCCCGCACAGGCGGCCAGGCAGAGATCCGCGAGCGTTTCGGCAGCGCCAGGGACCGCGGCGCCGCGGGCAGCCACTGCCATCGCGCCAAGCAAGGTCCCATCCACGCCAAGCAGGCGGGCAAGCTCCGCTGCCAGCGACTCGGGCGTCAGCAATGACTCTGGGAACAGCAGCGCTGCGCCATGTCGGGTCAGGAAACGGGCGTTCTCCGTCTGGTGGTCGTCGACCGCGGCTGGGAATGGCACCAGCAACGCCGGCGTACCCGCCGCGGCGAGCTCCGCCACAGTCAGGGCACCGCTGCGGGTCACGGCGAGATCCGCCCACCCATACGCGGCGGCCATGTCATCGATGAATTCGCGCACGTCGGCGTCGACGCCGAGCGCTGCGTACTCCGCCACAACCGCCTCGCGACGGTCACGCCCGGTCTGGTGCAGCACCGCCGGACGAGAGGCCGCCGGAAGCAGCGCAAGCGCTGCCGGAACGATACGATTGATCGCTGCGGCGCCCTGACTGCCGCCAAACACGAGCAGATGACGCGGCAAGTGCGGGCGAAACGACAAATCGGCGCGCAGCATCTCGATCTCACGTCGCACCGGATTTCCGATGGCGACAGCGCCGACCGACGCACGAAAAGCACCCGGAAACGCTTCGGCAACGCTATGCGCCAGGAGGGCCAGAACGCGGTTGGTAAGACCCGCGACCGCATTCTGCTCGTGAATCACAAGCGGACGGCCGAGCAAGCGGGCAGCGATTCCGCCTGGCCCGGAAACGAACCCACCAAGGCCGAGCACAACGTCGGGGCGAATGCGACGGACAGCACGCAACGAGTCACCAAAAGCCTGCATGAGGCGCAGCGGCGCCTGCAGCCAGCTGCTGGCGCCCTTGCCACGCAGTCCGGCGACGCGCACCCACTCCATGTCGATGCCGGCGGCCGGCACAAGGCGAGCCTCGATGCCGCGGTGGGTGCCAAGCCAGACGACGCGACAGGCGCGCTGCTGCAGAACCTTTGCGACGGCCAGCGCCGGAAACACGTGCCCGCCCGTTCCGCCCGCCATGATGAGCACGGTCGTCATCGGACGACCCCGCGCAAGCCGCCGGAGCGCGTCGTCTGCGTCTCGTGGTGGACGCGCAGCAGGACACCAATCCAAGCCAGCGTGACCACGAGGCTAGAACGGCCGTAGGACAGCAACGGCAGGGTAAGCCCCTTCGTTGGCAACAACCCCATGTTGACGCCCATGTTGATGAACGCCTGCATCCCGAACCAGATGCCGAACGCAGCAGCCAGATAGGACTGGAACTTCAGGCCGGCCTCAGCGGCATTGCGCGCGATCACCAGCGCCCTATAGCTGAGCGCGAGCACCAGCACCACAACCACCGCTATACCAACGAGCCCCAGCTCCTCGGCCAACACCGCGAACACAAAATCCGTATGGGCCTCTGGCAGGTAAAACAGCTTCTGCACAGACGAGCCCAAGCCGACGCCGAACGCTTCACCGCGGCCGATCGCAATCAGCGACTGGGTGAGCTGGAAGCCCTTGTTGAATGGATCCGCCCACGGGTCGAGGAACGTAATGACGCGAGCAAGGCGATACGGAGTCATCACCGCAACCAGGCATAGCACCGCAATGCCGGCGACGCAGACCGAAAGGAAGTAGCGCAGGCGCACACCGGCGAGGAAGAGCACGCCCATGCCGGTTGCCAGCAGCACCACACCGGAGCCGAAATCCGGCTCAACGAGCAGCAACAATGCGGCCAGCACCAGCACTCCGAGCGGTTTCAGGAACCCGAGTGCGGTCGTGCGCATTTCCTCTTCACGGCGCACCAGATAGCTACACACGTAGATAAGCAACATCACGCGAGCGGCTTCGGAGGCTTGAAAATTAAGCACGCCTACATGCAGCCAACGACGGCTTCCGTTGACCGAATGCCCTATCCCTGGAACCAGCACGAGCATCAGCATTAGGATCGCGGTAACCAGCAGAACGAAACTCATGCGATCCCAGACCTCGGTCGGAATTCGCAGCGCGACCGCGGCAAAGACGACACCGACGCATGCGAACAGCAACTGACGTTCTAGATAGAAGAACGGATCACCTTCACGAGCCGCGATCGCCACGGACGCCGAGGTAACCATCACCAGGCCCAGCAACAGCAGCGCCGCGGTGATGCCAACGACGGCCAAGTCGATCTGCAATCGACCGCGCGCCTGCTGACGGATCACGTGGGCGGTGGCGCTCATGCGTCGAGCCCCCTGACCGCCGAAGCGAAGGCCTCGCCACGTGCGGCGTAATCACGGTACATGTCCAGACTTGCGCAAGCTGGCGACAACAGCACCAGATCGCCGAACCGCGCGACACGTGCTGCAGCTGCGACTGCCGCATCCATGTCGTCCGCGAATTCGACCGGACAGGAGCCGGACAGCACGGCAGCGATCTGATCGCGGTCGCGGCCGATGAGCACGACATGGCGGACGCGGTCGCGGAACGCAGCCGCAAGTGGCTTGAAATCCTGGCCCTTGCCATCACCGCCCGCTATGACCACCAGTGGCTCGCTCAGGCCCGCGACTGCCGCCAGGGTCGCACCAACGTTCGTACCCTTGGAGTCGTCGACGAAACGCACGCCGTGGCGCTCGGCAACCACCTGCGTACGATGCGCAAGACCGCCGAAGGAGCGTAGCGTCGCCAGCATTGGCTCGAGCGGCAATCCTATCTCGGCACCAAGCGCCAGCGCAGCCAGTGCGTTCGCGGCATTGTGACGACCAGGAAGACGCAATTCTGCCAGCGGCAACAGCTCGACGCCGTGATGCGCCAGCGCCGGCCCTTGATCTCCCACAATGATGCTGAACTCAGCGTCGACACTCTGGATGCTAAACCCGACGCAGCGCTGCCCCGGGCGCGGCATTGCACTGACGAGCGGATCGTCCAGATTCACGATCGCAACGGCGGCGTGCGCGAAAATCTTCGCCTTGGTCGCCGCGTAGTGAGCGACGTCCTCATAGCGATTCATATGATCCGGCGTTAGGTTGAGCACAGCGGCCGCGGCCAGCTGCAGCGAACTAGTCGATTCCAGCTGGTAGCTGGAGAGCTCCAGGACGTACAGCTCAGGAACCGGCTGTGCGAGCAGATCCAACGCCGGCTCACCGAGATTGCCGCCTGCAAGCACCCGCCGCCCGGCGGCCTGCGCCATCTCGGCGACCAGAGTCGTCGCGGTGCTCTTGCCGTTAGTGCCGGTAATCGCGACCGTCGGAGCACGGCTGGCATGCGCGAACAGCTCAACGTCACCGACAACCGCTATACCCTGCGCGATCGCGGCACACACCAGCGGTTCGCTGCGCGACACGCCAGGCGACAGCACGATCCGGTCGGCGTGTGCGAGCAGATCCACGTCAAAGCCGCCAAGTCGGGTGACGACCGAGCTGCCAAGTACGCGCAGGCCGTCCAGTCCCGGCGGCGTCTGGCGTGAATCCGTCACGGTGACGGCCTCGCCCTGTGCATGCAGCCAGCGCGCGACGGACAGTCCTGTCTTGCCGAGTCCGACCACGAGATTTCTGCGCGCGCCCATCAGCGCACCTTCAGCGTGGCGAGGCCCGCCAGCACGAGAATGACCGTGATTATCCAGAACCGCACGATCACTTTCGGCTCGGCCCAGCCCTTAAGCTCGAAGTGGTGATGAATCGGTGCCATCCGGAAGATGCGCTTGCCGGTGAGCTTGAAAGAAGCGACCTGCAGCATCACCGAGACGGTCTCGAGGACGAACACGCCCCCCATCACAAACAGGATGATTTCCTGCCGGACAACGACCGCCACGATACCTAGTGCCGCGCCTAGCGCCAGCGCCCCCACGTCGCCCATGAAAACCTGAGCGGGGTAGGTGTTGAACCAGAGAAAACCGAGCCCCGCACCAACCAATGTCGAGCAGAAGATCAGCACTTCGCCGACACCCGGCACGTGTGGGATCAGCAGATAGTTGGCAAAGATCGCGTTACCGGATGCATACGCGAATACCCCAAGCGCGCCGGCGACCATGACCGCCGGCATGATCGCGAGCCCGTCAAGGCCGTCAGTCAGGTTGACCGCGTTGCTGGTTCCAACGATCACCAGGTACGAGAACAGGACGAATCCGACCGATCCGAGCGGCAGCGCGACATCCTTGAAAACCGGCACGTGTAGGCTGGTCGCCTCTGGCGTCGACGCGATGCACAGCAACGCGAGCGCGCCGGCAAGGCCGGCGACTGACTGCGCGAGGTACTTCCATCGCGCCGCGAGGCCCTTCGAGTTGCCGACGACCAGCTTAAGGTAGTCGTCGTAGAAGCCGATCAGCCCAAAAGCGAAAGTGACCGCGGTCACGATCCAAACATAACGGTTGCTCAGGTCGGACCAGAGCAGTGTCGAGGCCAACATGGCGACGAGAATCAGTGCACCGCCCATCGTCGGCGTGCCTTGCTTCTTGAGATGCGACTCCGGACCAAAATCGCGCACGTTCTGACCGATCTGCCGCTCGGTAAGGCGGCGGATCATCCACGGCCCGACGATCAGCGCGATCGACAGAGCCGACAACGCCGCGAGGATCGCACGCAGCGTGAGATACGAAAAAACTCGGAATCCCGAGTAATGCTGCGCCAGTAGTTCTGCTAGGCGGTAAAGCATGGTGGTGCCTTCAGCGCCCTTCGCCGACTGCGGTGGCGAGCGCGGCGACGACCCGTTCCAGCCGATTGACCCGGGAACCCTTCACCAGCACGGTGACGTCGTGGCGCAGCAACGGCGCGACCCGTGTAGCGAGCGCATCGCTGTCACCAAACCATTCGGCGCCATCACCGAACTCGCGAACCGCATCCGCGGTCAGCGAGCCGACGGCAAACAGGCGGCTAACGCCCGCGCCGCGGGCCTCGCGCCCAGCCGCACGGTGCGCCTCGGCCGCCGCTTCGCCCAATTCGGCCATATCGCCGAGCACGAGCCAACGCTCGCCGCTCTGGGTCGCAAGCACATCGAGTCCAGCGCTGAGACTGCTGGGATTGGCATTGTAGGAATCGTCGATCACGCGAGCGCCAGACGGCGCGAGCTTCACCTCAAGTCGACCGCGCACGGGCTGCATGCGGCCCAGACCAGCGGCGATGGAGGCAACATCAACACCATCAATATTGGCACCGACCGCGAACGCGGCCGCTGCTGCGCCGAGCGCGTTCTGCACGTTGTGCCGCCCCGCCAGGCCGAGCCTCACTGTGGTGGCACCGGCAGGGGTCGCCATCTGGAACTCCTGCACGGAACCAGCGGGACCGCTCGACTGCACCTCACCATCCAATCGAAAATCGGCGTTCGCCGCCAAGCCGAAACCCAGCTCGCGCGTGGCGACACTCATCGAGCGCCACAGCGGGGCATACGGGTCGTCGACGTTGATAACTGCGGTAGCGCCGGAGTGCAGACCTGCAAATAGCTCGCCCTCGGCGCGCGCCACCCCTTCCAGGTCGCCGAATCCCTCCAGATGCTCAGCGCCGGCGTTAGTCACTATCCCGACCGTCGGCTGCACGAGCGGCATCAGCGCAGCCACCTCGCCGGGATGGTTTGCGCCGATTTCTATCACTGCGGTAGCGTGCTGACGATCAAGACGAAGCAAGGTCAGCGGGACGCCGATGTGGTTGTTCAAGGTGCCGCGCGTACTCAGACACGGGCCGTGGGCCGACAAGATCGCGGCGATCATTTCCTTGGTGGTCGTCTTGCCGTTGCTGCCGGCAACCGCAACGACCGGAATCGGGAACTGCGTACGCCACGCCGCAGCGGCATCCTGCAGCGCGCGCAACGTATCTGCGACCACGATCTGCGGCACATCAACGGCCATCCGCCGAGTGACCACGACGCCGGCCGCACCGCGCGCGACCGCGGTCGCGACGAAATCATGTCCATCGAAGTTCGGGCCGCTCAACGCAACGAATAGCTCGCCTGCGGCAATCGACCGACTGTCGGTAGAGACGGCGGTGAACGACGCGTCATCGCCATGCAGTACGCCGGCCATCGCCGCCGCGTAGTGGGACAACGAGCGATTCACGCGGCCTCCTTCAGCAACGCGTCGGCGATCGCACGATCACTGAACGCACGACGGTCGGAGCCGTAGATCTGATAGTCCTCGTGGCCCTTGCCCGCGATCAGAATCACGTCACCGCGACGAGCGGCGGCACGCGCGCCGCGGATCGCTGCCTCGCGGTCGCGCTCGACGTGCACCGGCACGCGACCGCTAAATGCAGCAGTAATCATCGCAACGATGCGCTCCGGATCCTCGCTACGCGGATTGTCGTCGGTGACAACGATCCGGTCGGCGCCAGCCTCGGCCACGGCCGCCATCAGCGGACGCTTCCCTTCGTCACGATCGCCGCCGCAACCGAAGATGCACCACAAACTGCCGGTGGTATGGGCGCGCAGCGCCGCCAGGGCCTTCGATAGCGCATCTGGCGTATGGGCGTAGTCGACAACCAGGGTCGGGCCATCGGCGCCCACGCGAAACGTCTCCATCCGGCCCGGCGGCGGCATCGCCGTCGACAGAGCCACAACCGCATCGGCGAGCGACACGCCGGAGGCCAACAGCAGGCCGAGCACGACGAGCAGGTTCTCGGCGTTGAACAGACCCACCAGCGGCGCGCTCAGCTCGAAAGGGCCTGCGTGGGTGACGCCACTGATGTTGATGCCGCCCACGTGGCAGGCGATTTTGGTCGCGTAGACGTGACGGCCAGTAGGCGCGGCAGCAGCGGTTACCGACACGCGCGTGACAGCCACGCCGTCCGGCGCGCGATCGGCCAGGGCGGCGCCGAAGCTGTCGGCGACGTTGATCACGGCATGGCGCACACCGACGCAATGCAGCAGACGCTCCTTGGCGGCACCGTAAGCCGCCATCGAACCGTGATAGTCGAGGTGATCGCGGGTCAGATTCGTGAACGCCACCAGCGGCAGCCGCACACCGGCAATCCGACCCTGATCCAACGCGTGCGAGGACACTTCGAGCGCCGCGTGATGTGCGCCCGCGTCATGGAACCCCCGCAGGGCGCGGTGCAGCGCCATCACGTCCAGCGTCGTGTGGGTCGTAGGCGTGAGCACCGGCGGCCGACCCGCACCGAGAGTGCCCAGGTACACGGCATCGGCGCCACGGCAGACGGCATACAGCCAGGCGCAGGTCGTCTTGCCGTTGGTGCCGGTAATGCCGGCAAGCTCCAGGCTGGCTGACGGCTGGCCATAAAAGCGGTCGGCGAGATCACCGAGGCTGGCCGCAAGGCCGGGCACAGCGACAGCGGTAACCAAGGGCGGCACGGCGGGGGCAGTGGCGACATCTGCCGGATCCCACAAGACAGCCACCGCGCCACGCGAGATCGCGGTGTCCAGATGGTCCAATCCATGCGCGCTGCGGCCGGCAACGGCGACGAAGGCATCGCCAGGCCCAACCTGACGGCTATCGAGCACGAGGCTGCGTACCGTCACGCGCGGCGCGGTCGCGCGGCCCTGCAGCAGCCAGGCCAGGTCAACGCCGCGGGAGGCTTCGGACCCGGCGTTCAACGCGGCACCTCCGACTGCACAAAGGAGGCACTGGGGATGCGGCTCAGATCGTCCGGCGGCACGGCCAGCAGCCGCAGCGCCCCCGCCATGACGGCAGAAAACACTGGGGCAGCGACGTCACCGCCGTAATACTTGCCGTTGCTCGGATCGTCGATGACAACCACCATCGCGAAGCGCGGCGCAGAGGCGGGCACAACGCCACCGAACACCGCCATGTACTTGTTGGTGGAGTAGCCACCGGGAATCGCCTTCCAGGCCGTGCCGGTCTTGCCGGCAACCCGGTAGCCGCGAACGGCGGCCTTGGTGCCGGTACCGTTGAGCACGACACTTTCGAGCATGTGGATCGCATCACGGCAGACCTGGGCATCAAGCACGCGATCGCCAGCGGGCACCACACCGTCCACGCGGCGCAGCGTCAACGGCCGCCGCACGCCGAGCGCGCCAACAACCGCGTAGGCCTGGGCCAGCTGCAGCGGCGTCACCGACATGCCGTAACCGTGCGCCATCGTTGCGACCTGCACGTCGCCCCAATGGGTGTAGTTGGTCAGTACGCCGGCCGACTCGCCGGGGAAGCCGGTCGCTGAGACCTGGCCGAAACCCAACGAAGACAACGTGTTCCAGATCGCCGACCGATCCAGCGCAAGGGCGATGTGCGCCATGCCGACGTTGGAGGACTTCGCGAGGATCGTCGCGAAATCCATCTGACCCCAATTGTGCTCGTCCTCGAAAACCCGATTGCCGACGCGAATGAAGCCTGGGCTGGTGTCGATCACGCTACTGGCGTTGAACTTGCCGCTCGCCAGTGCCGCGATTACGAAGAACGGCTTCACCGAAGAGCCCGGCTCGAGGATGTCCGTCTCAACGCGGTTGCGGTAACGCTGGACATCGAACTGCGCCCGGTCATTCGGGTTAAATGCCGGCTGGTCGACCATGGCGAGGATCTCGCCGGTACGCACGTCGATCACGACTGCCGAGCCGGCCCGCGCCTGGAAATCGCGAACCGCAGCTTTCAACTCACGGTACGCGAGATATTGGATGCGCAGGTCGATGCTGGTGATCAGGTCTTCGCCGGGTCGCGCCGGCCTGACACTTTCAACGTTCTCGACAGTGCGACGCATGCGGTCCTGGATCACGCGCTTGAGACCGGGCTCGCCCAGCAGCTTCTGCTCGAACGCAAGCTCCATGCCTTCCTGGCCCTGATCGTCGTTGCCGGTGAAGCCCAGCACGTGGCCGGTCACCTCACCCGCGGGGTAGAAGCGCCGATACTCGCGCTGCAGGTACACCCCTGGCAGGTGCAGCGCCTTGATGCGGTCCGCTTCGTCCGGCTGCAGCTGCCTGGCAAGCACCAGATACGGCGTATCGAGATGCGAGGTGACCTGTCGGGCCAGCCACTCCTCGTCACGCTGCAGTGCCTTCGCCAGCACCGAGAACTGATCGGCGGCCGTGGCGAGTTCCTTCGGAACCACCCACACCGTGTCGACCGGTGTGCTTACCGCGATCGGCTCACCGGCGCGATCTAGAATCGCACCGCGATGGGCCGGGATCTTGACGTTGCGCATGAAGCGCTCGTCGCCCTGATCCACAAAGAACTGCGGGCTGAGCACCTGCATGTACACCGCGCGGCCGACAATCCCGCTCGCACCGAGCAACAAGGCGCCCACGACCCAGTAACCGCGCAGCCGAAACTGCCGGGCACTGCTCTGAGCTTCGCTGCGCTTGAGCTTCATGGCTGGACGATCTTTACTTCGGTGGCGCTTGGAAAGGTCAACTGCAGTTGGCGGTTGGCGACCTGCTCAACGAAGCCGTGCGCGCTCCACGCACTCTGCTCCAGCTGCAACCGCCCCCATTCAATATTCAACTGGTCGCGTTCCGCCGAGAGCTTCTCCAGCTCGATGAACAGCGTGCGCGATTCATGCTTCAGATAAATAGCGCCGGCTGAACTGGCGAGCACGCCCACCCACAACCCGGCGACCGCGAGATGCACGGCGCGCGAACTCATGTCCGCACCTTCGTTGCGATGCGCAGTACTGCACTGCGCGAGCGTGGATTGCCGGCCACTTCGGCGTCGCCTGCGTACTGCGCCTTGCCGACCAGCGCCAGCCGCGGCTGCGACTCAAGCGGAATGTTCGGCATGCCGCGCCAGACCGGGTCGCCTTCGGCGTGCTTGCGCATGAAGCGCTTCACGCGCCGGTCTTCGAGCGAATGGAAACTGATCACCGCCATGCGACCGCCGACCTGCAGCGCGCGCAGCGCCGCATCAAGGCCGCGATCCAGCAGTTCAAGTTCACGATTGACATGAATCCGCAGCGCCTGGAACGTGCGGGTCGCGGGATGCTTTCCTGGCTCACGCGTGCGCGCCGGCACTGCAGAGGAGACGATATCGGCAAGGCGGCTCGTGGTTGCTATCGGCGCGGCCAGGCGGGCTGCGCCTATAGAGCCAGCTATCCGCCTTGCGAAGCGCTCCTCGCCGTACTCGGCGATCACGCGCGCCATCTCTGACTCACTGGCGCTCGCGACGAACTCCGCCGCGCTCTGACCGCAAGTTGTATCCATGCGCATGTCTAGCGGACCGTCGCGCATGAAGCTAAAGCCGCGGGCTGGGTCGTCGAGCTGCGGGGATGAGACGCCGAGGTCGAATAGAACACCGGCAGCTGTGCCGTCGCCGACGAACTCGCCAAGGCGATCGAAGGCGGCATGCTCGATCCTGACGCGCGAGTCTCCGACAAATTGCTCCCTCGCGTTTTCAATGGCCTGCGGATCTCGGTCCACAAGAACCAGACGCCCCTCCACACCGAGCCGCGCGAGCAGAGCGCGCGCGTGCCCCCCTCTCCCGTACGTCCCGTCGACATACAGTCCGCCAGGCTCGACGGCGAGCCCCGCGATAACCTCCTCGAGCAGCACCGGCAAGTGCGCCGGCTGCGCCGACGCAGCCATCTCTATAGCGACAGGGACTCGAGGTCCGCGGGCAGCTCTCCGGAGGACTCAGCCTCGCCGTTGAGCCACTGATCGCGTCGCTCGGTCCATTTCGCTTCGTCCCAAAGTTCGAAGCGATTGCCTTGCCCAAGCAGCACTGCCGCGCGATTCAGCGAGGCGAAAGCCCGCAGTTCCGCCGGCAGCAAAAGTCGTCCGTGTCCGTCGAGTTCCAGATCGGCCGCATAGCCGACCATCAGCCGCTGCAGCAAACGGGCCTGCGGATTCAAGGTCGGCAGCTTCATCAGCTTGCGTTCGATCTCTTCCCAGTCCGGCAGGGGGTAGATGAGCAGGCACTGGTCGCGGTCGACGGTGACCACGAGGCGGCCGCCCGAACGCTCGGCAATGCGATCCCGGTACCGGGTCGGCATGACCATCCGGCCCTTGGCATCGAGCGTCAGCTGATTTGCGCCTCGAAACACGTCTTTTGATGGGACCGAGCCCCATTCCTCCCCACTTTTTCCCACTTGGCGCCACTATAGGAGGAAGGACTGCAGCGGTCAACGCTGAAAATGGGAATTTTTCCTGTGACGACAATCACTTACCAGCAGACGTGAAAGTCCGGATGGAACGCTCAATGGCGTGATAATCAGAGGCTTACGAAGGGTTCTTGCGGCGCCATATCAGGACAATGCAAGATTTAGGCCAAGTCGGCCGCGGGGGCCGCTCAAGGAAGTGTGACGAAGGTCGCACTCGGGGCCCCGAAGGGGCCTTGGAGCCCCCCCGAGGGGCCCTTAAGGGCCCCTGAAACATCAAAAAGAGGTGGGAGTCGGCCGATAAGCCGGGTTCTGTCGTGAGCAACCATTCCTCTGGGATGAACGTCGCCGTTCACCTCAAGCAGCCTACCCGGAAACACGCGCGGGCCGCGCGCTGCCGGCCAGGAGCGAACTCCTGCCGACTCGTTTCCCTATTTGGCCTTGCTCCGGGCGGGGTTTGCCGTGCCATTCCTGTTACCAGGAACGCGGTGCGCTCTTACCGCACCCTTTCACCCTTACCAGTCGCGGGCGAACCCGTGACTTCGGCGGTTTGCTTTCTGTTGCACTTTCCGTGGGCTCGCGCCCCCCAGGCGTTACCTGGCGCCCTGCCCTATGGAGCCCGGACTTTCCTCCCGCGGACAAGCCGCGAGCGGTTGCCTGGCCGACTCCCGCCGCCACCATAGGGCCGCAAGCCCGCAACCTCAAGCATCTTCTGCATCGCCGGGCTGTCGTTTCAACTCCAGCGCCCGTTCGTAGACGCGATTACGGCGCACGCCGGTCACTTCAACGGCCAGATCGACCGCTGCCGAAAGGGGCAGCACCGGCAGCAAAGCGCGCAGCAGCGCATCGACGCGCGCAGCCGCTACATCAGCGTCGTCATCCGGCGGGGCGCCAGCGACGACCACAACCGCCTCGCCGCGCACCATGTTGGCATCGGTTGCGGCGCGGGCGCCAAGTTGCGCCAGATCACCGCGGTAGACCGTTTCGTGCAGCTTGGTCAGCTCGCGCGCGACCACGGCCTGGCGGGTCGGACCAAATACGGCCGCAAGGTCCTCCAGCGCTTCCCCGAGGCGATGCGGAGCCTCGTAGAACACCAGCGTCCTTGTCTCGTGCGCAAGCGTCTCCAGCCGCGCGCGCCGGGCGGCGCGCCGTTGCGGCAAAAACCCCTCGAACGCGAAGCGATCGGTTGGCAGGCCCGCGACCGACAACGCCGCGATCGCGGCACACGCTCCAGGGATCGGGCGCACGTCGATTCCAGCCGCACCCGCCGCTGCCACCAGCCTATAGCCCGGATCGCTGACCAAGGGCGTCCCCGCGTCGGAGATCAGCGCGATGCTCGCTCCGCCCTGCAGCCGGGCGATCAGCTCAGCTACGCGCGCCGCTTCGTTGTGCTCGTGCAGCGCGAGCAGCGGTGTCTCAATACCGAACTGCGCGAGCAGCTGGCCACTGTGACGGGTGTCCTCTGCGGCAATCAGCTGGACCTCGCGCAGCGTGCTGCGCGCACGGTCGCTGATATCGCCGAGGTTGCCGATCGGCGTTGCCACGATGAAGAGGGTGCCGGGTGCAGACACTATACTGAGCCGTCGACGCGCGGATGCCGCGCGTCGGCATCCTGCACGGAGGAACAGACGCATGCAACGCCCGGGATCCCGGCGACGGGCTCATCTGGCGGGGCTTGTCGCCGCCGCCCTACTCGCGCCGGCGCTCGGCGCTGCCGCACCGGACGCGACCCTCGACGCCGAACGACTCGCCCGCCGCAGCGATCACGCAGCCGCGGCCGCGCGCTGGGAAGGCGCCGCCGCTCTCGGCTCGAAGGCGGCCGCGCCGCTGTCCCGTGCCGTGCAGGAGTGGCTACTCGCCGGGCGCGTCGACGACGCGCAGCGCGTGGCAGAACGCCTGGCGTCACTGGGCGGTCTGGATCCCAGGTCGCCTGCAGGCACTGGGCGCGGTCTCGCCCTGGCAGAGCTCGCCCTGGCCTTTGGCCAGCCCGACCGAGCGCTTAGCGCACTGCGCGCACTGGGTGAGCCGCCCCCGGTTGGCGCCGAGGGCGACGTGCTGCTGCTGCGCGGTCGGGCCTATCTGGCCGCCGGCCAAGCGCTAGCCGGCACCCGCGCGCTGGTCGCGCGCGAACACTTTCTTGGCGCTGCGGACGAGCCTGCCGCTCGGCGACTCTTGTGGGACGCCCTGCGCGCCGCGACGCTGCAGGGGGCGGAGCTGGGTGCCCCGCCGGGCACGGATCCGGTGGTGGCCGGCTGGCTGGAGCTCGCACGCAGGTTCGGGCGGACCGGTACAGGGGGCAGCGCCAACCGAGAGCAGGTTGCCGTCTGGCGGAACCGCTATCCTTCACACCCTGCCGCTGCATTGATCGCCGACGCCATGCCGGACCATCCTACCGCCGCCGTATCGCCACCGCCCGTCACGCCGCCGGTCGTGCCCGTACCCGCGCCGCGCAACTCCTCGCAAATCGCGCTGCTGCTACCGCTGAGCGGCCGATTGTCGGAGGCGGGCGAGGCGCTGCGCGACGGCTTTCTCTCGGCGTATTACGGCCAGGACGAGTCCAGCAGGCCCACCATACGGGTGTACGACACCGGCTCCGACGCGGCAGCGGCCTACCATCGGGCCGTGGATGACGGCGCCGGCTTCGTCGTCGGTCCGCTAGGCAAGGAAAACGTCCTTGCGGTGCGCGCCGCGGCCGATGGACGCGTACAGGTACTGGCGCTGAACGTGCTGCCGGACACCGAAACCGTCCCGCGGCGCTTCTTCCAGTTCGCGCTGTCGCCGGAAGATGAGGCGCGGCAGGTCGCCGAGCGACTGCTGGCGGAGGGCAAACGCACCGGCGTCGCTCTGGTCGCCGCTGGCGAGTGGGGCAGCAGAATCCTGGCGGCGTTCCACGCCGTGTTCAGCGCAGGCGGGGGGCAGCTCGCCACCAGCCTGAGCTACGCCGCCTCCACCACCGATTTTTCCGACACGATCGTGCCACTGCTCGGCTTCGAAGACAGCCAGCGCCGCTACAAGGCCATCGCGGCACTGGTCGGTGGCTCGCTGCAGTTCAATCCGCGCCGCCGCGACGATCTTGAGTTCGTGTTTTTCGGCGGCCAGCCCGTGCACGGGCGGCTGGTGCGCCAGCAGCTGAAGTTCTATTACGCCGGCGACCTGCCGGTGTACTCGGTATCGGATGTCTACGAACTGAACGCTGCCGCCAATCAGGATCTGGAGGGCGTCGCGTTCGTCGACATGCCGTGGATGACGGATGACACCCCGGCACTAGCGGAGAAGCGGTCGAGCGCAGCGCAACTATGGCCGACGACCGCTCACCGCTGGGGAAGACTGTTTGCGATGGGCCATGACGCGGCTCTGCTCGTCATGGCACTGCGCCACAGCTCGCCGCCAATTACTGAGCCGGTCGCCGGGCTCACCGGTAGGCTGACGGTGGATGCGGGTGGACGTGTGCGGCGCACGCTTGAATGGGCCCGTATTGGCGCCGACGGCCTGCCGCATCCGCTCACTGCCGGCGACGCCAACGAGCCCTAGCGGACCTGCGCCGCAGCACGGCCAAACACCACGCACAGGTTGTTGGCCGGCAAGCGCTCGACGCGCTGCCGCTCGAAGCCCGCGCCCGCCGCAAGCGCGGTGACCTCGGCCAGGTCACGCACACCCCATGCCGGGTCACGCGCCCGCAACCACTGATCGAACTCAGCGTTCGATGGCGCAGTATGCCGGCCGTCCTCAAGGTATGGCCCGTAGAGGATGAGCAGGCCCGCACCATGCCTCGAGAGCACCTCGCGCGCGCCCGCGATCAGCGCGGCAGTCGCGGACCACGGCGCTATGTGGATCATGTTGATGCACAGCACCGCGTCATAGCCCTCGCCGGTAGGCCACGGGCCACGCTCAACGTCGAGGCAGCGCGGTGCTGCGATATTGGCGGCCGATGGACCCGCGAGCCGTACTGCGAGCTCCTCGCAGCGGCTGGCATCGGCCTCGGTGGGCTGCCACTGCACGCCAGGCAGTGCCGCCGCGAAATGCCGCACATGCTGGCCCGTACCGGAAGCCACTTCCAGCACGCTGCCAACCGCCGGCAGACTGCCGGCGAGCACCTCGAGGATCGGGCCCTTGTTACGATCGGCAGCGGCCGAACCAGGTGACGGGGCAGTCATCGGAGCCGAAGAACGGGCTGCACGCGCCGTTACTTGACGACTTTGAGCTGCGGACGACGCGGCGGTGGCTCGTTGCCGCCAGTCGGCTTGGACGGACCATCCGGCGTCGTCGTTGGCGCCGGAGTATCCGGACCCTCTTCCTCATCGGCGAAGATCATCCCCTGTCCGGTCTCGCGGGCGTAGATGCCGAGGACCGCATGCACAGGGATCTGGATGTTGAACGGCGCGCCGCCAAAGCGCGCACCAAACCCGATCCAGTCATTCTTTAGCAAGAGGCCCGAAGTGGCCTCGTAGCTGGCGTTCAGGACGATCTTGCCGTCCCGCACGAACTGCCGCGGCACGGCCACGCCCTCCACGGCGGCATCAACCACCAGGTGCGGCGTCTGCCCGTTGTCGGTCATCCACTCGTGCATCGCCCGCAACAGGTACGGGCGACGCGACGATGGTGGCACCTCGGCGGGCATGACCGTGCAGGCTCGAAGCCGGCTCAGTGCACGTCCTTCCAGTACTCTTTGTAGAGCATGTAGGCAAACGAGGTGAACATCAGCAGGAACAGCAGCACCCAGATGCCCAGATCCTTGCGTGTGTTCTCGATCGGCTCACCGATGTACTGCAGGAAGTTGACGGTGTCGCGCACGAACTCGTCGTACTGCGCAGGCGTCAGCGAACCCTTGTCCACCAGCTCGAACTTCTCGAACTCGCCCTTACCGGCCTCGCCCTCGGTCGCCTTGTAGACGGCCCGCTGGACGCCCTGCAGGTCAGCAAGCACATGCGGCATCGCAGTGCCCGGCAGCACGGTGTTGTTCGCGCCGGTCGGCCGCGACGGATCGCGGTAGAAGCTGCGCAGGTACGCGTAGATGTAGTCAGTGCCGCGCGAGCGCGCCATCAAGCTCATGTCCGGCGGCACGGTGCCGAACCACTTCTTGGCGTCATCGGCCAGCATGGCGCTCTTGATGGTGTCGAACGGCTTGTCCGACGTGAACATCAGGTTCTTCTGCAGCTCCGACTCGGGGATGTGCAGATCAGTCGCGACGCGGTTGTAGCGCACGAACTTGGCCGAGTGGCAACCCGAGCAGTAGTTCATGAAGTTACGCGCGCCGCGCTGCAGCGAGGCTGTGTTGCGCGAGTCGTTCTCGGCGTGCGGGTACGACCCTTCGTTCGCTAACACCGCCAGCGGCAGTGCCAGCAGGGTGACGGCGGCCAGCGCCGACGCTAGCTTCTTAATGAGCATGGTAGGTCACCCTCTCCGGGACGGGCTTCGTCTTGTCGATGCGCGAGTACCACGGCATCAGCAGGAAGAAAGCAAAGTACACGGCCGTGAACGTGCGGCTGAGCACCAGCAGCGTCGGCGACGGCGGCGTCATGCCGCAGTAGGCGAGCACCACGAAGGACACGGCAAACAGCGCCAGCGCCACCTTCGAGATCATGCCCTTGTAGCGAATGGAATTGACCGGCGAGCGGTCCAACCACGGCAGGAACACCAGCAGCGCAATCGCACCGAACATCACGATGACGCCCCAGACCTGCGTTCCGAGGAACGACGGCACGGCGCGGAGCATCGCGTAGAACGGCGTGAAGTACCACACCGGCGCGATATGCGGCGGGGTCTGCATCGCGTTGGCCTGGTCGAAGTTCGGACCCTCGAGGAACAGGCCACCGAAAGTCGGCGCGAAGAACACGATGCCGCAGAACACGATCAGGAACATGCCCAAGCCGAACGTGTCCTTGACGGTCATGTACGGATGGAACCGGATGCCGTCGACAGGGTGGCCGTCCGGCCCCTTGGTCTTCTTGATCTCAACGCCGTCCGGGTTGCTCGAGCCAACCTCGTGCAGTGCAAGGATGTGCGCAACAACCAGGAACACCAGAATCAGTGGGATCGCGATCACATGCAGCGCGAAGAACCGATTCAGCGTGATGTCCGAGATGAAGTAGTCGCCCTTGATCCACTCAGCCAGCGAGTCGCCGATCACCGGGATCGTGCCGAACAGCGAGACGATCACCTGCGCGCCCCAATAGGACATGTTGCCCCACGGCAGCAGGTAACCCATGAAGGCCTCCGCCATCAGGCACAGGTAGATCAGCATGCCGAAGATCCACAGCAGCTCGCGCGGCGAACGGTATGAGCCGTACATCAGCGCACGGAACATGTGCAGGTAAACGACGATGAAGAAGGCGGATGCGCCGGTCGAATGCAGGTAGCGGATCAGCCAGCCCCATTCCACGTCGCGCATGATGTACTCAACCGAAGCGAAGGCCTCGGCTGCGGACGGCTTGTAATTCATCGTCAGGAAGATGCCGGTGACCAGCTGGATCACGAGCACGACGAGACTCAACACACCGAACAGGTACCAGAAATTGAAGTTCTTCGGCGCGTAGTACTCGGTGACATGCTCCTTGAGCATCTTGTCGAGCGGGAAACGCGCGTTGATCCAGCCCCAAAGCCCGGTGGCCTGGGTGGCCCCGTAATTCTCAGTCCCCATCTATAGGCTCCTTGCGCAGTGCGGCCGGTCAGGCCGACTGCGTGCTGTCGGCGCCGACCAGGATGCGGCCGTCACTGACGAACGTGTACGGTGGCACGGCCAGGTTCGAAGGCGCCGGAACGCCCTTGAACACGCGTCCTGACAGGTCGAACTTCGAACCGTGGCAGGGGCAGTAGAACCCGCCCGGCCAGTCGGCGGAGACAGTAACGTCTGCCACCTCGAACTTCGGCATCGGCGCGCAGCCCAGATGCGTGCAAACGCCCAGCACCACGAGGTACTCGGGCTTGAGCGCACGCGCGTCGTTCTTGGCATAGGCCGGCTGTACCGAGCCCTCCGAGGCCGGGTCGAGCAGGAACGGCGTCGCCTTCTCAAGTTGCTTGAGCATCTCGGGCGTGCGGCGCACGACCCAGACAGGCTTGCCTCGCCACTCGACCTTCAGCATCGAGCCAGGCTCGAGTTTGCTGATGTCGATCTCGATCGGCGCGCCCATCGCCTTGGCGCGCGCGCTCGGCTTCCAGCTCGCCAAAAATGGCGTCGCCACGAATACCGCGCCTACGGCGCCAGTGAGTGCCGTCGCTGCCGTTAGAAGGCGGCGGCGGCCCTGATCAACCTCATCGCTCATGCACTACCCCTGTGGATACCCGATCGAGCTCCGCAATCTGTCCGACCCCGGTCACGCGAGACACGCGCAACAGCGCGCGCTGACTGGAGGTTTCGCGGATTCGAGGGATTGCGCATTATACACATCACATCGCGGCACGCAGCCGCCTGAAGACACCTGCCATCGCCTGTCGCTCGGGGGTCCCCTTGTCACGCCTGACTCGTCTGATCCGGTTCCTCTCTCCCTGGATCGCTCTGGGCCTCGCCGGCGCGCTGCTGGCCGTCTTCCTGCGGCCGGCACTGCTGCCGCGGCGGGACGCGCCGTTGGCGGGCGTCCCGCCGCAGCCAGCAGCCATCCGGCCAGTTCTGACCGCGCTGAAAACCACGCCGACGGCGACCGCGCCGCCAGCAAGCCGCGGCAGCGGCTACGCCGACGCGATTGCTCGGGTCGCGCCGGCGGTGGTCAACATCTCGACCCGCCGGGTCGTCGTGGAACGACGTTTCCCGGACCTGTCCTCGTGGTTCGCGCCGGATTCCCTGGGCTTCCGCCAGCGCGAGGAGGTCAGCCGTGGTTCCGGTGTGATCCTGGACGCCGCCGGCCACATCGCGACGAATTACCACGTGATCAAAGGCGTGCAGGAGATCGTCGTGCAGCTGGTTGATGGCCGCTCGACCAAGGCCACGCTGGTGGGAACTGACCCCGAGACCGACATCGCGATCCTGAAGATCCGACTCGACCATCTGCCAGTGATGCCGCTGGGCCGCTCGGACCAGCTGCGGGTCGGCGACGTGGTGCTTGCGATCGGCTTCCCGCTGGGGCTTGGTCAAACCGTCACGCAGGGCATCTGCAGTGCCACCGGCCGCTCGCAGCTGGGGCTGGCGATGCTGGAAAACTTCATCCAGACGGACGCGGCAATCAATCCGGGCAACTCTGGCGGCGCCCTAGTCAGCACGGACGGCGAGCTGGTCGGGATCAATACCGCCATTCTCAGCCACGAGCAGGGCGTGGAGGGCATCGGTTTCGCGATCCCGGTCAACCTCGTGCGCGGCGTCGCCGCCGAAATCGAGTCGAAAGGACGGGTGGCGCGCGGCTGGTCGGGGCTGGGTCTGTACGACCTGACCGACAACGAGGGCCGACCAGTGCAGGGCGTCGAGGTGGCTGGCTTCTTCCCGGGCAGTCCGGGCGTCCAGATCGGCCTGCGCCCCGGCGACAGGCTCGCTGAACTCGACGGCCAGCCCATTACCGGGCGTCAGGACTTCCTGAGCCGGATCGCACGCAAGGTGCCTGGCAGCACCGCACGCCTCAAGGGCGCCAGACCCGGCGCCGGGGCCTTCGAGACCACGATGCCGGTGGTCGTGCGGCCGATCGAGCGCTGACCGTCAGTCCGGGATTCGCTTGATCTGCGCCCCTAGCGCATTGAGCTTTTCCTCGATGCGCTCGTAGCCACGATCAATGTGGTAGATGCGCTCTATCTGCGTGCATCCCCGGGCGACGAGGCCCGCCAGCACCAGGCTGGCCGACGCCCGCAGGTCGGTCGCCATGACCGGCGCGGCCGTCAGATGCGGCACGCCCTTGATGATCGCGGTATTGCCCTCGAGGCGAATATCGGCACCGAGCCTGCGCATCTCAAGCATGTGCATGAATCGGTTCTCGAAAATCGTCTCGGTAATCGTGCTGACACCGTCAGCAATCGTATTCAACGCCGCGAACTGCGCCTGCATGTCGGTCGGGAACGCCGGATACGGCGCCGTGCGCAGGTCGACCGCAAGTGGCCGTCGCCCCTGCATGTCGACCTCGATCCAGTTCTCGCCCACGGTAACCGTGGCGCCGGCGTCGCGCAGCTTCGCAAGTACCGCGTCCAGATGGCCTGGAATCACGTTGCGCACTTTAACGCGACCGCGGGTGATCGCCGCAGCGACCAGGTACGTACCGGCCTCGATACGATCCGGGAGCACCTCGTAGCTGCCGCCATGCAGCCGTTCTACGCCCTCAACGACGATCGTATCGGTGCCCGCTCCTTGGATGCGCGCCCCCATCGTAATGAGGAAATTGGCAAGATCCACAACCTCCGGCTCGCGCGCCGCGTTTTCGATCCAGGTCGTGCCCTCGGCCAGCGTCGCGGCCATCATCAGGTTCTCGGTGCCGGTCACGGTCACCGTCTCCAGCACCAGCCGCGCCCCCTTCAGGCGGCCCGCACGAGCCTTGATGAAGCCGTTCTCGATACGGATGTCGGCGCCGAGCTGCTGCAGCCCGGTGACGTGAATATTGACCGGCCGGGCGCCGATCGCACAGCCACCGGGGAGCGAAACGTCCGCTTCGCCGAATCGCGCCAGCAACGGCCCCAGCACCAGAATCGAGGCGCGCATCGTCTTGACCAGCTCGTACGGCGCAACACAATGGCTAATCGTCGAGGCATCGACGGTCACGCGCATGCGCTCATCAATCGAGACCGTGACGCCCATCCGACCCAGCAGCTCGTTGGTCGTGGTCACGTCCTGCAGGTGCGGGACGTTACCTACGGTCACCGCGCCGTCGACCAGCAAGGTGGCCGCCAGAATCGGCAGGGCAGCGTTCTTGGCCCCCGAAATGCGCACTTCGCCGTCGAGGACGACCCCGCCGGTAATCTGCAGCTTGTCCACGGCGGCGCCTAGTGGCTGCCCTGAGCGGCCCATTCCTCGGGCGTCAGGGCCTGGATCGACAGCGCGTGGATCTCGCGGCCGACGGCCTCGCCGAGGGTCGCGTAGACCAGCTGGTGACGCTGCAGGGGCCGCTTACCGGCAAACTGAGGGGCGACCACAACCGCTTCAAAGTGGGTGTTGTCGTCGGAACGGACCTCGGCGCGGCTGCCCGGCAGCCCGGCCATGATCTGCTGTTGAATTTGGAGGGGGTTCATGGCGACTCTCGCTCGCAGGGCCCAGCGCCAGTCGCGCCGAGCGCGAGTGTAGTGAATCGCCCGGGGCGCGAACAGCGCCAACACGCGCAGCGCTCCGGCGGCGTGGGTAAATTGCTATGATGTCCGCACCTTTACTGCAGAGGTCCGCGCATGGCGACGCCGGCGCAGCCTGCCCCCGCCCCCCTGACTGACGCTGAGCTCACCGAGCTCGGTCGCGCCGCGCTCAATATCGAGGCCGCGGCGGTCAGTAGCCTCGCCGGCCGGCTGGGACTCGAATTCGCCCGTGCCTGCCGCCTCTGCCTGGCCTGCCGCGGCCGGGTCGTGGTGATCGGCATGGGCAAGAGCGGCCACATAGGCAACAAGATCGCTGCCACGTTCGCGAGCACCGGCACGCCCGCCTTCTTTGTGCACCCGGCCGAGGCGGTGCACGGCGATATCGGCATGATCACCCAGGACGACGTGGTGATCACCCTCTCCAATTCCGGCGAGACGAGCGAAGTGCTGGCGCTGGTACCGGCCCTCAAGCGGCTTGGCGTGCCTGTTATCTCGCTGACCGGCAACCCCGCCTCTGCGCTGGCGCGCATCGCGGCGGTGCACCTCGACGTCAGCGTGCCCGCCGAGGCCTGCCCGCTGAACCTCGCGCCAACCGCAAGCACCACCGCGACTCTCGCGATGGGCGATGCGCTGGCCGTGGCGCTGTTGCGTCTGCGTGGCTTCACCGAGGCCGACTTCGCCCGCTCCCATCCGGGCGGCAGCCTGGGTCGGCGCCTGCTGCTACACGTCGCGGACGTGATGCATGCCGGCAGCGAGGTCCCCGCCGTTGGCCCGGACGCGACCGTCTCGGCAGGCCTGCTGGAGATGAGCCGCAAGGGCCTCGGCATGACCAGCGTCGTCGCGGCCGACGGCAAGCTGCTGGGCGTGTTCACCGACGGCGACCTGCGCCGCACGCTCGATCGCCGGATCGACGTGCACGAAACGCCGATGGCTGCGGTGATGACCTCGCCGTGCCGCTCGATCGGCCCACGCGAACTTGCGATCGAGGCCGTGCTGATCATGGAACGGCACCGGATTACGGCACTGGTGGTTGTCGACAACGACGGGATCGTGGTCGGAGCACTCAACGTGCACGATCTGCTGCGCGCGGGGGTCATGTGAGCAGTGAACTGACGAAGCGAATCCGACTCCTCATCCTCGACGTCGACGGCGTCATGACCGACGGCCGGCTGTGGTTCGGGCCTGACGGCGAGATCATGAAGGCATTCCACGTCCGCGACGGCGTCGGCATCAAGGCCGTGCTCGGCGCCGGTATCGAGGTCGCGATTATCTCGGGCCGCCGTTCCGCTGCGGTCGAGCGACGCGCGATGGAACTCGGCATTCGCCATGTGCGGCAAGGCTGCGACAACAAGGCGCAAGTACTGCGCGAACTGCTGGCGGAACTTGGCGTCGCCTCGGGCGACGCCGCCTGCGTGGTCGACGACACCCCTGACCTGCCGATGATGGCCATCGTCGCGCTGCCTATAGCGGTGGCCGACGCACACCCGGACGTCGTGGCGGCCGCCCGCCACGTGACGACCGCGGCGGGCGGCTGCGGCGCGGTCCGCGAAGCCTGCGACATGCTCATCGACGGACGGACGTGACGCACACCCGCCCCGCCGCGATGCTGGCTCTACTCGGCCTCGCCGCCGCCTCGTGGTGGCTGGCAGGCAGCGGCCGCGACGGCCACGAGCGCGCGGATCAACCCCTCGCGGCAGCGCCGGGCTATTACCTGGTTGACGCCACCGTGGAACAAACCGACGCGAGCGGCTACAGGACGCTGAGCGCGCATGCCGAACGCGCCGTGCAGTCCGACCCTAAAGGCGCCGTGACGCTCCTGCATCCGACACTGCACTACCAACCGCAGTCGGGACGCGACTGGGTAATGATCGCCGACGCCGGAACACTGCCCTCTCACAGCCAGCAGGTACTGCTGGACGGCAAAGTCGAACTGCGCGCCGCCGGCCGCGGAGCGGCCAGCGCCGCCATCGTTCGCACCGAGCACCTTGCGCTCGACGTCGGCACGCATGTCGCCACGACCGCCGATCCTGTCCGCATCGAACTGGCCCCGCATGCGCTACTCGCGCACGGGCTGCGCGCGGACCTGACGCGCGAAACTCTCAGACTGGAATCCGCTGTCCATGGCACGTTTGCGCGCTAGCCTGCTGCTGATACTGCTCTATGCCGGGGCGTCGGCCGCGGCACCTGCCAATGAGTCGCGCCCGCCGCAGCTCGACGACAGCCAGCCGATCCAGCTCGAGGCCAGCTCCTCGGACTTCGACTATAAGAACAGCAGGCTGCTGTTCCACGACGTGCGCATCGCCCAAGGCGGGCTTGCGATCGAGGCCGACCAGGCGACGGCCAGCGGCCTCGACTTCAAGGATAGCCAGTGGCTGTTCAGCGGCCATGTCAGGATCACCGTTCCGGACGGCTCGCTGCAGAGCGACGAGGCGCGTATTTCGTTCACCGCCAACCTCATCAACAACGCCGATATCACCGGCTCGCCGGCACGCTTCGAACAGAAACGCGACAAGGCGATATCGCGTGGCCGGGCGGCCCGCATTCAGTACCAGCCGGCAGCGGGAACGCTGCGGCTGATGGACGACGCCTGGCTGTCCGACGGCAGCAACGAAATCAACGGCAACACGCTCGTCTACAACGTGCGTGAGCAGCGGGTGCTGGCAAACCCTGGCGAACAGGGCAGCGGGCGCATCACCATCACGATCAACCCGAAGAAGGCCGAGACGAAAACCGAGCAGAAGCCTGAGCCTAAGCCCGAGCAGCGCCCCGAACCCAAGGCGCAGCCATGACCAAGCTGTCAGCCGCGGGCCTCAAGAAGTCCTACCGCTCGCGCACGGTCGTCCGCGATCTGACGCTTGAGGTCGAGACCGGCGAGGTCGTCGGCCTGCTGGGCCCGAATGGCGCCGGCAAGACGACGGCGTTCTACATGCTCGTGGGCCTTGTGCCCTGCGATGGCGGCCGCATCTTTCTCGATGAGCGGGAAGTGACCCATCTGCCGATGCACCGGCGCGCGCAGCTGGGAATCGGCTACCTGCCACAGGAAGCGTCGGTATTCCGCAAGCTCAGCGTCGCGCAGAACATCGAGGCGATTCTCGAAACGCGCCCCGGCCTCGACGCCGAGGCCCGCGGCATACGCCTGAACGCGCTACTCGATGAGCTGCACATCGCACACATCCGCGACAACCTCGGGCAAAGCCTGTCGGGCGGCGAGCGCCGCCGCGTTGAAATCGCGCGCGCGTTGGCGGCGGAGCCGCGCTTCATTTTGCTCGACGAACCGTTCGCCGGTGTCGACCCGCTGTCGGTCGCCGATATCCAGCGCAGCATTGAACACCTGCGCGCGCGGGGCATCGGCGTACTCATAACTGATCACAACGTGCGGGAAACATTGGGAATTTGTAGCCGCGCCTATATCGTGAACCAAGGCGCAGTAATAGCATCAGGATCTGCGCAAGAGATCCTTGCCAACCCCGAGGTTCGTGAGGTGTACTTAGGTCAAGATTTTCGGATGTAGGCGCCGGCAGTGATGCCCGTCGCCGATGCCCAATCAACCAGCCGGGTCTGATGCTCAAACCCTCTCTACAGCTCCGCCTCGGCACCCAGCTGACCATGACGCCCCAGCTGCAGCAGGCCATTAGGCTGTTGCAACTGCCGCTGCTGGAACTACACCAGACGATCAGCGACGCGCTTGAGCAGAACCCCCTGCTCGAAGCCGACGAAGACGGCGACGGCGACGTACCGCTGGACAGCCTTGAGAACCATTCCACCGCACCTGCGATCGAGTCGGCCGCGCAGGCTGCAAGCCACGCAGACGACTCCGACGACGCCGATGAGCCTGCCGAGCCGTTCACCGAGGGCAACGAGACGGCGGCCGACGAGAGCTGGGGCGACCAACCCACGGCGGCGACTTCCGACACCCCCTGGTCTGGCGACGATCAGCCGCAGGAGTTCTCTGACGACAGCAGCGAGACGCTGCACGAGCATCTGGCGTACCAGTTGCGACTGTCCCGCCTGGGGCAGCGGGAACTGGCGATCGGTGAAGCGCTCATCGACGCGATCGACGACGATGGCCGCCTCAGCGACTCGCTCGAGATGGTGCAGGACTGCCTGCGACCGGATCTGGAGTGCTCGACCGAGGAAATCGAGAGGGTGCTGCGGGTTGTACAGGCGTTCGACCCGGCCGGCGTCGGCGCCCGCTCGCTGGGCGAATGCATCGAGCTGCAGCTGGCGCAACTGCATCCGGACACAGCGGGGCTGGAAACCGCGATCAAGGTCGCCCGCGACCATCTGGCGCTGATTCGCGACCAGCGGCCGCTGCTGCGGCGCACGCTGGGCGTCGGCGAGGAGGAACTGGGCCACGCGCTGGCACTGGTACGCAGTTGCCACCCCCGGCCCGGCTCGACGATCCAGCCCTACCGCCCGAACTACGTCGTCCCGGATGTCTTCGTACGCCGCGGGCAGCACGGCTGGGTCGTGGAACTCAACAGCGGCGCCCTGCCCCGGATCCGGGTCAACCAGGCCTACGCCAACCATCTGGGCCGCGAACATGGCCAGATGCGCGACTTGCTCAAGGAAGCGCGCTGGCTGCTGCGCAGCCTGGAAATCCGCAACGAGACGCTGCTGACGGTCGCCCGCTGCATCGTCGAGCGCCAGGCAGAATTCCTCGAACACGGCGAGCAAGCGATGCGGCCCATGGTGCTACGGGAGGTTGCCGAGGCGGTCGACAAGCACGAAGCCACCATTTCGCGGATCACCACCGGTAAATATATGCATACCCCGCGGGGGGTGCTCGAGTTCCGTTATTTTTTCTCGAGCCACGTCGCAGCTACGGATGGTACGGAGATGTCTTCCGTTGTAATCCGCGCGAAGATCAAGAAGCTGATCGAGCTTGAGGACTCTGGCAGCCCACTGTCGGACAACCGCCTCGCCGAACTGCTGGCGGCAGATGGCGCCCAGGTTGCCCGCCGCACAGTGGCCAAGTACCGAGAGGCGATGAAGATCGCCCCGTTGAGCGAGCGCCGGACGGCGCCCGTTCGTTGAATGATCGAGTCACGAGGAGAATGACCATGCAGCTGACCGTAACGGGACACCATGTCGAGATCACCCCGGCCATCCGGAGCTATGTCGAAAAGCGGTTCGAGCGTATCTCGCGCCATTTCGACCTGGTAATCGACGTGCACTGCGTACTGACGGTGGAAAAGCTGACCCATAAGGCCGAGGCAACGCTGCGCGTCAGCGGGGGGAACATCCATGCCGACGCTGCCGACACAAACGCCAACATGTATGCAGCGATCGACGAGCTCACCGACAAGCTCGATCGCTTGGTAAAGAAATACAAGGAGAAGAAGGGCGACCATCACGCCGCCGAGGCACCGCACGGCCGCACCTAGCCGCCCGCAGGCCCAATCCGCGCGACGCCGTAGCCGGCGTCGCGCCGGGGCCAGGGCCCCCCTCGCCACCGCCCCCGGCAACTCGTAACATTCGCCTGCGCGGGCACCGCCGCCCGCCCCACCGTAGGCAACCCGCCGATGCGCCTTGTGATAGTCAGCGGCCTGTCCGGCTCGGGCAAGAGCGTCGCCCTCAACATGCTCGAGGATCTCGGTTGGTTCTGCACCGACAACATCCCCGCCGGGCTGCTCAACGCCTTCATCTCACACGCCGTGCAGCGTCCAAAGAGCGTCTATGACAAGAGCGCGCTGGGACTGGACGCACGCAACGACCCGGGCGATGTCGCAACCGTCCCGGAACTGGTGCGCTCGCTGCGCAAGAGCGGCATCGCCTGCGAGACCATCTACCTCTATGCCGATGAGAACGTGCTCCTCAAGCGCTACGGCGAGACCCGCCGGCGCCACCCGCTAGTTCGCGCAGGGCTGGATCTCAAAGGTGCGATCGCCGAGGAACTGCGGCTACTCGAGCCGATTACCTACACGGCGGACCTGGTCATCGACACCAGCACGATGAGCGTCCACCAGCTGCGCGACATGATCCGCGCACGGATCGAACCGCGCAGCCAAGGGCAGCTATCGATCATGTTCGAGTCGTTCGGGTTCAAGCATGGCATCCCCGGCGGCGCCGACTTCGTGTTCGACGCACGCACCTTGCCGAACCCGTACTGGGTGCCTGCGTTGCAGGCACTCAACGGCCGCGATGCGCCGGTGGTCGAATTCCTTGAAGCCGAAGTCGAGGTCGGTCGACTGCTCGAGGACATCACCAGCTTCCTCGAGCGTCGCATCCCGCTGTACCTGAAGCACAACCGCGCCTATCTCACGGTCGCCATCGGCTGCACTGGCGGCCAGCACCGTTCGGTGTATCTGACCGATCGACTAGCGGCTCATTTCGGCAGCACCTATCCAGGCGTCATTGCCCGTCACGCCTCGCTCAACAACGCCTGAAGCGCATCTCGACGCTGCAGCGCGTCGGCATAGCCCAGCGCAATCAGCTCGCGCGCATACGCGCCGTCGAACAATAGGTAGCTGAGCAGCATCCGCCCGCCTGGATTGGCCGCCCCCATCGTCCGCAGCAAGGTGCGCAGCGCACGCGGCATGTCGGCCGCGTGACGCTCGGCGATCTCGCCGAAATCCTCGCGCGGCGTGATTTGCAGCGCCTCGATGTGGCGCATGCCAGCAACCGCGCCGCCGGCCGCGGCGATCAGCAGGTTATCGCGCTGGAGTCGCTCGAGATCAACGTGCATGGCGTCCATGAACAGCGTATCGAGCATGAACCCGAAGATCTGACCAAAACTTGGCTCCTGCGTCGCGCCGGCCGGCACGACGCTGCGGCTGACTACAGGCAACGGCCGCACGCCAATGGCCAACAGGCGATCGGCACCGAGGTGGATCGCTGTCGCCAGGGGCGCGACCTGCCGCATCGCACCGTCGCCGTAGTATTCCCCGTCCATCCGCACCGACGGAAACAGGAACGGCATCGCGGCACTCGCCATCAGGTGATCCAGGCACAGCTCCGCCGGCACGCCCTGCGGCCACGCCCCCAACGACTGCGCATGCGCAGCTGCCGCCGCGTAGAACGCGACCGACTCGGGATGGTGATACGGCGACGCGCTGATCGACACCGCATCCAGATGCCCCTGCTCCAGCGCCTGGGCGATATGCGCGAAATTCACGTGTCGCTCCAGCAATGCACGCAGCGGGCCATTGTCGAGCACCGACCGAGGCGCACGGGCCAGCCAGCCTCCGGACAGCAGCGCCAACAGCCAGTGCAACCCGCCGCGCAGCATGCTCGGCGCATCGGCGCGATACACCTGTTCGACGCGGAAGCTGCACACGAAGCGCTCAAGCATGACAACGCCCTGGCGAAAATCGCCGGCGTGGGCCGCGAGGATGCAGCCGATGATCGCGCCGGCCGAAGTGCCGCTGATGATCCGGAATGGTACCGGCGCGCCGGCGGGGACCAGCTCTGCCAATGCCTTGAGCACGCCCACCTGATACGCGGCGCGCGCACCGCCGCCCGGCAGCACAAGCGCAAGCCGGGGCCGCGCGGCAGCCAGTCCAGTACAGGGGTCGATGGGCTCGCTCATGGTGTCATTATGCGCTGCCGGGCATTACCATCGAACACGCCGGATCGCCGGCCTGCACCACGCACCCTGCTGGAGGAATCCATGATGCTTTCCCGTCGTCGCCTTGCTGCCCTGCTGCTCGCCGTATGCACCGCCACTGCGCTGCCTGCCCAGGCCGCAGCACCGGCTGCCGGCCCGGCCGAGGGCGCCGCGGCACCCGCGTTCAAGCTGCAGGATCAGGCCGGACGCTGGCATACGCTGCAGGAGTACCGCGGCCAGTGGCTGGTCGTGTACTTCTACCCGAAGGACCAGACGTCCGGCTGCACGACGCAGGCCTGCTCGCTGCGCGACAACATCTTCGCGTTCCGCAAGGCCGGCGCGACCATCGTCGGCATCAGCGTCGATGACGTCGCCTCGCACAAGGAGTTCGCCGAGAAGCACTCCCTGCCTTTCACCCTGCTGGCGGACCCGACCAAGCAGACGGCGCGCGACTACGGCGTGCTGGTGAAAATGCTCGGCATCTACGAGCTCGCACAGCGCGACACGTTCCTGATCGACCCGCAGGGCAAGATCGCCAAGCACTGGGCCAAGGTCGATCCGGAAGGCCACTCGGCGATGGTGCTGAAGGAACTGCAGTCCCGTCAGGCGAAGACGACCGGCTGACGCTGGCCGCGCCTCAGCGCGCGTTGAGGGCCCGCGTGGCGCGGTCGATGCCGGCCAGCGTCAGCGGGTACATGCGACCCTCGAGCAGACGACGGCAGAGCCCGATGGACGAGACGTGCTCCCAGCGCTCCTCGGGCTCCGGGTTCAGCCACGCATGCCGCGGGTATGCGCGCTGCAGGCGCGCCATCCAGGCCGCCCCCGGCTCCTCGTTCCAGTGCTCGATGCTGCCGCCGGCCTGCACGATCTCGTACGGGCCCATCGTCGCATCACCGACGAACACCAGCCGGTAGTCCGGCCCATAGGTGCGCATCACTTCCAGCAGCGGAATCCGCTCGGCGTGGCGTCGCCGATTGTCCTTCCAGACCGTCTCGTAGACGAAGTTGTGGAAATAGTAGTACTCGAGGTGTTTGAACTCGGTACGCGCCGCGGTGAACAACTCCTGGCAGACGCGCACGTGGTCATCCATCGAGCCGCCGACGTCCAGAAACAGCAACACCTTGATCGCGTTGTGCCGCTCCGGCACGAGCTTCAAGTCCAGCCAGCCTGCGTTGCGCGCCGTGGCGTCGATCGTGCCGCCCAGGTCCAGCTCCTCGGCCGCACCCTCGCGCGCGAAGCGGCGCAAGCGCCGTAACGCGAGCTTGATGTTGCGTGTGCCAAGCTCGAGCGTGTCGTCGAGGTTCCTGAACTCGCGCTTGTCCCAGACCTTGACCGCACGCCGCTGGCGCGAGGCATCCTGGCCGATGCGCACGCCCTCCGGGTTGTAGCCGTAGGCGCCAAACGGCGAACGCCCAGCCGTACCGATCCACTTGTTGCCGCCCTGATGCCGACTTTCCTGATCGCGCAGGCGCTCGCGCAGCGCCTCCATCAGCTTCTCCAGCCCCCCCATCGCCTCGATGCGGGCGCGCTCCTCCGGACCCAGGGTAAGTTCAGCGAGCTTGCGTAGCCATTCCTCCGGCAATGCCGCCGCATCCGGACCTGCGAATGCCGCTTCGAGGCCGCGGAAGTGCTCGGCGAAAACGCGATCGTAGCGGTCGTAGTGACGCTCGTCCTTGACCAGTACCGTGCGCGCCAGCACGTAGAAGTCGTCCACTGACGTATCGGCGACGCGCGCCTTGAGCGCCTCCAAAAGCGCGAGGTACTCGCCGAGCGAGACCGGTATGCCGGCCTCGCGCAGCATCATGAAGAAGCGAACCAGCATGACGCCTGCGGGCCTAGCGGCCGGCGCGCCGGTTCATGAACAGCAACTGCTCGAACAGGTGCACGTCCTGCTCGTTCTTCAGCAGCGCTCCATACAGCGGCGGGATCGCCGATTTGCCGTCGGCGGCGCGCAAGGCCTCGGGCGGGATGTCTTCGGCAAGCAGCAGCTTGAGCCAATCCAGCAGCTCCGAGGTCGACGGCTTCTTCTTCAGACCCGGCACCTCACGCAGGCGGTAGAAGGCCTCAAGTGCTTCCTTGAGAAGCTCCTGCTTGAGCCCGGGGAAGTGGACATCGACGATCTGCTCCATCGTCGCAGCATCCGGGAAGCGGATGTAGTGGAAGAAGCAACGGCGCAGGAACGCATCCGGCAGCTCTTTCTCATTGTTGCTGGTGATGACGATGATCGGCCGATGCAGGGCGCGCACCAGTTCATGCGTTTCGTAGACGTAGAATTCCATCCGATCGAGCTCGCGCAGCAGGTCGTTAGGAAATTCGATATCGGCCTTGTCGATCTCGTCGATCAGCAGCACCGGCTGTTCATCGCAGATGAACGCCTCCCACAGCCGCCCCTTGACGATGTAGTTGGAAATGTCGCGCACGCGTTCATCGCCGAGCTGTGAGTCGCGCAGCCGCGAGACAGCGTCGTACTCGTACAGGCCCTGCTGCGCCTTGGTGGTCGACTTGACGTGCCACTCGTATAGCGGCCGCCCGAGCGACAGGGCGATCTCCTCGGCCAACTGCGTCTTGCCAGTGCCCGGCTCGCCCTTGATCAGCAACGGCCGGCCGAGCGTTACCGCCGCATTGACCGCCATCGTCAGGTCACCGGTCGCGACATAGCGCTCGGTACCGGTAAACCGGGGATTCGACATCAGGGACTCCTTCAGGCTGGGGCCCGATCTTACGGTGCCCGGCGGTCGCGGGCGACCGCGGCGTCAGGGGGTCAGCGTCAGTCGGTGTTCGGCCGGACCTGGCAGGAACGGTGCCGGCGTGCCATGCGCCCAGTGCTCATGGCCGGCCCGAAAATACGGCGACAACGGATGGCCGCTCTGTCCACCGGGCATCGCGAACAGGGCCTCGGCCTCGTGGCCGGGAGATACCGCGAAGCGCTCGGACGCACCAAAATTGGCGCCCTGGACGCGCGGCATGTCCTCGTCCCCCGGCAGCATCTCGACCGGTAGGTCGAGCAGCCGCGCCATACCTGGCACAGCGCCCGACAATGGGTGGCGAATGCGCACCAGGTTGACCCGACCCCAGCTGCACGCCGCCAGCGTCGCGCAGTCAGCCTCCAGATCGACCAGCGTCGCATCGACCGCTGCCAGCAGGAACGAGCGCCAGTCACTCTGCCCCGGCGGCAGCAGGTTCGCCGGCCGGTCAGACACGAGCGCCCACAGCGGGCCCTCGAACGACGCAGGAATGTGGAAATGAACCGCAGGGTTGGCAGCGCGGGCCGGCGCAATCAGCGCGTAGTAGGCGCGGCGCTCGAGCTCGAGCCGAAACGCGCGTACGAGGCGGTAGGCCGGGTCGTCAATCGCGGCGTGGCCGCTCCAAGCGGCCAGCGCCGCCTTCAACTCAGCCCGGCGCGGATGTCCGGCGACAGCCGCAGCGTCGAGCAGATCAGCCAGCAGGCCGTGCCAGCGCGTGAGGAACAGCGCCCGGTCGTCAAGCTGCACCGCAAGCATGTCGGCAGGCGTCAGATGGTTGCCGCGCGCGGCGAGGTCCCCCTGGATCTGCTGCGCCCGTGCGCCGCGGTCATAGCCGCCGTCCCCTATTGCCGCGAGCGCCGCGCCGCCGACAACGCGGGCGTTGGCGGTCTGGATCTGGCCTGGCAGCGGATCCACCACGCGCGGGTGCTCGGCCGGCAGCAGCCAGCCGGCGAAACCCGCCCGTGGATCGGTCGACAGGTGCGGCAGGCCGGTGTCAGCACCGACACGCGTCGGAATCTGTCCCGCCACCGTCCAGCCGATATGGCCATCGCGGTCGCCGACAACGAAGTTCTGCGCCGGCATGCCGGCACGGCCGGCAAGCGCGAGCGCCTCCTCGACCGAGGCTGCCTGGTCCAGGGCCGCCAGTTCGAAGTTGACCGCAGCCGGATCATGGGCAGTCCAGGCCAGCACGAGTGCGCGGCCGTGCGCGTCGTGCCCGATGACCGGGCCCCACTGGGTGCCAACCACGTCGAACTCGACCGGCTCGCCGCCCTTGACCAGAATCCGTTCGAGCGCGTGGCTGAAGCCGTGCGATCCATCGGCCGCCAAATAGTGGTCGGTGACGGTGGGATCCGGTACGACGACAACGACGTCCTGAAAGTCGCCATAGCTGTTGGTGAAGCCCCAGGCGACGTGGCCGTTGCTACCGGCAACCACCGTCGGCGCACCAGGCAGCGTGACCCCCGTGACGTCTGCCTCAACACCACTCGCATCGCGCCAGTGGAGCCGCGCGCGGTACCAGGTATTGGGCACCCGGATAGTCAGGTGCATGTCGTTGGCGACCAGCGCCGCACCCGACGCGGTGCGGGAGCCTGCAACCGCCCAGTTGTTGCTGCCCGGTGCCGGGTGCGGACCGGCGTGCCGCGCCGGCGGCGCGAAGTCGAGCGCGCCGAGACGCGCCAGGTCGTAGTCGACGGCCGACGGCGGCCGTGCAGGCGCGCTGGCCGAGCCATCTAGCGCTGCATCCCATTCGCTAGCGGCCGCGGTCACGAACTGCGCGGCGGCCGGCGGCAGGAACTCCTGCATCAGGCCACGCTCAATGCGCGTCTGCCCGTCCGGCTCCTGCAGTTGCAGGAACATCGCCAGCACCACCAGCACCGAGTCCTCGGCGCGCCACGGCTCCGGGCTCGTGCCGAGCAGCAGGTACTCGAAGGGGCTGCCGCGCAGCGAGACCATCCCGGCATTGACGCCAGCGGCGTAGGCGTCAATCAGCGTGCGCTGCTCGGCACTGGCGCGGCCGATCACTGCACGGGCCACTGAACGGAAGCGGTGCACGCGCATTTCCCGATCGGTCGCGAGCAGCGCGCTGCCAAGCAGCGCAGACAGCTCACCGGCCGCGGCGCGGCGCGTCAGGTCCATCTGGAAAAATCGGTCCTGACCGTGCGCGTAGCCCAGGCCATAGGCGATGTCGGCACGCTGACCGCCACTCACCGTCACCGCACCGCCAGCGTCGCGCTCGACGCTGACCAGCGCCTCGATACCCCGCGCATGCACACGGCCGTCGAGCACCGGCAGGCTCGCGCGCAGCAGCAGCCAGCCAGCGACGACAGTCAGCATCGCAAGCCCGAAGCAGACGGCGAGGATGCGGATTAACAGCTTCTGCATGCGACCCCCTGGCGACGAGGGGAGGAGCCCGTCGTCGCTGCTGGACCCAATAATGCCAAGCAAACCAGGCACGCGGCCTGTGGCCTAGAACCGAACCTCGAGAATCTTCATCGAGTTGGTGCCACCGGATACGCCCGAGTGCTCACCCTTGGTGACAATAATGCGGTCACCCTCGGCACACAGACCCAGTTCCACCGCCCGACGGAAGATCGATGGATACAGGATCGCCGGATCGGTGTGGGTGACATCGAACGCGACCGGGTACACACCCCGGTAGAGCGTGACCCGGCGGCGGGTCGACTCGAAACGGGTGAATGCGTAGATCGGGATATCCGACCGCATCCGCGACATCCACAGCGGCGTGGAGCCCGACTCGGTCAGCGCCACGATCGCCTTCACGTCCATGTGGTTGGCGGTGTACATGACCGCCATCGCGATTGCCTCGTCGGTGCCCTGGAACTCTTTGCGCTCGAAGCGTTGCCGGGTGCGGCCGCCCTTCGCAATCTGGTACTTCTCGGCGCCGACGATGACCTGCACCATCGCCTCGACCGCCTTGACCGGATACTTGCCGACGGCGCTCTCCGCCGACAGCATCACCGCGTCCGTCCCGTCGAGCACCGCGTTGGCCACATCCGATACTTCGGCGCGGGTCGGCACCGGGTTCTGGATCATCGACTCCATCATCTGGGTCGCCGTGATCACGGCCTTGAAGTGGTGACGGGCAGTCTGGATGATCTGCTTCTGCAGTCCCGTCAACTCCGCATAGCCGACCTCGACGCCAAGGTCGCCACGCGCGACCATTACCGCATCGCTCGCCTCGACGATCGCATCCAGATGCAAAATCGCCTCGGCACGCTCTATCTTGGCTACCAAGCGGGCACTGCCCCCGGCCGCGAGTAGCAAGCGACGCGCCTCGAGCATGTCCTCTGCGCTACGGGGGAACGATACGGCAAGGTAATCCACCTCGAGCCGCGCCGCGATCAGGATGTCGGCACGATCTTTGTCAGTCAGTGCGCCGGCCGACAGACCGCCGCCACGCCGATTGAGGCCCTTGTTATTCGACAGCTCGCCGCCTACGGCCACGCGAGTATGGACGCGCGGCCCTTCGACCGAGAGCACCGTCAGCACGATCAGGCCATCGTTGAGCAGCAGCACGTCGCCAGCAGCGACGTCGTTTGGCAGCTCCTTGTACGCGCAGCCGACCGTATGCTGCGTGCCGCCGTTGGGATCAAGCGACACATCCAGCGTGAACGGCGCAGCCTCCTCGAGCTGGATCTTGCCATCGATGAAACGGTCGATACGGATCTTCGGGCCCGACAGGTCGCCAAGTACGCTGACGCAGCGACCAACGCTTGCCGCCGCGTCGCGCACCAGCTGCACGCGCCGTGCGTGATCCTCGAAGCTGCCGTGCGAGAAGTTGACCCGCACGACGTCGACGCCGGCACGAATCAGATCGGAAAGCACCTGCAGATCATCGGTCGCAGGCCCGAGGGTCGCGACTATCTTCGCCCGACGTAGCGGCGTGCCGGTCAGCGTCATGGCCGGCGTGCCTGTGCCGCACGCGCCTCGAGCATCACCACGGCAGGCAGGGGCTTGCCCTCGACGAATTCGAGAAACGCGCCGCCGCCAGTCGAGATGTAGGAAATGCTCTCCTCTACCTGGTATTTCTCGATCGCCGCGAGCGTGTCACCGCCACCGGCGAGCGAAAACGCCTTCGAGGCCGCGATCGCATTGGCGAGCACGCGCGTGCCCTCACCGAACTGGTCGAACTCGAACACGCCAACCGGGCCATTCCACAGCACGGTGCCGGCATCACCGACCGCGCGCGCGAAGCGCTCCGCGGTGTCCGGGCCGATGTCGAGAATCATGTCGTCCGCCGTCACCTCAGCAACCGCCTTGACGTCGGCCTCGGCCTTGGCCGAGAAAGACTTGGCCACCACCACGTCGGTGGGCAGCGGCAGCTCGATACCGCGCTCGGCGCACTGCGCCAGCAGCCGTTTCGCAATATCGACCATATCCGGCTCGGCCAGGCTCTTGCCAATTGGCATGCCCTGCGCGAGCAGGAAGGTATTGGCAATGCCACCGCCAACGATCAGCCGATCGACCCGGGCGAGCAACGCCTCAAGCACGGTCAGTTTGGAGGAAACCTTCGAGCCACCAACAATCGCGACGAGCGGCCGCTTCGGGCTGTGCAGCGCCGAGTCGAGCGCAACCAACTCGTTCACCAGCAGTGGACCGGCGCAGGCGACCGGGGCATAACGCGCAACGCCGTGGGTGCTCGCCTCGGCGCGGTGCGCGGTGCCGAACGCATCCATGACATACACGTCGCACAGCGCCGCCATGCGCCTCGACAGATCCTCCGCGTCCTTCTTCTCGCCCTTGTTGAAGCGGACGTTCTCAAGCAGCACGGCCTCGCCCGGAGCGACCTCCACGCCGTCGAGCCAGTCCTTGACCAGCGATACGTGCCGGCCGAGCAGCTCCGACAACCGCATTGCCACCGGCGCCAGCGAGAACTCCTCGGCGGGCTTGCCCTCTTCCGGGCGGCCGAAGTGGGACATGATCATGACCCGCGCGCCAGCCGCCAGCGCCAACTGGATCGTCGGCAGCGACGCGCGGATGCGCGCGTCGCTGGTGATCACCCCATCCTTGACCGGGACGTTCAGGTCCTCGCGGATCAGGACGCGCTGGCCCTTGAGCGCCACGTCCTGCATCCGCACTACGCGGGTCGACACGCCGCCCGTAGCGGCGGCACCAGTCATTTCGCGCGGCTCCACGCCAGCGTCGTGTCGAGCATGCGGTTCGAGAAACCCCACTCGTTGTCGTACCAGGAGCAAACCTTCACGAGCGTGCCGCCGATAACCTTGGTCAGCGTTGCATCGTAGGTCGACGAGGCCGGGTCATGGTTGAAGTCCACCGATACCAGCGGGCCGTCGTTGTAGGCCAGCACGCCCTTCAGCGGACCGGACGACGCTTCCTTGAGGATCTTGTTGATCTCCTCGACCGACGTCTCGCGGGCGGCGGTGAAGGTCAGGTCGACCATCGAAACGTTGATCGTCGGCACGCGCACCGCGAAGCCGTCGAGCTTGCCCTTCAGCTCCGGCAGCACGAGGCCGACCGCCGCGGCAGCACCGGTCTTGGTCGGGATCATCGACATGGTCGCCGAGCGGGCACGACGCAGGTCCTCGTGATAGACGTCGGTCAGCACCTGATCGTTCGTGTAGGCATGAATCGTCGTCATGATGCCGGCCACGAGTCCAATCTGGTCGTGCAGGGGCTTCACCAGCGGCGCAAGGCAGTTGGTGGTGCACGAGGCGTTCGAGATCACGCTCATCGCGCTGGTCAGCACGCCGTGGTTGACGCCATAGACAACCGTCGCGTCGACCGCGCCGCTGGCCGGGGCGGAGATCACGACCTTCTTCGCACCGCCGGCAAGGTGCTTGGAGGCCTTCTCGTGCGACGAGAACAGGCCGGTGCACTCGAGCACGTAGTCAACGCCCAGCTCGCCCCACGGCAGCTTGGCCGGATCACGCTCGGCAAGGACCCGGATGCGGTCGCCGTTGACGATCATCGAATCACCATCGACCGTGACTTCGCCGGGGAAGCGGCCATGCGCCGTGTCGTGGCGCGTGAGGTGCGCGTTGGTCTGGGAATTTCCCAGATCGTTGATCGCGACGATCTGGATCTCGCCGCGGCGGTTGCTCTCGTAGAGCGCGCGCAGCACGTTGCGGCCGATGCGACCGTACCCGTTGATACCTACCTTGATGGCCATCTTTGCAATCCTCTTGTCTTAAACCTGAATCAAGCCCCGAGCGCGCGGCCGGCGACGGCGACGATGTGCTCGGCTGTGAAACCGAAGTGACGGAACAGATCCTTGGCCGGCGCCGAGGCGCCGAACGTATCGATGCCGACGACGCGGTCGATGTCACCGGTGTACTGGCACCAGTAGTTACGCACACCCGCCTCGATCGCGACGCGCGGTACGCCGCGCGGCAGCACGGCATCCCGATACGACTCCGGCTGGGCGTCGAACAGCGAGGTGCAGGGCATGGATACGACCCGCACGCGCCGGCCGGCGGCGGTGAGCACCTTCGCCGACTCGACCGCGAGGGCGACCTCGGAGCCGGTCGCGATCAGCACCAGCTCAGGCGCTTCATCGCTATCGACCAGCACGTAGCCGCCACGACGCACATCGGCAAGCTGGGTCTCGGTACGAGCGTTGTGCGGCAGGGCCTGCCGCGTCAGCACCAGCGAGGTCGGGCCGGAGCGCCGCTCCAGCGCATCCACCCAGGCGACATGCGACTCGACCGCATCACAGGGGCGCCAGACGGTCATGTTAGGAATCAGTCGCAGCGAGGAGATGTGCTCGACGGGCTGGTGAGTCGGGCCATCCTCGCCCAGGCCGATTGAATCGTGGGTCCAGACGTAGGTCGCCGGGATGCCCATCAACGCCGCCATGCGGGTGGCATTGCGGGCGTAGTCGGAAAACACCAGGAACGTGCCGCCATACGGCAGGAAACCGCCGTGCAACGCCACCCCGTTCATCGCCGCCGCCATGCCGAACTCGCGCACGCCGTAGGAGACGTAGTTGCCGTCGGCGTCGCCGTGCGTGATCAGCTTGGAGGTCTTCGTCCAGGTCAGGTTTGAGTGCGTCAAATCTGCCGAGCCACCGAACAGCTCAGGCAGTCGCGGCGCGAACGCATTCAGTGCCGCCTGCGAGGACTGACGGGTAGCAAGCACGGGGCCCGCCGCCTGCACCGCCGCGATGGTCGCGCGGGCGTAATCGCCCCAGCCGCCCGGCAGGTCGCCGTGCAGACGGCGCTCAAGCTCAGCGGCAAGCTCCGGATATGCCTTGCGGTATTCCTTCAGCAAGCGCATCGACTTGCTCTCGATGCGCTTGCCCTTGGAACGGGCATCCCAGGCGGCACGCACCTCCTCCGGGATCTCGAACGGCGGCGAGTCCCAGCCCAGCGCCGCGCGGGCTGCTGCGACCTCATCGGCACCGAGCGGTGCGCCGTGGGCGGCCTCCGTCCCCTGCTTGTTCGGGGCGCCGAAGCCGATCACCGTCTTGCAGCAGAGCAACGTCGGCTTGCCAGTTTCCTTGCGAGCCTTGCGGATCGCCTTGCTGATCGACTCCGCGTCATGACCATCGACGCCCTTGATGACTTGCCAGCCGTAGGCCTCGAAGCGCTTCGGGGTGTCGTCGGTGAACCAGCCCTGGACCTGGCCGTCGATCGAGATGCCGTTGTCGTCATAGAAGCAGATCAGCTTGCCCAGGCCGAGGGTGCCGGCCAGCGAGGCAGCTTCATGCGAGACGCCCTCCATCAGGCAGCCGTCGCCGACGAAGACGTAGGTATGGTGATCCACCATGTCGAAGCCGGGCTGGTTGAAGGTCGCCGCCAGCACCCGTTCCGCCAGCGCCATGCCGACCGCGTTCGCCAGACCCTGGCCGAGCGGGCCGGTGGTGGTCTCGATGCCCAGCTTCGCCTCACGCTCCGGATGACCCGCCGTATGCGAGCCAAACTGCCGGAATTTCTTGAGATCTTCGATCGAAAGCGGATAGCCGGTCAGATGCAGCAGCGAGTACAGCAGCATCGACGCATGGCCGTTTGAGAGCACGAAACGATCCCGGTCGTACCAGCTCGGGTTGCCCGGGCTGTGCTTGAGAAAGTCGCGCCAGAGCACCTCGGCGACGTCGGCCATGCCCATCGGGGCGCCCGGATGGCCGGAGTTAGCCTGCTGCACGGCATCCATGCTCAGGGCACGGATGGCGTTGGCTAGGTGGCGGCGATTGGTCATTGGCTGGATTCCGTCGCAGGTAGGTTAAGCCCATCATTGTCTAATACCGCACCGATAGGGGCAACGACGGCAAGCCCCGGGTATACTTTCAAGGTTAACCACTCATAGGGACGCCGACGGGCGCCGGTAAGCACATGTCTTCAAACAGTTTCCTCTTTACGTCCGAATCGGTGGCCGAAGGCCACCCGGACAAAGTCGCCGACCAGATCTCCGACGCGGTGCTGGATGCGATCCTGGCCGTGGACAAAGGCGCGCGCGTCGCCTGCGAAACCCTGGTCAAGACCGGCTGCGTCATCGTCGCCGGCGAGATCACCACTTCCGCCTGGGTAGATCTTGAGGCGATCGTCCGCAAGACCGTGCTGCGCATCGGCTACGACGACTCTGACATGGGCTTCGACGGCGCCAGCTGCGCGGTCATCAACATTATCGGCAAGCAATCGCCGGACATCGCGCAGGGCGTGGACCGCAAGGACCCGCGCAAGCAGGGCGCCGGCGACCAGGGCCTGATGTTCGGCTACGCCACCAACGAGACCGACGTGCTCATGCCGGCCCCGATCACCTACGCCCATCGGCTGGTGAAGAAGCAGGCGGACGTGCGCCGCGGCCGCAAGCTGCCGTGGCTGCGGCCGGACGCGAAGAGCCAGGTCACCTTCCGCTATGAGCACGACCGCCCGGTCGGCATCGAGGCGGTCGTGCTGTCGACCCAGCACAGCCCCGACGTCAGCCAGCGCACGCTGCGCGAGGCCGTCATGGAGGAGATCATCCTGCCGGTGCTGCCCAAGCGCTGGATCGACAAAAAGACCAAGTTCCACATCAACCCAACCGGCAAGTTCGTGATCGGCGGCCCGGTCGGCGACTGCGGCCTCACCGGCCGCAAGATCATCGTCGACACCTACGGCGGCTACGCTCGCCATGGTGGCGGCGCGTTCTCCGGCAAGGATCCCTCGAAGGTCGACCGCTCGGCCGCCTACGCGGCACGCTACGTCGCCAAGAACATCGTTGCAGCGGGCCTTGCCGAGCGCTGCGAGGTACAGGTCTCCTACGCGATCGGCGTCGCCGAGCCGACCTCGGTGATGGTCGAGACCTTCGGCACCAGCAAGCTGTCGCGCGAAGCGCTGACCAAGCTCGTGCGCCGGCACTTCGACCTGACGCCCTACGGCCTGCGGCAGATGCTGAATCTGGCACGGCCGATCTACGAGGCGACCGCCTCGTACGGTCACTTCGGCCGTACCGAGCACGAGTTCACCTGGGAGCGCACCGACAAGGCGCGCGCCCTCAAGGCAGACGCGAAGTAACGCAAACACACCGTCCTGCTGAGGGGCGCTGCAGCGGACCGGGGGCGCAAGCCCGGCGGACCGTCAGGCTCGGCGGAACGGTCGATACGACAACGGCGCCTCCCCTCTTCAGGAGAGAGAGAGAGACATGAGCGCAGTAATTAAGTTGAAGAATGACTATCACGTTGCGGATCTGGCCCTGGCGGGCTGGGGACGCAAGGAAATCACCATCGCCGAGACCGAGATGCCCGGTCTGATGGCAGTGCGTGAGCAGTACGCGGCCTCCCAGCCACTGAAGGGCGCGCGCATCGCAGGCTCGCTGCACATGACGATCCAGACGGCCGTGCTGATCGAGACGCTGACCGCGCTCGGTGCTGACGTCCGCTGGGCATCGTGCAACATCTACTCGACCCAGGACCACGCGGCCGCGGCCATCGTCGCTGCCGGTACGCCGGTCTTCGCCTACAAGGGTGAGTCGCTGCAGGACTACTGGGAATACACCCACCGGATCTTCGAGTGGAGCGACGGCGGCACGCCGAACATGATCCTCGACGACGGCGGCGACGCGACCCTGCTGGTGCACCTGGGCCTCAAGGCCGAGTCCGACCCGTCGGTCATCACGAACCCGACCAACGAGGAAGAGGAAGTCCTCTACGCCGCGATCGCGCAGCGCCTGAAGACCAAGCCCGGCTTCTACGCGGCGCTCGCCAAGAACATCCGTGGCGTCACCGAAGAGACCACGACCGGCGTCCACCGTCTGTACCAGATGCAGAAGGAAGGCCGCCTGCTGTTCCCGGCGATCAACGTCAACGACTCGGTCACCAAGTCGAAGTTCGACAACCTGTACGGCTGCCGCGAGTCGCTGGTCGACGCCATCAAGCGCGCCACCGACGTGATGATCGCCGGCAAGGTCGCGGTCGTGGCCGGCTACGGCGACGTCGGCAAGGGCAGCGCGCAGGCGCTCAAGGCCCTCTCCGCGCAGGTCTGGGTGACGGAAATCGACCCCATCTGCGCACTGCAGGCGGCGATGGACGGCTACCGCGTCGTGACGATGGACTACGCAGCCGACAAGGGCGACATCTTCGTCACCGCAACCGGCAACTTGCATGTCATCGACCACGACCACATGGCGCGCATGAAGCACAACGCCATCGTCTGCAACATCGGCCACTTCGACTCGGAGATCAACATCGCGAGCCTGTCGAACTGCACCTGGGACGAGATCAAGCCGCAGGTCGACCACGTCGTGTTCCCGGATGGCAAGCGCATCATCGTGCTGGCCAAGGGCCGGCTCGTGAACCTCGGCTGCGGCACGGGCCACCCGTCGTTCGTGATGTCGAACTCGTTCTCCAACCAGACGCTGGCACAGCTCGAGCTGTGGATGTACCCGGAGCGCTACGAGTGCAAGGTGTACACGCTGCCCAAGCACCTCGACGAGCATGTCGCGCGACTGCACCTGAAGAAGGTCGGCGCGGAGCTGACGACGCTGAATGCCGCGCAGGCGGCCTACATCGGCGTGCCGGTGACGGGCCCCTACAAGGCGGATCACTACCGCTACTAAGGGCGACTTTCGGCAATGCGAGAGGGGGCCGGGTGGCAACACCCGGCCCTTTTTGTTTGCGCCCAGGAAACCCCCATCCCACCGTGGGGAACTCAGCCTATCGGGGCACGCTACGATTAGGACGCCGTTCACCGACAGCGCGGTGCGAGCCCAATTAGACTGTGCGCGACTCGATCCCAACCGTGATGGAACGCACGTGAAGCAGGCCCCGATCCGCCTTGTCCAGTTCACCGACCTGCACCTGTACGGCGATCCGGCAGGCCAGCTCAGAGGCGTCGCGACGCTGCCCGCCCTCGAGTCGGCGCTCGCGGCGGCGCGCACGCGCCTCGCCACCTGCGACGCCGTGCTGCTGACCGGCGATCTGGTGCAGGACGATCCTGGCGGCTATGCCCACGTGCGGCGACTGTTTGCAGACTCGCCGGCGCCGGTGTACTGCCTACCGGGCAACCATGACCAGGTCGAAGCGATGCAGGTCGCGCTCAACGCGACACCGTTCCAGATCTGCGGCAGCGCCGTATTCGGGCGCTGGCTGCTGGTCATGATGGATTCGTACTGCCACGGCACCGCGTCGGGCCGCATTACGGCAGCAGAGCTCGCTCGGCTCGAGGCCGCCCTCGCCGCCCACCCCGACCACCATGCGCTGGTTTGCCTGCACCATCACCCGGTGCCCAGCGGCAGCCGCTGGCTGGACAACGTCGGGCTATCGAACCCCGACGCGCTGTTCGCAACTCTGGATCGCCACCCGCAGGTACGCGGCCTCGTCTGGGGACACGTGCACCAGTTGCACGACACACTACGCAACGGGGTGCGGCTGCTCGGTACGCCCGCCACCAGCGCGCAGTTCAAGCCCGCGTCGGACGATTTCCAGATCGACGACCTGCCACCGGGATACCGCTGGCTGGAACTGCACGCCGACGGCCGAATCGAAACGGCCGCCTGCTGGCTGGACCCGCCGCCGACGCCGAGCGCCTAGATCTCTTCCATCTCGTAATCATCCTTGCTGGCGCCGCAATCGGGGCAGCTCCAGTCGGCCGGCACGTCGGCCCAGCGGGTGCCGGGCGCGATGCCATGCGTAGGATCCCCCGCCGCCTCGTCGTAGACATGGCCGCAGATCAAGCAAATCCACGTTTTGAGTCGCTCACCCATCGTCTTGCCCATCCGTACATTTAAGCGTCAGGACCCATACCTTCCGCGGGCGTCGCACCGTACACTCCCGCAACGGAGGTACCCGTGTCCAGCAACCATGAACTTTATCAGGAAGCCTGTCGCTACATCCCGGGCGGCGTGAACTCCCCTGTCAGGGCGTTCCGCGGCGTGGGCGGCGAACCGGTGTTTTTCACGCGCGCCAAGGGCCCCCACGTGTGGTCGGCCGAAGGCATGCGCTACATCGACTACGTCGGCTCCTGGGGCCCGGCGATTCTGGGTCACGCGGACCCGGATGTGATCCGCGCCGTGCAGACGACGGCCGCCGATGGGCTGTCGTTCGGTGCACCGACGCCGCTGGAGACCGACGTTGCCCGTCTGGTCTGCAAGCTGGTTCCCTCGATCGAGCTGGTGCGCATGGTCAGCTCGGGCACCGAGGCGACGATGAGCGCGATCCGCCTGGCGCGCGGCTTCACCGGCCGCGACAAGATCATCAAGTTCGAAGGCTGCTACCACGGCCACTCGGACTCGCTGCTGGTGAAGGCCGGCTCCGGCATGCTGACCCTGGGCGTGCCGACCTCCCCCGGCGTGCCGGCGGCCACGGCGGCCCACACCATCACCCTCGGCTACAACGACATCGCCCAGGTTCACGAGGCGTTCCGCACGCAAGGCAGCGAGATTGCCTGCGTGATCGTCGAGCCGATCGCCGGCAACATGAACTGCATCCCGCCGGCGCCAGGCTTCCTGGAATCGCTGCGCGAGGAATGCACGCGCCACGGCGCCGTGCTGATCTTCGACGAGGTGATGACAGGCTTTCGTGTCGCACTCGGCGGGGCACAGTCGCTGTACGGCATTCGCCCGGACCTGACGACGCTCGGCAAGATCGTCGGCGGCGGCATGCCCGTCGGCGCGTTCGGCGGCCGCCGCGACATCATGGAACAGATCTCGCCGCTCGGCCCGGTCTACCAGGCCGGCACGCTGTCGGGCAACCCGGTCGCCATGGCGGCGGGCCTGGTGACGTTGCGCGCCCTCGAGGTGCCGGGCTTTCATGCTCGCCTGCTGGCCGCGACCGAGCAGCTGGTCACGGGGCTTGCCGAGGCGGCCAAGGCCGAGGGCGTGGCGCTGGCGACCAATCATGTCTGCGGCATGTTCGGCTTCTTCTTCACCGATGCGCCACGCGTGACCAGCTACGCCGACGCCATGAAGTCGGACGTTGAGCGCTTCAAGCGCTTCTTCCACGCGATGCTCAAGGAAGGCATCTACCTGGCGCCGTCCGCCTTCGAGGCAGGCTTCATCTCAGCGCTGCACGGCCCGACGGAAATCGACGCGACCCTCGCCGCAGCGCAGCGCGCATTCGCGATCGCGCGCGGCTAACCCGTCCGCATTTTCGCCGGCACCCCCGTGGGCCGCCGGCGCGGATGCGAATGGACGCTACCTAACCGTTGGCGTAATTTTTCAACATGCGATCCTTACTCTGGTTCCTGGCCGCAATCGTCGGTGCGATCGTCGTCGCCTCGCTGGCGTCTTACCCCGCGTACCTCGTCATCCACCCACTCGTCCCCGAGTGGCGCATCGACAAGATCGCAAGCCGCCTGTTCGACCTGTTCCTGCTGCTCAGCCTGATCCACGTCGTCCGTCGGCTGAAGCTGACCACTCGCCGCGACTGGGGCTATGGCCTGCCGCGGCCGCGCTGGCTGCGCCAGTTCATGAGCGGGCTCGCGATCGGCGTCGCGACCATGCTGCCGGTGACCCTCGCGATGCTCGTGCTGGGCGCGCGCACGGCGGTAGCGGACTTCTCCATCTCGCTGCTGGGCCATGCACTGCTGGTAGGACTCGGGTCGGGACTGGTCGTGGGCCTGCTGGAGGAGACGCTGTTCCGCGGGCTGCTGCAGGGCGCGGTCATCCGCGAGTGGCGCCGCCCCATGGCGGGCATTGTGTTCGTCGCACTGCTGTTCGCGGCGATGCATTTCCTGGCCGACATCCGCATTGCGCACGAGGACGTGACGCCGGGTAGCGGCCTATACCTGCTGGCCACCATCGCCGACAACTTCCTCGCGCCGGCCTCGATCGTTGACGGCTTCCTCGCGCTGTTTGCGGTCGGCCTGCTGACCGGCATCGTCGCATGGTGGACCGGCAGCATCGCCCTGTCGGCCGGTCTGCACGCCGGCTGGGTCTGGATGATGCGTACTGCGCTGATCACGACGCAGATCGACGACCATAGCGGACGCGCGTGGCTGATCTACCGCCCCCATGGCTACGTCGGCTGGCTGACCTTCGCATGGACGCTGCTGCTGGTGACGGCGCTGTTGCTGAGCCGCCGCCGCTGGAAAAGCTGGCGCGCCCGCAGCTGACGGACGCTAGGCGTTGAACGCGCCCGAGCCGATCGAGACCAACGGCACGAAGTAACGCAGCCGCTCCAACGGATCGTTCAACTCGAGCAATCCCTGCTTGACTGAAGGCTCCAGCGGCGCAAGCTCAGCGAGCCGGTTGCCGATCCAGACTGCGTCGTCCCAGGCAGGCGGCACGCGCTCGTACAACGGCCCCAACTCGCGATACAACCGCCGCAGCGCCTCGGGCAGGTGGGCACAATCCGCCGGCACCGGCTGGGCAGGCTCTGCCTGCACGTCGGCCACCTCGGCCATGTTCAGGCCATCCTCCTGGCGCCAGGCGCGCAGGATCCGCAGGCGTCCCGCGCCGATGCAGGTGAGGCCCAGCAGGCCGTCCTCGAGCCGATCGAAATCCACGATCCGCGCCTCGGTGCCGACGGTGGCCGTGGTCAGCGCACCGGCACCCGCCTCGGCGCCCTCGAGCAGCAGCACCACCCCGAAGCCTTTGCCCTCGCGCATGCAGCGGCCCACCATATCGACGTAGCGCGGCTCGAAGATGCGCAACGCCAGCGGGCCTGCCGGGAACAGCACATTGCCTAGCGGAAACAGCGGCAGAGTCCGCGCCATCAGCCGCGCGCCGCCAGCGCCGCGAGCAGCTTGCCGTGCAGCCCGCCGAAGCCGCCATTACTCATGACCAGCACGTGGTCTCCGGCGCGCGCCTCGGCCATGATCGCCGCGGTGAGCGCATCGACCTGTGCGAGCGCACAGCCCCGCTCGCCGAGCGCGCGCGCGATGCCTGCGACGTCCCAGCCAAGATCGGCGGGCTCGTAGAGAAAGACGCGATCGGCAGCGGCGAGCGACGCGGCCAGGGTATCGCGATGCACGCCCATCTTCATCGTCGCCGAACGCGGTTCAAGCACCGCAAGGATGCGTGCGCCGCCCACCTTGTCGCGCAGTGCACCGACGGTGGCCGCAATCGCGGTCGGATGGTGCGCGAAGTCGTCGTACACGGCCACGCCGCCAATCACGCCGCGCAGCTCCATGCGCCGCCGGGCATTGCGAAAGGCAGGCAGCGCCGCGATCGAAACTGCAGGCGTCACGCCGGCGTGACGTGCCGCCACCAGCGCTGCCAGCGCGTTCTCGGCGTTGTGAGCGCCGATCAGGTTCCAGTGCACTTTGCCCTCGCAGCGATCGCCATGCCAGATCTCGAACGCGGACCAGTCGGCCCGGCTCGGGCGCACCTGCCAGTCGGCCGGTGCGGCGCGACCGAAGGCCTGCCGTGGCGTCCACGCACCCAGCGCCAGTGCCGCCTCGAGTTCCGGATCGGCGGCATTCACAATCAGCTGGCCATCCCCCGGCACGGTGCGCACCAGCTGGTGGAACATCCGCCGGATGCTGGCAATGTCTGGGTAGATGTCAGCGTGGTCGTACTCGAGGTTATTGAGGATCACGGTGCGCGGTCTGTAGTGCACGAACTTGGCGCGCTTATCGAAGAACGCGGTGTCGTATTCGTCAGCTTCAACGACGAAGAACGGCGCAGCACCGAGCCGCGCGGACGAGGTGAAGTTGCCGGGCACGCCGCCGATCAGGAAGCCGGGCTCCAGATGGGCGTACTCAAGGATCCAGCTGAGGATCGACGTGGTGGTGGTTTTGCCGTGCGTCCCCGCCACCGCCAGCACCCAGCGATCCTGCAATACATGCTCGGCCAGCCAAGCGGGCCCCGAGGTGTAGCGCAGGCCGCGGTTGAGCACGGCCTCGACCGCCGGGTTGCCGCGGGACAGCGCATTACCGATGATGACGACATCGGGAGTCGGCTCCAACTGCGCCGGGTCCCAACCCTCGGTAAGGCGAATTCCCAGCGCCTCGAGCTGTGTGCTCATCGGTGGATAGACGTTGAGGTCGGAGCCTGTGACCTCGTGGCCGGCTTCCCGTGCAAGCGCCGCGATGCCGCCCATGAACGTGCCGCAGATGCCGAGAATGTGGACGTGCATCAGCTGACCACCGCGCGCGGCAGCTCAACCAGCAACAGGTAATTGAGCACGAGGTAGGTCATCGCCACTGCCATGCCGGTCAGCAGCGGCGTGTCCAGCGCGAGGCGCACGATGCGCCCGAGCACGAGCAGCAGCCAGACCTGCAACGGCAGCAGGCCGAACTGGATCACCAGCGCCAGCGGACCGTCAGTGCCCAGCGCCTGCGCCACGAGCATCAGCACCAGCATTGGCAGCGAAATAACCGTACCCGTCGCAAGCACCGCAGTGAGGGTCTGCAGCGTACGGTTGCCGCGACGGCGGACCACGAGGCAGCCACCGAACACGAGCGCGGTCAACAAGAGGTCCGCCAGCCCGCGCTCAACGGCAAGCGTCGGGCCGAAAATCAGCAACGACTGGACGATGCTCAGCAGCACGTAGCCGCCAGCCGTCGCCAGCAGCAGCGTCCACGATGCGGGCAGGTCGCGCGGGCTGCGACGCCACAGCGCGATGTCCCAGAAAATTCTCAGTGCTGGCTGCATCCTGACCGCCCAGTTTGGGAAGCACGCATCGCTCCCCCCATAATGTCCGTCAGATTGTAACCCGTCGCCCAAGGTCCACCGTGAACCCATTACCGATCACCACCGATGCCGCACTCGCCGCCGTGGCAGCTGCCCTCGCGGCGGGCCCTCGCCTGGCACTGGACACGGAGTTCATGCGCGAGCGCACCTACTACGCGGAACTTGCGCTGGTGCAGCTTGCCGGCGCCGACGACATCGTGCTGGTCGACCCGCTGGCCGGCATCGATCCTGCGATCCTGGCGGCGGTGCTGGCGGTACCGGGGCAGGTCAAAGTGCTGCACGCCGCGCGCCAGGACGTGGAGGTCCTGCTGCCTATTACCGACGCGCCGCTGGCGCCGGTGTTCGACACCCAGGTGGCGGCCGGCCTGCTCGGCTACCCGCCGCAGGTCGGCTACGGCGAACTGGTACTCAAGGAGATGGGCAAGACGCTGGACAAGGGCCACCAGCGCACCGACTGGACGCGCCGGCCACTGTCGGCCGCGCAGCTGGAATATGCCGCCGACGACGTTCGCTGGCTGCTGCCGCTGGCCGCGCAGCTGGAATCGAAGCTCGCCGACGTGGGCCGCCTGGACTGGCTCGCCGAGGACTTCGCCGCACTTGCAGATGCGCGCCTGTACCGGGTCGACCCCGCCGACGCCTGGCAGCGGCTCAAGGCCATCGAAACGCTGCCGGTAGGCGAGCAGTTGCGGCTACGCGCGCTGGCGGCCTGGCGCGAGACGCGCGCGATGCGTCGTAACCTGCCGCGCGGCTGGGTCATCACTGACGACGCCGCCCGCGCGATCGCGCGCCGCTCGCCGGAGGACGTGGCGACGATCAAGGCCCTGGACGTGATGCCCCCGGGGGCTGCCGACAAGATGGGCGAGGAGATCCTGGCCGCGCTGGAAGGCGCGCGCGCAGCGAGCTCCGAGGGGCTCGTGCAGCGTGCGGACGCACGACCGGATCCGGCCGAGCGCGAGTTGGCCCGTCGCCTGGGCGAGCGGCTGCGCGAGGTAGCCACGGCGCTTGCGATCGCACCGGAGGTCGTCGCCACGCAGCGCGACCTGCGCCGGTTGGCGCACGGTGAGGCGCTAGAGACAGTACTGACGGGCTGGCGCCGGCTCGTCCTCGGCGCCGCGCTGGAAGCGGAACTTGCGCGCGGCTGACGCCGCTAGCGGCCAGCGCTCGCGGCGGCCAGCGCCGCCTCCAGGCGGGCGGTGACCAGATCGATGTCGCCCTCGGCGTCGACCCGGGCCAGCAGGCCGCGGTCACCGTAGTAGTCGACCAGCGGGCGGGTCTGCGCGGCATAGACATCCAGCCGCTTGCCGATGGTCGCTTCGCTGTCGTCGGGGCGCTGGAACAGGTCCGGGGTCTCACAGCGGCCGCCACATGGCGGCGGCACCGACGGCAGGGCGGTGTAGACGTTGAATACGCGCCCACACTCGCGACAGGTGCGGCGGCCCGTCAGGCGGCGGAACAGCTGCTCGCTGTCGACCTCCATCAGCACGACCGCCTGCAGGGGCTGGCCGATCTCGGTCAGCAGCGCGTTCAAGCCGTCGGCCTGCGGGATGGTGCGCGGGAAGCCGTCGAGGATGTAGCCGTGAGCTGCGTCTGGCGCCGCCAGACGCTCGCGGATGATGCCGAGCATCGTTGCGTCGTCGACCAGTTTGCCGGCGTCCATGGTCGCCTTGGCGTGCAACCCCAACGGGGTGCCCGCCACTACTGCCGCACGCAGCAGATCGCCGGTCGAGATCTGCGGGACCCCGAACTTCTCGATCAGGCGCTGGGCCTGAGTGCCTTTCCCTGAGCCGGGCGCGCCTAGCAGGACGATACGCATAGTGATCACTTTCCGTCGTGTAGCGGCCGCAATTCCTCCCTAAAGGAACCGCTCTGGAGTCCGCAGCAGGGGCGGTATGCTGCCCACCGCCCGCCGCAGCGTCAAATCGGTCACGCCGCAACTCCCCCGCCGACAGGCCCGACGGCCAGTCGCGACCTGCCCAGCCTTGCCGGATCGGGACGACCGGGTATCCTCATGCCCCACCAGCGACATCCCCCCCCCGGAGCCGACGACGATGCCCAAGAAGACCCCTCCCCGGAAGCGCAACGCCTTCTACGCCCAGTCAGGCGGCGTCACCGCCGTCATCAACGCCTCGGCCGCGGGGGTCATCGAGGCCTGCCGCAAGCACTCCAAGCGCATCGGCAAGCTGTACGCGGGCCGCCACGGCATCGTCGGCGCGCTGACCGAAGACTTGATCGATACCAGCAAGGAAAGCGCCGCGGCGGTCCGTGCGCTCCGCCACACGCCCGCAGGCGCTTTCGGCTCCGCCCGCTACAAGCTCAAGAGCATTGAACAGGATCGCGCCAAGTACGAGCGCCTGATCGAGGTATTCCGGGCGCACGACATCGGCTACTTCTTCTACAACGGCGGCAACGATTCGATGGACACCGCGCTGAAGGTGTCCAAGATCGGCGAGGAACTCGGCTATCCGATCACCTGCGTCGGCGTCCCCAAGACCGTCGACAACGACCTGCCGATCACCGACTGCTGCCCAGGCTTCGGGTCGGTCGCCAAGTACGTCGCCGTCTCAACCCGGGAAGCAGCGCTCGACGTCGAGTCGATGGCCCGCACCTCGACCAAGGTGTTCATCCTCGAGGTGATGGGCCGCAATGCCGGCTGGATCGCCGCCGCCGGCGGGCTTGCCGCGCGCCGCACGGGCGACGCACCGCACATCATCCTGTTCCCAGAGGTCGCCTTCGATCAGGTTAAGTTCCTGGCGAAGGTAAAGACCACGGTAAAGAAGGTCGGTTACTGCGTCGTCGTCGTGTCCGAAGGCGTCAAGGGCGCGGACGGCAAGTTCCTTGCCGAAGCCGGCACCACCGACGCGTTCGGCCACGCGCAGCTCGGCGGCGCCGCGCCCGAGGTTGCCCGCATCGTCAAGGAAGGCCTCGGCTACAAGTACCACTGGGCGGTCGCCGACTACCTGCAGCGCTCCGCGCGCCACATCGCCTCGAAGACCGACGTCGAGCAGGCCTACGCAGTTGGCCGCGCGGCCGTGGAGTTCGCGATCAAGGGCTACAACTCGGTGCTGCCGGTCATCAAGCGCACCTCGTCCGCGCCCTACCGCTGGGTCATCGAGGCGGCACCGCTGGACGCGGTCGCCAACGTCGAGAAGAAAGTGCCGGCCTCCTACATCACCAAGGACGGCTTTGGCATCACGGCAGCCTGCCGGCGCTACCTCGCGCCGCTGATCGCCGGCGAGGACTACCCACCGTTCAAGGATGGCCTGCCGGACTACGTGACCCTCAAGAAAGCACCGGTCAAGCGCAAGCTCAAGACCGACTTCAAGGTATAATTCGGCGCCTTTGATCGATATAGCCTGGAAAAGCCCTGCAAATCAATCGGTTGCGCTCAACTAGAGGCCAATCGAGGGGGCTTTTTCAGGCACAACAGTCAACTATGTTTGTTTTTGGTCCTAGAACTGGGGAGTTAGACGCATGACGAGCGATCTCGCTATCACACTCGCGATCTGCGCGGGCGTCGTAGCCATTCTGTACGGCCTCTTTACCGCCCGCTGGATCGTGGCGCAGCCGCCCGGCAACGAGCGCATGCAGGAAATTGCCGCCGCCATTCAGGCTGGTGCGCAGGCTTACCTCAATCGGCAGTACTCGACGATCGCCATCGCCGGCGTCGCGCTGTTCGTGATCCTCGGCTTTGCGCTGGGTTGGGCGACCGCGATCGGCTTCCTGGTCGGCGCCATCCTGTCCGGCCTTGCCGGCTACATCGGCATGAACGTGTCGGTGCGCGCCAACGTGCGTACCGCACATGCCGCGAGCATCGGCGTGAACCCGGCCCTCAAGGTCGCGTTCCGCGGCGGTGCCATCACCGGCATGCTGGTCGTCGGCCTCGGCCTGATCGGCGTCGCTGGCTACTACGGCCTGATGCTGCACTTCGGCGACCCGAAGGAAGCGCTGCACTCGCTTATCGGCCTCGCCTTCGGCGGTTCGCTGATCTCGATCTTCGCGCGCCTCGGCGGCGGCATCTTCACCAAGGGCGCCGACGTCGGCGCAGACCTGGTCGGCAAGGTCGAGGCCGGCATCCCCGAGGATGACCCGCGCAACCCGGCCGTGATCGCCGACAACGTCGGCGACAACGTCGGCGACTGTGCCGGCATGGCGGCGGACCTGTTCGAGACCTACGCGGTCACGCTGGTCGCGACGATGGTGCTCGCCGGCCTGCTCGCCTCGAGCCTCGGCCCGCAGGCAGTGATCTACCCGCTGGTGCTTGGCGCGGTCTCGATCATCGCCTCGATCGTCGGCACGTTCTTCGTCAATGCCCGCGAAGGCGGCAAGATCATGAACGCGCTGTATCGCGGCGTCATGGTCTCCGGCGGCATTGCTGCGGTCGCGTTCTACTTCGTGACCGATTCCATGATGGGCACGCAGGCCATGCCGCTGTTCTACTGCTCGCTGATCGGCCTCGCGCTGACGGCCGCAATGATCGTGGTCACCGAGTACTACACCGCGACCGAATACGGCCCGGTGCGCTACGTCGCCGCGGCCTCGCAGACCGGCCACGGCACCAACGTCATCGCCGGCCTTGCCGTGTCGATGAAGTCGACCGCACTGCCGGTACTGGCCGTGTGCCTCGCGATCTTCGGCGCCAATGCGTTCGCCGGCCTGTACGGCATCGCGATTGCCGCCACGGCAATGCTGTCGATGACCGGCATGATCGTCGCGCTCGACGCCTACGGCCCGATCACCGACAACGGCGGCGGCATCGCCGAGATGTCTGGCCTGCCGAAGGAAGTGCGCAAGGTCACCGACGCGCTCGACGCAGTCGGCAACACGACCAAGGCCGTCACCAAGGGTTACGCGATCGGTTCGGCCGGCCTTGCCGCGCTGGTGCTGTTCGCCGACTACACCCACAACCTCGAGGCCGCCGGCAAGCTGCAGGTGTTCTCGCTATCCGACCCCGCGGTCATCATCGGCCTGTTCATCGGCGGCCTCGTGCCGTACCTGTTCGGCGCGATGGCGATGGAAGCGGTCGGCCGCGCAGCCAGTGCGGTGGTGGTCGAGGTGCGACGCCAGTTCAAGGAAATCCCCGGAATCATGGAAGGCACCGCGAAGCCAGAATACGGCCGTGCGGTCGACATGCTGACCCGCGCCGCGATCGGCGAGATGATCGTTCCGTCGCTGCTGCCGATCGCGGTCCCCGTGGTCATCGGCTTCGGCATGAACTATCTGATGGGCCCAGGTGCCGGTGTGCGCGCCCTCGGCGGCCTGCTGATCGGCACGATCGTGACCGGCCTGTTCGTCGCAATCTCGATGTGCACGGGCGGTGGCGCCTGGGACAACGCGAAGAAGTACATCGAGGAAGGCAACTTCGGCGGCAAGGGCTCGGACGCCCACAAGGCAGCCGTAACCGGTGACACCGTCGGCGATCCGTACAAGGACACCGCAGGTCCAGCGATCAACCCGTTGATCAAGATCATCAACATCGTCGCGCTGCTGCTCGTGCCCCTGCTGTAAGCAGGCGCCACGGCAACAAACGGGAAAGGCGCCTTCGGGCGCCTTTTTCGTTTTGGACCCCTCCGGCGTACCCACCGCGCGGCTGGTCGCGCCGCGGCAACGGCTCGTCGCACCGTGGTGATGGCAGCGCCATCGGGGAGGTCCATACTCTCGCTTTCGCGCGAGCGATCGCAGGCGCAGACGTCGGCCATCGCTCGCGCGACTGACACAAGGAGGTTCGTCATGATCAGACTTCTACGTACCGCGGTAATGGCGTCGGCGCTGCTCCTGGGCGTCGTCGCGCAGGCGACGGAACTGCCCTGGGTTGCGCGCAGCAACCAGAACGCAGACCTACTGCTGCAACTGCTCGCCAAGTACAGTCCGGAAAGCGCCAGTCAGCTCGGCGTCGAGGGCTTTGACGAAGCCATCGTCGATCTCACGCGCGACCAGTACGAGCCACAGAAGGCAGACCTCGGCAAGGCGATCGCCGAATATCGCCTGCGGCTCGCCACCGAAGCCGACGCAAAGGTCCGCCAGGATCTGGAGATACTGATCAGCGCCGCGCAGGACACCCTCTCCAGCAGTGAGCTGAACCGCCGCTACTTCTTTCCGTTCGTCGACGTGACGGGCCTCGTCTACAGCACCGTCCAGCAAACACTGGACCCGCGCATCCCAGTGGCGCGACAGCAGTCGGTCGTCGCCCGTCTGCAGAAGTACGCGGGCCTCGCCAAGGGCTACGGAAGCGCAGGGACGCGCTGACCCCGCTGCGACAGTTGCGCTAGCAGAGGAGCTGCGGCCCAGTTTTTATCGCTCATGCCGCGCGCGGTGCCGGGCTGCAGTGGATCGCGCGATATCGGTACGAACTGGGCAATTTCTCGCGTACGCCGCAGCAGGTGGCGCCTGTAAAATCGCGCCATTGCGCGAGACTCCACTCCCGTCAGTGACTCGC
>CAIYLH010000042.1 GCA_903927005.1 uncultured Pseudomonadota bacterium
CCCAGCCAGAGTTCAGAACGGCTTTCGCCATTCTGGTTCTGACCAGCTTCACGCGGCTCACATCGCCCACGACGATAGTCTGATACGTATTCACGAATTTCGAAGCCTCAAGCCACGGATAGGACTCGCGGCGCAACTTGAAGGGCCGCGTGCGGGTCACTGTCGGGACTGGAGTCTTGGGCACTGGCGCGATTTAACTTGCGCCACCTGCTGCGGCGTACGCGAGAAATTGCCCAGTTCGTACAGATATCGAGCGATCCACTGAAGCCCGGCAACGCGCGCGGCATGAGCCCTAAACACTTGGCCGCAGCTCCTTGTGCTGGCGCAACTGTCGCAGCGGGGTCAGCGCGTCCCTGCGCTTCCGTCGACCGAACGCTAGGCCGGGCGATGATAACTACGCGAATACACGAGAAATTCCATCTTCAGCGCCGACTATCACCGGCAGTACCTCGCGAAGAAGCCAAACGGGTACTGCTGCATTGGCGGGTATGGAGTGCCCGTTAAGCTCGCGGAGTTACAGGTCGGTGAGCAGGCGTAGTCGAAGCCACGCCGAGGGTTCCGCTAGGAAATCCGATGGCTAGCAACGTCCAGGCTTGAAAGTCAGGGCGCTCTTGCGGTAAGGATGGCGGATGTTTCGGTATTGGCGTTTACCAGAACTCTACCGTCGATGGCGGTTCGGGACAGTACGCAGTGACGTTGAAGCACAGCCATAACAGGAGTCAGGAATGCGCATCCTCTGGGTAATGTTGCTGACTGGACTTGTGGCGCTTGCGGGGTGTCACCGCCCGAGCGCACCCGCCTCATCGGCGACGCCCGAAGTGGCGCCGCCTCCTATGCAGGGTATGGTTCATCCCCTCAAAACCACTGCTGATTGGGCGCGTGGTGCGCAGTTATTCGAGGGACTCGGCAGCCGCCACCGGGTCGTCACGACGTCATCCCCAGAGGCGCAGCGATACTTTGATCAGGGCGTTGCGCTGATGTGGGGCTTCAACCACGACGAAGCCACGCGGTCATTCGCGAAGGCCACAGAGCTCGATCCAGACTGCGCAGCTTGTTATTGGGGCGTTTCGCTGACCGTCGGACCCAACTACAACCTGCCGTTCTTGAGCGCGGAGCGCGCCGCGGTTGCATTCGAGGCGCTTCGAAAGGCCCAAGAGCAGGCGGCTCGGGCATCTCCCGTTGAGCAAGCGCTCATCAGTGCGCTCGTCAGGCGCTATCCGAACGCGCAGCCACTGGACCCCGCAAGCGCACTGCCCGTGTTAACCGAGTATGCGATGGCGATGAAGGATGTTGCGCAGCGCTTCCCAGATGATCTCGATGTGCAGACGCTCTATGCAGAATCGATGATGAATCTGCGCGCATGGAAGCTCTGGACGCCCGCTGGAGCGGCTGCGCCCGGCACGGAGCAAGTTCTCGCAACGCTTGAAGCCGTCCTGAAGCGCGACGCCAGCCATCCGGGAGCAAACCATTACTACGTCCACGCCATGGAAGCTTCGGCGCACCCGGAGAAGGCCGTCGCCAGCGCCGAGCGTCTGCGCGACCTCTTGCCTGGTGCTGGCCACCTGGTACACATGCCGGCCCATATTTTCCAGCGGGTCGGCCGCTACGAGGAGGCAGCAGACGCGAATCGTCGGGCCGCTAAGGCCGACGAGCGCTACGGCGCACTGACTACGCCTCCCGACTACTACCCCGTGATGTATACGGCGCACAACTATCAGTTCCTGGCCTATTCCGTCGCAATGGAGGGCAGGAGGGCGGAAACGATCGATGCGGTGAATCGGTCCAGGGCAGCGGTATCAGACTCGATGCTGCTCGAGATGCCTGGTGCGGATTGGTATGTCGCGGAGTACTACACTGCGCGGGTTCGCTTTGGCCTTTGGTACGAGCTACTAGCTACGCCCGCGCCAGACAGCCGGATCCCAGGGCTCCTCGGCGGATATTTATATGGGCGAGCGATGGCCCAGGCGGCGACGGGTCACCTCGCTGATTCTCGATTGTCACTGGCCTCTCTCAACGCGCTTATTACCCGACTGCCGGCCGATACGCCGGCCGGTCAGAATCAGTTGAAAGACGTGTTAAACATTGCGTCGGCAATGATCGAAGCGCGAATCGCTTCTGCTGAACTGCGGCCGCGAGAGGAACTCGAATGGTTGCGCAAAGCGGTCGTGGCGGAAGACCGCATCGCGTACGACGAACCGAAGAACTGGTTCGTTTCAACGCGACATGCCCTTGGCGCGGCATTGTTGCGGTCCGGTGCTGCGCAAGAGGCTGAAGCGGTCTATCGGGACGATCTCATTCAAAGCCCCGCCAATGGCTGGGCGCTCTACGGTCTTCGCGCCGCACTCGCCGCACAAGGCAAGGCTGCCGAAGCTAAAGTTGTCGCGGCGGAATTTAAGAAAGCGTGGAGCCGTGCTGACGTGAGCCTGGGCTCCTCCGTGTTCTGAGGTCCTATATCGTCCTGCGTACATCAGTCAAACTGGCATTTCTGATGCACGTGGAGAGCGGGCAAGGTCACCGGGGGAAGCGGCCGCTCGCGGCTTACAGTAGGCTGGGGGCGCTAACGAACTGCCCATGCCTTAGCCAAGAACGGAGACTCGGAAACCCGGCCCGACTGCCGAGGAGCCGGCGACCCAGGCCTGTGGGTTCATCGATCAAGGGGGGGGCTCTTCAATCATTTTGAGGATAACCCGCGCGGCAACTGCCACGAAGAAGAAGTCCGGAGTGAATTAGCGTGAAATCATATGCAAACCGCGACTGTCGTGCGCTCGGGAAGGGTTGGTTGCTATCCCTAGGGCTGTTGGCCGTCGCGGTCCTCACCGTGTCAACAAGCGGGGCTCAGAGCCAGGATTTCCTAAAAGCCGGTGCGCCCGTGTTAGTCGCCACGACCGACGGCCCTGTCGTAGGGCTGCAGGACGAACACGTGCAATCCTTCCGCGGTATTCCCTATGCGGCGGCGCCGGTCAACGAGCGGCGCTTTCGACCGGCTACGCCTCCAGTCAAGTGGGCGCGCCCTCGCGATGCCCGGGTGAGCGGGGCGGCATGTCCGCAAGTGCTCGATCTGGATGATCCTGCCGAAGACGGCGACGGCATCCAGTCCGAGGATTGCCTGACAGTCAACGTCTGGACCCCACGAGCCGATGACAAGGCGCGACCGGTGATGGTGTTTATCCACGGTGGCGCTTTCGAGGAAGGAAGTGCCGAAGACAGTTGTTACGACGGTGGTTTTCTCGCTGAGCGGGGCAACGTCGTCGTGATTTCCTTGCAATACCGCCTCGGAGCCTTCGGGTTCCTGGAACTGGGCGAAGTGGGCGGAATGAACTTCGCCGACAGCGGTAACCTTGGGCTGTTGGACCAGATCGAGGCCCTGCGATGGGTTCAGAAAAACGCGGGCCGGTTTGGAGGCGATTCTCGCAATGTCACCGTCTTTGGCGAATCGGCCGGCGGGGCGAGCATACACGGCTTACTCGCGATACCAGCAGCGCGAGATTTATTTCAGAAAGCGATCATCGAGAGTGGCGATCCCGGGCAGTTTTTATCGCTTAAGGAGGCGACTGACATCAGCTCGAAGTTCATGACGCTTGCGCATGTCACTACGATCAAGCAGCTCCAAGCACTCACTGTTGAAGACCTGCTGCGCGCCCAATCGGAACTATTTGCGAAGGGATTTGGGCTGGCAACTTTTGGCATGGTTGAGGACGGACGGACGTTTGATCGGACACCGATTGAGGCCGTTGCCGCGGATCCTCGTTTAAGCAAACCACTACTCATCGGAACGAATTCCGAGGAAATGCGCTATTGGATGGCAATGGACGCTTCGCCAGTCGATCAGCAGACGGACTCAGTGTTGCAGGCGCGGCTTTTGCGCAGCTTTGGTCCTGGTGCCGAGAGCGTCCTCAGCGTTTATATGAATGATGGTAACTCCCGTTCGGAGGCCGTCACGCAACTGTTAGGCGACATCGTCTTTAGAATGCCATCCATCCGCCTGGCGGAGCTGAACGATGATCGCCAGCCAACCTTTGTTTACCTGTTTACCTATCGCTCCCTGACTAAGGGCCCTACGGGCCTTGAATACGGCGCCATGCACGGCCTGGAAATCCCTTTTGTATTCCACGAGGACTCCTCAAAGGGGTATTCCTATGTTGGCCCGAAAGGCTCATGGACGCACCTGAGCGAGCAGATGGTCGATGCCTGGACACGCTTCGCGCGTACCGGGGATCCTAATGGCGTAGGACTGCCGGCATGGCCACGCTATGGAGCCGGACATGCAACCATGGAATTTGGCACTCGCAGCGACGTCGTATTGGATCCGTATGGAGCCGAGCGGCGAGCCTGGCACACAATACCGTCGCCAAAATTTGAACAAGCGGAGGCGGCCCGGTTCGCCGATCCAGCTGCGGAGTAAACTAGATGCGGCCGCGTAAGGCTCCTCGGATTGAATGATCTTCCCTGGTGCTCATGCCGCCGCCCCAACACGCGCTATCCTTAGCCTTGCGCGGACGAGGTGTCCGGCTCGGCGGCGCGTGTCGGGGCGATGACTCGTTCCCGTGCACGGACGAGGACACCCCCTCGCGGTTTAGGATGTTTTTCGCGGCGTTGACGTCGCGGTCGTGAGCACACCGGCACTCACCACACACCCACACCCTCAC
>CAIYLH010000043.1 GCA_903927005.1 uncultured Pseudomonadota bacterium
AATCTAATCGACTAAAACGCGCTCTCCGCAGCGAACAGAACTTGATTGCCAATCAATAGGTTGCAAACCACGGCTGCACAATTCTGCAGAAAAACGCCACTCCGCTACCGGCACTTTTGGCAGCAAAATCAAGGGTACCCCGATCACGGAGTGAATCGATGACGACGCACGAAATCGGGCAGCACGGAAGCAAGGTGTCCTTGAGGCGCCGCCTCGCTGTACTTGCAGGCCTGTGCACGCTGGCGGGAGTGGCGCACGGCGGGGTGATCTGCTCGCTCACCGCAAGCGGCGTTGCCTTCGGAAACTATGACCCGCTCGCGGCCGCCGCCGCCGATGTCGCCGGCACGATCACGATCACCTGCAACTACGTAGCGCCCGGCGGCGAAGCGGAAGCACAGTACGTCCTGCGGCTGAGCCCCGGCCTCAGCGGGAATTACACCTTGCGCCAGATGGCCTCCGGCCCGACACGACTGGGCTACAACCTGTTCCGCAATGCCGGCCACACCCAGGTGATGGGCAGCGGTTCGGGTGGCTCATCCGAGATCAGCGGGACACTGCAGGTGACGCCGGGACTCGGCAAGCGAACCAACAGCCAGACCTTTACGGTCTACGGCCGCATGCCTGCGCTGCAGAGCGCTCCCGCAGGCACGTACGTCGATACGATCGTGGCGACGCTGAACTACTAGCGGACCGCAAAACCGTCGATGGACGACGGGGATATCCACGGGCTTCGGATTCCCGATCTAGCGGAACAGGCCGGGTTCTTCGGTTGACCCAAGCGGCAGGATCGGCAGGTCAATCCGACTCGGCGTCTTCGCGCCTGAATGCACGCGCTGCGTTGCCTTCCTGTAGTCGGCAGGCGCCGCCAGGAAGACGTTGTCGACGAAGGCCTGCGGGTTGCGATCGTAAAGCGGAAACCACGACGATTGCACCTGAACCATGACCCGGTGACCCGGAAGAAATACGTGGTTCGCTTGCGGAAGCGAAAACCTGTACTCGAGCGCCTTGCCCGCGGGAACAGGAACCGCACGCTCCAGGCTCTTTTGGTAGCGGCCGCGAAATATGTCGGCGGAGATCATCAGCTGATAACCGCCAAGCACAGGTTGAGCAGCCACCTCGTCAGGGTAGACGTCGATCAGCTTGACTACCCAGTCCGAATCAGTGCCGCTCGTCGATGCGAACAGATGCACGATGGGCTGCCCCGCGATGCGCAGTGGCCCTGAAAGTACCGGGCTCGTGTACACGAGAACGTCCGTGCGATCGGAAAAATTCCGCTGATCGTCGACAAGCCATTGTCCCCACGTCGAATCCGTCCCGTACGCCGATCGCAGCGGACGCACTCGATACGGCACTGGCTTTGCAGGGTCGGATACGAACTCGTCGAACGAAGCGCCGCTTGACGCCGGCTCGTCGAACGAGAGGCGACCGTTCCTGCCCATGTACAGCGACCGCATCGAATCGCTGCAGCCTTGCTCGCAGCTCTGCGGCCAGCGCTCGTATCGGCGCCAGACGTTGGTACCTGTTTCGTAGGCGAGCACCGGCGGCGTCTTCGCTTGCGGCGCGCCATCCTTCAGATACTGATCCAGGAAAGGCTGCAGCACTCTCCTGCGGAACCACAGCGCGGTGTCGCCGTCGAGGCGCAATGCGCCGAGCGAACTGCCATCGCGATTGGAACCGCCGTGATTCCACGGTCCAATCACGAGAAAATTTCGATCGTTCGCTGAATCTTTCGGTTCCGTGGCCGAATATGCCGCGGTGGCACCGTAGATGTCTTCCTGGTCCCAAAGCCCGTGCACATACATGGTTGGGACGGCAAGCGGCCTGGAGGCCAGGAGGAGGTCAACGGCCTGCATGCGCCAGAACTCGTCGTATGACGGGTGCCTGACCAGGCGGTCCCAGAAAGGCAGTTGATCAGTGCCCGTCTGCCTCGCGAGTTGCTGGGGCGAGCCCGCCTCCAGAAACGTGTCGTAGTCATCGTACTTGCTGCGCCAGAGCAAGGCTTCCGAGTTTCGCGTCCCCGTCTGCTCATAGGCGTAGTCGAGGGCGTATATCTGCCTGAAAGCCCCGTTGTGAAACCAGTCGTCTCCGCGCCAGGCATCGACCATTGGCGCCACTGCCACCGCAACCTTGAGCGCCGGGTGCGGATTCACCAGCGCCATCAGCACCGTGAACCCGCTGTAGGAAGTGCCGATGATCCCGACACGCCCGTTACCTTCTGGAATGTTCTTGCTCAGCCAGTCGATCGTGTCCCACGCGTCGGTAGAGTGGTCCGTGGCACTGGCGTTGAGCGGACCCCGGAGGGGCCGGTTCATCACATAACTGCCCCCGGAACCATACTTGCCGCGAACGTCCTGGAATACCCGTATGTAGCCTGAGACGCTGACGATGTCGTCGCCGTGCGGCAACACGGACGTCAGGTGCGAACTATCGCTTTGCGAGGCCGTCTTGGACGCTCCATAGGGCGTCCGCGTCAGAAGGATCGGCGCGTTGCTCAAGCCCTTCGGCAACAGAATTACCGTATGCAGGCCAACGCCGTCGCGCATCGGGATCATCACGTCGCGCTTTACGAAATCGAAGTCCGGGGCCGCCGGCGGCAACGTTCCGGGAATGTCTGACGGCAGATCGGCGGCCTGCGACAACGCGAGCGTGAAGCCCGACATCAGGATTCCCGTCACGAGCATTGAGCCACGGCGAAATATCGTGTGACCAGGTAGCGGCATGGTTGTTCTCAGGCGGTGGTGCTGTATGGAGGTATGGCGGCGGACGAAGGCAAAGGCGAGGAACTCAGTAGTCGGCGACCTCAACGACCCCGCCCGGCTTGACTGCGACCAGCGACCCGTTCGCTACGTGATCCAGGAACTCGGCGCCGAGTTCGCCGATGCATGGCACACGCCTGCCCGCCCAGACGAGTGCCAGCACGAGTCCTCCGGCCGTCAGGGTATCGACGGGACCACTGAACAGCAGCGCGGCCGGCGCGACTCCGCGGGCGGCGACGAACTCCCAGGTCGGCCCTGCCGAGGTCGAGCCTATCGCCGATGGGCAACAGATGATTCGACCGTCTATGCGCAGCCCGTACAAGTCGGTGTCCTGCGGATCGCTGGCGATGGCCTCGGCGGCACCGTGGTTCCCGTGGGCCAGCGTCCGCGCATAGGCTGCGAAAGGATTGAATCCATACCGGGAGACAACGGCATGCGCACGCGCTTCCCCCGGAATCGCGACACGACCGACAAACTTCTTCATGGCGCCCTGTCGCTCGGTTGCTCAAGGCGCCCTGAGATGATGATCCTGAGAAGGGCATCGTCTGAAAAGCGCATCACGCCCCGGTTGTAGTAGCGAAGCTTGTTGGAATTCGTGATGACGACCGGTGGGGCAACAACGCTGTCCTGCATCAAGGCCTCGAGGCAGTAGCAGCGCACCTCGACGCCCCAGGAGCCGAGGCGCTCAATGATGTCGCCTCGGGCGCGCAACGCCGCAAGGACGCCCGGAGCCGTCACGATTGTCGTCGGAACCGCGAGGCTGCCGCGCCCGGCCGCTGAAAGCGCTCCGTCAATGCGTCGAGTCCACTGCTCGATCTGCTCCAGCGACAGATGGGGGCAACCAAGGACGGCGCGGGCAGGAGGGCTGTCGTGCACGAACTCGACTCCTGCCCGGAGTTCCGCTTCCGCTGCTTCCAGATCGGCATCGCCGATCAAGAGCGAGCGGTAGCCCGGCGCCAGGACGGCATCTCCGCTGCGTAACGCGTCCGGTGTTACGTGACGTACATGAAACAGTCCGACTGCTCCTCCGACGGCTGCATTCGTTCCGATGTCGTGAAGGAGGCGGCACCGGATTGCGGGTCGCTCGAGTTCGAAGTACGTCCCGAGATTATTCAGGATCGGCACCTCGCCAAGAACTGCGCGCCCAAGCACGTAACCGAGCAGTTGCGGATCAGGGGGTTGCCTCGTCGAGACGTCAACGGAGACGGTGGCTCGGCGACCCTCGTCAGTGACCAGTCCTGCGGCCGGCGTCCTGCCGGTCAGGTTTGAGACGAGATCGATCAGCCCGGGATTCCTATGCGTGCGTGCACCCAGCACCGAGTTTGCGTACACGACGGCCGAGGACTCGGCCCAGGCGATGACCTGCCCGCAGGCAGGCTTGTTGCCAACCTCTTCCAGCCATGGCATGCACGTCGCGGCCCCATGCGGTCGAAGCCCCAACTCCAGCAGAAGATCCGTGTACCGCCTGATGATTGGCGCGCGGCCGCCGAAAGTCTGGGACTGCGAGACCGACAAGTCACCGATGTCGGCGAGCGCAGGGGCTGGCGGATTGACGGAAAACGGCATCCGACCGGAAATGCCCGCGCTTACGAGTTCCTCGAGGAACTCCAGGCGCGCGCCGACGCCGGGCACAGGCTCCGAAATCACCAGGTGCCCGGGCGCATCCAGGTTGACGAGCCGGTCCGCGCCCATCGCTTGCGCGTAGAGCGCCATGGTCAGCATCAGTTTCTGCCACACGGGACCCTCGTCGCCGTCCAGCGCCCGGCGCTCGTCGTCGTCGAGCTGTATGGTCACGAGATCCAGATGCGCTCCCAGGTCACGGGGTGACCACGCCGACACTATTGCCGGGCTCACTGCAACACAAGGGATCGTGGTGCGTTACTCTTCCCACTCGGCATTGCCGCAGACGCCGATCAGCTGCCCTGAAATATGGCGCCCGGTCGGTGATGCCAGGTGCATGCAGAGGGCCGCCACCTCGGCAGGCTCGATCTCGGTCCGCATCGAAATGTAGCGCAGGTTGGCGCTCAACGCCTCGTCGTACGAGACGCCGTGCTCGTTGGCGTAGCGCTCGATCAGCTGTCTTCCGCGAGCGTTGACGACGGCGCCGGGCAGCACGGCATTGCAGCTGATGTTATGGGGGCCGAGCTCGCGTGCCACGTTCAGCGTGAGGCCATGGACCGCCGCCTTCGAGACGACGTAGGGCAGGCGGTTCGGCAGCCCGGTCCGTGCCGATGAAGAGGAGATGTTGATAATGGCGCCGCCGTCCTGCCGCCGCATCATCCGGGTGGCCTCCTGAATGCACAGGAGCATCCCTCCGACGTTGACACGGAGCGTGCGCTCCCAGTCCGCCCACTCGATGCGATCGATGGGCGCGTCGGGTCCTGCGATCCCGGCGTTGTTGATCAACACGTCCAACCGGCCGTTCCACGCGTCGTTGACGGCGCGAAAGAAGCCAGCGACCGATTCCGGGTCGCCGACATCGCATACGGCGGCGCGCAGGCCGGGCGCCGCATCGGTCATCGCCTCGACGTGCTGGCGACTTGCATCGCCGACGAACACCTCGGCACCCTCGGCGACGAACGCATCCGAAATCGCCCGGCCGATACCGGACGCGCCGCCGGTGACGATGACTTTCCGAAGCCGCACCGAGCGGTCGATCTCGGTGGTGATGCGCGTCGACCCCGGTGACACGCGCTGGTCCCCTAGAACCCGGCCGTCAGCGAGATGCCGATGGTCCGCGGCTTCGGCGTCAGGCCAACTGGCACCAGGGCGTGTTCTGGGGTCTGGATGATCTTCTGGTTGTTGAGAAGATTCGTCGCGTACAGGGAAATTTCGAGCTTGTCGAACCGGACGCCGCCGCTCATGCCCGCGAGGCCGTAGGCCGGGCGCTCGTAGTCCGGGCTCGACGCATTGAGCGACCCGCGGCTCGGGCCCGTGTAATTGTAGTTGGCGCGCAGGAACCCGGTCGTCGCGGCGGTCAGGCTCCTCTCGTAGTCGGCGGACACGATTCCGTTCCACTCCGGGACGCCCTGTATCTTGTCGCCGGAATGCAGGTTGAACTTCACGTTGTCCTCCGTGAGCTTTGCATTCGTGTAGCCGCCGGCAGCCTCCAGCGTGAGCTCCGCCGTTGGCTTGAACGTCAGGTCCATCTCGGCACCGTAGCTGCGCGCGGAACCCACGTTGTCCGTGTATCCGAAGGCGCACACGGGGTCTATGAAGAGCTGCTGCAGTTGATCCCACTTGATGTAGAACAGCGAGCCTGACACCGCGAATCCCGTCGCCGGCCGCAGCTTGGCGCCGACCTCGTAGTTCCACAGCTCGTCATGCTTGAACCCCGCCGGCGGGGGGGTCTTGTCGGCGCAGAGGGTGGTCGGGAACGGCACGTTCGTCGCGCCGAGCCGGAATCCCTTGCTGATGGCGGCGTAGACCGAATTGCTGGGTGCGAACTCGTAGTTGACAGCGAGCTTCGGGGTGACGGCGTGGTCCGTGCCGTGCATGTTGCCGGAGTCGGTGTTATGGCCTCCGTTGAAAAAGCCGCCCGCCGTCGCCCTGGAATCCTGGGTGGCCGAAAGGTAGCGAAGCCCCGCCGACACGCGCAGGTTGGGGGCGGGGTAGTAGCTGACGTCCCCGAATGCCGACCACTGGTCCTCGGTGAACACTTTGCGGTTGAAATAGACCATGTTGCCCGGCAGCGGGCCGCCGAAGAAAGCGTTTAGCAAGCCCGCGCCATACAGGTTCGTGAACATGTCGGTGAAGTTATTGATCGATTCGTCGTCAGTCAGGTGGTCAGTGAGACGCGAGAAGTAGGCGCCGAACACCCATGCGACAGGTGCGCCCGAGCCCGAATACGGCTTTGAGGCGAGGCGGATTTCCTGGGTGAACAATCGCGAGAACAGGTGCTTCGCCACGGGTGACGGCAGCGCCCCGATCACCGACCCCGACAGGTTTCCTTCCAGGTCGGGGATCTCCCAGCTGTCGAGCACGTCGCCGATGAATGCGCTGTTGTAGTAGGTGCCGTCGACCCTGAAGTCGCGGGCCCTGGTGAAATCGCTCGTCACCGACGTGAGATCAGCCGACCCGAAATCGTAGCGAACGGTCAGGCTCGGGATGATGAGCGTATCGATGCCCGATTCCGGCACGGGCGTGCTGGTGGCGTTGTGCAGACCGAGGGTGATGGTATCGGTGTTGCCGTACGTGGTGCGTTGATACTGCACGGCGGGCTCGATCGACAAGCCGTCGAACGGCTCGGCAAGAAGCCTGAGGCGCGCGACGCGGTGCTCCCCGTCATTGACCGCCTTGCCGATGACCCTGCCGGTGGAGGGATCGACGCGGTCTATGTAGCCGCCCTCCTTTTCATAGGAGGCGCTGAGCCGCACGCCCAGGCGTCCGTCCACGATGGGCGCGTTGAGGACTCCCTTGATCCCGTAGCTCGGGTCGCCGTGATCCGTGACCGCGGCGTCCGCTCCGGCCGACCCCTCGAATTCGGACAGGTTCACGGGATTGCTGCGAAACCTCAGGACGCCGCCGGCCGAACTCGCGCCGTACAGCGTACCCTGCGGGCCGCGCAGCACTTCTACCTGCTGGATATCTTCGAACCTCAGCTCCGGCTGGCCGCTGAGTCCCACCGAACGCGCCGTGATCGGCACCTCGTCCAGGTACAGGCCGATGGTCGAGGCTCCGCTCACCGAACTGATGCCGCGCATCTGCAGCGTGGTGCCGCCGGGACTGCCGTCGCTGCTGAACGCAAAGTTCGGTACCGAGCGCGCCAGGTCCCGATAGTCGGAGATCTGCTGGTTGGCCAACTGCTCGGCGCTGATCACCGAAATGCTGATCGGCACCTTGCTCAGGTCCTCGGCGACCTTCTGGGCGGTGACGATGATTTCCTCGATGTCGCGGGTTGGCGCGTCCGCGGCGGTTGCGGAAGTGCCGCACGCGAGCAGCACGCTGCTCACTACGGATGCTACGCCACGACCATTCTTGACTATTGACATGTGCTAGACCTCCGACCGCGCTGCGCGCGAGTCCTTCGTAGTACCGCAGCTCACCGCTTGGCGAGTGAGCCCCCCCCTGTGTCAACGCACCGTCCAAGCCGGAGCCTCTCCCGGCCGTAGCCGCGGTGAAGCCTTCGCGTCGATTTTCCCCGATATTGGCCGCTACCAGCGCCGGTTCGCTATGGCTCTTTAGAGCTAGTAGCCGCCTGTTTGTACTCCGTCGCACGACCGGATCGGTCGAAGGTCGTGCGACCTTCGACATGACCGACCAGGTCCTCCCGCGTCATCCACGGAATGCGCCACTCGCCCCTGGAAGTCAGGGGCAACTGGTCGCCGAAATGCGGCGACGCGGGATCGCTGCTGTTTCCCGCCTGCAGGAATACGCGCGCCTTGAGGGGCACACCGAATTCGACGGCGGCGACGAACGTGTCGCCGACGTATGCATCCGAGCGCCCGTCGGCATACGGGAGAAAGGCGAGCGCACGGAACACTCCGAGCGAACTCGGCCCGCCGTTGGCAGGCACGTCGAATTTTCCCCGCCGCATGCGCCGCACCTCACCCCAGGGCACGTCCAGCGGCAGCCCTCGCGCTCGCAGGCCATTTGCAGCGGCGGCCAGTCCGGCGACCGCGGCCGTTGGATTTTTCAGGCCCCTCGGCGTTTCCAGCGGATGCGCGAAGTCGAACGGGACGGCGAAGTGGCCGTTAACGCCGGTGTCCTCCGGGCTCGTTCCGGGCGCCGCCCTCGCGACCGCCTGCGCCCATCCGGCAAACAGCTCCGCTCCCCGGCTATCAGCGTCCATCGTCCCGTTCCAGCCCGCGAGCACCTGCGCCGCCGCCCTCGCATCCGGGTCCGTCGAAGCGGCACCCGCGTTGACCAGATCATCGAGGTACAACGTCGCGAGTTCGCTTCGCGTCGAATACTTGTCCGCGAGCAACTGGTCAAACGACATCTTTGCGTGCTCTGTGAGCATGCGCAGGCCGCGCCGATCGCGAAGCGTGGGATCGCCATAGTGCGAGCGCCAGTCCGGAGCGATGGCATTCGGATACTTGCCGGGATCGAGGAACGGCATGGTCATGTACCATGGCGGACCATTGGCGTTCTGCACCCAGCCGGACGCCGGGTCGATCACCGCCGGCAGCGACTCGAACGGCACGAACGACGTCCATGCAAGCTCCCCGGTGGCCCCGGAAACCGGCGCTTGCCAGTACGCAGTATCGCCGCGCGCACGTACCGGCGTCAGACCGCCAAAGATGGCTTCGATGTGGCCGTCCCTGTCCGCGTAGATGACGTTGAACATCGGCAGCTGCATCCGTCGCAGCGCTGACTGGAACTGCTCGAAGTTGTTGGCGGCACCCATTGCCTGCCACTGCTCGAACATGCCGGCGAACGAACCGACCGTAAGGCCAGCCACCCGGATCGCATACAGCGACCCATCCTGCTCGACGACGGGCCCGAGGACCGAGCGGCGCACGAGCAACGACTCGCTTCTAAGCGATCCGTCCGCCTGCCGGACCTTGATCGTTTCCGTGTGGGCCTCGAACCTGCGGGCGCGGCCATCGTAGGAATATCCCTCGCCTGTGCGCGTAAGGGCGTACACGTCGCATCCGTCTATCGTGTTGACCGTGTGAGTCCATCCGTGAGTCTCGTTGAAGGCGATCAAGAGCACGGGGAACCCGACGATCGCGGTTCCATAGACGTGGTATTGGGGCGTCGTGATTTGCGCTTCATAGAACGTGAAGTCGCCCGACCACATCAGGTGCGGATTCGCCAGCAGCATCGCGTGACCATCGACGGAGTGCGACGGTGCGATGGCCCAGGCGTTGGAGCCATAGTGCGTCTTGTCGCCTGCCATGATTCCGCCCGAAAGCACCTGGGAACAACCGCTGTCGAGCGACAGGAACTGGTACATCGTACGAATGCCGTGGGCGAGCACGTCGACGCCCGTCACCGGCAAGACCGCCCTGGCCGTGGGATCAACGTCGGTCCCGTGTTCCGCGAAATACGCGTTGATGCCCGCGGAAAATGCGTCCAGCTGGCTGCGGAACCCCGGCGTCTGCATCCGATACCAGTCCCTGGCCTTCGGGTACAGCTCCAGGGAGCGCACGGCCCGGTCCGAGGCGCGATACTCGTCGCCGTAGAACTCCGCGCCGCGCCCGCGCGCGAGCATCATGTACCGGAGCAGGACTGCGCCATGGCTTCGAGCCTGGGCCCAGCCGAACGCATGTGCCGCAGACGGTGCGTCGTCAGAGTAGATATGAGGTACGCCCCACTGATCCCAGATCAATTCCGTCGCGCCTTGAGAGTCCCTCGCCTGATCGGCGGCAGCCTGGCCCGCGGCGGCAAGCACACCCGCGACAAACAGGCATGCGGCAACCATGAGCCTGGTGCAAACGACGTTGACCGAACGAATTCTCATCGCATCTCCTTCCGATTCACCAGCGAGTCGCGCGGCGTCCACATTGGACATTGCGTACTGCGTTAACTTGTGGACATTGTGCGGCAGCTACGCCCATTTTCCGGCCGGCGTCCCATCCGGTCCGACGTAAGGCACAGCATCGCCGACTGCCTTGAGGGTCGACCAGATTATCGGACGCTTTGATTCTTCGTAGACGTGGGCGACGAGCCCCGCGGATCGGGAAACCAGCGCAAAGCCGCGCGCTATGTCGACCGGCACCCCGATCTCGCAGAGCAGCGCGCCGCAAGCAGCCGACGCATTGATCACAAGGTGCTTGCCGAAGGCGGCATCAACGGCGCTCGAAAGGATTTCGCAGGCTTCGATGTGCTTCCCCGGAACGCCCAGGGAGCGCGCGAGCCTGAACAACGTCGCGGTGCGTGGGTCATCCGGCTTGTGGTACGGGTGTCCGAAGCCCGGAACCGCCGTGGCAGTGGCCCTGCAGGATTCGGCCTCGCGCCTTGCGGCAGCCTCTACGCCGGCGGGATCCACCACAAGCTTGTTCAGGAGGCGGGCTGAACTCTCCAGGGTACCGAGCAGTGCGCTGCCTCCTCCGAGCAGGCCCGCGGCTACCGCGCCCTGCAGCGCCTCCGGCGCTCCGCTGTACGTCAATCTCGCAGCGATCGCACTCGGAGCAAGCCCGTGCTCCATAAGCGTCACGAGTACGGCGTCCACGATCCTCGTCTCGGCGAGCGTCGGCCGCCTGCCGAGAATGTCGAAAAACATCATCTCGGTGAAGGAAACTTTGCCAATCAGTTCGGAACACAGGTCAACGCCCCGGACCGTTATGCGGTCCACGGTCGAGTGGCAGAGTTCCGTATAGATCCTGCGGGTCTCGCTCACGTGCCATCTCCTCGTCGCGCGTGTAGTTGGGGATCGGGCGGAACGTCGACCCCGTACTCCAGCCCTTCCCGCTGCGCCAGTGCGTCGCGCAGCAATTGCTTGGGGATTTTTCCGTACGGGGTCTTCGGGACATCGCGCCATATGAAGATACGTCGTGGCTGCTTGTAATGAGCCAGTCGCTCGCGAATGAACGCTATCAGCTCCCCTTCGTCGACTTCCTGGCCGCTCTTCAGCGTGACGACGGCGACACCGGTTTCACCCCAGCGGGAATCCGGGTAGCTCACGACGTAGGCCTCGCTGACCGCCGGGTGCTGTGCCAGGTGATTTTCCGTCTCGTTCGGGTAGACCTGCAGTCCCCCCGACTTGTACATTTCCTTCGAACGACCGGCGATATAGAAGAAGCCGCGTTCGTCGATCCGCCCGAGGTCTCCCGTCCGCACCCAGCCATCCACGATCGTCTCTGCCGTCGCCTCGGGCATCTCGTAGTATTCGAGAAAATTGGCGATGCCGCGGGTGCAGATCTCGCCGATCTCGCCGACTGGAACGGGCTTCATCCCGTCGTCGAGGATTGCCACATCCATGCCGGTGCGCGCAACGCCGCAGCTGCCCGGCGGCGCGGATGGATCGTCGTCACGATCGCTGTGCATGTGGGGGTACAGCACGGTCGCCGTTCCGAAATTTTCGGCGGATCCGTAATACTGCACCAGCACGGATCCCAGGCGCTCGATGGCCAGCTTCTGATCCGGCCTGCTGATGGGCGCGCCCGCGTATATGACGGTACGCAGGCTCGTCAGGTCGTAGCTCGCCGCCGCGGGATGCTTGAGAAGATCCATCAGGATCGTCGGCACCGTGAACAGATTCGTCACGCGATGCTGCTCGATCAACTGCAGGGCTCGCTCGGGATCGAATCCGGGACTGTCCAGCATGACGATGGTTGCGCCCTTCATGGCGTGCATCGTCGTAATGGTCCCGGTGCCGTGCGAGATCGGCCCGATTGCGAGATGCACGTCGGCTGCCGAAAGGCCGGTCAGGACGTCGGCCATCCTGCTGACGAAGACGAACGTCATCCGCCCATGGGTCTGTATCGATCCCTTTGGAACCCCGGTCGTGCCGGAAGTGAAGTTGTGCCAGCAGTGATCGTCGAACGTCACCGGCACGTCGACCAGCGGACGATTGGCACACTGGCTCACGAGGTCGTCGTAGAAGTGCCAGGCCACGTTGCCGGACAGCGCCGAAGTGTCGACCCTTCCGGTCAATACGACATGCCGGAGATCCGGACAGCCCCTTGCGGCGGCGTCGATCACGTCCAGGTAGTCGGTCGCAGCGATCAGGATTCGCGTGTGCGCGCGGTTGCAGTAGCCCGTGACCTCCAGCTTCGAGGCCCGGAAGTTGAGGGGGTTGTATACACCGCCCGCCCGCAGTGTCCCGAAGTGCGCCTCGATGATGTGACGGTCATTCGGGCACATGATCGAGACCCGGTCTCCCTTCGCAAGGCCGAGGCTCTGCAACGCGTGCGCAAGGGCGTTGGCGCCGTGTTCGAGCTGCGCATAGGTGATTCGCGCGCCCCCCCTGATGATCGCGACCTTGTCCGGATACGTCCGGGCCGTTCGGTGAAGGAAGACCCCGATATTGCCGACCAGTAATTCACCTTGTTTCATCGGCCGATCTCCGTGCACCGTACGGCGGAAGCTGCTGATCTCCTGTTCGACTAGCCAGGCCTGGACGCCGACCGCAGTTTCGCGGTGGCCTTTTCGTCGATCGTTCCGTCTGCACCGCAGACGACGCCGTAAACGCTCGCGGCGCGCTCCCGGCTGACCATCGCCGCCGCCACGTCCCTGCGTACGGACGCGAGATCACGTTCCATTGGCGACCCATAGCCGCCGCCGCCGCATGAAATCGAGACGATGCGCTCACCGTCGGCCAGTTTCGCCTGCATGACCGGGGGGAGAGCCTCGGTGGTCCCGTCGACACGGATCTTCCAGAACGACGCGCCGCCCCCAGTGCCGCCACCGCGCACACCTTTTGGTGGGTTGGCTGACCCGTCGGACGCGTATCCAACCTCCATTTCGCAACCGACCGGACCGAAGTCGACACGGATGGAAAATGCACCGCGATTCCTGCCGGCGCCCTCGGTATCCGGCAAGTACCGGCGCTGGTAGACGCGCATGGGGTGGTAAAGCTCGTCCTGTTCGATGCTGTCGTGATAGGGCATGCCGGCGGCGGCCGAGCAGATCAGGGTCTGCCAACCGTCCGTGTGAGGATTGCCCGGGCCGCACGAGGCGCCGAGAATGATCTGGTTGACGTAGCTCTTTCGCGTGCGCGGATCGTATCCCGACACGACACCGACCGCCGGCGGCAGAATGGCGCCGACCTCAGCCATGCCGATTCCGTCGGCGAGAGTCGAAAACGCGGCCTGCGTCGCGTTCGTCACGCGGTCGGCGATATTTACTGTCGCCATGGAGCAACTGGTCGGATGCACGGGAATGCCGGCCACGCATCCCTCTCTCAAGTGCACCTTTACGCGCGAGCAGCTCCCGGTGTTCTTCGGAACGGTCGGATCGATGCTGTTGAAGACGCCGATCATGGCGGCGGTCCACGCTGTGGCACGCGTCAAGTTGAGCCCGCACGGCAGCGAATCCGGATTGTCGCGCAGGTCCACCTCGATCATCCCATCGGCCGGCCTGATGGTTACGACCGACTTGATGCAAACGCCATTTTCGCCTGTGCCGGGGAACGCATCATGGGTGCTGGTGGCCTCGGCGTTCCCGGCGGGGAGCCGGGAGATCACCTGGCTCATGCGGCTCGCGCTGTACTCGAGCCAGTCAGAGGTGAATCGATGCAGCTGTTCCCAGCCGATCTCTTTCGCGAGCGCGAGCATCTCGCGCTCGCCAATCCGCGCTGCGCCCAGTGTCGCGAGGTAGTCGCCGCGCCACGTCTCCGGAACGCGGATGCGCATCTCGCACATGCGGATGATATCGACGATGTCTTCATAATCTCTTTGGACCTGGACGGCGGGAAAGATCAGGGCCCCTTCCTCGTAGACGTCCTTGGCCATCGCGTGATAAGTCGTTGGAATCGAGTTGCCGATATCGGCGAGATGCGCCTTGGCGAGCACCGTAAAATGGTGCGTTCCGTTCTCATCGATCACCGGAACGAGGATTGTGTGATCGGCGGCATGTCCATTGCCGTGATACGGGGAATTGTGCAGAAACGCATCTCCTTTGCGGAGCACGGGATGCAGCTCGAGCAGCGACTGCGTGATCAACTCCGCGCCGAGCACGTGCGCCGGCAGGCTCTCCGCTGCCGCGATCAGCTCGCATCGCGATGACACAATGCAACACGAAAAATCCTTCGCTCGGTTGATGACGCCGGACCGTCCCGTCTTCAACAGCGTGTTGCCCATCTTGCTGGCGATACCCTCCAGCCGGTTGCTGAGGATGGCGAGCCTGGCGCCATCCACCTGGTGCTTTTCCGACATGCATGCCTCCGTAATCGAAGCGCTCCCGCCTGGAGCTCAGACCGTCACAACGAGGTTGCCTTCCCGAGTCTTCACGAAGGTGCTGCCGCGTGGAATGACGGTCGTGGTGAATGCCGACTCGACGATCGCCGGACCGTCGTGCGCTGCGCTTTCCGCCATGGCGTCAAACTGGAGGAGCGCGGCCGCCTCGAGTCCGGTGTCCGGAAAGTAGGCTCTGCGGGTTGATGCGTAGCCTGCCATCGCACTTGCAGGCTCGAGCCTGGCGAGCACCGGATCCTCCCGCAGCGTGCACGTGACCCGCGCAATCCATCCGATCATTTCCACCACCGACTGCCTGTCCTCGACTGCGTAGACACGTTTATGCAATGCGTGAAATTCATCGAGGAACGCCGCCAGCTGGGTGGAGTCCGAAATTCCCCCGCACGGCATCGGAACCTCGAGTTCCCACACCTGGCTTTCGTAGCGGGCCTCGACCGACAGGCTGACGGAATGCTTGCGTGCATGCTCCCCCGGCCCGGCTTTGAATTGCGCGCAGCGCTCGAGGAGTTCCTCGACGACCGCGCGGACCTCTTCGAAGGCGAACTGGTCCGACCGCGTGTAGAAGGCCCTGCGGTACTCGGTGGCAAGATCGGAGATCAGGGCACCGGCGGCGCTCAGCGCAGCGGACAGGCCTGGAAACACGACGGTCCTGCATCCGAGCCGCCGCGCGATCCACACGGAATTGAACCCGGCGGCGCCGCCGCCGCCGATCAGGACCGCGTCCGCGGGATTGATGCCCTGGTTGATCGTGATTTCGTTGATCGCCTGCACCATGTTTTCGGTGATGACGCTGAATATGGATGCAGCCGCCTGCTGGACCGTCTGCTTGAGAGGCGTGGCCACATCACGCTCGATCGCGGCGACTGCCAGATCGCGATGCAACATCTGGGTTCCGCCGAGGAACAGCGCCGGGTCGAGGTATCCGAGGGTCAGGCAGGCGTCCGTGAACGTCGGATGCTTTCCGCCCTTCCCGTAGCACACGGGACCGGGGTCGGCGCCGGCGCTCATCGGACCGACGTGCAGCATTCCTCCTTCATCCACCCACGAGATGCTGCCGCCGCCCGCTCCGATGCTGCGCACGTCGACCGACGGAAAGCCGGTCATGTGACCGACGAATTTCGGGCCGATCCACGTTTCCGGCGTCCACGGGATGACGCCGTTGCGAACCAGACTGACGTCGTAAGTCGTGCCGCCGGTGTCGGTCACGATCAGGTCCTCGGTGATCTGCTCGCGCTGCGCGAAGTAGCTTCCCGCTATCGGGGACATCGACGGACCGGAATTGATCACGTGTATCGGTTGCCGGCTCAGTTGCTGCGCGTCCAGCATCCCGCCCTGCGACGTGAGCACCAGGACCCGCCCCTTGAATCCGGCACCCTCGATGCGGCTGGTAAGGTCGTGCAGATAGCGCCCCATGAGCGGCTTCAGCGACGCGTCGATCGCGGCAGCCGAGGCGCGTCGGTATTCGCGGATTGAGGGGTTGATCTGGTGGGACAGCGTATATGCGACGCCCGGCAGGTGCTGCTCGATCAGTTCGCCGGTGCGTAACTCATGCGCTGGATTCACGATCGACCACAGGTAGCAGACCGCTATGGACTCCACCTTGCCGGCCGCGAGCTTTGCGAGTGCGGTGACAACGAAGGACTCATCGAGCGGGACGACGATTTCGCCCGAGACACCGACTCTTTCCCGGATCTCGAAGGTCAGCGCTTTCGGGATGTAGGGCTCGGGGTATGCAACCGCGTAGTTGAAGGGCTGCGACCTGCCGCCTTCGCGGATCGTCAGCACATCCGGATGGCCTTCGGTGGTCAGGAAGGCCGTCCTGGCCGTACGGCCCGTGACGATCGCATTGATCGCGTGCGTCGTGCCGTGCACGAACAGTTCGCCGGCCGCGAGCAGTTGCTCGAGGCTGAGGTCCCGGTCCCGCGCGGCCAGCGTGAGCGCGTCCAGCACCCCGCGAACCGGATCGGTCGGCGTGGTCGCTGCCTTGTACATCTTCAGGACGCCGCCGATCTCCTCCACGACCAGGTCCGTGAACGTGCCACCGGTGTCCGTTGCAAAGCGGAATTTCATGTCAGTCCGACGCCCCCGCGCTCGTGTATCCCCGACTAAACCCGCCGCGCCGCAGCAGGCCTGGTCGCGCCTGTCTCCCGACCGGGTGCAGCCCGGCTGGACGCTGTCGCGATCTTTTCTAACTAAATCATCAATCGGATCATTAATGATGTCAATACGCGGAGCAGCAAACGGCCGCTCGGGCCGGCCGGCCCGCAGGGGCGAGGCATCCGGCTCCGGACACCGGTCGACGTCTCCGGTAAACTGCCTCCCGGCATTGGCACTATGCGTACGGCCATGAAGATATCCGCGAGGCACAAGGGCGCGACTGCGCCGCATTCATTGAAAGCCGACGGTGGCCGGCTCGTTGAAAAAGCCGTGCAGCACATTGAGTTCGGCGTGGCCAACGGGATCTACCCCCCCGGCCACCGGCTCGTCGAAGCGGAGGTTGCCAGGCAGAGCGGCCTCAGTGTCGGCCCGGTCCGAGAGGCGCTGCGTCTTCTGGCGGGAGAAGGCCTCGTCGAGATCCGCCCCTTCCGTGGCGCATCAGTGAAACGGATGGCGCCGGCCGAACTGATCCAGGTCTACCAGGCGCTGAAAGGGGTCGTGTACATGAGCCTGACGCTCGGCGCCATTTCGTGCGAGAAGGCGCCTGCAAGAAAGCGACTGGCGACGGCGATGAAGGCGGTGCAGACCGCCTCGAGGCAATCACCGCTGCCGGAATTCCTGAACGCCCTGACGGAGTATTACTTCACGCTCCACGACATCGTCGGCAACACCTACCTGTCCATTCTCGTGAAACGGCTTCACATTCACCTGGTTCATCGTGAACTTGCCGCGCTCATCGGCGGGATGGACCGCGATCACGTCGTGGATGTCTACCGCCGCGCCACTTCCGCTCTGGTGAAGGGCGATGCGCAGCTGGCGATACGCGTTAAGTTCAGCTACTTCGACAGCCTGATCGACGGCATCAGGGCTCTCGACGCGGAGGAAGAAGTTCCTGCTCCGAAAAGATGACGCCGCTTTTCATCACGGACTCGATCGCGCCGAGGTTGCGAACGTCGGCCAACGGATCGCGCGTCAGCACGATCAGGTCGGCCAGCTTGCCGCGTTCGAGTGTACCTATTTCGGACTCCTTTCCGGCAACGCGCGCAGCCGTTGCCGTGGCCGCAACGAGGATATCCATCGCGGGAATCCCGGCTTCGGCCATCAACTCGATTTCCTTGTGAATCGAAGCACCGTGAAGCAGCCCCAGGTTGCCGGCGTCGACGCCCACGGCGAGCGGAATCCCGAAATCGTGCATGCGCTTGATGTTTGCCATCGTCGTACGCAAGCCATCGACGGCCTCGCGAACGTCCGCCTCCGGTACCGTCGGCAGGTTCTTTACGGCAGTCCAGCTGGCGATGACCTCCGGGTCCCCGCAGCGAGACTCCATCGGTGTCAGCACGACGTGGCCGGCGCGGGCATCCGCCTCCCGTGGCCATACCGCGAGGGTCGTGACGCCAATGATGTGATGATCCCGCGCTGCGGCGAGAAACTCGTCGTCGACGACCAGGTCCGAGACGGTATGGGCAAGACTGTCCACGCCGGCGGCCATGGCCCGCTTCGCGGGCGCGAGTTCGAACACGTGATAAGTGACCGGCATGTGCCGCGCGTGGGCGTCCGCGACGATGCCAGGAAGAATGCCGAAGAAGCGCTCCTCATCTGCCGCGAACGGCCCGCCCACGTATCCCGTCTTGATCGCGTCGGCCTGCCACGTTGCGGCCCGCTGCACTTCTGCGCGCGCGGCTTCGCCATCCGCCACGTACCGCGTCGCCTCGTCGCCGTCGATGAGCGGGAAGAAATCGTGTCCGATCTTCACGCCTACGATCGGTCCGTGGGCGATGTACACGTTGGGTGCCTTTGCCGTCCGTCGCGCCGTGTCCCTGACGTCGTACTCAAGTCGCGGGCCGCCCACCGACAGCGTGGAAGTGACGCCGGCGCAGAGATATCCCGCCAAGGTGACCGGCACGCGCGCCTTGATCCATTCGACCTCGTCGGCGTAGGGCACGACGGCGGTCAGATTCAGGGCCGAGGGCTTGGTGTAGATACGCCCTGACTCCATGAAATGAGTGTGCGCATCGACCATGCCGGGCATGACCCAGCGCCCGCGCAGTTCGATTCTTCTGGCGGTCGCCGGTATGCGGACCGATGCGCGCGTCCCGACGGCCTCAATCCGTTCTCCCGTCACGAGAATGACGGCGTCACGAATCGGCGGACGACCCGTTCCGTCTATCAACGTTGCCCCCACCAGGGCGATCGTCGAAGCAGGGCTGCTAAGCGCGGTTCCGGACGATCCCTTCGATGACTCCGCGGCTGCTTGCGGCAAGGCCGTCGCCGCGGTGAACACGGCGAGGATCCCGGCAATTGACACACTTCGAATTGCGATGCCCATTATTTTTCCCTACTGCAGGCCGACTCTCGTACCAGACGGCCTGCATGTTCCAATCGTTGCAATCAATCCGAGCCTACGAGCACGGCGGCACGCTCTGCACTCGTCATCGAATCCCTCCGGCCGACATCGAGTCGCCACGACACCAGGCCGAGGACGCTCCAGATAATCACGATCAACCAGGCCGCCGGCACGCGAAATGGACCGGGACCGGCGATTGGGTCAGCAATCGATAGCCCGAGCAGACCGATCGACAGCACGATCGCAAGCCTGGCGAACCAGGCTCCCGGCACGCGGTACGGTCCGATGCGCCCCGGGCTGCGACGCCTCATTCGCAGCAAACCAGCGCAGAGGACGATAAAGGTAACGACGATCGAGATCGAGGCGGCCTCCAGCAGCGTGTTCACGGCGTTGGGTCCTGCAAGGCCGAGTCCCATTCCGATGGCCGTCATCATCCAGACCGCGCGGGCGGGTGTCGCCAGGCGCGGGTGCCGAACTCCAACCCAGCGCGGAAGCAGCCGGGCCGCACCGAGCGCCTGCAGGACGCGTGCCGCGGAAAACAGCGTCGCGTTCCAGGATGTCACCAGTCCAATGATTCCAAGGACGATGACGGCCTGCGCGAGAGCCGGCACTCCCAACCCGGCCCGGAAGGCGTGAAACGTCGGCAGACCGGCGGCCAGCAACTCCGGGCGCGGCAGCAGGGAGGAAGCAGCGAAAATCACCATTCCGTAGAAGAGCAACGCCGCCCCGATCGTTCCCGCGATCAACCGACCGAGTCGGGAGAGGTCGAGGTCGCCGCGCCTCTCCCGGATTGCCTGCGGAAGCACGTCGAAGCCCGCGAACCAGAACGGAGTGGTCACCATGACTGCCCCGATCGCCAGCGGCCGGTGCCAACCGGTGTCGCTGCCGAGCAACGGGACGAGGTGAGCAGATCTCCCGTTCGCACAAGCCGCCAGTCCGAGCAGGACGGCCAGGAATATCTTCATCACGACGGCGACGTTCTGCAGGCCGGCAGCCGTCTCGGTGCCGCGTTGATTCGCGAATGCGAGGGCGACTGCGAGCACTGCCGCGATCGCCGTAGGACCGGCGTGCACACCCGACCCGAACACCGTATACAGGACCGGCCCCATCGCAGGCCCGGCCACCGCCTCGACGAGCCAGGACACCGTGACGACAAAGAACGCGATGGACGTTGCATAAGTCAGGGTGAGGAACCACCCCGTGGCAAACGCCATCCGCTCGCCGAAGGCAAACAGCGCGTACCCGACCGCACCGGACGCTTCCGGCAGCGCCGCCATGACTTCGCCATAGCAGAGACCGATCATGGTCATGACGACCGCTCCGCCGGCGAACGCGACGATGGCGCCCACCGGCCCGGCCTGAGCGATCCAGCCACCCGACGCCGCTATCCAACCCACCCCGACGATCGTTCCGAAAAGCAACGAAAAGAGGTCGCGCATCCGCAGTACACGTGCGAGACCTGCCATGCGATTATCGGGTTCCAGGCCGGAAAGGGTAGGTCACGGGTTCAAGACCTCGCAGCGACTAACGCCCGCAGTATCCGCAGTCGCCATCGATAGTGGAATAGTCCTTCAGGGTCATGCTCGGCCGCTCCGTACGCTGCTACTGTCGGACCCGGATCTGGCGGATGCTGAACTTCCTTCAGCACGACAACCCCTGCGGAGACGAGAACGAATATGGCACGCCCTGTCATGATTACGTGCGCGGTCACGGGATCCGCCGACACCACTCGCAAGAATGGGAACGTCCCGGTCACTCCTCGGGAAATCGCCAGGGATGTGATAGCGGCAGCGGAAGCTGGCGCGTGTATCGCCCACATCCACGTCAGGGATCCTGAATCGAAGCTCGAATCCCGGGATCCGGCGCTTTTCGATGAAGTCGTTTCGCGCGTCCGGGAGTCGGGGACCGACATCCTGCTGAATCTGACCACCGCGATCGGCACTCGCGTCATGTTCGACGACGCGACTCCCATGCGCCTCTCGCCGGTGACGGACTTCCTGCTGCCCGAGGAACGAACCCGCCACGTCGCCCGGAATCGTCCGCAGCTGTGCTCCCTTGACTTGTGCACGATGATGTACGGGGACGAGCCGTACATCAACCTGCCGAACCACATCCGCAGCATCGCTGAAACGGCGCGTCACCACGGGGTCAAGCCGGAGATCGAGATCTTCAATCCCGGCGACCTCGTGCTGCTGAAAGAGATGATAGGAGACCGGCTTTTCGTCGAGCCGCTGGTCGTGCAGTTCGTGCTCGGCGTTCGATACGGAGCCCCGGCGACAGCGCGGTCCCTCCTCGCACTGCTGGACGAGTTGCCACCGCGGTCGGTCTGGACGGCGTTCGCAACAGGAGTCAATGCGTTGCCCATGGCAGCGCAGTCGATTCTGCTCGGCGGGCACGTTCGCGTCGGACTCGAGGACAACCTCTGGGTCGCCAAGAACGTGCCTGCGACAAATGCGGCCCTCGTGGAGCAGGCCGTCAGGCTGGTTGAGAGCGTGGGCGAACGACCGGCCACCGCGCAAGAAGCGCGCCTGATCCTGGGTATCGGCCCCGTCGCGTCAGGAGGCTGACCAGGCTATTGAGCCTGGGAAGCAACGTCGGTCCGTGACCGCGGCTGGTTCAGCGGCACCAGGGGATCGGCATGGCCCGTCGCATCCGTGTACGCCATGGCTTCAAGGAACAGAGAGAGCAGTTCTGCCTGGCTGCTGACGTCGAGCTTTCGATAGATGCTCTTGCGGTGGTTCTTTACCGTGCCCTCAGCGATCCCGAGGCGTCTCGTAATCGCCGGCGTCGTGTATCCGTTCAGCATCCACTGCAGCACACTGCGCTCGCGCACCGTCAGTATCGACGACCCGAAGGAGAGGCGCGTCCGATCCAGTCTGCGCCGGTGCTCGTCGGGGCGCAGCGTAGCGTTGCCTGCGGACCGAAGCGCCAGGTGCTTGGCGAGCAAGCTGCGGACAATCGGTTCGATCTCGGTCAACCCGCTCAGTTCCTGAAGACTGAACCCGCCGGAAAGTTCGTTGCGGCCGAGCCAGACGACCAGGGCGCCATCAGCGGTGGGCACGACGAAATCGATCTCGTCGGTAATGTCCGTCTGGCTGAGGAAGTCGCGGTAGAACGCCGTCGAGGTGTACGTCTGGGGGGAATACATGGCCGGCGTGTAGCACCCGGCACACAGTCCACGCTCGATCGCGTAGAGCAGTGGATCATCCTTGTAGAAATGATCGATAAAGCAATCGTGTATCACCGCCGCCCTGGGCTGGGTACCCCACAGGCACAGGCGCGTTGGCGGGCCTTCGCGGTGATGCACGAACGCGCCGCCGGTAGTAAACCCGGTGACGCACATGAGTGAGGCGCGCAGCCGCTCGAACAGCGACGTTTCGCCCAGCTCGCCGATGACCAGTGGTAACTCACGGCTGACCCACGCCGCGACGTCCAAAGCGGGCGGCCGCTGCGCCTGAGGCGACAGCCCGACAAATCCACTCGGCCGCGGCATACCGACCTCCTTATGATCTGCACTGACTGATTACGTACCGATAGTCGACTTGGATCGGCGCGTTCCCAGTTCTCTGTTCACGACGGCTGGTAGCGCTGACGGACACAGCGCATGGGCCTGCTTTTCAGATCGGCGGCAGTGGTGTGAACACCCGGCGGGGAAATACTTGCCGACCCCCTTTCGCGGAGCATGGGCGTGATTCTGCCGGATTTGCACGAGGAAGTGGGGCCACGGTGAAACGAAGGCGGCTTCGTCAGACCGATGGCGGCTGGCACGCCGTCAATCAAGAAACAGCCGCCACCGAATT
>CAIYLH010000044.1 GCA_903927005.1 uncultured Pseudomonadota bacterium
CTCCGAGCCGATGGCGGCGGCGCAGAAGCTCGCGGCCGCGGCCACTGCCGATCCCGCGCTTGAGCCGGACGGGTTGCGGTCATGCGCGTAGGCGTTGCCGGTCTGGCCACCAACCCCGCTCCAGCCGCTGTTCGAACGGGTCGAGCGGAAGTTGGCCCACTCGCTCAGATTAGCCTTGCCGAGCACCACAGCGCCGGCGGCCCGTAGCCGCGCCGCCACTGGTGCGTCTGTCTTTCGGAACGAGCCTGCGAGCGCCACAGATCCCGCGGTGGTTGCGATCCGGTCGGCCGTCTCGATGTTGTCCTTGAGTAGGATAGGCACGCCGTGGAGCGGGCCCCGAACCTTGCCGGCGCGGCGCTCAACATCGAGCGCACGGGCTATGGCCAGGGCGTCCGGGTTGAGCGAGAGCACCGAGCGGAAGGCGGGACCAGATCGGTCGTAGCGCGCGATCCGGTCGAGATAGGCCGCGGTCAGCTGCTCCGCGGTTACCGTCTTTGCGGCGAGCGCCTTCCCGAGGGCCGCGATGGATTGCTCCGCCGGGTCAAATCCGACCACCGCAGTCGCAGTACGCCCCGCCAATGCCGATGCCGGCGCCGTTAGCGACAGCGCGCCAACCGTTTGCATGAATGTTCTGCGATCCATGGTCATCTCCCCGGGCTCAGTTAGTAAAGAGATTCTTGCTCAAGTTCAATTGGGCCCGGTCCATCCCTGGCTTGGACCGTCGCTGCCACGGTCCGGTTTGCGTTCCCGCTACGGCTGCCGAGCGCTCACGTGTCGGGGAGAAAGCGCCGCTGGCTTCGCGGCGCCCCTGTGTATGCGGTGTAGGCACTAGGTCAGCACAGGTCGGTCAGCCGGCCAGTTCGCAGAACGCGTGTGCGCGAGCTTGTTGAGGTCGACACACCAAATCTGCCCTTGGTTCTCGTCGACGATCCATGCCGAACCGAAGCAGCCCCGGATCGAGAGAGAGGTCGCCACCCTCGCCCGGGACGCCCGCGCCGATCGTCGCGACGTCGCGATTCGTGGCGGGGTCAATTCGGTACACCGTCTTGTTATTGATCTTGGCCAGCCACACGGGATCGCATCCCGTTTGGAGCCATGCTGGACCTTGGGCACCCGAATCCGCGCGTCGATTCGCAAATTGGCGAGCGGCTGTTGCTGAACCTTCAGTTTCGCGGGCGCGGCGTGGCCGGGCGTCACAGCCAAAAAATCGGCCGATGGCGATTACCGCGAAGGACGGGCCGACCGCACTTCGAACCAGCATCCTCGACTCTCCTAGGGGTCTCGCAGCGAATCAACGCTGCGGCAGTGCAAAGGCGAACAGCCCTGCCCCCGCCGGAATTACCACGTACTGCCGTCCCTCGATCGAATATGTGACCGCCGCCGAGTAGATGGCCGCCCCGAGCTGTACGTGCCACAGGTCGTGGCCTGTGGCTGAGTCCAGGGCGATGAAATTGCCATCCGAATCCCCAGCGAACACGACGCCGCCCGCCGTAGACAGGGCACCACCGTTGGGATTGGTGAAGTAGGGAAAGGACCATTTCTCCTGCCCGCTCAGAGCGTCAATCGCTTTGAGCGCTCCGCTCGGTCGCTGCTCCGGATCCGGGACGTAGACGCTGCCTAGGAAATCGTGTCCGGCGCGGTAGGGTTGTGGCGAGCTGGTGAAGACGTCGCACTCGTTCGAGGTGGCCACATACAGCAGCTGTGTCGCTGGGTCGTAGGACGGTGAATACCAATTCGTCAGTCCCGCAGCACCAGGGCACACGCGCGTGCCGTCCGCGCTGACCTTAAGGTCGGTATTGAGGACGGGCCTACCCTTGGCATCGATAGCTGTAGCCCAAGTGACATTGCCGAACGACTTTGCCGACAGGAACGTGCCGTCGACGCGGTCCAGTACGTACAGGAAGCCGTTGCGATTGGCCTGCACCAGCAGCTTACGCGGGCTCCCTTCCCAGACGGCATCAACCAGCACCGGGATCTGAGTTGCATCGTAGTCATACAGGTCGTGTGGAGTGAACTGGAAATGCCACTTCAACTTCCCGGTGTCCGGATCCAGCGCCAGCATCGAGTTGCTGTACAGGTTGTCCCCTGTCCGCTCGCCGCCGTAGTTACTAGGCGCCGGATTGCCCGTTGGCCAGTACACCAGGTTGAGTTCAGGGTCGTAGGAGCCCGTGATCCAGGCTGGCGCACCGCCGACCTTCCAGGTGTCACCCGGCCACATCTCGTGGCCGGCTTGGCCGGGACCGGGAACCGTGTCGAAGCGCCACAGGCGCCGGCCGGTGGTCGCGTCGTAGGCATCGATAAAGCCGCGCACGCCAAATTCCCCGCCGGAGACACCGACGATCACAGCGTTTTTGACCACCAGCGGCGCCATGGTGAACGTGTAGGCTTGGCGGTAGTCGGCAGCGGTAACATCCCAGAGCAGATTCCCGGTGCGGGTATCTAGCGCGATGACGTGAGCATCGAGCGTCGCCATGTACAGGCGGTCGCCAAGTATCGCTAGTCCGCGATTGACGGGGCCGCAGCATGGCTGAAGATTTTCCGGCAGACGGCGCTGATAGCGCCAGATCGTCCGCCCGGTGCGGGCATCGATCGCAAAGGCTCGGCCATTTTGGCCTGTCCCGTAGAGAATGCCGTCCACAATGAGCGGCGTCGTCTCGAACTGTCCGAGATCGGCGACCTGAAAGGTCCACTGCAACGTTAGACCGCTCGCGTTGCTGGTATCGACCTGGCGCAGCGCGCTGTGCCGCCAGCCATCGTACCGCCCTGAATAAGTCAGCCAGTTCTGCGGCTCGCGCTGCGCGTCGCGAATGCGCTCGTACGTAACTTGGGATTCAGCCGTGAAGGCGAACATCGCGAGCAGCAGCAAGCCCATCTTTTTCATCGCGACTGCCCCACCGCTACAGCGCGATCCCGACCCAGGCTGACGAGGTAAGCCACCAGATCGAGCAGCTGCGGCGTACCGAGCGCGCTCACGGGATAGGCCGGCATCAGCGAGCGCCGTTCGTGTATGACCTCGCGGGTCTCGCTCTTCAAAAGGCAGTGCAGACTCTGGTCAACGGCGAGCAGTTGGATCGAGAACGTGTCCTCGTTGCGCGCTACGCCGACGAGTCGCTCACCCGCCGTCGTCGTGACCGTCACGGTGTCGTATGGAAGCGGCAGACCATAGTGGTTGTTGGGGTCTGGCGCGCCGCCGGTGAGCTCCTTGTCGGGCTCTCTGATCGAGTCGATCAGATAGGGCACTGCCCGTGCGGTACCGACGCGGGACAGGTCAGGTCCAAGGTGGCCGCCGTGTCCGTCAACCATGTGGCAATTCACACAGCCGGCGCTACCGACGAACATCTGCTGGCCGCGGATAGGGTCGCCGCCGACGAGCGGGTTCGCCGGCGGTGATAGCGAACGAAGGTAAGCGATGATGGCGCGAACCTCCGCATCGTCGAACGCGTTGGCTGGCATCTCGGTACCGGCGACACCGTGAGTGATGGTATGGGAGATCTGCGTGTCGCTGCCCCCGTGAGCCCAGTTGCCTGCCGTAAGATCCGGGCCGCGCGCGCCGCCGCGTGCGCTCAGGCCATGGCATGGCGCGCAGTTGGCGTGGAATGCTGAGCGCCCTTCGGCGACGTTGCTCGTCTTGGCGATGCTGGCAGCGCGCGCGGCGGGCACACTCCCCAGCAGGCCCGCAAGCAACGTCAGCTGCAGCAAGCCGACGATGCGCACGCTGGCACTGGGGAATGCTTGCAACATGAACTCCCTACGACTGATTGCGCGTGGCGATTGCGATGCGCTGGAACGTCGCGCCCC
>CAIYLH010000045.1 GCA_903927005.1 uncultured Pseudomonadota bacterium
CACCTGTTCAGCGTGCGGGGCCCTCACGGGCCCCGCCGGTGTCAATGGGCTGCGTGTAAGGCAGTGGATGTGTAGTGAGTGCCGGTGTGCTCACGACCGCGACGGCAACGTCGCGAAAGGCATCCGGGCCGCGAGGGGGTGTCCCTCGTCCGTGCACGGGAACGAGTCATCGCCCCGACACGCGCGGGCAAGCCGGACATCTCGTCCGCGCAAGGCTAAGGATAGCGCGTGTTGGGGCGGCGGCATGAGCACCAGCCAGTCGACATCGAACGCGCACTGAAGGGGGATTACAGCGGCGACGCGACGAAGCGAAACCTTCAGCTGGAAGCGCAGGCGCACATCAGGGTGCAACGCTGGATCGACGACGCCGGGCTGGCGGCGCCAGCTACCAGCGCGAGCTCCCTGCGGACGATCCATCGCCGGTTCTGCGAATATCTGCCACCGGAGTTGCTGTCGATTGAGGACCCGCTCACCCGCTCATATCTTCCCGTCGTAGCTGGCGAGTTTCGAATGCACGATGTTGTCGTCGGCCAGCATCTGGCCGTCAGCGCCGGGGCGGTGCCACGCTTTCTGCGGCGCTTCGAGGAAGCGTACGCGCCGCTTGGCAAGACAGAAACTATTCTCGCGATGGCGGCTATGCACCACCGCATGCTGTGGATCCACCCCTTCCTCGACGGCAACGGGCGCGTCGCGCGCCTAATGTCACACGCGACGCTGATGCATTCGCTGGAGACCGGAGGACTCTGGTCCATCGCTCGTGGCCTAGCCCGTAATGTCGTCGCCTACAAGGCGCACCTTAGCGCTTGCGATCAGCCGCGCCGCAACGACCTGGATGGACGGGGGCAACTCAGTGAGGAGAACCTGGCTGATTTCACGCAGTTCTTCTTGAGCACTTGCCTGGATCAGGTCACGTTCATGGAGAGACTGATGCAGCCTGACCGCCTGCGCGCTCGCATCCTTCAATGGGCAGACCTCGAGGTTCGAACTAACGCGCTCCCCCATCGCGCCCAATCGGTATTGGAGGCGCTACTTTATCGGGGCGAACTGCCGCGAGCTGACCTGCCAGGCATCGTCGGCACTGGCGACCGCCAGTCGCGGCGGGTGGTCACTGCGCTCGCCGATACAGGCGCCGTTATATCGGAAAGCTCGCGCGCACCACTGAAACTCGCATTCCCAGCGAAGCTTGCCTCGCAGTGGATGCCCGGGCTGTTCCCGGAGCAAGTCGCTTCCTAAATGGCCAGGCGCGATACAGTTCGCCCACCAAAAAACGACGGGAATATCGGCCTCCGAATGAGCGGCGCTCGATGCGCGATCATTGCACACCGTTCCCTACCGGATCCGAGGCGAGGCGTGGAAGTACTGCGTCTCTTCCACGCCTCGCGACGACTGCTGGAGCGCTGGCGGGTCGACACCGCCAACCGGTTCGTCGCGCGTGCCGGGCTCGTTCCGGTTTTGAAGGCCCGCTCCCGACAGGCGATGCGTCCCGCCGCGCTGCACCGCACAATTCACAAAAATCCGTGGGGCCGCGCATCCGGTAGGATCGCTCACAGCACCCCCGGAGATTGCCCCCCCATGTCGATCCGCCTGCTCGTCCTGTCCGTCCTTGCGACCGCCACCCTCGCCGGCAGCGCCATCGCCGCAGAACCTGCGCCCAGCGCGGAGAGCGCGCTGCGGTTTCGCTTCGCCGGCCCGCATAGATAGCTGCCCGTGCAAGAAATCCGGAGCGAGTTGCTCCGCTCCTGCGCGCATGCGCATCCACCGCGCGCATAACCCGCTGAGGCGGCGTAATGTTTAATCGATATCAGGCAGCCAGCCGCACCTGCGGTTCAAGCCCTGCACGTGCAGCCAGTGTCAACAGCATGTCCAGGCTGAAATCCTTCCACTGGCCTTTGATGAGTCGCGACACGCGCGGCTGGGTGATGCCAAGCCGCGTGGCAGCTTCTGCCTGCGTCCAGCCCTGGGCCTTCAGGTGCTGTTCCATGCGGATCATCACCTCCGCGCGTAGCGCCATGACTTTGGCTTCGGCCGGGTCAAAGCCAAGATCGAGGAATACGTTGCCGCTGCCCTTGGTCCGGCGGGTGTCTGAAAGGCGAGGGTCGGTCTTCTTGCTCATGGCTTTCCTCCAATGATCCTGTAGCGGGCTTTGCCCAGCTCGATGTCTGTCTTGGCAGTCCGCTGTGTCTTCTTCTGGAAGGCATGCAGCACATAGACCGCCGCCTCGAACTTGGCCACATACATGGCGCGGTACGCGCCCGACGAATCCCTGACGCGAATCTCATAGACGCCGCCACCGACGGTGGGCATGGGCTTGTAGTCCGTGGGCTGGCCACCAAACTGCACGCGCATCAATTCCAGCCCGATGTCATGCCTAATGCCTGCCGGCATGGCCGCCAGGTCGTCGCGGCTGGAGCCGAGGAACTCCAGTGGCTTCATCTGCGGTGGTTTGGGCCTTCTGGGTTCCACCATCGGGATTATATAGGTACTTGCATGATCATACAAGTATCTGCATAACGTAGCGAAAACGTAGCGTTTCTTGCGCGTCCGTGCGTTTTCATGCCACCGTAGCGTGAGGGCGGGCCTGCTATGTGCTGGTGCTCATGCCGCCGCCCCGACACGCGCTTTCCTTAGCCTTGCGCGGACGAGGTGTCCGGCTTGCCCGCGCGTGCCGTGGCGATGACTCGTTCCCGTGCACGGACGAGGGACACCC
>CAIYLH010000046.1 GCA_903927005.1 uncultured Pseudomonadota bacterium
CGTGCTTCTCGGCCATCACCTTGGTTAGCGCCGCGGTCAGCGTCGTCTTCCCATGGTCAACGTGCCCAATCGTGCCCACGTTCACGTGCGGCTTTGTACGCTGGAACTTTTCCTTCGACACGGCCCTACCTCAAAGTTTGGTGTAAATGACAATGAAACTCTAATCGAAAACCATCGGCTATGCCGGTGGTCGGGAAATCAACTTGCTCGCTTGAGGATGATCTCAGCGACGTTGTTCGGCACTTCGTTGTACCTGCTGAACTCCATCGTGAACGTAGCGCGGCCCTGGCTCATCGACCGCACCGACGTCGCATAGCCGAACATTTCAGCCAGCGGAACCTCGGCGTCGACGACCTTACCGGACGGCGAATCCTCCATGCCCACGATCTGGCCGCGTCGGCGATTCAGATCACCGATCACGTCGCCGTAGTAGTCCTCCGGCGTCACGACCTCGACTTTCATCACCGGCTCGAGCAGGACCGGCTTCGCGTTGCGGAAGCCTTCCTTGAAGCCGATGGATGCTGCGATCTTGAACGCCATCTCATTCGAGTCGACGTCGTGATACGAGCCGTCGAACAGCGTGACCTTGATGTCCACGATCGGGTAGCCAGCGATCACGCCACCTTCCATCGCTTCCTGAATGCCCTTGTCGACGGCAGGAATAAACTCGCGCGGGATGGTGCCGCCTACGACGCCATTGACGAACTCGTAGCCCTTGCCCTGTTCGCGTGGCTCAATACGCAGCCAAACATGGCCGAACTGGCCCTTGCCGCCTGTCTGCCGGATGAACTTTCCTTCCTGCTCGATCTTGCCGACGATCGTCTCGCGATACGCAACCTGCGGCTTGCCGACGTTTGCCTCGACCTTGAATTCACGCTTCATGCGATCGACGATGATCTCAAGGTGCAGCTCGCCCATCCCCGAAATAATCGTCTGCCCTGACTCGGCGTCCGTATGGACGCGGAATGACGGGTCTTCCTTCGCCAACCGCTGCAGCGCTAAGCCCATCTTCTCTTGATCGGCCTGAGTGCGCGGTTCCACGGCAACCGAAATCACCGGCACGGGGAACTCAATCTTCTCGAGAATGATGACCTTGTCGGGATTGGACAGCGTATCGCCGGTCGTCACGTCCTTGAGGCCAACAGCGGCGGCGATGTCGCCAGCTCGCACTTCCTTGAGCTCCGTGCGATCACTAGCGTGCATCTGCAGCAACCGCCCAATGCGCTCGTTTCGGCCCTTTGCCGGCACGTACACCTGGTCGCCGGAATTCAGCACGCCGGAGTAGACACGGAAGAACGTCAAGTTGCCTACAAAGGGGTCGTTCAGGATCTTAAAGGCCAGCGCCGAGAACGGCTCGGCGTCATCGGCCAAGCGCGTTAAGGGCGCACCGCCCTCGCTGAGGCCCTTGACCGAAGGCACCTCGAGCGGTGAAGGCATGTACTCGATGACGGCATCCAGGACCGCCTGGACGCCCTTGTTCTTAAAGGCCGAACCGCAGGTCACAAGGCAGATCTCGTTGCGCAGCGCTCGCTCGCGCAGGCCCTGCTTGATCTCCTCGATCGTCAGCTCGCCGTCCTCGAGGTACTTGTTGAGCAGCGTATCGTTAGCCTCAGCGGCGGCCTCGACCAGCCGCGAACGCCAGAGCTTGCACTGGTCGAGCAGCGAGGCCGGCACTTCGCGGTATTCAAAGCGGGTGCCCTGCGTGGCGTCATCCCAGAAGATCTCCTTCATGCGGACGAGATCGACGACACCCTCGAACTTCTCCTCAGCGCCGATCGGCAGCTGAATTGCGACAGGGTTGCCTTTCAAGCGCGTGCGGATCTGCTCGATGCAGCGCTCGAAATTAGCGCCTACACGATCCATCTTGTTGACGAACGCTATGCGCGGGACGCCGTATTTGTTCATCTGCCGCCAGACAGTCTCCGACTGCGGCTGCACGCCCGACACCGCGCAGTAGACGGCGACAGCGGAGTCGAGCACACGCAAGGAGCGTTCGACTTCGATCGTGAAGTCGACGTGCCCCGGCGTATCGATGATGTTGATGCGGTGTTCGAGGAAGGTTTTGTCCATCCCCTTCCAGAAGCACGTGGTAGCGGCCGCGGTGATCGTAATCCCGCGCTCCTGCTCCTGCTCCATGTAGTCCATGACAGCTGCGCCGTCGTGTACTTCGCCGATCTTGTGTGACACGCCTGTGTAAAACAGGATCCGCTCGGTCGTCGTCGTCTTGCCGGCGTCGATGTGGGCCGAGATTCCGATGTTCCGGTAGCGGTCGATCGGGGTCGTGCGTGCCACTTGCATGAACTCCAGAAAAACACCGGCGGACCAGAGGTCCGCCGGACTTACTGCCTGCAGAGACGAGGCGGAGCGTCTACCAGCGGTAGTGCGCGAACGCCTTGTTGGCTTCCGCCATACGGTGCGTGTCTTCGCGCTTGCGCACGGCAGCACCACGGTTCTCCGAGGCTTCCAGCAGTTCGTGCGCCAGGCGCATCGCCATCGACTTCTCGCTGCGCGAACGGGCAGCCTCGATTACCCAGCGCATAGCCAGCGTCTGGCGGCGCGAGGCGCGAACTTCAACGGGCACCTGATAGGTGGCGCCGCCAACGCGGCGGGACTTCACCTCAACCGCAGGCTTCACGTTGTCGAGCGCGGTCTGCAGGACCTGAAGGGCCTGGTCCGACGGACGACTCGTACGCTCGGCGATGCGATCGATCGCACCATAGACAATGGTCTCGGCGGTGGACTTCTTGCCACGCTCCATGACCATGTTCATAAACTTGGCAAGCATCTCGCTGCCGAACTTCGGGTCCGGGAGGATGGTGCGCTGGGGGGCTGCTGCACGACGGGACATAGCTCTCTACCTACTTATTTCTTCGCGCGCTTAGCGCCGTACTTCGATCGGCTCTGCTTGCGGTCGGCAACGCCGGCGCAATCGAGCGTGCCGCGCACCGTGTGGTAGCGCACGCCCGGGAGGTCCTTGACACGGCCGCCGCGGATAAGCACCACCGAGTGCTCCTGCAGGTTGTGGCCTTCGCCGCCGATATAGCTCGTGACCTCGTAGCCGTTGGTCAGGCGCACGCGGCACACCTTACGAAGCGCCGAGTTCGGCTTCTTCGGAGTGGTCGTGTAAACGCGCGTGCAGACGCCGCGCTTCTGCGGGCTCGCGCCGAGCGCCGGCACCTTCGACTTGAAGGCCGGGTCGTTGCGGCCATCTCGGATCAGCTGGTTCGTCGTTGCCATGAAATTTCGCTACCAGACCGGCTATTTAGGCCGGAGAAAAGCGGGCCGCCTCGCGGCGGCCCGGTTGTTCAGTGGTCCCGGACGCCCCCTTTTATGAGGGGACGACCCAGAAAGACTTCGGATTTTAGGTTGGCGGGTCCCGAGGTGTCAATGACCAGCCAACCGCCCCTCCCGGGGCTGTCAAACACCGGTCCAGGACAACTCCCGGACCGGGTCCAACATTTTTACTCTGCCGCGTGCACCTCGACGCTTTCGCCGGCGCTTCCCTCATCGGTTTCGGCGGAACTGCTGCCCATATCCATGAAGCTGCTACGCGCGGCGTCATCCTCTGGGCGACGACGACGAGCAGCGTGATAGGCGAAGCCTGTACCGGCTGGAATGAGCCGTCCGACGATGACGTTTTCCTTCAGACCGCGCAGATCGTCCTTCAGACCCCGTACCGCCGCCTCGGTGAGGACGCGGGTGGTTTCCTGGAAGGACGCCGCCGAGATGAACGACTCGGTAGCCAGCGAGGCCTTGGTGATGCCCAGCAGCAACGGCTCGATCTTCGACAGCTGCTTGCCCTCGGCCTCGAGCTTAACGTTCGCCTCGAGCGCGCGGGCGCGGTCGACCTGCTCGCCACGGAGCAGACCGGAGTCACCCGCCTCGAGCACTTCGGCCTTGCGCAGCATCTGGCGAATGATCACCTCGATGTGCTTGTCGTTGATGCGCACGCCCTGCAGGCGATACACGTCCTGGATCTCGCGTACGAGGTAGTTGGCCAATGGCTCGACGCCCTGCAGACGCAGGATGTCGTGCGGGTTCGGCTCGCCATCCGCGATGACCTCGCCCTTCTCGACCGACTCGCCCTCGAACACGTTGAGATGACGCCACTTCGGGATCAGCTCTTCGTACTTATCACCGGTCTCCGGCGTAATAACCAGACGACGCTTGCCCTTCGTTTCCTTGCCGAACGAGACCGTACCCGAACGCTCGGCGAGAATTGCCGGGTCCTTCGGCTTGCGGGCCTCGAACAGGTCGGCAACGCGCGGCAGACCGCCGGTGATGTCGCGAGTCTTCGACGACTCCTGCGGAATACGAGCGATAACGTCACCGACCGATACCTTGGCGCCGTCACCAAGACTGACCAGCGCGCCGGCAGGCAACGCGTACACCGCCGGAATGTCGGTGTTCGCGAACATGATCTCCTTGCCCTTCGCGTTGATCAGCTTCACGACCGGGCGCAGGTCACGGCCGCCGGAGCCGCGCTGCTTCGGATCGAGAACGACGGTCGAGGACAGGCCGGTAACCTCATCCAGCTGCGTGGTGACCGTTAGGCCATCGACGAAGTCCTGGAACTTGATGAAACCAGCAACCTCGGTGACGACCGGGTGGGTATGCGGATCCCAGGTCGCAATGACCTGGCCAGCGGCCGCGTGCGTACCCTCGTCAACGTTGACGACGGCGCCGTACGGCAGCTTGTAACGCTCACGCTCACGACCGAACTCGTCGACAACGCCGACTTCACCCGACCGCGAGGTCGAGACCAGATGGCCCTTCTCGTGACGGACCGCCTTGACGTTATGGAAGCGAATCGCGCCCTTGCTCTTGATTTCGATGCTGCTCGCAGCGGCAGCCCGCGACGCCGCGCCACCGATGTGGAACGTCCGCATCGTAAGCTGCGTGCCGGGCTCGCCGATCGACTGCGCGGCGATAACGCCCACAGCCTCGCCGATGCTGATCCGACGACCGCGCGCCAGGTCGCGGCCATAGCACTGCGAGCAAACGCCGTAACGCAGCGCGCAAGTGATTGGCGAACGAACCTGCATCTGATCGACGCCCGCCAGTTCGATGATGCGGACGAGCTTTTCGTCCAGCAGCGTTCCGGCCTCGACCAGAACTTCCTCGGTGCCCGGCTTGAGAATGTCGAGCGCGACGACGCGCCCAAGGACCCGCTCACCCAGGCCCTCCACGACATCTCCGCCCTCGACGATCGGCGTCATGCTCAGACCATTGGTCGTGCCGCAGTCGACTTCCGTGATCACGAGGTCCTGCGACACGTCGACCAAGCGACGGGTCAGATAACCCGAGTTCGCGGTCTTGAGCGCGGTATCCGCGAGGCCCTTACGAGCGCCGTGGGTCGAGATGAAGTACTGGAGGACGTTCAGGCCCTCGCGGAAGTTCGCCGTGATGGGCGTCTCGATGATGGAGCCGTCCGGCTTCGCCATCAGGCCGCGCATACCAGCAAGCTGACGGATCTGCGCCGCGCTACCGCGCGCGCCGGAGTCAGCCATCATGAAGATCGAATTGAACGACTTCTGACGGACCTTCTGGCCCTTGGTGTCGGTGACCTCGTCGGTACCGAGCTTGTCCATCATCGCCTTGGCAACCTGATCGTTCGTACGCGACCAAATGTCCACGACCTTGTTGTAGCGCTCGCCGTCGGTGACGAGACCCGAGGAGTACTGCTCCTGGATTTCCTTCACTTCGCGTTCGGCACCGGCGAGGATCTTCTCCTTCTGCTCGGGCACGACCATGTCGTCGACGCCAATCGACACGCCGGAGCGGGTCGCGTAGGCGAAGCCTGTGTACATCAACTGGTCAGCGAACACGACCGTCTGCTTCAGGCCGAGGCTGCGGTAGCACTCGTTGATCGTCCCGGAGATGGTCTTCTTCGTCATGTCGCGGTTGACGAGGTCGAAGCCGAGGCCCTTCGGCAGCACCTCGCCCAGCAGGGCGCGGCCGACCGTTGTGGATACCACGCGGGTACGCTCTTCGTCCGTCCCGTCCTGCTGACGAACCCAGTCGGTGAGCCGAACCTTGATGCGCGCATGCAGGTCAGCGTGGCGACCCTCGTACGCACGGTGGACTTCACCGACGTCAGAGAACGCCATGCCCTCGCCCTTGGCGCCAACGCGCTCGCGGGTCATGTAATACAGGCCGAGTACGACGTCCTGCGACGGAACGATGATCGGCTCGCCGTTCGCCGGCGAAAGAATGTTGTTCGTCGACAGCATCAGCGCGCGGGCTTCAAGCTGGGCTTCGATGGACAGCGGTACGTGCACCGCCATCTGGTCGCCGTCGAAGTCGGCGTTGAACGCCGTGCAAACGAGCGGATGCAGCTGGATCGCCTTGCCCTCGATCAACACCGGCTCAAACGCCTGGATGCCGAGACGGTGCAGGGTGGGCGCGCGGTTCAGCAGCACCGGATGTTCGCGGATCACCTCTTCGAGGATGTCCCAAACCTCGGGGCCCTCGCGCTCAACCATCCGCTTGGCGGCCTTGATGGTGGTCGCTTCGCCGCGCAGCTGCAGCTTCGAGAAGATGAACGGCTTGAACAGCTCCAGAGCCATCTTCTTCGGCAGACCGCACTGGTGCAGGCGCAGCGTCGGGCCGACCACGATGACCGAACGGCCGGAGTAGTCGACGCGCTTGCCGAGCAAGTTCTGGCGGAACCGGCCTTGCTTGCCCTTGATCATGTCGGCGAGCGACTTGAGCGGGCGCTTGTTGGTGCCGGTGATGGCTCGGCCACGGCGACCGTTGTCGAGCAGAGCGTCGACGGCCTCCTGCAGCATGCGCTTTTCGTTGCGCACGATAATGTCCGGCGCATTCAGCTCGAGCAACCGCCGCAGGCGGTTGTTGCGGTTGATAACGCGGCGATACAGGTCGTTAAGGTCCGACGTTGCAAAGCGGCCACCATCAAGCGGCACGAGCGGACGCAGATCCGGCGGCAGCACCGGCAGCACGGTCAGAACCATCCACTCGGGCTTGTTGCCCGAATCGATGAACGACTCGATGAGCTTCAGGCGCTTCGACAGCCGCTTGATCTTCGTCTCGGAGGTGGTGTTTCCCATCTCCTCACGGACACGGATGACCTCCGACGGCAGCTCCATCGACTTGAGCAGCTCGTGGACGGCCTCTGCACCCATGCGGGCGTCGAACTCGTCGCCATGCTCTTCGATGGCCTCAAGGTAGGCCTCGTCGGTGAGCAGCTGGCCGCGGGTCAGTGAGGTCATGCCCGGTTCGATGACCACGAAGGCCTCGAAGTACAGCACGCGCTCGATCTCGCGCAGGGTCATGTCCAGCAGCAAGCCGATGCGCGACGGCAGCGACTTCAGGAACCAGATATGGGCTACCGGGCTCGCCAGCTCGATATGCCCCATGCGCTCGCGGCGCACCTTGCTCTGGGTGACTTCCACGCCGCACTTCTCGCAGATCACTCCGCGGTGCTTAAGGCGCTTGTACTTACCGCAAAGGCACTCGTAGTCCTTTACCGGCCCGAAGATCTTCGCGCAGAACAGGCCATCCCGTTCCGGCTTGAACGTCCGGTAGTTGATCGTCTCCGGCTTCTTTACCTCGCCGAAAGACCACGACTTGATCATGTCGGGCGATGCCAGCCCGATACGGATCGAGTCGAAGTTTTCGACCGGAACCTGCTGCTTGAAGAGCTTTAGAAGATCCTTCATATCAACTCCTGCCGTCTCGTCATTTACCTCGAACTACATCAACACGTCGCGCTTGCGCGCCGAGCGGGGCGGTTAGCCCTCCGCCTCCAGCTCCATGTTGATGCCGAGCGATCGGATTTCCTTAACGAGCACGTTGAAGGACTCGGGCATACCCGCGTCCATCTGGTGATTACTATCGACGATGTTCTTGTACATCTTGGTTCGGCCGTTCACGTCGTCGGACTTGACCGTGAGCATTTCCTGTAACGTGTACGCCGCACCGTAGGCCTCGAGCGCCCACACTTCCATCTCACCGAAGCGCTGGCCACCGAACTGCGCCTTGCCACCCAGCGGCTGCTGAGTAACAAGCGAGTACGGGCCGGTCGAGCGCGCATGCATCTTGTCGTCGACCAGGTGGTTCAGCTTCAGCATGTACATGTAGCCGACCGTGACCGAACGCTCAAAGCGCTCGCCCGTACGGCCGTCCAACAGCGTCGTCTGGCCGGTCGTCGGCAGATCGGCGAGCTCGAGCATCCGCTTGATTTCTGCCTCGGTCGCGCCGTCGAATACCGGCGTCGCCATCGGCACGCCCTTCTTCAGATTCCGGCACAACTCGATCACTTCCGCGTCATTCAGCGACTTGATGTCGGCCGACTGACCACCGGACTTGTTATAGATCCGGTCAAGGAAGGCACGAAGCTCGGTGACCGCGGCCTGCGCCTCGATCATCTTGCCAATCTTCAGGCCAAGCCCGCGCGCCGCCCAACCAAGGTGGGTCTCGAGGACCTGTCCAATGTTCATTCGGCTAGGAACGCCGAGCGGGTTGAGCACGATGTCGACGGGCGTGCCGTCTTCCATGTACGGCATGTCCTCGACCGGAACGATGGTCGAAATCACGCCCTTGTTTCCATGGCGGCCGGCCATCTTGTCGCCAGGCTGGATGCGACGCTTCACTGCGAGGTACACCTTGACCATCTTCAGCACGCCCGGCGCGAGATCGTCGCCGGCGGTGATTTTGGCCTTCTTGTCCTCAAAACGCTTCTCAAAGGCGCGCTGCTGCGCCTTGAGGCGCTCAGCAACCTGCTCGAGCTGCGCGTTGGAGTCGTCGTCCTGCAGGCGGATCTCGAACCACTGCTCACGGGGCAGATCGTCGAGGTATTCCGCGGTTACGGCGGCGCCCGCCTTGAGCTTCTTCGGCCCGCCTTCCGCGGTCTTGCCGATAAGCATCTGCCGGACGCGCGAGAACAAGTCGTCCTCGAGGATTCGCCGCTGGTCGTTCAGGTCCTTGCGAACCCGCTCGATTTCGGACTTCTCGATCGCGAGCGCACGGGTGTCCTTCTCGACGCCGTCGCGGGTGAACACCCGCACGTCGATGACGGTACCGTCCATGCCCGGCGGAACGCGCAGGCTGGTGTCCTTAACGTCACTGGCCTTCTCGCCGAAGATCGCCCGCAGGAGCTTCTCTTCGGGTGTCAGCTGGGTCTCGCCCTTCGGCGTTACCTTGCCAACCAGAATGTCGCCAGACTTGACCTCTGCGCCGATGAAGACGATACCCGCTTCATCGAGCTTCGCGAGGGCCGCGTCGCCGACGTTCGGAATGTCTGCGGTAATTTCCTCGGGGCCCAGCTTCGTGTCGCGAGCGACACAGGCCAGTTCCTCGATGTGAATCGTCGTGAAACGGTCTTCCTGGACGACGCGCTCCGAGATCAGGATCGAGTCCTCGAAGTTGTAGCCGTTCCAGGGCATGAACGCGACCAGCATGTTCTGGCCAAGCGCGAGCTCGCCCAAATCCGTTGACGGGCCGTCAGCCAGCACGTCGCCGCGCGTCAGGCGATCACCGACTTTCACCAGCGGGCGCTGGTTTATGCAGGTGTTCTGGTTCGAACGCTGGTACTTCGTCAGGTTATAGATGTCGACGCCGGACTCGCTCGCGCTCGTCTCGTCGTCGTGCACGCGCACCACGATGCGGGACGCATCGACAGAGTCGACCGTACCGCCGCGGCGGGCAATGACGGTCACGCCCGAGTCGATTGCAACCGCGCGCTCCATACCGGTGCCGACAAGCGGGGTGTCCGCACGCAGCGTCGGAACGGCCTGACGCTGCATGTTCGAGCCCATGAGGGCGCGGTTCGCGTCGTCATGCTCGAGGAACGGAATCAGCGACGCCGCGACCGAAACGATCTGTTTCGGCGACACGTCCATGTAGTTGATGCGCTCGCTCGTCATCAACGTAAATTCGTTCTGGTGACGGCACGACACCAGGTCGTCCGTGAACGAACCGGCTGCGCTCAGCTCGGCATTTGCCTGTGCAATGACGTACTGGCTCTCCTCGATCGCCGAGAGAAAGTCGATCTGCTCGGTGACCTTTCCGCCCTCAACCTTGCGGTACGGCGTCTCAAGGAAGCCATACTCGTTGGTCCGGGCATAGACGGACAGCGAGTTGATCAGGCCGATGTTCGGGCCTTCCGGCGTCTCGATCGGGCAGACGCGACCGTAGTGGGTCGGATGCACGTCTCGGACTTCAAAGCCCGCGCGCTCGCGGGTCAGGCCGCCTGGGCCGAGCGCCGAAACGCGCCGCTTGTGGGTAACTTCCGACAGCGGGTTGTTCTGGTCCATGAACTGGCTGAGCTGCGAGGAGCCAAAGAACTCCTTCACTGCCGCGGCCACCGGCTTCGCGTTGATCATCTCCTGCGGCATGAGCGGCTCGCTCTCGGCGAGCGTGAGGCGCTCCTTGACCGCGCGCTCGACGCGCACGAGGCCGATGCGGAACGCGTTCTCCGCCATCTCGCCAACGGAACGAATGCGCCGGTTGCCGAGGTGATCGATGTCGTCGACGACACCGTTGCCGTTGCGGATTTCAATCAGCGTCTTCAAGACGTCGGTGATATCCGATGCCAGAGCATTTTCAGCAGCGTGTCGCTTGCTGAACTCGTCCGTGCGGCGCGCGAAGTACAGGCCGTCGTACAGAATGCCGGGGCCGGTAACCGCGTCGCGACCGACGCGACGGTTGAACTTCATCCGGCCGACCGGCGACAGGTCGTAGCGCTCAGGATTAAAGAACAGGTTATGGAACAGGTTTTCCGCAGCGTCCTTGGTCGGCGGCTCGCCGGGACGCATCATGCGGTAGATCTCGACCAGCGCCTCAAGACGAGTGCGGGTCGGGTCGATACGGAGCGTGTCGGAGATGAACGGGCCACGATCAAGGTCGTTCACGTACAGCGTACGGATTTCCGTTATGCCGGCATCGACCAACTTCGCTACCGTCGCGACAGTCAGGATCTCATTGACCTTGGCCAGCACTTCGCCGGTTTCGGTCGAGAACACGTCGTGCGACAGCACCTTGCCGGCCAGGTATTCATTGGGAACGGGCAGGCGCTTGACGTCAGCCTCTTCGAGCTGGCGAACGTGGCGCGCGGTGATGCGACGACCTTCCTCGACGACAACAGTGTCGCCGATGCGAATCTCGAACGCGGCCGTCTCGCCGCGCAGACGCGCCGGGATCAGCTCGAGCGACGCGCCCAACTTCGCCAGGAAGAACGTGTTCTTCTCGAAGAAGAGGTCGAGCATCTGCTCTTCGTTGTAACCGAGCGCACGCAGTACGATCGTGACCGGCAGCTTGCGGCGGCGGTCGATACGAGCAAACACACAGTCCTTCGGGTCAAACTCGAAGTCGAGCCATGAACCGCGATACGGAATGATTCGCGCCTGGAACAGCAGCTTGCCCGACGAATGGGTCTTGCCCTTGTCGTGATCAAAGAACACGCCCGGGCTGCGATGCAGCTGCGAGACGATGACGCGCTCTGTGCCGTTGACGATGAAGGTGCCGTTGTCGGTCATCAACGGCAGTTCGCCGAGATAGACTTCCTGCTCGGCGATGTCGCGCTTGAGCTTGCGGACGCCCGAGGGCTCCTTCTCGTAGACCTTCAACTGCACCTTGACGCGCAGCGGCGCGGCGTAGGTGAGGCCACGCATCTGGCATTCCTTGACGTCGAATACAGGCTCACCGAGCCGGTACGTCAGATACTCCAGCGTCGCATTGCCGCTGTAGCTTGAAATCGGAAACACGCTCTTGAAGGCGGCGTGCAGTCCCACGTCCTCACGCTTTTCCTCGGCGGCGCTCGCCTGCAGGAATTTGCGGTACGAGTCGAGCTGAATAGCGAGCAGGTACGGAACGTCCAGAATGCTGGGACGCTTGCCGAAATCCTTGCGGATGCGCTTCTTCTCGGTGAACGAATAGGCCATGGGCTCACCCTCTACACAGTTCACGCGACCAAGTTGGCCGCGTGTTGCAGACCCCTTAACGGGATCCGCGCGAAAACAATACGACCCCAGGTCGCACCGCCACCCGTCCGTCGCTTACGCGACGGACGAGGACGGAATACGAGTCCGGGGTCTTCCGGGCATCAGCAGGCGCGGAGAGACCGCGCATGAATGCCTTACTTGACCTCGACCTTCGCGCCGGCGTCTTCAAGAGACTTCTTGATCTTCTCGGCATCGGCCTTGTTGACCGAGTCCTTGACCGTCGACGGAGCGCCCTCAACCAGGTCCTTGGCTTCCTTGAGCCCGAGGCCCGTGGCTTCGCGCACGACCTTAATGACGGTGACCTTCTTCTCAGGCGGGTACGCGGCGAGAATGACGGTGAACTCCGTCTGCTCCTCGACCGGGGCGGCAGCAGCGGCGGCCGGACCGGCAGCAGCGGCAACCGGAGCAGCGGCGGTCACGCCGAACTTCTCTTCCATCATCTTCACGAGGTCCACGACTTCGAGGATCGTCATGCTTGCGATCGCGTCGAGGATCTCTTCCTTGTTAGCAGCCATTGCAGTGCTCTCCAAAAATAACGTCAGTGATGATTCTTAAAAACCCGAAACGATGTAATCGAAGGCCTTAGCCCGCGGCGGCAACCCTCTGGTCCTTGATCGCACCAACGGTGCGGACCAGCATGGTGTGCGGCTCGGCGAGCGTACGAACGAACTTCGAAATCGGCGCCTTGATAACGCCGAGTAGCATCGACAGCGCCTGCTCCTTGGTCGGCAAGCTGGCAACCTGATCGAGCGCCTTGGCGGGCAGCAGCTGCCCTCCGAGCGACACGAGCGTGGTCACAAGCTTGTCGTTGTCCTTGGCGAAGGCTTTTACGACACGAGCGGCGGCGCCCGGGTCTTCCTTCGAGAAAGCCAGGATCAAAGGACCCTTGAGCTGCGGGGCGATGCATTCGAAGGACGTCCCAGCGACCGCTTTCCGAGCCAGCGTGTTCTTGACGACGCGGATATAAACCCCGGACTTCCGCGCTTGCGCGCGAAGGTTCGTGATCTGCGTCACCGACAACCCACGGTACTCGGCGGCCACGACAGAATGCGCGGTAAGCGCAATCTCGTGTACCTCGGTCACCAGTGCCTTCTTCTGCTCGATATTGAGTGACATGTCCTGCCTCGCAGAAGATCAGCCCACGGACGCGTCTGGCCGGTTGCCCGGTTACTCGCATCCACCCATTGCACGCCGGCCGCTTTCGCGTCCGGCGCTGGCCGCTGGGATCCACATCTCCTTTCGGAGGCGCGAACCCTGCAGCCGACGGTGACCTTCAGCCAGCCCTTGCGGGCCTTGCGTGGCGGATCGCCTTGCGGCGCGCCGTCACTCGCTTCGGGTGACACCATCTGCGCAGGCCACCAGCGGGTTTCCCCACCAGCCCTTCATTGAGCGACCTCTGGATCCTTTGGAGATCCCGGCCGCGCCTGCGGTCTTGGATGGCTGCCGAAACTTGCGTTCCGGCGGTCATCATCGAAAAATTCTTAGGTGTTCAGAGACCGAGCGTCGAACGCTCAATCGCAACACCAGGACCCATCGTCGACGAGATGGTGACCCGCTGGATGTAGATGCCCTTTGACGAGGCAGGCTTCATCTTCTGCAGATCCCCAAGCAACGCCTGGAGGTTTTCCTTGAGCTTGCCGCCCTCAAAACTAGCGCGGCCCACTTGGCAGTGGACGATGCCGGCCTTGTCGCAACGGTAGCGGACCTGGCCCGCCTTCGCGTTCTTGACGGCAGTGGCGACGTCCGGGGTGACCGTGCCAACCTTCGGGTTGGGCATCAGGCCGCGCGGACCGAGGATCTGACCAAGAGCACCGACGATGCGCATCGCGTCGGGACTTGCGATCACAACGTCGAAGTTCATCTCGCCGGCCTTCACCTTCTCGGCGAGGTCCTCGAGACCAACGATGTCGGCGCCCGCGGCGAGCGCGATTTCCTGATTCTTGCCGCTGGTGAACACCGCAACGCGGACGCTCTTGCCGGTGCCGTTCGGCAGTACGGTCGAGCCGCGCACCTGCTGGTCGGACTTGCTGGCATCGACGCCGAGGTTGACGGCCACGTCGATCGACTCGTCGAACTTCGCTACCGCGAATTCCTTGACGAGCGCGAACGCAGTGTCGATTTCATAGGCCTTGCCGGGCTGGACCTTGGTGGACCAGGCCTTCAGGCGCTTCGGGAGATTCGTCTTAATTACGCTCATGATCAGCCCTCTACGTCCACGCCCATCGAACGGGCGCTTCCAGCGATCGTATTGACCGCGGCGTCCAGATTCGAAGCCGTCAAGTCCGGCATCTTCATCTTGGCGATGACCTCGAGCTGCGCTCGGGTGATCTTGCCTACCTTCTGCGTGTTCGGACGGGCGCTACCCTTCGGAATGCCGAGCGCCTTGGCGATCAGCACGCCAGCAGGCGGGGTCTTGAGCACGAACGTGAAGCTGCGATCGCTGTACACGGTGATGACTACCGGTGTCGCGAGGCCCTTCTCGAGCGGAGCGGTCTGCGCATTAAACTGCTTGCAGAACTCCATGATGTTCACGCCCTGCTGACCGAGCGCGGGACCAACCGGCGGGCTTGGATTCGCCTGCCCGGCGGGGATCTGGAGCTTGATGTAGCCCGTAACCTTCTTCGCCATAACCTACCTCAGTGGGTGCAAACGCCTTGCGGCTCCCCGGTTGTTGCCCGCCGCGACCAACGCGGCAGGCCGAAAATCAGGCCTTTTCTACCTGCGCGAACTCAAGCTCGACAGGCGTCGACCGACCGAGAATCTGCACTGCCACGTGCAGGCGGCTCTTCTCGTAGTTGACCGACTCGACGACACCGTTGAAGTCGTTGAACGGACCATCGACGACCCGGACGATCTCGCCCGGCTCGAACAGAACCTTTGGCTTCGGCTTCTCGGCGCCTTCCTCGACACGGCGCAGGATGGCGTTCGCCTCCTTGTCCGTGATCGCGGCCGGCTTGTCGGGCGAGCCGCCAATGAAGCCGAGCACCTTGGGCACGTTCTTAACGAGATGCCAGGTGTCTTCGTCCATCTCCATCTGCACGAGCACGTAGCCCGGGAAGAACTTGCGGTCGCTGCGGCGCTTCTGGCCGTCGCGCATTTCGACCACTTCCTCGGTGGGGACGAGCACTTCGCCGAACTTGTGCTCCAGCCCCCGCATCTTCACGCGCTCGAGTAGACCTTCGGCAACCTTGTGCTCGAAGTTCGAATACGCATGGACTACATACCAACGAAGTGCCATGGCGTCAGGCTCCCGTGCCGAGTAGGTGACGAGTGCCCATGGCGAGCAGCCAGTCGACCACCCAGAAGAAGAGTCCGAGTACGACGACGAACAGGAACACGATCAGCGTGGTGCGGCGGGTGTCAGGCACAGACTGCCAGACCATCTTGCGCAACTCGACGCGCGAACCGAGCACGAACGACCAAACGTCACGACCCCAGGCCGTCATCCAGAATGCACCGGCCGAGGCGAGCACACCGACCAGCACGGCAATGAAGCGCACTGGAGTCGGCTTGCCGGCCAGCAAGTAGTAGGCGACCAGGCCACCGACCAGCAACGCCACGGAGGCTGCCAGCCAAAGCCAGTCGAGCGCGCCGCTGCCGGCCTTCTTGTCAGTATGTTCGGTCATGACTTCCTGTAGAGGCCTGCCCACGAGTGGCAGGCCAGGAGGGAATCGAACCCCCAACCTGCGGTTTTGGAGACCGCCGCTCTGCCAATTGAGCTACTGGCCTATGTGCTCCCGACCTCTCCCGAGAAGCGAGGATCCTGCCTTACAGCAGGATCTTCGCGACGACGCCGGCGCCGACGGTCTTGCCACCTTCGCGGATCGCGAAGCGCAGACCTTCTTCCATCGCGATGGGGTTGATCAGCTCAACTTCCATCTTGATGTTGTCGCCAGGCATCACCATCTCGACGCCTTCCGGCAGCTGCACGTTGCCGGTCACGTCAGTGGTGCGGAAGTAGAACTGCGGACGATAGCCCTTGAAGAACGGCGTGTGACGGCCGCCCTCTTCCTTCGTCAGCACGTACACTTCGCACTCAAACTTCGTGTGCGGCTTGATCGAGTTCGGCTTGCACAGAACCTGACCACGCTCCACGTCCTCGCGCTTCGTGCCGCGCAGCAGAACGCCTACGTTGTCGCCAGCCTGACCCTGATCCAGCAGCTTGCGGAACATCTCAACGCCGGTGCAGATCGTCTTCGTCGTCGGACGAATGCCGACAATCTCGACCTCGTCGTTAACCTTGACGATGCCACGCTCGATACGACCCGTTACCACGGTGCCGCGACCCGAGATCGAGAACACGTCCTCAACCGGCATCAGGAACGCGCCGTCAATCGCACGCTCCGGAACCGGGATGTAACGGTCCATCTCCTCGACCAGCTTGACCACCGAAGGAACGCCAATCTCGCTCTGGTCGCCCTCAAGCGCCTTCAGCGCCGAACCCTTCACAATCGGGGTCTCGTCGCCAGGGAAGTCATACTTCACCAGCAGCTCGCGGACTTCCATCTCCACCAGCTCCAGCAGCTCGGCGTCGTCCACCATGTCAGCCTTGTTCAGGTAGACAACGATGTACGGAACGCCAACCTGACGGGCCAGCAGAATGTGCTCGCGCGTCTGCGGCATCGGGCCGTCAGCGGCCGAACACACCAGGATCGCGCCGTCCATCTGCGCCGCGCCCGTGATCATGTTCTTCACATAGTCGGCGTGCCCAGGGCAGTCAACGTGTGCGTAGTGACGGTTGTCACTCTGGTACTCGACGTGCGCCGTCGAGATCGTAATACCACGGGCCTTCTCTTCAGGCGCCTTGTCAATCTGGTCGTACGCCTTGAATTCGCCACCGTGCTTCTCGGCCATCACCTTGGTTAGCGCCGCGGTCAGCGTCGTCTTCCCATGGTCAACGTGCCCAATCGTGCCCACGTTCACGTGCGGCTTTGTACGCTGGAACTTTTCCTTCGACACGGCAGCTCTCCTTCTAAGGGCCTTCTGACCCCGGCTCTACACCACCACGCCCGCCGAGCGGGAATGGCCTAGATTTATGACTCAAAACTCTCTCGCCGGAGCCCTTGCTCCGACCTCAATCTGGTGCCCACGTCCGGGATCGAACCGGAGACCTCGTCCTTACCAAGGACGCACTCTACCGACTGAGCTACGTGGGCCTAACTCTGCGTCCCGTCAGGGATTTCGCCCTGACTTCAATAATTCTTTCCGCCTCTGCCAATCACCCGCCAGCGCGCAAACGGCTGGAGCGGGTGATGGGAATCGAACCCACGCCATCAGCTTGGAAGGCTGAGGTTCTACCATTGAACTACACCCGCCTAACAAACCGTTCACTTGCCCGACCGATCACCGAACCAACTCGCTCACGCCCCGCTTTCGCGCCTCCCTGCCGGCCACCGGAAACCGGTGCCGTGGTGGAGGGGGAAGGATTCGAACCTTCGAAGGCATAAGCCGGCAGATTTACAGTCTGCTCCCGTTGGCCGCTTGGGTACCCCTCCGGCAAATGAGCCGCGTATTTTCGTGTTCGAGTGCAGATGTGTCAACCGCTTCGGGCGCCTATCTGATCAATTGGGGCAAAATTTTCCGCCAGCGGGTCGTTTTGGCACCCCGTCGACCGTCCAAACCGCCGCCAACACCCCCAACACCCTCCGCCTCAGGCGCCTGAACCGTCTAGAGTACCGCAATGCAGACCCGACAGCTCGGGGCCAATGGCCCTATCGTCTCCGCCCTCGGCCTGGGGTGCATGGGCATGAGCGGCACCTACGGCAGCGCGGCGAGTCGGAATCCGGCCGAAGCGGAGGCCACGTTGGAGGCCGCACTGGAACTCGGGGTGACATTCCTCGACACGGCGGAGGTCTACGGGCCCTACGGCAACGAGGAACTGTTGCGTCCATTGCTCGGCAGGCAGCGCGACCGGCTGGTGGTCGCCACCAAGTTCGGCTTCAGGATCGACGCCGACGGGGCAATCACCGGCCTCGACGGGACGCCAGACAACGCCCGCAGCGCCTGCGAGGGCTCGCTGCGGCGGCTGGGGGTCGACTGTATCGACCTGTATTACCTGCATCGGCTGGACCCGGCGGTGCCAGTCGAGGAGACGGTCGGGGCCATGGCCGAGCTCGTGCGAGCCGGCAAGGTCCGCCATCTGGGCCTGTCTGAGGTCAGCGCCATGACGCTGCGGCGGGCGGTCGCCGTACACCCTATCGCGGCGCTGCAGTCGGAGTACTCGCTATTCGAGCGCAGCGTCGAACGCGAGGTACTACCGGCCTGCAGGGCACTGGGGGTTGCGTTCGTGCCGTTCTCCCCGCTCGGGCGGGGGCTGCTGACCGGCAAGTTGCGCAGTGCCGACGATTACGCCGCCGACGGCGATTACCGTCAGTCCCTGCCGCGCTTCCAGGGCGATCATTACGCAGCGAATCTGGCGCTGGTGCGCCAGTTGGAGGGGCTAGCCGCGCGGCGCGGCTGCACGGCCGCTCAACTCGCACTCGCCTGGCTGCTGGGCCAGGGCCGCGACATCGTGCCGATTCCGGGCGCAGGGCGGCGGACGCACCTGCAGGAAAACATCGCCGCGGCGCAGCTGACCCTGACTGCCTGCGAGCAAATGGCGCTAGAGGAAATGTTTCCGCGCGGCGCCGCCGCCGGCGCCCGCTACGACGAGGCGATGCTGCGCCTGGTCGATACCTGAACGGCTACTTCGCGCTGCTGAACAGCGCCATGATGGCCGGATCGCCGCCCTGCCGGGCGAGGTCCGCAGCGCTCATCGAGGCGCTGTTGCGGATCCGCTGATCCGCGCCGCGGGCAATCAGCAGTTTCGCCGTCGCAGCCTGGCGGCCGACGACGGCGGCCAGCAGCGAGGTGTTGCCCAGCTCATTGCGGGCCTCGATCTTCGCCCCGGCGTCCAGCAACTCGCGCACGACATCAGCCCGGCCGGCGCCGGCGGCAAGCAGCAGCGGCGTATTGCCGGTCTTGCTCTTGGCCTCGCGCTGGGCGTTGGCCTTCAGCAGCCGCTGGACCAGCATCAGATCACCGCGCTGCGCCGCCATCGCCAGCGGCGTCACGCCGGCGTTGTCCGCCACGTCGATTGAACCGGCGGCCATCAGCGCCAGGGCGGCACGATCAGCGCCTGCGGCGACTGCCGTAGCCAGTGCCGTACGGCCGGTCAAGTCGCGCAACTTCACATCCGCACCGGCGCCCAGCAAGGTTGCCACGACGATCGCCTCGTCATGCTCCGCGGCGGCCATCAGCGCGGTCTGCCCGGCCGCATCCACCGTATTGGGCTTGGCACCGGCAACGAGCAGCGCGCCGGCCACATCGGCGGCCCCGAGTTCGGCCGCAATCACCAGCGGCAGCGTACCGCGCGCCTGGGGCACGTTCGCTCCAGCTCCATGGGCGAGCAGCGCTTTAACCGCCGCCACCTGCTTGCGTCGTACCGCACCGCCTAGCGGCGTATCACCCTCCTCGTTGCGGGCATCGACCTTGGCGCCGGCTGCAAGCAGCGCCTCGACGATCGGCACGTAGCCGCCACGGGCAGCAACGCCCAGCGCGCTGTTGCCGTGCCCGTCGATGCCATTGGCATCACTGTTGACGGCAAGCGCCGCCTTGACGGCAGGCAAGTCACCGCGATCAGCCGCCACCATCAGCGGCGTCCAGCCGGCAAAGAGGTCGTCGCTACGTTTCTCACGCGCCACGGTCAGGCGGGTGACGCCACTGGCGCCACGCGCCTTCAGCGCCACGGCGATCGCGGTCGCCACCGGAGTCTTGCCGGCCCGTTCGGCCAAATCCAGCACGGACAGGCCCTGCGCATTGCGCGGGGCGACGTCAGCGCCGTGTTCGAGCAACAGTTCAACACTGCGCTGCGACTGGGCCGCAACCGCCAGCATCAGCGCCGTACCGCCGCGAATGTCGGCAACGGCAGTATCTGCCTTGGCGTCCAGCAGCACCTCGATGACCGGTGCCGCACCACGGCGTGCGGCGACCAGCAGCGCGGTGTCGCCTGCGGCATCCCTGGCATTGACGTCGGCGCCCTTGGCAAGCAGCAGTCGTGCCGCCTCGGCACGCTGACCGTCAGCGGCCTCATGCAGGGCGCTGCGCTTGTCTTTGCCGACCGTAGCGGCGGGGACGGTCAGAAGCAGTGCTTCAAGGCGCGGCAGATCACCATCCCGCGCCAAACGCTTGAGCAGCGTCGTCGGGTCCTCGATCGGCTGCAACGGGGCAGCTTCCGTCGCACCGCGCGCACCGCCGTGGCCAGCCGCCAGCGCTACAGCGGTCCATTCGTTGGCGGTACGACCGGTGTCCTTGCAGACCCCCGACTCGACCTGCGCCGACAGACTATGAGCAGCTTTAGCATGCGGCGCTGCAGCGGCGAGCGCGAGCCAGTGACAAGCGCGCGCGACGTCGGGCGGCAAGCCGACATCATTGCTGCGCGGCAGGTACATCAGGCCGAGCTGGTAGCGTGCCTCGGCATTGCCGGTCTCAGCCAGTGGTTGTAGCAATTCAGCCGCACGCTCGTACTGGTGACGGCGTAGCGCATCACGGGCAGGCTCCAGTTCGGGGGCAGCGGCGGCCGGGGCGGCCAACAGAACCGTCAGCGCCAACAGTGTGCTCACGCAGTTCCCCACTTTGTCTCTACTTCGATACCGATCTTCTTCAGGAAGTCGGTCGGCAGGATGCCGCCCGCATTGACGATGATCGCGTCGTTGGGCAGTTCCAGCAACTTGCCATCATGCTGCAGCGTGACCCGGTCGGCGCTGATCTCGCTGATCTCGGACTTTAGCAACAACCGCAGGCTGCCCATTTCGCTGGCGTTTTTGACACGCTCGCGGTTGCGCTGCTTGGCGCGCTGGAACGCATCGCCGCGATAGGACAGAGCAGCACTCGCGCCAGCCTCGGCCAGGCTGGCCGCAGCCTCGAGCGCACTGTCGCCACCACCGACGACGAGCACCCGCTGGCCGGAATACTGTTCCGGATCGATCAACCGATAGACGACCTTGGACTGGTCCTCGCCCGGCACGCCGAGCTTGCGCGGCGTGCCGCGCCGACCAACCGTCAGCAGCACTGTCGCTGCGCGCAGTTCCCGCTTGTTGGTGCGCACGATGAAGCCATCCCCGTCTGGAACGACGGCATCTACGCGCTCGTAGCAGCTGATTTCCAGACCCGTACGCTGCTGCACGTCCAGCCAGAACTCCAGCAATTGCTCCTTGGTGGTCAGGGTCATCTTGACCTTGCCGGCGATCGGCAGCACCGCCGGCTGGGTCATCACGATCTTGCCGCGCGGATACTGGAAAACGCAGCCGCCGAGCGATTCCTGCTCCAGCGTGATGAAATTCATCTTCTTTTCGAGCGCCGCGAGTGAGGCGGAAAACCCCGCGGGCCCGGCGCCGACGATGACGACGTCGAGCTGCCCGTCTTTTCCCCGCGGCCGGCGCGAGGCAATCTGGTCCATGGCCTGGCGGCCCTGCTCAACCGCGTTCCGGATCAGACCCATGCCGCCGAGCTCACCGGCAACGAACACGCCCGGGACGTTGGTCTCGAACCAAGGCGTCACGCGCGGCAGCTCCACACCGCGCCGCTCAGACCCAAATACCAGCGTGATCGCGCTGACCGGGCAGGCGCTGCGGCAGGCGCCGTGGCCGATGCAGGATGTCGGGCTGACCAGCTCAGCCTTTCCACCAATAAGCCCAAGCACCGTGTGGTGGGGCTGTTCGGGACAGGCGGCGATACATGAGCCGCAGCCGATGCACTTGGTGGGGTCGATCACCGGATGCAGGGTGGTCGGCTCGGTCAGGCCCGCCTCGTGGGCGTCACGCTGCGCCTCAATACTCGCCTTGACGACAGCACGACGACGCACCAGATACCAGGCAAGGTACAGCCCCAACGGGAGGGTATAGATCAAATATTCCATGCAGGAGCAGCTCTGTTCGGGGGGCGCATTCTGTCAACCAAACCTGTAAGAAGACAGTGTCTTAATCCAGCGTCAGGCGCCACGGACGATTTACAGATCGCGACGCAGTTCCGGAACGAGTTCACATGTCGCGACGTAGAGACGTGCAGTAGCCTTGGCAGTGGCTAAGATGGTCGTGATACTTACAATTAATCCCTGCGCCGACGCCTGTGCACATCGCCGCAGGAGTCTGCACCCAAGAACAAGCCGCAAGCGCGGAGGTTTCTTTGAATTTGTCGATCATCGCTGCCGTAACCAGCCTAATTGCGACGCTGGCTGTCGCGTTTTGGCTTAGCCGTCTAAAACAGGACCGCGCCGCCTTCGCCGCCGTGCTGGCCACGCCGCTGATCGCGGGCCTGGCTTTCCTCGGCGCCGGCCTGCTGGCCAGACCACACACACCGGTCACCGCTGATGCAGCCGAACCCGCCGCCACGGCGGCGCCGGCCGCTGATGCGGCGCCCGCGCCTGCAGCCGCCACCGGCCCGATCGCGGCAATGCACCAGCAAGCCGAAGAACTGCGCCGCGGCAAGCGCTTCACCGAAGCCCGCGAGATGTACGCCAAGATCACCAAGGCTGCGCCGTTCGACGCTGACGCGTGGGCGGACCTGGGCGACGCCTCGGCCGCAGCCGCAGGCGGTGATCTCAAGGCCGGCCTGCAGGCCATCGACCGCGCCCTGGAAATCGATCCCAACCACCTGAAGGCGCTCTGGCTGAAGGCCAGCCTGAACCTGCAGGAAAAGCAGTACGCAAACGCAATCGAATTGTGGCAGCGTCTGCTCAACCAGCTGCCGAAGGACTCGAACGACGCGCGGATCGTCAGCGCGAACCTCGAAGAAACCCGTTCGCTGGCAGCGCAGCAGGGAACCGGACGATGAACGCAACAACGGCCGAGTCCGCCGCGGGCCTGTCGCCCGCCCCCAAAATGAGCGCTGCCGCTGTCGGGCTGCTGCTGGCGACCGTCGTCATCGGCCTAGGCTGGTTCGTGCCTTTGCGTGACTACATCACCCCGCGTACTGGACTTGGCTACACGCTAGGCATAGTCGGCGGATCGCTGATGCTGGTGCTGTTGATCTACCCGGCCCGCAAGCGTATCCCGGGACTCGCCTTTATCGGCTCGGCACGCTGGTGGTTCCGCTTCCACATGGCGCTGGGCATCGCCGGCCCCATCTGCATCCTTTACCACTGCGGCTACCGTACCGGCGCCACCAACAGCAACGTGGCGTTGTGGTCGATGATCATCGTCGCCGGCAGTGGCGTCATCGGTCGCTACCTGTACAGCCGTATCCACTTCGGCCTTTACGGCAGCCGCGCCTCACTCAGCGAACTGCATCACCAGGCCTCGAACCTGAAGACCGAGGGAACCGGCGCCGGCCGGCTGCTGCCGGGCTTCGGTGCGCGGCTCGACCAGTCTGAGAAGCTGATTTCCATGGCAATCCCGCTAGTGCCCCAGGCTAACTCGGCATTCGTGATGTGGTACCTGGAGCGCATGCGCGTTCGCGCGTTCATCAAACGGACCCTGCGCGAGGCCGCAAAGTCGTCGTTGGCGATCTCGGAGCACCGTGCGACGCTGCTGGCGGCTGCCTGTCGCTACTCCGACGCCAGACTCGGCGCCTCCCGTCGCGTCGCCGAGTTCCGCAGCTGCGAAAGGCTGTTCTCGCTGTGGCATATCCTTCACCTGCCGCTGTTCGGTATGCTGTTCGTTGCGGGCATCGTGCACGTCATTGCGGTCAATATTTACTGATGCGTCACCGTCTCACGGCGCTACTGCTCGTCCTGCTCGGCCTCTTCAGCGCAACCGTCTCGGCGGGACAGCTTGAAAAGCTGCTGATGCCGGGCGAGGTCAGCAAGGCCCATGCCAAATACGAAGCGGAGTGCACCAAGTGCCATGACCGCAGCGACCAGAGCCGGCAGACCGTGCTATGCCTGGATTGCCACAAGGACATCGCCAAGGACCTCAAGGACAAGCACGGCTTCCACGGCCACGCCCTGAAGGCCAACACCGCCTGCACTGCCTGCCACAACGAGCACAAGGGCCGGGCCGCAGACATCGTCCGCCTCGACCGCGAGTCGTTTGACCACTCGATCACGGGCTTCAAGCTCGACGGCCACCACACGACCGCCGCCTGCGTCGCCTGCCACGTCGCTGGCAAGCCGATGCGTGCTGCGCAAACCACCTGTTTCGGCTGCCACGAAAAGCAGGATGCCCACAAGGGCAAGCTGGGCAAGGAATGTGGCAACTGCCACAACACGACCAGCTTCACCAAGTCGCTGTTCGACCACTCCAAGACCCACTTCGCGCTCAAAGGCGCCCACAGTCGCGCGGCCTGTGCCGACTGCCACCGCGACCCGGCCTACAAGAACACGCCGATGGAGTGCGTGGCATGCCACGCCCGTGACGACTCCCACAAGGGCGGCCGGGGGCCGCTCTGCGGCAGCTGCCACAACACCGAGAAGTGGAAGCAGGCGAGCTTCGACCACGAGAAAATCGGGAAATTTGCGCTGAACGGCGCGCACAGCAAGGTGGCCTGCGAGTCCTGCCACCGCTCCGGCGACATGAAGACCAAGATTCCGGACAAGTGCGCCGGCTGCCACGCCGCTGACGATCGTCACGGCGGCCGTTTTGGCGACGACTGCGCGTCCTGCCACAACGAACAGAAGTGGAAAGAGGCCAAGTACGACCACGATGCAAAAGCGCACTTCCCGCTCAAGGGCAAGCACGCCAAGCTCGACTGCCACACTTGCCACACCGGACCTATCAGCGGCCCGAAGCTACCGAAGGACTGCGGTGGCTGCCACAAGGCCGACGACGTGCACCACGGCTCGATGGGCACGCAGTGCGCGCAGTGCCACACCGAGACCGGCTGGAAGGACAAGGTTCGCTTCGATCACGACATGACGCGCTTCCCGCTAGTCGGGCTGCATGCGACCGTCGCCTGTGAGGAGTGCCACGCCAACGGCGCGTACCGCAACACGTCGCGAGACTGCATCTCGTGCCACAAGACAGACGACGCCCACAAGGGCAATCTGGGCAAGGCCTGCGCCACCTGCCACAACCCTAACGGCTGGAAGTTCTGGCAGTTCGACCACGGCAAGGCGACAAAATTTGCGCTGCTCGGGGCGCATGCCAAGCTCGACTGCAACGGCTGCCACATCAAGCCCGCCGATGAAGTGAAGCTGTCGAAGGAGTGTGGCGACTGCCACGCGCGCGACGACGTGCACCACGGCGGCTTCGGCCGCGACTGCGCACGCTGCCACAGCAGCATCAACTGGCGCGGAGCCGGCATCCGCCGCTGACACCTCGGTTGGTGCCCGCCTGGAGCTCGTTGAAGGGCTCAGGCGCGCCCGATCGGGCGCGCCACAACCACCAGCGCGATCGCGCCGGTGGCAGAGACCGCGATCTCTAGAAGCTCATGTTGTAGCCCAGACCGACCCAATAGCGCTTGGTCTGCTGGTTGAGTGTCGAGGTCGGTGGCAGGTTCGGGTCGAGCGGGATGCCGGCCGCGAGCGCCGAGTCCAGGTTTGCCCGCTCGTAACCCGCCTCAAACTGCACGATGCCGCGCTTGAGGCGCCAATCGGCGAGCAGCGACGGACTGGCTGACCAGCCAGCGCTGGCGCCAGTCGCCGGATCGTTGCCACTGGTATGGCTGATCTGCAGGCGAGGGCCGATGCGGATCGACTTGCCTACCGGGTAGCGCGCGCTCATGTAGGTGCTGATCGCCTTGGTACTGGAACGGCTGGTGTAGCTCAGGCCAACCGTATCGACATCACCGTCGACCAACCAGCCACCGCCGATCAGCTGGGTCGAGATGCCTACAGCCGTACCGGATGCGGGCGTCGCCGCCACACCACCCGACGCCGGGGTGCCGCCAACACGGCTCATGCTGACATCCGCACCCCACTGCAACTGCTCACCGAGCGGCCTCTGCACGCCGAGGGTCGCCGTATCGCTGGTGGCGCTGCGGTCGCGGGCGTACTGGCGCACGGTGTCGATACCTAACGTTGAAATCAGCGAGTTCAGGTCCGTCGTCGGCTGTCCGATCAGCGCGTTGTAGGTGGCGAGGAACGGCGAGCGTCGGTGGTCGGCGATGCCGGTAAACACCCAACGGCTGTCCAGCGCCCAGCTCATCAGCAGTGTCGCGGAGTTGAGCTCCTTGAAACTAACGTCGTAGTCGACCTGGCCGACCAGCGACCGGCCATTGCGGTAGTAGCGCGCCTCGGCGCCAACCTGACGCGAGTCGAGGATGCCCTTGGCCTTCTGTTCGAACGCGAACCCGGTCAGGTCGAGTCCTGGCAGCACGCTCAACAGCTCGAGACTGACGTTGCCGAAAGTGCGATCGTGCTGGAACTTGGCCTCGTAAGTCTGCAACGGCGAGCCCGCGGCGACGCCAAGACGTAGCCCCGGGCGCATCAGCCAGCCAACGTAGGCACCGTCATAGCTACCGTAAACCCCGCCGGTACTCTGCGACTGGCGACCGATGCGGCCGACCCAGTTGTGCACCTTGTTGTCGAGTTCGACGTAGGCCTGCGGCAGGCGCACCTGGCTCGCCGAGGCGCCCGTGCCGCTGATCATGTCGTGAACGTAGCCGACGAATACGCGGCTCTTGAAGTCATAGATGTCGCCACGGTGGCGGACCTGCAGGTCGGCCTCCGTATCCACCGCGGACTGCCCAACGCCGTTGTTGGTGAGCCCGTTCGCGGTGACCGTATTGTTGTCGTGACGCAGGTCCTGCGCGAGAGCACCACTCACCTGCCAGCGCGAACCGTCCGGCGCGCCTCGACCGGGCTTGGTGGCTCCCTCGAGCGTCACAATCGCAGCCAGCCGCTGCTTGACCGCGTCGGCGTCAGCACCGTCTGGGTAGCGGCGCAGGTATTCCTGATACTCGATCTTGGCCTGCGCCAGCTGTCCCTTGCGCTCCCGCGCGAGACCGACGTACTCCTGCGCCTGCGGCCGCGCGGCGTGCTCAGGGAACTCGAGCAGCTTGGTATAGAGGCGGATCGCCGCGTCGTAATCACGCTCCTGCATCGCACCGCGTGCGTCTGCAAGCAATTTATCCATCTCAGCCTGGCTCGGCAGCTCGCGAGTCGGCGCACGCGACGGCTTCGGTGGCGCATCGGCCGATTCCACGCTCGCCCGTCCAACGCGACGCGACAGCACGATCTCGATGCCGGTAAGACCGGGGCGCGGACGGATCAGGAAGTCGACCGTGCGCGCAAAATGCAGCGTCAGCGAGCGCCGATTGCCGAGCGACTGATCCAGGCGAACGTCAACGAGACCTGCCGCGTTGTCGCCGGGCACCGGCAACGTCTCGCCGATGCCAGACCCCAGCACGCAGCCCGGCAGCGGCTGCAGCTCGATGCGCAACTCATCCCCGGTACGCAGCGGAAAGTTGGACACATAGCTCATCGGGCAGCTGAACTGCACGACGACGGAGCCGGACTCCGCGGTGAGCTGGTCGAGGACGCGATCTGCAGCCTCGGCTGCGGGAGAGGACAGCGCGCCGAACAGCGCAAGAGCAACGGCAGACCGTACGCTTAGCATCGGCCAGCCATTACGAACAGCGCCGCTTTGCAGCTCATTCACATCCACGTCTTCGTTCCTCACTACTGCGGCAACGCTGTCGTGGACTGGCGGCCACGCGGCACGATGGGCAGCCGCGGCATCGATCGACGCACCAGCGCCGGTTGTGGCTTCACCGGCGACCAGCCAAGCACGTAGTGACAGGTATCGCAGGAGAGGATCGTCAGCACATGGCGCGCCGACTTGGTCACGGCCTGCAGGCCATTGTGACAGGTAGCACAGGTGCCGGGGAGGATGCCGACGTGATCAACCGCGGCGGGCTTCCACGCGCTCGCCGTATGGCAGCGATCGCAGTCTGCCCCCGACATCAGGTGATTGGCAGGCTTGCCGGCAGCGCCCTTGCCGTTGTGGCAACTGACACAACTGCCAAGCACGTCGGCATGATCGACGTGCATCACCGGGCTCCACGCCACGCTCGAGTGACAGTCGGCGCAGGTGGTCGTGGTCTTCGGATGGCTGGCGCCCACACCGGTGGCAAGCACGCCGTTATGGCAGGTCTGGCAGGAGCGTCCGCCGAGCGCGTTGTGGTCGACCGGCGCGCCCGACACGAAGCCCGCGGCAGCGGCCAGTGAGCCACCGATCGCTCCGCCCAGGCGTCGCAGCGGCCGGTCAGCCGCATCCATTCCAGCGCGCAGCGACCCGGACCCGGCCACCGCCCGAGGACCCGCTGCCCCCGGCTTCGTGCCCGCCGGCGGCCGCACGACATTCTTCATGTTCTTAAACGGCGAGCTCTGACCGTTGGCACCGTTGGCGTGGCAGCCGCTGCCCACGCAGTCCTTGCCACCTTCATGGTTGGCACTTGGCCGCACCCAGTTGATCGTGACGCCGAAGAACCGCGTCCTGTAGCCAAACTCGTGGCAGGCGTCACAGGCGTTGCCGGCCGCACTCGACGGCGTATCGCCGATCGCGGCGTGCTTCATGATCGTGCCACTGAAAGTCGTTACGACGTGGCAGCCCGAACACTCGACCGCGAGGCCCTTGTTGGTAATAGGGATGTGCAGACCCTTGGTCGACATCATGACGATCTTGAAGCCGGTTGCACCGGCGAACGGACCCTTGCCATCCGCATGGCAGGTGCTGCAGGTGGTCGATACCGCCGTGTGCAGCGTGGTCATGTTGGTGGTGTAGACCGCGAAGTTGCCCGCCGTCGTGTGGCAGGTCGAACAGGCCGCCCCGGTCAGGATCGGAATGTGGTTGGTCGGCAGCGCCTGGCCACTGAAGTAATTGACGTTGGTGCCATGGCAGGTATAGCAGTCGCCACTGGTCGGGTGCGCCGCATCGAGAATCATGTACGTGCCGGCAGCCCTGCCCGGACGCGTCTGAAAGCCAATGTACTGCGTGGCCGAGTTGGTCGACAGCGTCGCCGGGCTGATCGGGTACTTGTTCATGCCCATCCAGGCGTAGCCGCCTTCATGGCAGTTCTGGCAACCGGTCGTGATGCCGCTGTGGATCTGCGTCGTCGTCGGAATGCCGGTCGTGCCGAACAGCGAGCCGGGCACGAGCGCAGTCGAGCTCGCCGCGATCAGGCCGGAGGGCATCGAGCCCTGGTGGCAGGTCTCGCAGGCGGTGCTGGACGGGATGTGCGATGTCGCAGCTCCGGCCGGAGTGGTCGGCGGCTCGACGATGATCTTGGCGATGCCGGTAAAGCCGCTCGAACTGATCGCCGGTCCGTGGCATGACACGCAGGTCGTGACACCCGAATGACTGAACTTCGAGCCGGAGAACTTCGACGTGTCGAGTACCGTCGTGGCGACACTGGAGCCGGCGCCTACGTGGCACAGCTCGCAGGCCTGCGCCGTCGGCAGGTGAGTGACCGCGCCACCACCGGCGATCGCGATCATGGTCGTGATCTTGAAGTTTGCCGCTGGAATCGCGTAGGTCGCCGCCTGCGTCGTGCCGTGGCACTGCACGCAGTTGGTGGTCGTGCTCTGCGCATATTGGTGGATGTTCGACAGCGTCGGCATTACCGAGAAGTCCGCCGCC
>CAIYLH010000047.1 GCA_903927005.1 uncultured Pseudomonadota bacterium
ACCTGATTAACTTCAGTTGCCGCGGCCTCAAGCCACGGATAGGACTCGCGGCGGACCTTGAAGCGCAGCGTGCGAGTCACTGTCGGGATTGGAGTCTCGCGCATTGGCGCGATTTTACTGGCGCCACCTGCTGCGGCGTACGCGAGAAATTGCCCAGTTCGTACAGATATCGAACGATCCAATGCAGCCCGGCAACGAGCGCGGCATGAGCCCTAAACACTTGGCCGCAGCTCCTTGTGCTGGCGCAACTGTCGCAGCGGGGTCAGCGCGTCCCTGCGCTTCCGTGGAGCTGGGGGCCTGATCTTCCGTCCCAGGTTGCCGTCAATGACCCCAGTGGCCGGTTGCCTACTAGCCAGCTCTCCTGGCCGATCTGACGGCGCGGCACGCCGCCGCCATATCCATCAGTTGGTCGCTGGACCTAACGGCAAAGTCCTTAAATCAGGGCACCAGGACGATCTTGCCTACGTGGCGCTTCGCCAGGAACGCTTCCTGCGCCGCGCAGATTTCCGCGAGCGGGTAGCTGGCCGCGACCAGCGGCTGGATCTCGCTCCGTTCTATGTAGCCGATCAGGTGGCCGAATACGTCGCGGTCCTGAATCGTGCCGCCGATCAGCTGCAGATCCTTCAGGTATAGCGTGCGCAGGTCCAGCGACACGATCGGGCCTGCGATCGCGCCGGAGACCGCGTAGCGGCCGCCACGCTTGAGGACCTCAAGCAGCGCTGGGAACTGGCTGCCGCCGACGACGTCAATGACCACGTTGACCGACTCCGCTCCAAGTTCGGCGACCAGGTCTGCCGAGCGGCCCAGCACGCGCGCGGCGCCGAGGCGGCGGACCTGCTCGGCCTTCGACGGATCGGCGAGGGCGATCACTGTTGCGCCGCGGCGTCGCGCGAGTTGCACGGCGGCTGAGCCGACGCCGCCCGAGGCGCCCGTGACCAGCACGATCTGGTCGCGGCCGACGTGCGACCGCTCGAGCAGATTCTCTGCCGTCGAGTAGGAGCAGGGAAAGGAGGCCAGCTCCACGTCCGTCAGGGCGCTGTCGACCCGGAACGCATTTTCAGCCGGGGCGCAGGTGTATTCGGCAAAGGCACCGTTGCACTCCGAGGCGAAGTAGCCGGCCGGCGCTCCTATCGGGCGCAGCACCGGATCCACCAGCACTCGCTCGCCTAGGCGCTGTGGCGGCACGCCGTGGCCGACCGCGACAATTCGGCCGCAGGCATCCGTACCCTGGATTCGCGGAAAACCCAGCGCCGTGCCGGTCCAGGCGCCGTCGTCGCTGGCACCGGCCGCCTCGGTGACCGCATCAGTGGCGCCTTCGACGGACTTCGAATACCAGCCGATGCGGGTGTTGATGTCGGTGTTGTTGACGGCAGCGGCGCCCACCCGGATCAGCACTTCGCCTGCCTGTGGCACCGGCACCGGGACATCATCCCGGAGCTGCAGTTGCTCGAAACCGCCGTGGCCGAGCAGCAAAACCGCCTTCATGCGTGCCGGAATCATCGGAATATCTCCGTCCCAGGGCGAGTCTGGGCTCAAGTGTAGGTCAGCGGCAGGGCAAGGCGCCGGCCCCTGCCGTGAAATTTATCGGTAAATTTTCATTCCTGTGAATTTCAGTGGTGGGTCAGCTATATTTCCCCCGCCGCGTACCGCGGCAATGGGGGGGCTGACATGGTGGCCAGGGCAGCGGTTCGTAAACGGCGTATCGCCGTGCCGCGCACGCCGCCAGCGGCGCCACCGACCGCCGCCGAGAGCCCCTTGGGCGGTCAGATTCGGGACCTGCGCGCGGCGCGCGGCATGCGCCTTGCTGAACTTGCCGCCTCAATCGGCAAGTCGATTGGTTACGTCAGCCAGATCGAACGCGGCCGTTCCGAAATCTCGATCTCGACGCTCAAAGCCATCAGCGACGCCCTCGAGGTGCAAATCAGCTGGTTCTTTCAGGGCTACGATCCGAGTGAACCGGCCGAGCACGGCTACGTCGTGCGCCGCGAACATCGCCGTCGACTCAACTTCCCCGGCACCGGCATCGGCGAAGAGCTGCTCTCGCCGACCCTGGCCGGTGAAGCTGAATTGATTCTCAGCACTTTCGCTCCCGGTGCCCGCAGTGGCGACGAGCAGGTCTCGCGGATGGCCGAACAGTCCGGCTACGTGATCAGCGGTGAGCTCGAGCTCCTGGTCGGCATGCGGCGCTTCGCGCTCAGGGCGGGCGATGCCTTTCGCATCGGCCGCGGCGAACCTTTCACGGCGCACAACCCCGGCGCGGACACCTCCGTGTCGCTGTGGGTCATCGCGCCGCCTCGTTACTGATCTATAGAATTTTCCAGAGGACGAACCGGATGGCACTCCCGAGTCATGCAAGTGTGGTCATCGTCGGCGGCGGCATCGCCGGCTGCTCGGTGGCCTACCACCTCACCAAGCTGGGCCTTACCGACGTCGTGCTGCTGGAGCGCAAGCAGCTGACCTGCGGCACCACCTGGCACGCCGCGGGTCTCGTCGGCCAGCTGCGCGCCACGCGCAATCTCACCGAACTCGCCAAGTACACCGCTGACCTGTACCACTCGCTCGAGGCCGAGACGGGTCAGGCCACGGGATTTAAGCAGAACGGTTCGGTCAGCGTCGCTAAGACCGTTGAGCGCTTCGAGGAGCTCAAGCGCGGCATGTCGATGGGCAAGGTGTTTGGCCTTGAGGTCGAGCTGCTGACCCCCGCCGACATCAAGCAGCATTGGCCGATGCTTGAGGTGGGCGATCTGGTCGGCGGCATCTTCCTGCCGAAGGACGGTCAGACCAACCCGATCGACACCACCCAGGCGCTTGCCAAGGGCGCCAAGCAGCGCGGCGCGAAGATCTTCGAAAATACCCGCGTCATCCGCATCATCGTCGAGAACGGCCGTGCGGTCGGCGTGGAGACCGAGGAAGGCGTGATCCGCGCCGAGACCGTCGTGCTGTGTGGCGGCATGTGGTCGCACCATGTCGCGGCTGATATCGGTGTCGCCGTGCCGCTGCACGCGGCCGAGCACTTCTACATCGTGACCGAGCCGGTCCCTGGCATGGCGTCGAACCTGCCGGTGCTGCGCGTGCAGGACGAGTGTGCGTACTACAAGGAAGACGCCGGCAAGATCCTGATGGGTTGCTTTGAGCCCATCGCCAAGCCCTGGGGCATGAAGGGCATCTCCGAGAACTTTTGCTTCGACACGCTGCCCGAGGACTACGACCACTTCGAGCCGATCCTCAACGACGCGGTGAAGCGCCTGCCGGCGCTGGCGACCGCCGGTATCCAGCTGTTCTTCAACGGCCCGGAGAGCTTCACGCCGGACGACCGCTATTACCTCGGCGAGACGCCGGAGGTTAAGGATTTGTTCCTCGCCACCGGCTTCAACTCGGTCGGCATCGCCGCCGCCGGCGGTGCCGGCAAGGTGCTTGCCGAGTGGATCGTCAAGCGTCATCCGCCGCTGGACCTGTGTGACGTCGACGTGCGCCGCATTCAGCCGTTCCAGAAGAACCGCAAGTATCTGCACGACCGCACGACCGAGACGCTCGGCCTGCTGTACGCGATGCACTGGCCCTACTACCAGTACCGGACTGCGCGCAATGTGCGCCGCACGCCGCTGCACGATCGGCTCGTCGCGGCTGGTGCCTGCATGGGTGAGTTGGCGGGCTGGGAGCGGCCGAACTGGTACGCGGAGCCGGGCTCAAAGCCCGAGTACCGCTACTCCTACGGCCGCCAGAACTGGTTCGACGCCTGTCGCTCCGAATGCGAGGCGGTGCGGGATACGGTCGGTCTGTTCGATGAGACATGCTTTGCCAAGTTCCTGGTGCAGGGCCCCGACGCGCTGCCGCTGCTCGACCGGATCTCGGCGGCCAAGGTCGACGTTGTGGCCGGCAAGCTCATCTACACGCAGTGGCTCAACGAGCGCGGCGGTATCGAGGCGGACCTGACGATCACGCGCCTCGCCGAGCAGGAGTTCATGGTGGTCACCGCGGCCGCTTCCCACACTCGCGATCTGGCCTGGCTGCGTCGGCAGCGCGAGGACCTCGGGCTGAAGAGCTGTTGGATTACGGACATGACGCCGGGCATCGCGATGCTTGGGCTGATGGGGCCGAACAGCCGGCCGTTGCTCGAGAAGCTGACGGGTCAGGATTTTTCCAACGCGGCGCATCCATTCGCGTGGTCGCGCGAGGTGGAGATTGGCTACGCGACAGTGCGCGCGAGCCGCATCACCTATGTCGGTGAGCTCGGTTGGGAGCTGTACTTTTCAGCCGAACATTGCCTCGACGTCTATGAGCAGATTCTGGAGGCGGGCAAGGAGTTCGGCTTGCGCCACGCCGGTTATCACGCGATGGCCTCGTGCCGGGTCGAGAAGGGCTACCGCAGCTGGGGCCATGACATCGCCGATGAGGACACGCCGCTGGACGCTGGTCTGTCGTTCACGGTTGCCTGGGACAAGGCCGGCGGCTTCATTGGCAGGGACGCACTGGTGGCGCAACGCACCCGCGGCGCGCTGCCCAAGCGTCTCGCGCAGGTAATGCTGCTCGACGCGTCGGAGGCGGCACCGCTGCTGTACCACGAGGAGCCGATTCTCCGCGACGGCGTCATCGTCGGCTCCATCAAGTCGGGCGCCTGGGGCCACCGCTTGCAGAGGTCGATCGGCATGGGTTACGTCAGCTGCGACGCTGGCGTGACCAAGGACTGGCTCGCGACCGGCACCTGGGAGGTCGAAGTGGCCTGCAAGCGCTATGCGGCCAAGGTACAGCTGGAGCCGTTGTACGACCCGAAGAACGAACGCATCAAGGCCTGAACATCAGGCGCTGCCGTCGGCAGCGCCAGTAGCATTGCGGCGCAAGATGGCGCCTACGGAGTATCGAGCGACATGAAGACTCACGCACAGGTTGTCGTCATTGGTGGCGGTGCAGTTGGCTGCAGCGCCCTCTATCACCTGACCGAGATGGGCGTCACGGACGTCGTGCTGATCGAGCGCGACGAGCTGACGTCGGGATCGACCTGGCACGCCGCAGGTAACTGCCCGAACTTTTCGACGTCCTGGAACCTGATCAAGCTGCAGCGCCACAGCACCAAGCTGTACGCGGATCTCGCGCGGCGCACCGGCTACGATATCAATTATCACGTGACCGGCAGTATTCGCATCGCCCACAAGCGCGATCGCGTCGACGAGTTCAAGCATGTCGTCTCGCAGGCCCGCGCCCAGGGCCTGGAGTTCGAGATGATGACGCCGGCAGAGGTTGCCGCGAAACATCCGTACCTCGAGACAGGTGATGTGCTCGCCGGCCTGTGGGACCCGTACGACGGTGACATTGATCCTGCGCAGTTGACTCAGGCGATGGCCAAGGGCGCGCGTGACAAGGGCGCCGAGGTTTATCGCAACACTAAGGTGACCGCGATTGAGCGCACCGCCTCGGGTGAGTGGCAGATCACCACCGACAAGGGCACGATCACGGCCGAGAAGGTCATCAACGCAGCCGGCTATCGCGGCGGTGAAGTGGCCGCCATGGTTGGCGTGTACCTGCCGATCATCACGCTGTCGCACCAGTACATGGTGACTGAGGACATTCCCGAGCTGGTCGCCCGCGGCACCGAGCGTCTGCCGCTGGTGCGCGACCCGGACGTCAGCTACTACCTGCGCCAGGAGCGTCACTCGCTGCTGCTCGGTCCCTACGAGTGGGATGCGACGGCGCACTGGCTGGACGGCATCCCGGACCAGTTCGCGAACCAGTTGTTCGACGACGACCTCGATCGTCTGGGCGACTACATCGAGCGGGCCATCGGCCAGGCGCCGATCCTCGGCACCGTGGGCATCAAGACCGTCATCAACGGCCCAATCCCTTACGCGCCTGACGGCAATCCGCTGATGGGCCCTGCGCCGGGCCTGCCGGGCTTCTACCATGCCTGCGCGTTCACCTTCGGCATCGTGCAGGCGGGCGGCGCCGGCAAGTCGATTGCGGAGTGGGTCGTCAACGGCCATCCGGAGTGGGACATGTGGCCGCTTGATGCGCGCCGCTATCTGCCGCATGCGAACAAGAAGTTCACACTGGCCAAAGCCATCGAAACCTACCAGCACGAGTACGGCATCGGCTACCCGCAGGAAGAGCGTCCCGCAGGACGTCCGGCGAAGACCTCGCCTGCCTACCAGCGGCTCAAGGACAAGGGCGCGGTATTTGGCGCGCGCGGTGGCTGGGAGCGGGCGGTTTACTTCCCGAAGCCCGGCGACACCGGCGGCGTTGACACTTGCTTCCGCCGTCCGCACTGGCACGAGGCGGTGAAGCGCGAGTGCGAGGCGGTGGAGAAGCGCGTGGCGGTGCTGGACCTGCCGGGCTTCACGAAGTTTGAGATCTCCGGAACCGGCGCGGCGGCGTGGATCGACCGGATGATCGCAGGTACGGTGCCTAAGATCGGCCGGACGGCGCTGAACTACTTCTGTGCCCCGAGCGGCGGCATCGTCACTGAAATGACGATCACGGCCCTCGAGAAGGACCGCTACTGGCTGATCAGCGCGGCGGCCGGCGAGCTGCACGACGAGCATTGGCTGCGTGAGCATCTGCCGGCGGGCAGCGATGAGGTCCGCTTCGACAACCAGAGCGCCCGCTACGGCACGTTGATCGTGGTCGGTCCGCGCTCGCGCGACGTGCTCGCGAAGCTGACCGAGTCTGACCTGTCCAATGCGGCGTTCCCGTGGCTCTCGGTGCGGAACATCGACATCGGCTACGCCAAGGTCCTCGCGTTTCGCGTCAACTACGTCGGTGAGCTTGGCTGGGAGCTGCACGTGCCGGTCGAGCACGTCCAGTCGATCTACGACCTGGTGTGGGAGGCGGGCGAGGAGTTCGGCATTGCCGACTTCGGTCTGTACGCGATGGACAGCCTGCGCCTGGAGAAGTGCTACCGCTCGTGGAAGGCGGACCTTACGACCGAGTACACGCCGGCGATGGCGTCGCTCGATCGCTTCGTGAAGCTGGAGAAGCCGTCTGGCTTCATCGGACAGGAAGCTCTCAAGCGTGAAGCGGTCGCAGGCCCACCGGAACGGTTCGTGCCGTTGCTCATCGACGCGGCGGACGCCGATGCGCCGGCCGTGTCGATCGTCTACCACGGCTCGACCGTCGTTGGCCTTGTAACCTCCGGCGGTTATGGCTACCGCCTCAACCAGAGCATCGCGCTCGCCTATGTGCGCACCGACCTTGCGGTGGCGGGAACCGAGCTTGAGGTGGAGATCCTCGGCGAGCGGCGTCGGGCCGTCGTGGCGGTAGAGCCGTTGTACGACCCGACCAACGCCAAGCTGCGCGACTGATCGGCCTCAATTGCAGGCCTGCGGGCGCGCCGGTCAGTGCGCGTCTGCAGCCTCAGCCCCGGGCCGGGGCCTATTTGGCATAGTCTTCAGGGCAAGTCCGGATTGCCCGCTGGCCGCATGAGCCTAGTAGCCGTAATGCTGCGCAGGTCGCGCTTGCGGTAGATGTTGGAGCATGGATACACCCATCACCGTTGATCTTGCCGACGACAAGCCCTGCAACCTGCGCTGCGGACTTGGTGCCTCCCGTGGCACGTACTGCGCCGGCTATCCGCATTGCGCGGCGGGATACCTGCACCGGATCGAGGCGCTGTTTGGGCGGTTGCATACCGTGCAGACGGTTGCCCGTCCGGAAATCAGGCGCTCGGCCCAAGGCGGCTATAGTCGGACGAGGATATTCAAGGATCCGCAGGACGGTTCGACGATCGAGGAAGTCGAGTTGCACTGTGAGACGTTGGCGTTTGAGTCGCTGGTGAAGAAGCGCCGTGAAGGCGCCAAGACGCCTGCTGCAACGCTAGGCGCGCTGCACGATCCCGGCTTCTGATCGAGTTCGTGCGGTTAACGAGGGCCCCGATCTTCGCGGCTCTCTAACGCGGATTGTCGCGGCTAGTGCGCGGTCTTGATGCGCGTCCATATGCGGGTACGGATCCGCTCCGTCTGCGGGCTGACCTCGGCCGTCAGGTACAGCCGCTGCATGATCTCCGGCGTCGGATACAGCGTCGGGTCGGCCAGGATCGCCGGGTCCACCAATGCGTTTGCCGCCAGGTTTTCGTTGCCGTAGTGGGTGTCGTTGGTGATGGCCGCGATCACCTCGGGTCGAAGTACGAAGTTCAAGAACTCATGTGCCTCGGCGACATGAGGGGCGTCGACCGGTATCAGCAGCGCGTTGTATGTCGCGTTAGCGCCTTCCCGCGGCACGCTGAAGGCAAGCTTCACATCCAGCTTCGCCTCGCGAGCCCGCGCCATGGAGACCGCATAGTCGCTCGACCAGCTCATCGACATGCAGTACTCGCCGTTCGCAAGCCCGTTCAGGTAGTCGGACGAGTCGAAGGTCCTGATGTAGGGCCGCACGGTCATGACGAGCTTTTCTGCCGCCGCGTAGTCCTCGGCGCGTCCCGAGTTCGGGTCCAGGTGCAGGTAGCGCATCGCCAGCTGCAGCACGTCCTCCGGCGAATCGAGGAACGTGACGCCGCAATCGGCGAATCGGCTGATGATGTCGGGCTTGAACAGCATGTCCAGACTATCTACCGGAGCGGTTGGCATCCGCTCGTGGATCATCCGCACGTTGTAGGCGAAGCCGTTGATCGCATGCAGGTAGGGCACGGCGTACTGGTTGCCGGGGTCAGCCTGGCCCATCATTTCCAGTATGCGTGGGTCGAGGTTCTTCCACAGCGGCAGCAGGCGTCGGTCGAGCTTGCGGTAGGCGCCCGCCTTGATCTGGCGGCTGAAGTAGTTGGTCGATGTGCTGACGACATCGTAACCGGAGCCGCCAGCCAGCAACTTCGCTTCCAGGGTCGAATCCGCATCGAAGGTGTCGTAGTCGGCCTTGATGCCGGTCGCCTGCTCGAAGTCGGCCACTGTGTGCTTGCCGATGTAGTCGGCCCAGTTGTAGATGCTGACAACGCGCTCGTGGGCGGCGTCGTGGCTGCAGCCCGTTGCCAGTAGCAGGCTGGCCAGCAGGGCGCAGGTGGCATGTGGCCAGCGCGGCGTGGCTTGCTGTGACGACTTCATTTTAGGCCAGCTCTCCGTGCGTGAACTTACAGCGACGTCTTGATCCGGGTCCAGGTGCGAGTGCGGATGCGCTCGGTCACCGCATCGACCTCACCGGGGATATAGAGCCGGGCGCGCATGGCGTCAGTCGGATAAAGCGTCGGATCGGCAAGAATGCCTTTGTCCACGAAGCGTCTGGCGGCGAGGTTGTCGTTGCCGTAGTGGGTGTCGTTGGTGACTGCGGCGATGACGTCGGGCCGCAGGATGAAGTTCAGGAACTCGTGCGCTTCAGCGACATCCGGAGCGTCGAACGGGATCAGGAAGGCGTTGAATGTCGCGTTGGCGCCTTCCCGTGGCACCGTGAACGCGAGTTTCACCTCGATGCCGGCGTCCCGTGCCCGCGACATGGCGATCGCGTAGTCGCTGGACCAGCTCATCGCGATGCACAGTTCCTTGTTCGCGAGCGCATTCATGTACTCCGACGAATCGAAGGTGCGAATGTAGGGGCGCACAGCGAGCAGGAGATTCTCGGCCGCCTTGAAATCTTCCGGTCGACGGGTGTTCGGGTCCAAGTGCAGGTAGTTCAGTGCCAGCTGCAGAACATCTTCGGCAGAGTCCAGGAAGGTGACCCCACAGTCCGCGAAACGCTTGATCAGTTCGGGCTTGAACAGCAGGTCGAGGCTGTCTAGCGGCGCATCCGGCATCCGCTCACGCACCATCTCGACGTTGTAGGCGAAGCCGTTGATGGCGTGCAGGTAGGGCACCGCATGGCGGTTGCCCGGGTCGTAGTGCGCGAATATCTCGAGCACTCGCGGGTCGAGATTTTTCCAGTTGGGCAGCTTCGAGCGATCGACTGGCTGGAAGGCGCCTGCCTTGATCTGGCGGGCGAAGTAATTCTGGGAGGTCGTGACGATGTCGTAGCCGGACCCGCCGGTGAGCATCTTCGCCTCCATGGTGGTGTCGGAGTCGAAGGTGTCGTAGTTGACGCGGATTCCGGTCTCGCGCTCGAAGTCCGAGACCGTGTGCTGGCCGATGTAGTCGGCCCAGTTGTAGACGTTGAGGTGCCTGTCGCCGTGATCTGCGTGGCAGCCGGCGAGTGTCGCGACTAGGCATGCTGCCGCGAGCAGCCCGGCCGCGACGCGGCCGGGCTTCAAGCGCTCAGCTCGATGGCCGCTTCCGCCAGCAGGCTGGTGACGTATTCGGCAAACGAGCGCCAGACTTCCAGGCGGAACGTGTCCGGGGCGGTGCGCCACAGTACGATCTCAGCCTTCAAGAACACCGTGCGGGTGCACATGCCGACCGGAAAGTGGCTAAGTTCCAGGTCAAGCGGGCAGCCGCTCTGCAGCAGCCATTCGGCATGCGCGCCGTGCACGACGAAGGCGACCTGGCGGTGGCTGATGTCGACCAGCGAGTGCGGAATGTCGCCTAGTGCGACGGTGAGGCTGTCGCGCAGTGTTGCAGCTTCGGATTCAGCACCGATCAGCAGTTGCTCGTCGGGACCTAGCCAAAGCGCTGCGCGCTCGCCGGCTACGTGGGCGCGACAGGCGACCTGCGACAGCTCGACCCCAAGCGCGCGCGACGCTGCGGCAGCCGCCTCGGACGAGCCCCGGAAGCTGAAGCGGGTGGCGGCCGGCAGCGGCGCAAGCCAGTCCCGACGGTCGATGTGCGGCGGATGTCTCTTCAGCTTAGACATTGATACGGGCCCCCTGCGGGTCGTAGAAGACGGGCGAAACGATCTTCACGGGAATGTCCCCACCAGGCATTGCCACATAGAGGATCTCACCCATTCGCGCGCGGCCGTCGGCGACCGCGGCGAGCGCGATCGAACGGCCGAGAGCGGCGCTGTGGTAGGACGAGGTGACGTAGCCGATCATCACGTAGGGCACTGGCTGGTTGGCGGTCACGACGACCTGCGCGCCTTCCTCGAGGACCACTTTCGGATCCACCGTCTGCAGCCCCACCAGTTGCTTGCGGCCTGCGGCCTTGAGCGCCGGACGCTCGAGTCCGCGCTTGCCGATAAAGTCGGGCTTGGTCTTGCCAATCGCCCAGGCGACGGCGGCGTCATCCGGGGTCATCGTGCCGTCCGTATCCTGCCCGACGATGATGTAACCCTTCTCGGCGCGCAGCACGTGCATCGCCTCGGTGCCGTAGGGCGTGATGCCGAACTCCTGGCCCGCGTCGTGGATGGCTTCCCAGACGAGGGTGCCGTAGTCCGCCGGCACGTTGACCTCGAAGCCCAGCTCGCCGCTGAAGCTGACGCGGAACAGCATGAGCGGTATGCCGCAGATCTCGCCGTGGGCGATCGCCATGTGCGGCAGCGCCGTCGGCGACAGGTCAATGCCGGTCACGAGCTTGGTGAGCACATCGCGGGCGCGCGGCCCCTGCACGGCGACCACGGACCACTGCTCAGTGGTGGAGGTGATCCAGACGGACAGGTCGGTCCACTCGGTCTGGATGTAGTCCTCCATCATGCCGAACACGCGCGCCGCGCCGCCGGTGGTGGTGGTGACGTGGAAGCGGTCGGCGGCGAGGCGGCCAATGACGCCGTCGTCGTACACGAAGCCGTCATCGCGCAGCAGAATGCCGTAGCGGGATCGACCTGGCGCGAGGCTCGACCAGTTGTTGACGTAGAAGCGGTTGAGGAACTCCGCCGCATCCTTGCCGACCACTTCGATCTTGCCGAGCGTCGATGCGTCGAACATACCGACGCTATTGCGTACGCCCAAGCACTCGCGATCCACGGCCGCGTGCATGTCTTCGCGGCCGAGCGGGAAGAAGCGCGTGCGCTTCCACATGCCGACGTCTTCGAACACGCCGCCGCGCGCCACGGTCCAGTCATGACTCGGCGTCTTGCGGACCGGATCGAACTGGTCGCCGCGGGCGAAGCCTGCGAACGCGCCGAAAGTCACCGGCGTGTACGGCATGCGGTAGGTGGTCAGACCCACCTCGCCGATACGCCGGTCCGACTCCGCCGCGACGAAGCCCAGCGCGTTCAGGCCCGAGGTCTTGCCCTGGTCGGTGGCCATGCCGGTGGTCGTATAGCGCTTGATGTGTTCTATCGACTCGAACCCTTCCCGACGTGCCAGCGCAAGGTCGCGTGTCGTGACGTCGTTCTGGAAGTCGACAAAGGCCTTGGCGGGCGGAATCGCCGCCGCCAGTTGCGGCAGCGCGCCAGGCACGCCGTCGATGCCAGCATCGAGGGCAGAAGCAACGAACCGTGGCGCCGTGGCCGCGTGACCGGTCGCGGTCGCCGCAGCGGCACCTGCGACAGCGCCGTCCTCCAGTGAGGCCGCCAGGCCGTTGATGCCGCGGCAGCTGCCTACAGAGCGACTGCGCTCGGCGGTCGCCGCCGGCACGAATGCCCCCAGCTCCTCGTTGAAGGCGAGTTTGCCGCGTGACTGCGAGTGCAGATGCACGCTCGGTGTGAATCCACCGGACATCAGCAGCACGTCGCAGGCGAGGGTTTCGGTCGGACTCACGTTGCCGTTGCTCGCAACGCTGCCGAGCTTGACGGCGGCGATGCGCAGCTTGCCGGTGGCCGCGAGCACCGTGGCGGACGAGCGGATCGGCAGGCCGGCGGCACGTGCCGCGGCCAGTCCAGGACCGTCCACGGCATTGGGGGCGCGCACGTCCGCGATCGCTGCGATCTGTATACCCGCGGCGGCAAGATCCACAGCCGCGGCAAACGCCGAGTCGGATCCTGCGGCGATGACAGCCCGCGTACCGACCCGAACGCCGTAGCGGTTCAGGTAAGTACGGGCTGCCGAGGCCAGCATCACGCCCGGCAGGTCGTTGCCCGGGAACAGTAGCGGTCGCTCGATGGCGCCGGTCGCGATCACGACCTCGTGGGCACGCACCTGCCACATCCGCTCACGTGGCGCAGAGGGCGAGGGTTGTGCGAGGTGCTCGGTGATGCGCTCGGACAGGCCGATGTTGTTGTGCGGGAAGTAGCCGAATGCGGTCGTGCGCGGCAACAGGCGCACGCGCTTCATGGCCGCAAGGCGGGCGAGGGTCGCGTCGGCCCAGGCGGCGGCCGGCTGGCCATCGATGGTGGCGTCGCGCTCGGACAGTAGTGAGCCGCCCATTTCAGCCTGCTCATCGCAGAGGATGACGCGGGCGCCAGCGGTCGCAGCAGCGAGCGCGGCCGCAAGTCCGGCGGGGCCGGCGCCGACGACCAGCACGTCGCAGTGCGCGAACTGCTGCGCGTAGCGATCGGGATCGGGAAGAGTCGGGGCGACGCCGAGGCCGGCGGCAGCTCGGATCGGCGGCTCCCACACCTTGTGCCACGCCGAGCGCGGCCACATGAAGGTCTTGTTATAGAAGCCGGCCGGCAGGAACGGCGACAGCAGATTGTTGATCGCGCCAACATCGAACGTCAGGCTCGGCCAGCGGTGCTGGCTCTCGGCGACGAGGCCGTCATACAGCTCGACCTGGGTGGCGCGCAGGTTCGGCGTGTGTCGGGCGATGTCACGGTTGACCGTGACCAGCGCGTTGGGCTCTTCAGCGCCGGCGCCGAGGACGCCGCGCGGACGGTGATACTTGAACGAACGCCCCATCAGGTGCACGCCATTGGCGAGCAGCGCAGAGGCGAGCGTGTCGCCTGCGAAGCCCTGGTAGCGACGGCCATCAAAGGTGAACGTCAGTCGCTGCGTGCGATCGATCCGACCACCAGCTGCGGTACGCAGGGCGCTCATCGGGCACCCCCGGCGGGCAGTACCGGCGGCTTCTCACCTGCGCGGTAGGTGGCCAGGAAGTGATCCGTGGTCGTGTCGCGCAGGGCGTTGAAGAAGCGGCCACAGCCGCGGGCGTGACGCCAACGCTCCGCGAACACGCCGCGCGTGTTGTGGCGCAGGTACAGGAATTCGAGCCATTCCTGATCGGTGGCTTGCGACGGATCGGCCGGGCGGGCGACATGCGCCTGTCCGCCATGGGCGAACTCCGGCTCGGGCCGGGGACCGCAATAGGGGCAATCGATGATCAGCATGCGAGGGCCTTCAGTGCGCGACGGCGGCTGCAGCCGCCTCGTCGATCAGGAGTCCGTCACGGAACCGCTCGATCGTGAACGGTGCGTTGATCGGGTGCGGCTCGTCGTTGGCGATGGTCCAGGCAAAGACGTGGGCTGAGCCCGGGGTTGCCTTGAAGCCACCCGTGCCCCAGCCACAGTTCACGTACAGGCCTTTGACCGGCGTCTTGGCGATGATCGGCGAGCGGTCCGGCGTCGTGTCGACGATGCCGCCCCAGTTGCGCAGCATTTTCAGGCGCCGCACGACCGGGAACAGTTCGCAGATCGACTCCAGCGTATGGGCGCTGATGTGCAGGCCGCCGCGCTGGGTGTAGGAGTTGTAGGCATCGGTGCCGGCACCGATGACCAATTCGCCCTTGTCGGACTGGCTCATGTAGGCGTGGATGGTGTTCGACATCACGACGCACGGCATGATCGGCTTGACGGGCTCGGAGACCAGCGCCTGCAGCGGGAAGCTCTCCAGCGGCAGTTTGATCCCGGCATAGCCGAGCACGACGCTGGTGTGGCCGGCTGCCGAGACGCCAACCTTGCGGGAGCGGATGTAGCCACGCGTGGTCTCGATGCCCTCGACTGCGCCCTGCGCGTCACGCCGGATACCGGTGACCTCGCAGTTTTCGATGATGTCGACGCCGAGCGCGTCGGCCGCGCGAGCGTAACCCCAGGCCACGGTATCGTGGCGGGCGGTGCCGCCGCGGCGCTGCAGTGCCGCGCCCAGGACCGGGTAGCGAATGTTCTGCTCGACGTTGAGGATCGGGCAGAACTCCTTCGCCTGTTCGGGCGACAGCCACTCGTTGTCTACGCCATTGCCACGGTTTGCGTGCACGTGCCGCTTGATGACCTGCATGTCGTGCACGGTGTGCGCGAGCATCATCACGCCGCGGGGCGAGAACATGACGTTGTAGTTGAGGACCTGTGACAGGTCCTCCCACATCTTCAGTGAATGGTCATAGAGACGCGCGCTTTCGTCGAACAGATAGTTCGAGCGAATGATCGTCGTGTTGCGGCCGGTGTTGCCGCCGCCGATCCAGCCCTTCTCCACGACTGCGATGTTCGTCAGGCCGTGTTCGGCCGCAAGGTAGTAGGCGGCCCCGAGGCCGTGGCCACCGCCTCCGACGATGATCGCGTCGTACTCCGCTTTCGGCGTCGCGCGCCTGTACTGCGACTTCCACCCCTGGTGGCCGCCGAAAGCTTCCTTGAACAGTGACCAGGCTGAGAACTTTTGCATCAGGCCCTCAGATCCTTGTTATCGGGGTCGTACGGAGACTCGACCAGCACAGTGGCCCGCTTGCGCTCGCCCAGAACCTCGATCTCGAGGCTCGTCCCGGGGGTCGCGTACTCGGGCTTCACGTAGCCGATGGCGAGGCTCTTCTTAATGGTGTGGCCATAGTAGCCCGCGGTGGCGCGGCCGATCAGCTGCCCCTTGGCGTCGAACAGCGGCTCGTTGCCGAGCGGGTCGGCATCGACGACGTCATGCACCTCGAGCGTGATGAAGCGGTGCGGCACACCGGCGGCGAGCTGCTTCTCCAGCGCCTCGCGACCGATGAACGGACCCTTGTTCATGCGAACGAAACGGTCCAGCGAGCACTCGAACGGCGTGTAGTCGCGCGTCATGTCGCTGCCCCACATGCGGTAGGACTTTTCCAGTCGCAGCGACTCCATCGCGCGCATGCCGACCATGCCGATGCCGTACTCCTCGCCTGCGGCGAAGACTGCATCGAACAGGCTGTGGGCGTACTCGATAGGGAAGTGCAGCTCCCAGCCCAGCGCACCGACGAAGTTCACGCGCAGTGCGTAGACATTGGTCGCGTAGCCGGCCTCGATCACCTGGCTGGTCAGCCACGGGAACGACGTGTTGTCGAGCGGCGCGTCGGTCAGCTTTGCCATCAGCTCGCGGGAGCGCGGGCCGGCAATCACGAAGCAGCCGCGGCTCATCGTGATGTCCTGCAGGCTCACCGAGCCATCGGTTGGCAGGTGCTTGTTCAGGTAGTCGCTGTCGTAACTTTCGGCGGCACCGGCGCTGACCACGTAGTAGTGGTGGTCGGCGATCTTGGTGATCGTGAATTCCGAGCGGATGCCGCCGCGCTTGGTCAGCGCGTGGCAAAGCGCGATGCGGCCGATCTTGGTCGGCACCTTGTTCGCGACCAGGCCATCGAGCCAGGCCTCGGCACCGGCGCCCTTGACCTCGTACTTGGTGAACGGGGCCAGGTCGATGACGCCGACCTTCTCGCGCATCAGGCGCACTTCGTTGCCAACGTGCTCGAAGTAGTTCGAACGACGGAAGCTCCAGACGTCCTTGGCCTCAACGCCCTTCGGCGCGAACCAGAGCGCGCGCTCCCAGCCGTAGCGCGCGCCGAATACGGCGCCCATGCGAGCAAGCTTGTCGTAGACGGGGCTGGTCTTCACAGGGCGGCCGTCCGGGCGCTCCTCGTCCGGGAAGTGGATCGTGAAGACGTCACGGTACGTCTCCTCGTTCTTCTGAACGACGTAACGCTTGGACGTGTACGGGCCATAGCGGCGTGGGTCGACGGCGAGCATGTCGATGCCCGGCTCGCCTTCCACGATCCACTCGGCCAGCTGCCAGGCCGAGCCGCCCGCCGCGGTGATGCCGAAGCTGTGGCCTTCGTTCAGCCACAGACCCCGCTTGTTCCAGGCCGGGCCCACCAGCGGGCTGCCATCGGGGGTGTACGAGATCGGGCCGTTGACGATGTCCTTGATGCCGCAGTTCTCAAGCGCCGGCACGCGACGCTGGGCCGCCTCGACGTGCGGCAGCAGCCGCTCGAGGTCGCCCTCGAACAGGCTCTTGCCGAACCAGTCGGGCACGCCGTCGGCGAAGCGGGCGGGGGCGCCTGCCTCGTACGGCCCGAGGATCCAGCCGAGGCGCTCTTCGCGCAGGTAATACGACTGGTCGGACTCGCGCAGCACGGCAAGCTCGCGGCCGCCGGCGGCGCGGTACGCCTCCAGCTCCGGTGACTTGTCATAGACGATGTACTGGTGCTCGACCGGAATGGCCGGCACGTTGATGCCGAACATGCGGCCAGTCTGGCGGGCATAGTTGCCGGTCGCGCAGACGACGTGTTCGCAGGTGATCACGCCCTTGTTGGTGGTGATCTGCCACTCGCCGCTGGCTGTCTGGGCCACCGACTGCACTTCGGTCTGCTCGTAGATCTCGGCGCCGCCGGCGCGCGCACCCTTGCGCAGCGCCATGGTCAGATCCGCCGGCGCGATATGGCCGTCGTCGGGGTGGTACAGAGCACCGACAATCGGTGCCGTGCCGTTCTTGCCGCCGAGGTCCACAAGCGGCCAAAGCTCCTTGACCTGCGCAGGCGTGATGACCTGGAACGGCACGCCGATCGTGTTCGCGGTGCCACAGTACTTGTGGTACTCGTCCATGCGGTCGCGGTTGGTCGCAAGGCGCAGGTTGCCGGTGACGTGGAAGCTGACGTCCTGGCCGGTCTCGGCGGGCAGCCGCTTGTACAGGTCGACCGAGTACTTATGCAGCTGGCCGACCGTGTAGCTCATATTGAAGAGCGGCAGCAGACCGGCTGCGTGCCAGGTCGAGCCGGCCGTCAGCTCCGAGCGCTCCAGCAGCACGACGTCGGACCAGCCTTTCTTAGCGAGGTGATACAGGGTGCTGACGCCGACAACGCCGCCACCGATCACAACCACCCGGGCATGAGTCTTCATTCTTAGAGGTCTCCGTACTGGCCGCTAGGCACCCGGCGGTCGCCGAATGGTAGGCACAAAATCAGCTGGAAAGTGTAACGGCAGGGCGTGGCGGCACGGCTCCATTTGCGACAAACTCTGACGCAAATGCGCCAGTCGGCCGTATACTTCGGTTTACCCCTAACTCCGATCGTCGGGGAGGCCGCGTGAAGGCCCCGTTGCAGTTCCGCAAGAGTCGATTTGCGTTCCTTACGCTACCGCAATATTCGGCCATCGCGCTGACCAACGCGGTCGAGCCGCTGCGCATGGCCAATTCCCTGGCCGGTCAGGTCGCCTACGAGTGGGTGATCGCCAGCCTCGACGGCCAGTCCGTCACCGCCAGCAATGGACTCGCGCTCGCCCCCACGGTGGCCCTCGACCAGATCGGTCGCGTTGACGTGGTCTTCGTCTGTGGCGGGGTCAATGTTCGTGACGCGGTTTCCCCGGGGCTGCTGGCCGCGCTGCGGCGCCTGTCGGAGCAGCGAATCGGGCTCGGCGGCCTGTGTACCGGCGGCTACGCGCTCGCCCGTGCGGGCCTGCTGGATCGTTGCCGTGCAACGATTCACTGGGAAAACGTCTCGGCGCTGCGCGAGGAGTTTCCCCGCGTGATCATCTCCGACCAGGTGTTCACGATCGATCGCAACCGTTACACCGCCTCGGGCGGCGTCGCGCCGCTGGACCTGATGCTGAACCTGATCGAGGAAAAGCTGGGCAGCCAGATCTCCCAGCGGGTATCGGAACAGTTCATCGTCGATCGGATCCGCAGCGACAAGGATCGCCAGTACGTGCCCCTGCGGGCCCAGGTGGGGGTGTCCCATCAAAGCCTGATCAAGGTCGCCGAGCTGATGCAGGCCAACGTCGAGCGACCGATGTCGCTGGAGCGTATTGCCCAGGAAACGGGGCTGTCGCGGCGCCAGATCGAGCGGCTGTTCAAGCGCCACCTGAACTGCGTACCGAAGCGCTATTACCTTGAATTGCGCCTCAAGCGGGCGCGCGAGCTGCTGCTGCAGACGGCCATGCCGATCATGGACATCACCACCGCCTGCGGCTTCCAGTCGCCGCCGCACTTCTCCAAGTGCTACCGCAAGCAGTTCGGCTATCCGCCCAGCGTCGAGCGCCAGACTCGCCACAAGGCGCCCCCCGCCCTCGTGCCCGAGGACGACCGTCCGATCGGCGTCTAGGCCCGCACGGGGTTCGTGCGGGTTGTCGGAATGCGACGGTGGGCGGTGGGCCGGCCGTCGCCGGCTGGTCACATATTGCCGCGCTAACTAAAAGTAAATTTACTCATAGGCCTAGCGAAAAAAAGCACGGCCGTCGCCGTTGCCGCCCCGCATTGACAGCGACCGGTCTGCGGGGGAACTATGTCGCGTTCGGGCATGTGTCAGTCGCGAAACCGCCACTGTCCCGGGTCGCCAGCCCGTACCATCGTGGCGCTGTGTGAGCCGCCCATCGGCGGGCTTCACCCTCTTGAATAACGCTCTGGGAGTACGTCGATGGCCGACGAGCAGGAATTCGATCTCAACAGCCTGAACGATCAGGAACTCACCGAGCAGGTGCATGACGACCTGTACAACGGTCTGAAGAGTGAGGTCGAGGAAGCCACCCACATCTTCCTGAAGCGCGGCTGGTCGCCGGAGCGGACGCTCAACGAGGCGCTCGTCGAGGGCATGCGCATCGTCGGTGTCGACTTCCGTGACGGCATCTTATTCGTGCCCGAAGTGCTGCTCGCCGCCAACGCGATGAAGGGCGGCATGGAGATTCTCCGTCCGCTGCTCGCCGAGACCGGTGTGGAGCCGATTGGCAAGATCGTGATCGGCACCGTCAAGGGCGACATCCACGACATCGGCAAGAACCTCGTCGGCATGATGCTCGAGGGTGCGGGCTTCGAGGTCATCGACCTGGGTATCAACAACCCGGTCGAGAAGTACCTGGCCGCGATCGAGGAGCACAAGCCTGACATCCTCGGTATGTCGGCGCTGCTGACCACCACGATGCCCTACATGAAGGTTGTCATCGACACCCTCAAGGAAAAGGGCATCCGCGAGAATTTCATTATTCTCGTCGGTGGTGCGCCGCTGAACGACGAGTTCGGCAGGGCCGTCGGTGCGGATGCTTACTGCCGCGATGCCGCCATCGCGGTCGAGACCGCCAAGCAGCTCGTGGCGGCACGGCGCGCCGCACGCTGATTGCCAGGAGAGGGTGCCGTGGATGATACGGGCCGCGTGCTCGTCATAGCCTGCGGCGCCCTTGCCAGGGAAATAACGGCACTCAAGCGGCTGAATGGCTGGGCGGCGGTGGACGTCAGCTGCCTGCCGCCTGAGCTGCACAACCGACCCGAGCGGATCCCCGGCAGCGTTGCGACGGCGATCCGCGAGGCGCGCGCCAGTTACCGGCAGATCTTCGTCGCTTACGCCGACTGCGGTACCGGCGGGGCACTCGATCGGGTATTAGCCGCCGAACAGGTCGAGCGCCTGCCAGGGGCGCACTGTTATGAATTTTTTGCGACGTCGGCCGTGTTTGCAGACCTGCACGACGCGGAGCCCGGGACTTTTTACCTGACTGACTTTCTGGTCAGGCACTACGAGCGACTGGTGAGGGTTGGGCTCGGCATGGATCGGCATCCGGAGCTCGCCGCCGAGTATTTTCGCAACTACCGCCGGGTTGTTTACCTCGTCCAGGCGCCGGATGCGGATCTGAAGAGGCGCGCGGTGGATATCGCGGCGAGCCTCGGGCTCGCCTACGAGGAACGGCAGACAGGCTACGGCGAGCTTGCGACCACGCTGGTCGATGTAGTGCGCCGGGCTGGAGCGACTGTGGTTATCGAAGCGCCGCGTCCCACGACCGGCTGAGGATTGGCGGTATGGCTCAACTGATCATCATTTCCTGGCGCGACATTCCTGCGCAGGTCATCGCTAAGCGCGGCCGCGAGGTCGCCAAGATCCAGCTGTCGCACCGCTTCCAGGAAGCGGTCGATCGTGCCGCCATGCGGGCCGGCAAGGGCAGTTCCGACGCGTATCTTGCTGACTGGAAGCGCAGCGCTCCGGCCACGTGCGATGACGACCTTGAGGCCGTGGCGAGCGCCGCGGCCGCGGACATCGAGGCGCGCTACACGGACGAAGACCTCGATCGCATCATCCGCGCCAAAGGCAACGATGAGCGTCTCGCGCCGCCCCCGGCGAGCCCAGATCCGACAGAGGCTGGCTAAGATGTATTCGGTGCGTCGCTGGTCAGTTCGCCATGCGGGCGGCCTTAACCGTGTCTACAACGCCCTCGAGAACGTGCTGGTTGCGCTGGCGCCGATGTTCCGGGCGATCGGTTACGAGCGGCTGGAGCGGCCGATGGCGTTCCTAGAGCGCCACGTCAAGGGTCTGCTGTTCGACTGCAAGATGTGCGGCCAGTGCGTGCTCAGTTCGACCGGCATGTCCTGCTCCATGAACTGTCCGAAGAACCTGCGTAACGGGCCCTGTGGCGGCGTACGCGCGAACGGCAACTGCGAAGTGAAGCCCGAGATGCGCTGCGTCTGGGTGGAAGCGTGGACAGGGGCCGGCCGGATCAAGGGCGGCCTCGATAAGATCCGCGTCGTGCAGTTGCCGGTGGATCGGCGCCTCGAGGGTCGCTCGTCGTGGCTCAAGGTGGTGCGTGAGCGGACTGATCCGCCGAAGACGGAGATGAAGAAATGATCTTCGCGGACGAGCCGGAAGCCGGCCACCCCCTGCCCCAGCTGCCGGGACATAGCTCGCCGGGTCGCCTTGAGCGCGTGCTGCGCGCCGGTGGCTTCGCGATCACCACTGAATTGGCGCCGCCGGACTCGGCTGATCCCGAAGAAGTCTACAAGCGGGCGCGGGTATTCGACGGCTACGCTGACGCAATCAACGCGACGGATGGTTCGGGTGCCAACTGCCATATGTCCAGCCTCGCGGTTTGCGCGCTCCTGACGCGCATCGGCTACGCGCCGGTGATGCAGATCTCCTGCCGCGACAAGAACCGCATCGCGATTCAGGGCGATATCCTTGGCGGTGCCGCGATGGGCGTCTGCAACATGCTGTGCCTGTCGGGCGACGGCGTGCAGTCGGGGGACCACCCGCAGGCGAAGCCGGTGTTTGACCTCGACTCGCTCTCGCTGCTGGAGATCGGTCGGACGTTGCGCGACGAGAGTCGCTTCCAGAGCGGCCGCAAGATCACCTCCGCACCGCGCGTTTTCTTCGGCGCCGCGGAGAACCCGACGGTCGTTCCGCTTGAGCATCGTGCCATGCGCCTTGCCAAGAAGGTTGCTGCCGGCGCGCAGTTCATCCAGACGCAGTATGTCTACGACATGGACCGACTGCGTGCGTTCATGCGCGGTGTCGAGGACCTCGGGCTGCTCGACAAGGTTTTCATCCTCATCGGCGTAGGTCCTTTCAAGACCGCCAAGGGTGCGGAGTGGATGCGCAACAACGTGCCCGGCATGCATGTGCCGGATGCGCTGATCAAGCGAATGGCCGGCGCCGAGGACCAGGCGCGCGAGGGCCGGCAGGTCTGCATCGACATGATTCAGGAAGCGCGGTCGATCAAGGGCGTGCACGGCGTGCATGTCATGGCGTACCGCCAGGAAGAGTCTGTAGCCGAGATCATCGACAGGTCCGGCGTGCTCGAAGGGCGGGTACCTTGGTACCCGGATCGCGACAAGAATTCCGACAGGAAGACATCATGACCGACACCGTAATCAGTTCGGCGACCCGCGAGGTCGTTATTGGCTTCAACCGCCCGTTCGTCATCATCGGCGAGCGCATCAACCCGACCGGTCGCAAGATCCTCGCCGCCGAGATGGCCGCGGGTGACTTCAGTCGCGTCGAGGCCGATGCCCTGGCGCAGATCGAGGCCGGCGCCCACATGCTCGACGTCAACGCGGGTATCCCGCTGGCCGATGAGCCGGCGATTCTCGCGCGCGCTATCCAGCTTGTGCAGTCGATCACCAACGTGCCGCTGTCGATCGACTCCTCGATCGTCGCCGCGCTCGAGGCGGGACTTGCCGTCTACAAGGGCAAGGCGCTCGTGAACTCCGTCACCGGCGAAGATGACCGGCTCGAGACCGTGCTGCCGCTGATCAAGAAGTACGGCGCGGCGGTAGTGGCGATCTCGAACGACGAGACCGGCATCTCCGAGGACCCGGACGTGCGCTTCCTGGTCGCCAAGAAGATTGTCGAGCGCGCCTCGGACTACGGCATCCCCGCCTGCGACGTCGTCGTCGACCCGCTGGTGATGCCGATCGGTGCGATCAACCAGGCCGGCGTGCAGGTCATGCGGCTGGTTTACCGCCTGCAGACCGAACTGAAGGTCAACACGACCTGTGGTGCCTCGAACGTCAGCTTCGGCCTGCCGAACCGGCATGGCATCAACGCGGCGTTCCTGACGATGGCGATTGGCTCTGGCATGACCTCTGCGATCACCAACCCGCTGCACCTCGAGACGATGCAGGCGGTCATGGGCGCGGACGTGATGATGGGTCATGACCCGGATTGCGCGCGCTGGATCCGCAAGTATCGCGACGTGCCGGCTGCCGGCGCGCCGACCGAGGGCGCGGGCCGCGGTCGTCGTGAAGGCGGCCTGCGCCGTCGCACGACCCCCTGAGGAAATGCAGTGACCGAGCCTGACGCTCTCGTTGTATTCACGCCGTCCGGCAAGCGCGGACGGTTCCGGATTGGTACGCCGTTGTTGTCGGCTGCCCGTACGCTGGGCGTGGACATCGACTCCGTCTGTGGCGGTCGTGCGATGTGCACGCGCTGTCAGGTGTTGATCCAGGAAGGCGAGTTTGCCAAGCACGGCGTGCGTTCCGCGGCGGACCATCTGTCGGCCATGACGACGCCGGAGCAGCGCCTGGCCAACCGCAAGGTGCTGGCAGCGGGCCGTCGCCTGTCGTGCCAGGCGCGCGTGCAGGGCGATGTCGTCGTCGACGTCCCGGAAAGCAGTCAGGTGCATCGGCAGGTGGTACGCAAGGCCGCCGAGGCCCGCGACATCGAGCTGTACCCGGTGATTACGCTGCACTACGTCGAGGTGACCGAGCCCGACATGCACGATCCGTCTGGCGACCTCCAGCGCATGCAGGATGCGCTTGCGCGCGAGTGGCAGCTCACCGGGCTCGGCTGTGACCTGAAAGTGCTGCAGGGCCTGCAGGTCGCACTGCGCGCAGGCGACTGGAAAGTCACGGTTGCCGTGCATGGTCGTACGCAGATCGTCGCCGTCTGGCCGGGCTTTCGCGAGAAGGTCTACGGCATGGCGGTGGATGTCGGCTCGACCACGATCGCGGCCCACCTGTGTGACCTGACCAACGGTGAGGTGGTCGCCTCGGCCGGGCTGATGAATCCGCAGATCCGCTTCGGCGAGGATCTGATGAGCCGCGTGTCGTATTCCATGATGAACCCGGGCGGTGCGGCGCAGATGACTGAGGTCGTGCGTACGGCGCTCAGCGATCTGGCCACCGACGTTGCGCGTTCCGCTGGTGTCGATCACAGCGCCATTCTCGAGATGACGCTGGTCGGCAACCCGATCATGCATCACCTGGTGCTGGGCCTGGATCCGGTTGAGCTCGGTGGCGCGCCGTTTGCGCTTGCCGTCGACAGTGCGACCACGGTCACTGCTGCCGAAATTGGCCTCACGCTCAATCCCAGCGCGCGGGTCTATGTGTTGCCGTGCATCGCAGGTCACGTCGGTGCCGACACCGCCGGCGTCGTGCTCGCCGAGCGCCCCGACCTTGCCACGGAGATGACGCTAGTCGTTGATGTCGGCACCAATGCGGAGATCGTGCTCGGCAATCGCGACAAGCTGGTGGCCTGCTCAAGTCCCACCGGTCCCGCTTTCGAGGGTGCGCAGATCAGCTGTGGTCAGCGCGCTGCTCCCGGCGCGATCGAGCGCGTGCGCATCGATCGCGACACGCTCGAGCCGCGCTTCAAGATTATCGGCTCCGACCTGTGGTCGGATGAGCCGGGCTTTGCCGAGGTGGCCGCCAAGACCGGCATTACCGGCGTCTGCGGCTCCGGCATCATCGAGGTGATGGCAGAGCTCTATCTGACGGGCATCATCAATCAGGATGGCGTGGTGGACGCCTCTTTTGCTGCGCGTTCGCCGCGCATCATCGCTAATGGTCGCACGCACGCCTACGTGCTGCATGAGGGTGAACAGCGCCTCGCGATCACGCAGAACGACGTGCGTGCCATTCAGCTTGCAAAATCTGCGCTACACGCGGGCATTTTGCTGCTGATGGAGCGTCTTGGTATCGAGCGCGTTGAACGCATCCGCCTGGCGGGCGCGTTCGGCAGCCATATCGACGTCAAGTACGCGATGGTGCTCGGCCTGATACCCGACTGTGATCTTGCCAACGTCGCCTCGGCAGGCAACGCCGCGGGGACTGGCGCGCGCATCGCGCTGCTGGATTCTCGTTCGCGTGATGTGATCGAGAAGATCGTCCGCAAGGTCGAGAAGATTGAGACGGCGATAGAGCCGCGCTTCCAGGCGCACTTCGTCGAGTCGATGGCGTTCCCGCACAAGACGGCGCCGTACCCGAACCTGCGCAAGGTCGTCGACCTGCCGGAGCCGAAGGCGGTGGTGCAGACCGACGGTCGGGAGCGCCGTACCCGCCGCCCGGCGGCGCGCGAGTAGGCCGGTCACCGGCCCGCCGCCATGTACGAGAAGGTACTTCTCTGGGCGACGCCGGTGTTCCTGCTCCTGATTGCGGTCGAGTGTGGGGTTGCGGCGCTACGCCATCGCAGCCCGTACCGAATCGGCGATGCAATAGGCAGTATCAGCCTGGGTGCGTTGTCGACTTACGTCGGCGTCTACACCCGCTTGTTCAGCTTCGGCATCTACGTCGCGCTGTACGACAGCGCGCGGCTGGCGACGCTCGACCAGACGCGGGTCTGGGTCTGGGTGGCAGCGCTGCTGCTGTATGACTTCCTCTACTACTGGAACCACCGGCTCGGGCACGAGATCAATGTGCTGTGGGCGGCACACGTCGTGCATCACCAGAGCGAGGAGTTCAACCTGTCGACGGCGTTGCGCCAGACCTCCAGCGGGTTCCTGCTGTCGTGGCTGTTCTACGTGCCGATGGCGCTGGCCGGTTTTCCGCCGCAGCTGTTCCTGTTCGTTAGCCTGATCGATCTGCTGTACCAGTTCTGGATTCATACCGAGCAGGTGGGCTCGCTCGGGGTCGTCGATCGCCTCCTGGCCACGCCGTCTAACCACCGCGTTCACCATGGGGTCAATGACGAGTACGTCGATCGCAACTATGGCGGGATCCTGATTGTCTGGGACCGCCTGTTTGGCACCTTCCAGCCTGAGCTTGCCTCGGTCCCGGTCGTCTACGGAACTCGGGATCCGCTGCGCTCATGGAACCCGCTGTGGGCCAACCTGCACACTTACGCCACTTTGCTGCGCGACGCCGCGCAGGCGCGCACGTGGTCTGATCGGCTGCGAGTCTTCGTTGCCCGCCCAGGCTGGCGACCCGCTGGCGTCGCCGAACGAGCGCCGAAGGCCGCCTTCCAGTTGGCGCGCTATTCGAAGTTCGCACCGCCACTGCCGTCCGCGCTCGGGTTGTATTGCGTGCTGCAGGGCTTGGTCGTACTCGGGATGGGGGCCTATTTCCTTACCGCGGCGCCAGGTTGGCCGGCGGGTACCGCGCTTGCGTGGCTGGCATTGCTGGCGGGCTCCCAATGGGCTCTGGGGGGGCTCACCGAGGCGCGGCGTGGCTTCGCATGGGTCGAGTGCGTGCGACTGGTAATGGTCGCGGGGCTCGCGCTGGCGTTATTGCCCGCTGCAATTGATCAGCACTGGACGCCACTGGCGGCATTGACCATCACCCTTGCCGCTGGCTGTTTGGGCTGGCTATGGCTCGGGTTTCGCATGTTGCGAACCTCCGCAACCTCCTGACCGAGAGGTATGAAGATGCGCGCCGCTGCCGTCGGCTGCCGCGCGTCTGACCGGCAGTCGGGGTGTGCGTCTGTACACCGCCTCGGCTGAGTTGCCCGGCCTTGAGGCGGAGCTGCCGGCCGGTGCTCCACTCGAGCACCGGTTGTTGCCGCTGCTCTGGCCGCCTGCGGCCTAGACGTTCGAATCCGGGAACGAGCTCTTGCGGCGGGTCATGTAGTCGAGCAGCGCCTCGTCGACCGCCGGATCGAGCGCCGGCGCCTCGTATTCGGCCAGCTGCCGCTTCCAGTAGGCGTTCGCGCGTACCGAGATGTCGTTTGCGCCCTCGGCTTCCCACTGCTCGAAGCTGTTGTTGTCCGTGAGCGGCGAGCGGTAGAACGCCGTTTCGAAGTTCGCCTGCGTGTGCGCGCAGCCGAGGAAGTGCTTGCCGGGGCCGACCTCGCGGATGGCGTCCATCGCCTGGCCGTTCTCGGTCATGTCCACGCCCGCGAGGAAGGTCTGCATCATGCCGGCCTGGTCGGCGTCCATGACGAACTTCTCGTAGCCCATCGACAGGCCGCCCTCGAGCCAGCCGGCGGTGTGCAGCACGAAGTTGACTCCCGCGAGGCAGGTCGGCAGCAGTGTGTTCGCAGACTCATAGGCCGCCTGTGCATCCGGGATCTTCGAGCCGCACAGTCCACCGCCTGAGCGGAACGGCACGCCGAGTCGGCGGGCGAGGGCGGCCATGACGTACAGCACGAGCGCAGGCTCGGGTGTGCCGAACGTCGGCGCACCCGACTGCATCGAGATCGACGAGGCAAAGCTGCCAAAGATGACCGGCGCGCCGGGGTTCACCAGCTGGGCGAACGCCATGCCAGCCAGTGATTCGGCGAGCGTCTGCGCGGCGGTTCCAGCCACGGTTACCGGCGACATGGCGCCAGCGAGGATGAACGGCGTGACGATGGTGGCTTGGTTCGCGCGCGCGTAGACCTTCAGCGCGCCGAGCATCGTCGCATCGAAAGTCATCGGTGAGTTGGCGTTGATCAGGCTGACCAGTACGGTCTTGTTGCGGCCGGTCACCGGGTCGATGAAGTCAGGCCCGAACAGGATCTTCGCCATCTCGACGGTGTCTTCGGCGCGCTCGGGCGCCGTGACGCTGCCCATGAACGCCTTGTCGCTGTACTTCATGTGGCTGTAAACCATGTCGAAGTGCCGCTTGTTGACCGGCAGGTCGACGGGCTCGCAGATCGTGCCGCCTGAGTGATGCAGCGCAGGCGCCATGTAGGCCAGCTTGACGAAGTTTCTGAAATCCTCGATACGCGCGTAGCGGCGACCTTCGTCGAGGCTGCGGATGAACGGTGAGCCGTAAGCCGGCGCGAACACGGTGTTGCGGCCACCGATGACGACGTTGCGGGCCGGGTTGCGGGCGTGCTGGACGAACTCGCGTGGCGCGCTCTTCTGCACCAGCGAGCGGCACAGGCCGCGCGGGAAGCGGACGCGTTCGCCATCAATCTCGGCGCCGGCCACCTTCCAGATTTCGAGGGATTCGGGGTCGTCGCGGAAGTCGATGCCGATCTCGGCAAGGATGGTGTCGGCGTTGGCCTCGATGGTCGCCAGTCCCTCCTCGCCGAGCACCTCGAAGTAAGGTATCGAGCGGGTGATGTACGGAATGGTGACTGCCGAGCGTGCCGCGCGTGCCGCGCGCTTCGCCTCACGGCCGCCGCCACGATTGCGTCGCGCCGACGCCTCTACCGGTTGCTCGTCCATAGGTGCCCGATCTCCTGAATCCATGCGGCAGTATGGTCATGCAGCCTCGGCCGGTCTGATCAGTTTGCGGCATTGGCTTGCCTCGGGGCGCCTTAGGCCCGGCCCAAAGCCCGGATTACTTGCCGGCCCTGCGGAGGCCACCCAATCTATTGCCGCGTTACCCGGCGCCCGAAGTTCGCCCTGTCGGCGGCAGGGTCTTGAGGTCGCGTCTCGCGCCAGCGGGGCAGAGCGAGGTCTCTATAGCGCCTAGCGGCTCCCCGTGTGCTGCGAGGGCCCCAATCCGGCTCCCCCTTGACCCTGTTTATGCGTCGGCGGCATGATCTTCTCAAGGCGCGGCTGAATGGCCGTTCAACGGATCGGCCGTGAGCGCCGAACCGAATTCTGAACTATTTGATAATAAAGACAAATAATCGCAACCACTGACCTCGCAAAGGCCCCTAAAAAGGGCCATGCAGGCCAGCTTGCGCAGCCGCAGGCATCTACTGGGAGCACCACGCTGAACAATCAATCAAGCAAAGGCAGCCCTGCCGCCGAGTCCGACGCCGCAAAGCCGCCCGGCGGCGAACGGCTGGAGGAGGATCGGCGCGAACAACTGATCGAGGTCGCGATCGATTGCCTGGCTGAGCTTGGCTTTGTGGGCAGTACCCTGGCCCAGATCGCGGGTCGTGCCGGTGTTTCCGCGGGCCTGATTGGGCACTATTTTGGTGACAAAGATGGCCTGCTCGAGGCGGCCTTTCGCAGCCTCAGTCGCCGCGTTCACGCCAACGTCCGCGCCAAGCTGCGCCTTGCACGCACGCCCCGGGGCCGAGTGCAGGCGGTTATCGACGCAAACCTTGCGCCGGAAGAGTTCAGCCAGCGTACCGGTAATGCCTGGCTCGCGTTCTGGGGCCAGTTGCGCCACCTCCCGCCGCTGCTGCGCGTACAGAAGGCCTACCAGCGCCGGATGCTGTCGAACCTGCGGCATGCGCTGGGCCAGATGCTGTCGCCGGACGAGGCGCGCACGCTCGCGGCGATGATTGCCGCGATGATCGACGGGGTCTGGCTGCGTGCGGCGTTGTCGGACTGGGCCGAAGCGGATAGCGAGGCAGCCCGTGGGTTGCTGACGGCATTCGTCGAAGGCCGGTTGCGCGATCGGCCCTTGTCGCCGCTGCCGCCAGCCGCGGCTGCGGGCGTGAGCGTGGCTGCCGCGAGCGGGCACTTCCGTACGATCAATCCTGCCACCGGCGCGACGCTTGCCGAGTTGCGCATTGACGGTCCGGCGGAGGTCGACGCGGCCGTTGCGGCGGCGACTGAAGGTCAGAGGCGCTGGGCGGCCATGACGGGTGCTGAACGCGGCCGGGTGCTGCGTCGCACGGCCGATATCCTGCGCGCGCGTAATGCCGAGCTCGCCGCGCTTGAGACGCGCGACACGGGCAAGCCTATCCAGGAGACCAGCGCTGTCGATGTGCTCTCCGGGGCCGACTGTCTGGAGTATTACGCGGGCATCGCCGCAACGATTGCCGGCGAACACTTCGATCTCGGTCCCAGCGCTTTCGGTTATACGCGACGCGAGCCGCTCGGCGTCGTGGCGGGTATCGGGGCGTGGAACTACCCGATCCAGATCGCCTGCTGGAAGTCAGCGCCGGCGCTTGCCTGCGGTAACGCGATGATCTTCAAGCCCGCGGAGCTGACCCCGCTGACGGCGATCGAGCTTGGCAAGGCGTTTGATGCTGCCGGACTGCCGCCAGGCGTGTTCCAGGTGGTGCAGGGCAAGGCCGATACGGGCCGGCTACTGAGTCGGCATCCCGGTATTCGCAAGATCTCGTTGACTGGCGAAGTAGGCACCGGCAAGGCCGTCATGAGCGATGCTTCGAGCACGCTCAAGTACGTCACCCTTGAACTAGGCGGCAAGTCGCCGCTGATAGTGTTCGACGACGCCAAGCTCGACAATGCAGTGGGCGGCGCACTGCTCGCAAACTTCTATTCGGCTGGAGAAGTGTGCTCGAACGCCACCCGTGTGTTCGTTCATCGCAAGGTCAAGGCGGCGTTCCTCGAGAAGCTCAAGGCGCGTGTTGCGGCGATGCGGGTCGGAGATCCGATGGATCCGCAGACCCAGGTGGGCGCGCTGATCTCCGAAGCACACATGGAAAAGGTGCTCGGTTACATCGCGCGCGGCAAGGCGGAGGGCGCGAAGCTGCTGGTAGGTGGCTATCGCGTCACGACGGGTGACCTCGCCAACGGCTTCTTCGTCGCGCCAACGGTCTTTGATGGTTGTCACGACGACATGGCGATCGTGCGTGAGGAAATCTTCGGTCCGGTCATGAGCGTGCTTGAGTTTGATGACGAGGACGAGGTGGTCGCGCGCGCCAACGCGACCGAGTTTGGCTTGTCCGCCGGCGTATTCACCAACGATTTGACCCGTGGTCATCGCGTGATCGCCCGTCTCGAGGCGGGGACGTGCTGGATCAATCACTACAACGTCACGCCGATCGAGCTGCCGTTTGGCGGCCACAAGCGCTCCGGGCTGGGCCGTGAAAACGGCCGTGCGGCGATTGAGCATTACACGCAACTCAAGAGTGTCTATGTCGCGATGGGTGACGTAGAGGCCCCTTACTGAAGGCGACGCCGTGGACAATTTGATTTACGACTACGTGATCGTCGGCGCCGGCTCCGCTGGCTGCGTGCTCGCGGACCGGCTCAGCGCGGACGGTCGCAACACGGTCTTGTTGCTCGAGTACGGCGGCTCCGACCGCTCGATCTTCATCCAGATGCCGTCGGCTCTTGCGATTCCGATGAATCGCGAGCGGTTCAACTGGCTCTACTACTCGGAGCCGGAGCCAGGCCTCGGTGGTCGCAGCATCCACACGGCGCGCGGCAAGGTGCTTGGCGGGTCCTCTTCGATCAATGGCCTGGTCTATATCCGTGGCAATGCGCTCGACTTCCAGCGTTGGGAGGCGGAAGGCGCGAGTGGCTGGAGTTACGCCGACGTGCTGCCGTACTTCAAGCGTGCCGAGAAGCGTGCCGAGGGCGGCACTGACTATCGTGGCGGCGACGGCCCGCTCGGGACCTGCTACGGCACCGTGAAGAATCCGTTGCACGCGGCGTGGCTTGGCGCGGCGAAGCAGGCCGGTTACCCGCTGACCGATGACGTCAACGGCTTCCAGCAGGAAGGTTTTGGCCGGATGGACATGACGGTCGATCGCGGCATCCGGGCGAGTGCTGCGAACGCCTACCTGCGGCCGGCAATGAAGCGCCAGAATCTGAAAGTCGAGACCCGCGCGCTTGCAAGCCAAGTGCTGTTCGAGGGGCGCCGCGCGGTCGGGGTGCGCTATACGCGGGGTGGCACTGAGCGGGTCGTGCGCGCCCGACACGAAGTTATTGTGTCGGCCGGCTCGATAGCGTCGCCGCAGCTGCTCAAGCTCTCTGGCGTAGGCCCAGGCGCGGAACTGCAGCAGCTTGGCATTCCCGTCGTGCACGATCTGTCGGGCGTTGGCGAGAACCTGCAGGACCATCTGGAGTTCTACTTCCAGGTGGCGTGCAAGGAGCCTGTCACGCTGTACTCGGTCATGAATCCGTTCGCCAAGCTCAAGCTGGGTGTCGAGTGGGTGCTGTTCAAGTCGGGCCTGGGTGCGACCAACCACTTCGAGACCTGCGGCTTCCTGCGCAGCCGCGCTGGCATCCCGTACCCGGACATCCAGTATCACTTCCTGCCGATGGCAGTCAGCTACGACGGCACGTCGCTTTGCAGCGAGCACGGCTTCCAGGCCCACGTCGGTCCGATGCGCTCGAAGAGTCGCGGCCACGTCAGGCTTGCGAGCCGCAACCCGCTCGACAAGCCGAAGATCCTGTTCAATTACATGAGCCATCCGGACGACTGGGCCGAGATGCGAGCCTGCGTGCGGCTGACGCGCGAGATATTTTCACAGCAGAGCTTCGATCGTTATCGCGGCCGTGAAATTCAGCCGGGTGATGCGGTGCAGACCGACGAACAGATCGACGAGTTCATCCGGCAGAAAGTGGAGACCGCCTATCACCCCTCGTGCTCCTGCAAGATGGGCGCGGCGGATGACCCGATGGCGGTCGTCGACCCGCAGACGCGGGTCTATGGGTTGGAGGGCTTGCGGGTGGTGGATTCGTCGATCATGCCGTCGATCACCAACGGCAACCTCAACGCGCCAACGATCATGCTGGCCGAGAAGGCTGCTGATCACATCCTGGGCAAGGCGCTACTGCCCCGTTCGCAGGCGCCGTTCTACGAGGCGCCCGACTGGCAGACTCGCCAGCGCTGAGCCTGATGGCAGCGGGCGGGAAAAGTCCGCCCGCTGCGTCCTGTCGGCTCGCTCAGGCGGGGTCGAGGCCGACGTCCGCCAGTGCGGCCTGGCGCGCCTCGGCTTCTACATCGAGCGAGCGACACGCCAGCAGGTAGACGATGGTCGAGACCGGCAGGCCCACCATCATCGCGACATCCGCCCCACCGATCATCCGTGCGATGGGGCCGGTGAACACCTGCGTGCTGAAGAACGGCACCATCGACAAGAAGCCGACTGCATAGGCCACCAGTCCGCGCCAGTTCCAGCGGCCGTACATGCCATACGGGTTGAAGATCTCGCGTACCGAATAGCGGCCGCGACGGACCCAGTAGAAGTCCACCAGGTTAATCGCTGTCCACGGCGTGAACAGGTACAGCAGGATCGCCAGAAACTCAGAGAACGTGTGCACGAAGTCCTTTGAGGCGGTGAGCGCGAGTGCCACCGAGACGACCAATGACAGGGCAATAGTCGCGACCCGCTTCATGGCGGTGGCTTTGATCGGCTTGATCGAGTCGGCCACGCTCAGCAACGTCAGCGATGCACCGTAGAAGTTCAGTGTCGTGATCGTCACCAGCCCGAGCAGGGAGGCGATCAGTAGCGGTGTGCCCGAGCCTGGCAGGAGTTGGTCAGCAGCGGCCCTCAGCGCTGGCGTTAACCCAAGGGTGGGGAACATCGCCGCGGCAACTGTACCGACCAGCATCGTCCAGGAGCCGCCGATATAGGCACCAAGGTACGTCCACCAGAACGAGGCCGCGACGCCGACGTCGCGTGGCAGGTAGCGCGAGTAGTCCGAGACATAGACCGACCAGGCGATCTGGTAGGACGCTGCGGCGAACACCTGCACGAGGAACGGCACGGGTTTGAAGTCGCCTAGGTAGAGCTGGGCGGGCTCGAAGTGGGCGGAGGTCGCGACGGCAACCGTCATCACAGCCAGGCCGGCTATCAGGATGAAGGCGAGGATGCGCTGGATGCGATGGATCCAGTCGTAGCCGACCACGGCGAGCAGGGCGGCAACGACGCCGACTATAGGCATCGTGATCTGTCGATCACTGCCATACAGCGTGGTGAGCGTGTCGGCCGCGAGCAGCTGGTTGAAGGCATTGAAGCCGATGTAGGTGACCAGCGCAACGGCCCAGACGAGCAGCGCGCCCATGTAGCCGAACTGAGGCCGCGACTGGATCATCTGCGGCAGGCCGAGTTGCGGACCCTGCGTCGAGTGGAACGCCATGAAGAACGTGCCAAGCGCGGATCCGATCAGGACGGCGATCACCATCCACGCGAGGTTGCCGCCGAGGGCCATGCCCACGGCGCCGGTCGCGATCGTTGCCAGATGGGCGTCACCGGTGAACCACACTGGCCAGAGGTGCCAGACCTTGCCGTGTCGCTCCGCGAGCGGAACGTAGTCGATCGATCGGGCTTCGATAAAGGATCGTTGGGACACGGGCACCTCTTCAGGGAGTTTCCGCAAAGCGAAGGCCAAGAATACACGCTGGCGCGGTGCGCGGGCTTTTAGGGCAAAAAAAACGGGACCCGAAGGTCCCGTCTGATTTTCGCTCGGCGGGGGAGGCCTGCTGCCCCGGCCCCGCGGCCATTTGCAGTTTAGAACTTCCAGCCCATCGATACGCCCAGCACCCGCGGCCGCAGCGGCGTCTGCGCGACGATGAACTGGTCGGTGCTGGTGAAGGTCGCGGCGTTTGAGTTGGAGAGGTTCTCGCCCACGATCGACACGTTCCACTGGTCCTTGGAGATGCCGAACGAGGCGTCGTAGCTCGAGTAGGCCGGGTTCTCGAAGCGCAGCCGACCGGTGGTGATGCCACCGGCCTCGGCGATCGACGGGTTGGCGCCCGCCTGCGTGAACGAGTGACCGATATGCGCGGCGCCCGCCTGGAAGAACGCTTCGTACTCGCCGATCGAGAACTGATAGCGCGTGCGCAGGCTGAACTGCATCGGCGGCGAGTTCGCGGTCGGCGAGCCGATCGGACCGAAGGGGTTGGTGACCGCGGAGCAGTTCGTGCCTTCGCTGTCGCAGTTCAGCGTGATCGGATGGCCGAAGTTGGCGCTCGCTGGGTTGTTGTCGATCAGTGCTGGTGAGTTGGTCTGCTTGCTCTGGTTCCAGGAGCCGCCAGCCTGCACGGTCAGTCCGGGCAACGGGCGTGCGACCAGCGACAGCTCCAGGCCCTTCAACTCGAAGTTCTGGCCATTGGTGTTGTAGAAGACATTGCCGACCAGGCCGGGGTTGAAGAAGGCGACCTGGACGTTGTCCCAGTTCTCCTTGTAGATCGCGCCATTGAACTGCAGGCGGCGATTGAAGAACTCGGCCTTCCAGCCGATTTCATTGTTGGCCAGCTTGTCCGACTGATACGACTTTGGCACCGCGTACTGCGGCTCGCCATCCTCGCCGTAGGCGTGCAGCGCACCGCCGTTCTGGTTGAAGCCGCCCGGGCGGAAGCCCTGCGAGTAGGTGTAGTACACCATCAGGTCCGGCGTGACGTGCCAGGTGAGGTTCGCGCGGCTCTTGTTGCCCGACTCGGTCTCCGCCAGCTGCTGGCTGTTGAGGTCATAGCCCATCACGCAGCCACCGGCCGGCAGTCCGCCCTGGAAGCAGCCGAAGCTGATGGCGACGTTGCCTTTGAGCGACTTCTTGAACTGGAAGTGGCGCATGCCGAACGTCGCGGTCAGCACCTTCGGGATGATGTCGTAGTCGGTTGAGAAGAAGAACGCGGTCTGCTTCGTCTCGCGCACGTCATCCTGGAAGAACGAGCTGTTCGGGTCGCGCACCCCGGGTCGGCCCACCGTCGTGCCCGGGAACTGACCGATCGGCGTGAAGCAGTCGGTGTTGCCGGGCGTGCCCGGATCGGTGTTTGCAGTGCAGGCCGGGACGGACTTGTAGCGCCAGTCGCTCTGGTCGAACAGCTTGTTGTCCTGGTAGTAGGCGCCGGCAATGAAGCGCAGGCGCCAGTCGTCCGGGCTCGACACGCGGAACTCATGCTGCATGTGCTCGTTGCGCTCGGCGGAGCGCCAAATCGCAGTCGGCGAGTAGCAGGTGGCCGGGTTGGACTCCGACGCGCCATGGCACTGGTAGTAGTCGGCATACACGCCGCGAGAGTAGTTCGTGTAGTCGTTGACCTGCTCGACCTTGCGGACCATGTAGCCGCCGGTGTAGACGGCGCGCAGCGCGCCGATCTTGCCGTTCAGCGTCCATGCGGTGCTTTCGAACTTGTCCTTGTCGTAAGACGGGTTGAACAGCGTCACTTCCAGCGGCTTGAGCGTCTCGCCATTGGAGCCGGTCGGCTGCTGGTAGAACACGCCGTCAGCCTGCATGTTCTGGTACATCTGCGTGACCAGCAGGTCCCAGTCCTCGTTGAACTTGTAGTTCGCTTCGACGCGGATGCCCTGGTAGGTGGTCGGATTGATCGCGCGGGCGGCAATGGCGTTGTTGTTGGCCGACGCGGTGCCCGGGGGCACGCACCAGCCGTTGTTCGGCAAGCCATCGGGGCATGCCCCCTCGACTGCGGCGTAGTTGGCGTAGTGCATGCCGACGTCGGTGTTGCGGCGCGTGAAGGTCGCCGGCACGTTGTCGATGTAGCCACCGCGGTGATCGGCGAAGACTACGGCGCGCACTGCCATCTTGTCGGTGATCAGCGGCAGGTTAAGGACCGCAGTCATGTCCGAGTTCGGGTCGCCGTGAGCGGTCACGCCGTAGCCGGCCTTGACGCTGCCTTCGGTCACGTTGAGCTTCGGCTCGTTGGTGATGTAGCGGATCATGCCCGCTTCGGCGCCGGAGCCGAACAGCGTGCCCTGCGGGCCCTCGAGCACTTCGATGCGGTTCAGGTCCGCAGCGTAGATGTCCAGGTTTCGGCCCGGCAGCTGGCCCGACTGGTTGTCGAGGTAGATCGCGACGTTCGGGAACGCGGCGGTCGAGCCGCTGCCTTGGCTCGGCTGTGCGCCGGCGCTCAGGCCGCGCATGAAGACCTCGTTCTGGCCGGGGCCGTTGTTCGCCGAGGTGACGTTCGGCAGGTACTTGATGTAGTCGTCGAAGGTCGCGACGTTCAGCTCGCCCAGCGTCTTCTCGGTGAAGGCCTGCATCGAAATAGGGACGTCCTGCATGCTTTCCGAGCGGCGCTGCGCGGTCACGATGATCTCACCCAGCGAGTCCGCGGCGGTCTCTGCGGCCGCCGCGCCGATGGCAACGCCGCCGAGGATGGCGGCAATCGCATAGGAGAGAGTCGACTTCATTGGATACTTCCTTCGCTGTGTACGGGCGTTATCGTTTGCCAAGGGACGCGTCTCGGGCGATTGAACGCCTGGACAATGGCATCGTGCGTGGCAGATACGCTCAGTGTGTCGCAACAACATGTGTGACGCAAGATTGCCGCGCAAGTCACGCAATCAATTAAAAAGCCTGCAATTTTTTCATTGGTGCGTCGCAGCAATCAGTGGCCGTCTCGTTTGCGCAACAGGCCTGAACAGTCATTCAGCCCTACTGCGGTCGACGCCGATACCGCCTCCAGGCAGAGATCGAGCCGCGGCTTGCGCGCGTAGCGGCGGACCGTGCTGATTCAGCAGAGTAGGTAGTTTTTCTTCGCCGGCGCGTGGAACGCACCGCTATGATTACCGCTTCGCGTTCAAGACATGTCCGGAGAGATCGTGAGGCTGGTGCATTGAAGCTCCAGTACGCGCGACGCCGAAGGCGCAACCCGCCCGGAAACGCTCAGGCAAAGAAACGGCATGGTCTCGCGAACTCTGGAGAGCGATCCGGCGCAGTGCGTCAGGATCCACCGAAGGGGTGCGGCATGGCATGAGCTGTGCCCGATCTCTCAGGTCACAGGACAGAGGGGCGACAGGCGACGGCCTGTCGTTCCTATTTTATGGGGGCGGCGGGTCGTCCGGTGGTGTCTACCTCGGAGATCCGGATGACTCAACAGACCCCCTTGTACGGGCAACACGTTGCGCTTGGCGCGCGCGTGGTCGATTTCGGTGGCTGGGACATGCCACTGCACTACGGCTCCCAGCTTGATGAACACCACATTGTCCGCCGTGCGGCTGGCGTCTTCGACGTCTCGCACATGCGAGCCGTTGACGTTGAAGGCTCCGATGCGGTTGCCTTCCTTGGCCATCTGCTCGCCAACGACGTCCATCGGCTGCAGGTTCCCGGCAAGGCCCTCTACAGCTGCATGCTCAACGAACACGGCGGCGTACTTGACGACCTGATCGTTTATTACCGGGGCCCTGGTCGCTATCGCGTGGTGGTCAATGCCGGCACTGCGGCGAAGGACCTGGCGTGGATCCGTCGCCACGCCGAGCCATTCAGCGTGCGTATCGCCGAGCGTGACGACCTTGCGATGGTTGCGGTGCAGGGTCCTAAGGCCCGCGCCCTGACGGCGGGCCTGTGGGCCGCGGCGCATAGTGCGGCGGCGCTGGCGCTTGAGCCTTTCTTTGCAACCGAATGGGGTGGCGAGTCGGGGCTGTTCGTCGGCCGCACCGGCTACACCGGTGAGGACGGCTTCGAGGTCATGTTGCCCGCCGCCGAGGCCGTCAGCTTCTGGCAACGATTGCTGGCAGCGGGGGTGCTCCCCTGCGGTCTGGGAGCGCGCGATACGCTCAGGCTCGAGGCCGGCATGAACCTGTACGGCAACGACATGGATGAGACGACGACGCCGCTTGAGTCGGGCCTCGGCTGGACGGTGGCGCTCAATACCCCGCGAGATTTCATCGGACGCGCTGCGCTGGAGGCGCAGCAGCGTAGCGGCGTGCCGCAGCGACTGGTCGGCCTGCTGCTCGAGGAGCGCGGCATTCTGCGTTCGCACCAGAGCGTCCATTCGCCCGCGGGCGAGGGACACACCACCAGTGGCACGTACTCGCCAACGCTGGAGCGCTCAATCGCGCTGGCGCGCGTGCCTGCGGGCACCGGCGCCGAGGTCGAAGTCGACATTCGCGGCAAGCGCCTGCGCGCGCGGGTGGTCAGGCCGCCGTTCGTGCGCCATGGCAAGGCCATGATCTCACTCTGACGTTGTAGCCACGTTTTCATCTCTCACTTAAATCTTCAAATTCAACCGATTTCAAGGATGCCTACATGAGCAACAACCTGCCCGCCGAGCTTCGTTACACCAAGACGCACGAGTGGGTGCGCCGCAATTCGGACGGCACCGTGACCATTGGCATCACCGACCACGCTCAGCATGCGCTGGGTGACATTGTGTTTGCCGAGACGCCTGAGTCCGGTCGCGCGCTCGCCGCCGGTGACGCCTGTGCTGTCGTGGAGTCGGTGAAGGCAGCGTCCGACGTCTACAGCCCGCTGGCCGGTACGGTCGTCGCCGGCAACGCAGCGCTGGCGGATGCGCCGGAGAAGATCAACACCGATCCGTATGGCGAGGGCTGGTTGTGGCAGCTGACGCCAGCCGACGTCGGGGCGGTGGACGCGCTACTGGATGCCGCGGGCTACCAGAGTGTGCTGGCCGAGTCAGAAGAGTAGGTCTGACTACCCCGGAGGGCGACATGGCATTCATCCCGCATACCGCGGACGACGTCCGCGAAATGCTCGACACGATCGGCGTGGCGAGCATAGAGCAGCTGTTCGACGAGATCCCGGCCGCCTTGCGCGCCGGGCCCCTGACCGGTATCCCGGCGGCCCTGTCCGAAATGCAGATCGGGCGCCTGATGTCGGAGCGCGCGGCGCGTGACGGGCGTCCACTGAACTTCATCGGCGCCGGTGCCTACGAGCATCACATCCCGGCAGCAGTATGGGCAATTACGACGCGCGGTGAGATCTACACCGCCTACACGCCCTACCAGGCCGAGGCGAGCCAGGGCACGCTGCAGACGATCTACGAATACCAGACGATGATTGCGAACCTGACCGCGATGGAGGTCTCCAACGCGTCGCTGTACGACGGCGCGTCGGGACTTGCGGAGGCTTGCCTGATGGCGGTGCGCGCAAATCGGCGCTCGAAGGCAGCGCGGATCTTGATGCCTCGCGCGGTCAACCCGACCTACCGCAAGTGCGTCGAGGCGATTGCAAGCAACCAGGGACTTATCTTCGAGGAAGTACCGTTTGATCCGGCCACAGGCCAGACTGCCCTGGACGCGCTGGCCCGCTTCGAGGGCGAGGACATCACGGCCATCGTGATCCAGCAGCCGAACTTCTTCGGTGTACTCGAGGATGTCGATAGCCTCACCGAGTGGGGTCATGCGCACGGCGCATTGGTCATCGCGGCGGTGAACCCGACCTCGCTTGCGCTGCTCAAGCCGCCGGGCGAGTGGGGCGCAAAGGGCGTCGATATCGCGGTAGGCGAGGGCCAGCCGCTGGGTGTACCGCTCTGCTCCGGTGGACCGTACTTTGGCTTCATGGCGACGCGCATGGAGCACGTGCGCCAGATGCCCGGGCGCATCGTCGGTCGAACGCTGGATCTGGACGGCCGACCGGGTTTCACGCTGACCTTGCAGGCGCGCGAGCAGCATATCCGTCGCGGCAAGGCGACCTCCAACATCTGCACCAATCAGGGCCTGCTGATGACTGCAGCGACGATCTATCTGGCGATTGTCGGTCCCGAGGGGCTGGAGCGGGTCGCATCGGCCTCGATGGTTCGCACGACTGAGCTGGCATCTGCGGTCAGCACGATCCCCGGTGTGCACGCGGCGTTCAGCGCGCCGCACTTCCATGAGGTCCTGTTGCGGCTGGACCGGCCGGTGGGTCCGGTCCTCGACGAGTTGGCCGCGCAGGGTATCGCCGGGGGCTACGACGCTTCACGCGACTATCCGGAGCTCGGCCCGGTGCTGCTTGTGTGCGCCACCGAGACCAAGACCTGCGACGACATCGAAACCTACGCGAAGGCGCTCGCGGCTGCGCTCGGCGCGCCGCGCGCGACCTGACCCAGGAGTCCGTCATGACCTCGACCCCCATCAGTGCCGTCGTCGCGCCACGCGAGCCGACGATATTCGACCTGTCCCGGCCCGGCCGGTGTGCGCAGGCGCAGCTGCCGCCGGCTCTGGCCGCCGACATTCCGGCCGCATTGCGTCGTCGCCGCCGTCCGCTGCTACCGGAAGTCTCGGAGCTGCAGGCCGTGCGCCACTACACGCGCCTGTCGCAGTTGAACTTTTCCATCGATACCCATTTCTATCCGCTGGGCTCGTGCACGATGAAGTACAACCCGCGCGGCTGTAACCAGTACGCGATGCTGCCGGAGTTCCTCGGTCGCCATCCGCTGGCGCCGGCCGTGCAGGGGCAGGGTTATCTCGCCTGCATGCACGAGCTGCAGGAAATGCTCAAGGAAGTCACTGGCATGCAGGGAGTGTCGCTGACGCCGATGGCCGGCGCACAGGGTGAGTTCGCTGGCGTCGCGATGATCCGCGCTTACCACCACGCGCGCGGCGATTTTGAGCGGACCGAGGTCATCGTGCCGGAGGCGGCGCACGGCACCAACCCGGCCACGGCGACAATGTGCGGCATGAAGGTGATCGAGATCCCCTGCAATGCCGATGGCGATTGCGACATCGAGGCGCTGCGCAAGGTCGTCGGCCCGCGGACGGCGGGCATCATGCTCACCAACCCCTCGACGCTAGGCGTGTTCGAGCGGCACATTGCGGAACTGCGCGCATTGGTTCACGACGCCGGCGGCCTGCTTTACTACGATGGCGCCAACCTCAACGCGATTCTTGGCAAAGTGCGGCCCGGCGACATGGGCTTCGATGTCATCCACATGAACCTGCACAAGACCTTCTCGACGCCGCACGGTGGCGGCGGTCCTGGGGCGGGTGCGGTGGGTGTCGCCGCCAGGCTGCTGCCGTACCTGCCGATCCCGGTAGTCGGGCGCGAGGGGGACAAGTACCGGTATCTGGAGGAACGTGACCTGCCGCAGTCGATCGGGCGCCTGTCCGGCTTCATGGGCAACGCCGGCGTGCTGCTGCGGGCCTATATCTACATGCGCATGATCGGGCGGGAGGGTATGCAGCGGATCGGGGAATACGCGACGCTCAACGCCAATTATCTGCAGGCGCGGTTCCGCCAGGAAGGCTTCGAGCTGGCGTATCCGTCGCGGCGCGCGACCCATGAGTTCATTCTCACGATGAAGCACTCGGCGCGTGATCTGGGTGTCACGGCGATGGACTTTGCCAAGCGTCTGCTCGATTTTGGCTATCATGCACCGACGACCTATTTCCCCCTGCTGGTTCCGGAGTGTCTGCTGATCGAGCCGACCGAGACCGAGGCCAAGGAGGCGCTTGACGGCTTCGTCGGGGCGATGGTCGCGATCAAGAAGGAAGCCGCGGTAGACGCGGCAAGGCTCAAGGGCGCACCCCATACACTGCCCGTGCGACGTCTCGACGATGTACGCGCGGCCAAGCAACTCGATCTGATCTGGAAACCTGCTGCATGACTGACGTATCCGCCCGCCACCAAGTTCGTCCCGGTGACAAGCCGACCGGCGCCTCGCGACTGTTGCAGGCTTTCGGCAACACCTGGAAGGGGCTGGCGGGCTGCTGGCGGGAGGAGGAGGCCTTCCGCCAGGAGTGCCTGCTCTCGCTGGTCGTGCTGCCTGGCGCCCTGTGGCTCGGGCGGTCGGGCGTCGAGCGGGCGCTACTGATCGCGCCGATGCTGCTGGTGCTGATCGTGGAACTGCTCAATAGTGCGGTGGAAGCGGCAATCGATCGCATCGGTACGGAGCGGCACGCGCTTTCAGGGCTGGCCAAGGACCTGGGATCGGCGGCCGTATTCATCTCCTTCCTGTTGCTGGCGGTCGTCTGGGCGCTGGTGCTTCTCGCGCGCTGATCCGGCCTTTCTTCCTAACGTTAACCCTTGTCGCGGTGGCGGCCGACGGCCGCCGCCGGTATCGTGTTCGTTTTTGCGCGGAGAACCCTGATGACCGTGATGATCTGCGGCTCGATCGCCTACGACACCGTGATGGTGTTCGATGGTCGCTTCAAGGAGCACATCCTGCCGGACAGCATTCATATGCTGTCGGTTTCGTTCCTGGTCCCGCAGATGCGCCGCAACTTCGGCGGCGTCGCCGGCAACATCGCCTATAACCTGTCGCTGCTCGGCATCCGATCCGAGGTGCTCGCCACCGTGGGCGAGGATTTCGACGCCTACGAGACCTGGATGCGCCGTCACGACCTGAGCCTGCAGTACGTTCGCAGGATCCCGGACTCGTACACCGCCCAAGCGTTCATCACGACGGATCTGGACGACAACCAGATCACGGCCTTCCATCCCGGCGCGATGCAGCAGTCGGGCGAGTATGCCGTGCCTACCGATGCTGGCGTGACGCTGGGGCTGGTCGGTCCGGACAGCCGCGATGGGATGATCAACCACGCCCGGCAATTGGCTGAGGCCGGTGTGCCGTTCATCTTTGACGTCGGCCAAGGGCTGCCGATGTTCGACGGCGAGAGTCTGGCGGTGTTCATCGAGCAGGCGAGTTGGGTCATCGTCAACGACTACGAGGGGCAGCTCATTCAGGAGCGGACCGGCCTCACGCCGGAGCAGATTGCTGCTCGCTGCCGCGCTTACATCGTGACGCGCGGCGCGCAGGGCTCGATCGTTTACGCTGACGGCAAGGTCACCGACATCCCGCCGGTCACGGCGGCGAAGGTCGTTGATCCTACCGGCTGCGGTGATGCCTACCGGGCAGGCATTCTCTACGGGTTGATCAATGGGCTCGACTGGGCCACCACCGGCAGGCTTGCCTCGCTGATGGGTTCGATCAAGATCGCCCACCACGGAACGCAGTCGCACAGCTTCACGCTGGACGACATTCAGGAGCGTTTCCACGCGTCGTTCGGATATCGGTTCTAGGCCCCACGTCGGAGAGCTGCATGAGTCGGATCCCTACAGGTGCGCTGCTCGCGACCGTGGCGTGGCTGTGCCTGACCGACGTGGCAATTGCCGCCGGCGGCGCGGTGGCGATGGCCGCTACGCCGCGGCGCGCGGCCACCGGCGCGTCCGCGCCGGTGGCCGGTGTCGAGGAGCGGCCCGAGTGGGCGCGCACGCTTGAAGAAATCGCACTTGGCGTGGTCGCGATCCAGGTGGATCAGACGCGGGCCTTCGATACCGAATGGAACACTTCCGCGCAGGCGACCGGCTTCGTCGTCGATGCCAAGCGCGGCCTGATCCTCACAAACCGCCACGTGGTAACCCCGGGGCCGGTGACGGCCCAGGCGGTATTTGTTAACCGCGAGGAGGTGCAGCTGTATCCGGTCTACCGCGATCCGGTGCACGACTTCGGCATCTATCGCTACGATCCGGCCAAGCTGAAGTTCATCCAGCCGCACGAGATCCCGCTCGCGCCAGACGGCGCGAGGGTCGGTACGGAGATCCGCGTGGTCGGCAACGACGCGGGTGAGCAGCTGTCGATCCTGGCCGGCACGCTGGCGCGCCTGGATCGCGATGCGCCAGCCTACGGGGTTGGCAAGTACAACGATTTCAACACGTTCTACTATCAGGCGGCATCAGGAACCTCAGGCGGCTCCTCCGGCTCGCCGGTCGTCGATGTACGCGGGCGCGCCATTGCCCTCAATGCCGGCGGCTCCTCCCAGGCGGCCACGAGTTTCTACCTGCCACTGGACCGGGTGGTGCGTGCGCTGCGCCTGATTCAGGACGATAAGCCGGTCGCGCGCGGGACGCTCGAGACCGTCTTCGAGTACACCCCCTACGACGAGTTGCGCCGGCTTGGGCTGAAGGCCGAGACCGAGGCCGAGGTGCGGAGCGCGTTTCCGCGTCAGGTGGGCATGCTGGTGGTCAAGGAAGTCCAGTCCGGCTCGCCTAGCGACGGCGTGCTCGCGCCGGGCGATGTGCTGGTGCGCGTCGATGGGCATTACGTCACTGAGTTCCTCTCGCTCGACGCGCTGCTGGACGAATCGGTTGGCGCTAAGCTGAGCATCGAGCTGCAGCGGGGCGGCGAAACCCTCCGTCGTGAACTACCGGTCGTTGACCTGCATTCGATCACTCCTGATGACTACATCGAGTTTGGCGACGCCGTCGTGCATCGCCTGTCCTACCAGATGGCGCGTCACTTCAACGTGCCCCTGCGCGGCGTCTACGTTTCCAATCCCGGTTATGCGCTAGGCGCGGCTGGCGTGCCGCGTGGCGCGGTTGCGACCTCCTTCAATGGCAAGTCGATCTCGACTCTGGATGACTTCGAAAAGGCGCTCGAGGATCTCGCGCAGGGCGACCGGGCGACGCTGCGCTTCTTTACGCTCGACGACCCACGCTCACCGCAGTTGCGGGTGATCCGCGTCGATCGGCAGTGGTTTCCCAGTCGGCGCTGTCATCGTGACGATGTCGCCGGCTGGTGGCCGTGCAGGGATTTGCCATCTGGACCTGCGTTGACGCACGTGCAGCCGGCCAGCACGACGTTCGCACAGACCGGCGACGCGCGGGCCGATCGGCTTGCGCCCTCGCTGGTGGTGGTCAATTTCGACATGCCGTATTCAGTCTCCGGGGTGACCGAGCGCGGTTATCGCGGCACTGGGGTTGTCGTTGATGCCAAGCGCGGACTGGTGGTCGTCGATCGCAACACCGTTCCGGTGGCGCTGGGGGATGTGCGCCTTACCTTCGCAGGTACCATCGAGGTTCCGGGCAAGGTTGAGTATGTGCACCCGCTGCACAATTTGGCGGTCGTTTCCTACGACCCGCGACTGGTGGGCACCACGCCGGTGCGCGCCGTGCGGCTGGCGACGCGGGAACTGGGGTCTGGGGATGACGTATGGGTGGTGGGCCTGCGCGCCGACCAGAGGATCGCCTCGCTACAGAGCAAGGTCGCATCGGTGGAGCCGGCGCAGTTCCCACTGTCGCGTACGCTCGCCTTCCGTGACTCGAACCTTGACGTGGTCACGCTGGTTACCGGGCCGAGTGATTTCGACGGCGTCATTACCGACGTCGCGGGCGACGTGCGCGCGTTGTGGTCGAGTTTCGCATTCGACAGCGGTCGCGAACTGCAGCAGCAGAGCCTCGGCATCCCCGCTGGCGTCGTCGCCGACATGCTCGACGTCGTTCAGAGCGGTCGTGCGTTGCGTTCCCTGGAGGCGGAGCTGCAGCCGGTGCCGCTGTCGGTGGCGCGCAAGCTTGGCCTCGGCGAGGACTGGGTTCACCGCATCGAGTCACACAGTCCGGCACGACGCCAGGTGCTCGGTGTTGGCCGGTTGGTGGCAGGTTCCCCGGCCGCCGCCACGCTGCAGTCGGGCGACCTGCTACTGGCCATCGAGGGGCATGTCGTCACCCGCTTCGGCGAGGTGGATGCCGCGAGCCAGCGCGAGCTCGTTCACCTGACGGTGCTGCGTGATGGGACGGAGCGGCAGCTCGAGGTCGGCACGGCAGCGCTGCGTGGCGCGGACATCGAGCGGGTCGTCGTCTGGGCAGGCGCCGTGCTGCAGGCGCCGCATCGGGCGATCGCCGTGCAGCGCGGCGTCATTCCGGATGGGGTGCTGGTGGCGTCGTTCATCTCCGGTTCGCCTGCGACCCGCTCCGGCCTGTGGAGTGGTCGCCGCATTGTTGAGGTGGACGGCAAGCCAACCCCGGACCTGGATGCGTTTCTCGGCGCCGTTGCCGGCCGTGAGGACCGCAGCTCGGTGCGGCTGAAGACCCTGACCTGGAACGATTCGGTCGAGGTCATCACGCTCAAGCTCGATAAGCACTACTGGCCGTCCTACGAGCTGCGCCGGGGGGGCGAGGGCTGGCAGCGCCGCCCGCTGGAGTGATGCCGTTCGGGCTTGATGTCGCCGATGTGAAGTGCGTGGTTGCCGGGCTCCCCGGCATTCTTTAAGTTGCAGGTTACTTCGGCCCGGCCAACCCAGTGCTTCCCGACCTTGCAACCCAGTTCGAACTGTTCTCCACCGGCGGCTCCGACGCTGACCTGATCGGCGTGGCGGCGCTATTGGCGGATTTCGAGCACTTGCCGGCGCTGATGCCGGAGGGTCTGCGGATGGGGACCTCCAGCTGGTCATTCCCGGGCTGGGCCGGGCTGGTCTATGCCAACCGTGTTGGCGAGCAGATGCTCTCGCGCGAGGGGCTCGGCGCGTATTCTCGCCATCCGTTGCTGCGCGCCGTCGGCGTGGATCGCACTTTCTACGCGCCGATGACCGCCGACGAGTTCCGCCACTACGCCCAGCTGGTGCCGCCGGAGTTCCGCTTTGTCGTGAAGGCGCATGCCGCGTTGACCACGCCCATCGATCGTCAGGCGCGCAATATCGCCGTGCAGCCGGACATTGATCGCTTTCTCGACCTGCGCTATGCCATCGACCGTATCGTGACGCCGGCGGTCGAAGGTCTGGGCGAGCGCCTCGGTGCGTTGCTGTTCCAGTTCCCGCCGCTCGGCCTGCCTTATGCACGTGAGCCGCAGCTGTTCATCGATGCGCTAGGCGCGTTCCTCGACCAGTTGCCGCGCGGACCGCAGTACGCGGTCGAGGTCCGCAACCGGGAGATCCTCGGCCCTGAATATGCCGATGTGCTGGCGCGTAATGGCGTGACTCACTGCTTCAACGTGCACCCTCGAATGCCGAGCGTGCTCGAGCAGGCGGATCTGCTCGGTGACCACAGCTGGCTGTCAGGCGCCGTCGTGATCCGCTGGATGTTGCATCCCACACAGGATTACGAAGCGGCCCGTGAACGCTACTTCCCGTTCGACCGGATCGTGGACCCTGACGTGGCGAATCGATCTGCCGTTGCTACGCTGCTCGAGCGCATCCTCAGCCGAGGCAATGAAGCGATCGTGGTGGCCAACAACAAGGCTGAAGGCTGCGCGCCGCTGAGCCTGTTCGGTCTCGCCCGCGAGATCGGACGCCGCGCACAGCCGCCTGCGCCCGCGCCATGAGTGCGGCCGACCCCATTGGGCTGGCCTGTGCACTGCTGCGGTCTGGGCAGTTGGTGGCCATGCCGACCGAGACGGTCTATGGGCTCGCCGCAAATGCCCGCGACGACGCCGCGGTTGCCCGGATCTATGCCCTCAAGGGTCGCCCCGTCGGCCATCCGCTGATCGTGCACCTCGCCGACGTCGCGCAAGTGCCGGCCTGGGCCGCTGAGGTGCCCGCGGTGGCGCTGCGCCTGGCGGCGCGGTTCTGGCCCGGTCCGCTAACGCTGATCCTGCGGCGCGCCGCCGGCGTCAGCGACGGGGTGACCGGGGGCCAGGACACGGTAGGACTGCGTGTGCCGTCGCATCCCGTCGCGCAGCGACTGTTGCGGGCGTTTGGCGATGGCATCGCCGCGCCGTCGGCGAACCGCTATGGTCGGGTGAGCCCGACGACGGCGGCGCACGTGCGCGAGGAGTTCGGTGCCCAGACGCCGTTCCTGCTGGAGGGGGGTGACTGCGAGGTTGGGCTCGAGTCGACCATCGTCAGCCTCGCAGGGGAGCCGTTGTTGCTGCGCCCCGGCGGCATCCCGCAGGCAGATCTCGAGCAGATCACCGGTCCCCTGCGGCGAGCGGCGCCCGGGGAGGGTCCCCGGGCGCCGGGTACCACCGTCGCGCACTACGCCCCGGCGACTACGCTCAGTCTGATCGCCACGGCAGCGCTGACCGCCGGCCTGCCAACCGAGGTCGCGGTACTTGCGCGCGGGCCTGCACCAGCGGGCTTTGGCGGCAGGCTCTGGCTCGATGCGGGGACCGACCCGCAGCGCTACGCGCACGATCTCTACGCGAACCTCCGACAGCTCGATCGGGCCGGTGCCGGCAGCATCCTGGTTGAGTCCGTGCCGGACACAGCGGCCTGGGATGCGATCCGCGATCGCCTCGCGCGTGCGGCTGCGGCTTGCGCGGCAGAGGATTTGGCCTAGAATCCGCGCCCCCGCAGGAGTCGCCCAGTGCCCAAGCCCGCTCTCTCGTTTCGCCCGCGCGATGTCGCCCAGTCGCCGCGCCTCGCGGCGCCGTACCAGCGACCCGAGCTGGAGGCGCTGGTCGCACGGCATGGATCGCCGCTGCTGCTGGTCGACTGCGACGTCATCCGTGCGCAGTACCGGCGCCTGGCAGCGGCGTTGCCGGGCGTTGACCTGCATTACGCGCTCAAGCCTCTGCCGGAACCGGCGGTTGTGCAGGCGCTCAAGCAGATCGGCGGTTTCTTCGATCTCGCCAGCAGCGGTGAGGTGGAACTCGTGCGCAGTGCAGGCGTCGACGCTGAGCGTTGCATCCATACCCATCCGATCAAGCGCGACGCTGACATCCGCGATGCGCTGCGATTCGGCGTGCGCACCTTCGTTGCCGACAACGCCGATGAACTGGGCAAGTTCATCCGTCACCGCAAGCGTGTGCGGGTGCTGCTGCGGGTTGCGTTCCGCGCGGTCGATGCGGTCTGCGATCTGTCGCGCAAGTTCGGTTGCGATCCGGAGGCGGTGCCCGAGCTGCTTACGCTGGCGCGGACGATGGGCGTCGAGGTGGTGGGCCTGTCGTTCCACGTTGGCTCGCAGACGCCCACTCCGGCGATGCACGTGGCGGCGGTGGAGGCCTGTGGCGCGCTGATCGCAGCCGCCCGGGTCGCAGGACACAACCTGTCCGTCCTCGATATCGGCGGCGGGTTTCCGGTCGACTATCGCGATACGGCGATGTCGATCGAGGAATTCTGCGCCCCGATCCGACTTGCGCTGGCGGCGCTGCCGGCCGGCCTGCGGCTGCTGGCGGAGCCTGGCCGCTACATCAGCGCGCCGGCGGGGACCTGTGTCGCCACCGTGGTCGGTCGCGCGCTGCGTGATGGCCGCTGGTGGTTCTATCTCGACGACGGCGTCTATGGCTCGTTCAGCGGGCAGATCTACGACCACGCGCGCTATCCGTTGCACGCGCTGCGCGAGGGCGGCCAAAAGGTCCCGGCCGTACTCGCTGGCCCAACCTGCGACAGCATTGACGTCATCGACGATCAGATCGAACTGCCGCTGCTGGAAGTGGGCGACCTCGTCGTGGGTCAGCAGATGGGTGCGTACACCTCGGCCTGCGCGGGCGATTTCAACTTCATCCCGCATGCCCGGGTGCTGGCGGTCAATGCCCAGGATCCGGTGCCTGGAGCCGGTCAGGCTTGAGTTTGGGCGAGGGGTCGGCAACACTTCGGCCCCTGATGCTGATTCACGACCCCTCTGCCAAGCGCCTGACCCGCCGTACCCTGCTCGCCTGGGGCGGAGCGGCGGCGCTTGCCTGCGTGGCGCGGCCGGTCGTGGCGCGCGTGCCAGAGACTGGTTCGCGGCGTATTGTCCTGCACAATACCCATACACAGGAATCTCTGGTCACCGACTACTGCCGCGATGGCGCCTATTGCACGCCGGCGCTGCAGGACGTTGCCCACCTGCTGCGCGACCACCGCAACGGCGCGGTGCATGACATCGACCCGAACCTGCTCGACCTGCTGTGTGCTGCCGCCGAGCGCTGTGGCCGTGACGCAGAGTTCGAAGTGATCTCCGGCTACCGCTCGCCCGAGAGCAACGCCGCGATGCATGCCCGTTCGCCGGGCGTTGCCTCCCACAGTCTGCACATGGACGGCCGCGCGATGGACGTCCGGCTCGTCGGCTGCGACCTGGCGCGACTGCGCGACAGTGGCCTGGTGCTGGCGCGCGGCGGCGTTGGCTTCTATCGCGACCTGCAGTTCGTTCATCTTGATACCGGCCGGGTGCGGGTCTGGAACGGCTGAACGGGTCAGTGATGGCTCCTGCGACGCCTCTGTGCCGGCCGGTTGTCCGGCTCCTGCTCGTATTGCTGACGGCGCTCATCGCAGCCTGTGGCCCGGCGCGGCCTGGCGCTGGCGCAAGTCCTGGCGCGCGCCTCTACGCCGTTAATTGCAGCGGTTGCCACGGCGCGGTCGGCACGGGCGTGCGCGGCATGCAGCCACCGCTCGCCGGGACGCCGGTGCCCAATGGCGAGCCGGACGTGCTGCTGGCCTGGGTGATGTTCGGGCGACGCCCGGCCGTGCTGCCGCGCGGCATCTATGCAGGCGTCATGCCGCAGTTCGCCTTCCTCACGGACGCGGACCTGGCGGCGCTGCTGAGTTGGGTCCGCGCCAGCTTCGGCAACCACGCCGAGCCGGTGACGCCGCAGATGGTCGCTGCGGCCCGTCTCGCTCATCCGCGCAGCTGAGCGCAGGCTCGGGGGGAGCGGGCGTTCTACTACGTGTTCAGGGGGCAGTGATGAATGAGCCGACGCCGACTGCGATACACCGCCGCGTGGCCGGCTTGCGGGCCGGGACCGACCCGACGCTGGTCGCGCGCCTGCCGGTTGGCTGGGTGGTGCTCGGCGACCCGCAGGTTCTCGATGGCTACTGCTTGCTGCTGCCCGATCCGGTCGTGCCGCATCTGAACGCGCTGGGCGCGCCGGCGCGCACGGCCTTCCTGGCGGCGATGGCGGCATTCGGTGATGTGCTGCAGGCCGAGTGCGGCGCCGTGCGCATCAACTACGCGATTTTCGGCAACGTGGAGCCGGCGCTGCATGCGCATTTGTTCCCGCGTCGTCACGACGAGCCGGCCGTGCGGGCCACTGCACAGCCTTGGGCCTGGGACTGGACGATCGCGCCGCCGTTCAGCGAGGCGGTGCACGGGCCGCTGCGGGAGCGGCTGCGCCGCGCGGTGCTGCGCGCTATGCCCGGCGCGCTGGCTTAGGTCGCGATGCCGTCACGCAGGCGGCGGACCAGCGTTGCGAACTCATCGATTGGCGCTTCGCAGCTCGTGCCGGTACACACGTAGGCGATGCCTGTCGCCGCCGCCGGCTTGCTCGCCAGCGTCGCCGGCAGCGGTGCTGCGTCATCGTCGATTGCGAGAATCATCCGTCGCGGGGCGTAGAGCCGGTTGAGCTGTCGCTGCCAGTCGCTGATGACGCTTGCCGGCCCGCGCAGTACCACGATCTCGGTGGGTGCAAGTTGTTCTTCCAGTGCGTCCAGCAGCGCGGCGTGGGCTGACGGGTAACGCTCCATCGCACTCCACGCTGCTTGCAGCGTGCGCTCAGATGCCTGCAGATACCGCGGCTCGCCCAGCAGGTAGCCGAGTCGTGCGAGTACGCGGGCAGCGACGCCGTTGCCGGCCGGCAATGCCTCGTCGGCGAACGCCTTGCTGCGGTGGATCAGCGCCTCGCTGTCGTCGGCGGTGAACCAGAAGCCGCCATCGGCGTGATCATAGAAGTGGGTGAGTGCCGCTTCGGTGAGCGCCACGGCGAACTCGAGGTCGGCGGCGCGCCAGCGAACCTGCAGTAGCTCCAGCAGGGCGTCGGCAAGAAAGACGTAGTCGTCGAGGTATGCGGCGAGGTGCGAGCGGCCGTCCTTGTGGGTTGCGTAGAGTCGCCCGTCTTGCCACAGCTCGCGCCGAATGAAGTCGATCGCTCGGGTCGCGGCGGCTTCCAGATCGGGCCGCTCCAGCGCACGGGCGCCGATCGCCAGGCCACGCACCATCAGCGCGTTCCAGGACGTCAGGATCTTGTCGTCGCGCCCCGGAGCGACGCGCAGCGCGCGCGCCTGCAGCAGCCGTGCCAGCCCCTGGCGGATGCGTCCTTGTGTGCTGTTCGCACACTTTCCCGTGGCGGTTGCGACCTCACTGAGCGGCGCGAAGGCGTGTAGGTGCCAGAGGCGTCCCTCGAAGTTCGGCGGGCGATCCAGCCCGAAGCGTGCCGCGAGCGCCAGATACTCGTCGGCAGGGAGCAGCGCCGCGACCTCTGCGGCGTCCCAGACGTAGTAGCGGCCTTCCTCGCCCTCGGAGTCGGCATCGATGCTGGAGTAGAAGCCGCCCTCGGCAGCCTGCATCTCGCGCAGTACCCAGTCGGCGGCGGCGTTGGCCGCGTCACGGTAAAGCGAGTCACCGGTCGCGATCGCCGCCTGCGCGTACAGCGCCAGCAGCGGCCCGTTGTCGTAAAGCATCTTCTCGAAGTGCGGGATCATCCACCAGGCGTCAACCGAGTAGCGGGCGAAGCCGCCGCCAACATGATCGTACAGCCCGCCCTCGGCCATGCGTGCCAGCGTCAGCGTCGCCATGTACAGCGCCTGCAGGTCTGGCGATTCCTGATGCTGGCTGGCTGACCAGTGTCGCAGTAGCCGCTCGATGCTGCCGGCGTTGGGAAACTTCGGCGCCGAGCTGAAGCCGCCGAACTCCTTGTCGAAGCTCTGCTCGAGTGCGGCCCGTGCTGCGAGTAGCGGCGCTCCGTCCAGTCGCGTGCCCGGCGCCGGCGGTGATGGCGCGAGGTCGGCAAATACCGCCGCGAGCCTGGCGTTCTGCTCGCGCAGGGCGGGCTGCTGTTCGCGGTAGTACAACGCGACTCGTTGCAGCAGGTCGGCGAAGGCAGGCAGGCCGTGGCGTGCGTCTCGTGGGAAGTACGTGCCGCCGAAGAAGGGCAGCTGATCATCCGGGCTCAGGAACATCGTCAGCGGCCAGCCGGCGCCGCGCTGCGTGATGATCTGCTGCGCGACCTGATAGACGCGGTCGATGTCCGGGCGCTCCTCGCGGTCGACCTTGATGTTGACGAACAGCTCGTTCATGACCTGTGCGGTGGGCTCGTGCTCAAACGACTCGTGTGCCATCACGTGGCACCAGTGGCAGGCCGAATAGCCAATCGACAGCAGGATCGGTGTGTTGGTGCGGCGGGCGAGTTCCAGCGCCTCGGCCGACCACGGATGCCAGTCGACCGGGTTGCTGGCGTGCTGACGCAGGTAGGGGCTGGTTTCGAGCGCGAGGCGGTTGTCGCGGCGGTTGGGCGGAGAAGGCATGGCTGAAAGTCCGGGGCGGATCGGGCGGGTCGGCTAGAATGAGGCGACTGCGAACTATACGCGACCCCTCCGGCGCTCCCGCAGACCCCCCCCCGCCAGCCGAGACGCCCGATGAGCCACGATCCCGAATTCCAAGCCGACGAGTCCAGTGCCGTCGAGCTGCCCGTGTTGCGGCTCAAGCATCATGAGGAACGGCGGGTCGCGGCCGGTCATCTGTGGATCTTCAGCAACGAGGTCGATACGAAGGCAACGCCGCTGACCGCGTTCGCCCCCGGTGCGCTGGCCGCTGTCCGCTCAGATCGCGACAAGTTCCTCGGCTACGCTTACGTCAACCCGCATTCGCTGATTGCGGCGCGCATCGTCGGTCGGGCGCGCGGCTTCGCGCCGGGCCCGTCGCTGATCGTGCATCGCCTGCGGGTCGCGCTCGCGCTGCGCGAGCGGCTGTACACGGAGCCGTATTACCGCCTCGTCCATGGTGAGTCGGACGCACTGCCGGGCCTGGTAGTCGATCGTTACGGCGACGTGCTGGTGGCGCAGATCGCCACCGCCGGCATGGAAGTTCAGAAGGAGGCGATCGTCGCGGGTCTTGAAAAGGTAGTGAAGCCGCGCGTGATCGTATTCAAGAACGATTCCGGTTCGCGCGAGCTGGAGAACCTGCCGAAGTACGTCGAGGCGGCGCTGGGCGAGCTGCCTGAGACCGTCAGCGTGCGCGAGCAGGGGCTGTCGTTCACGGCGCCGCTCGCGGCCGGCCAGAAGACCGGCTGGTTCTATGATCAGGCGGCTAACCGCCGGCAGTTTCTGCCGCTGCTCAAGGGGGCTGCGCGGGTGCTGGACGTATTTAGCTACGCCGGTGGCTGGGCCGTTGCTGCCGCACGCGATGGTGCGGAGGTCACTTGCATCGACTCTTCGGCGGGTGCCCTTGAGGCGGCCGAGCGTAATGCCGCCGCCAACGGCGTCTCGATCCGCACGATCAAGGACGACGCGTTCACGGCGCTCGAGGCACTGCATGCGGCGGGCGAGAAATTCGACGCGGTGATCATCGATCCGCCGGCGTTCATCAAGCGCCGCAAGGACGCGCCGAAGGGCGAGGCGGCCTATAAGCGCATCAACCAGCTGGCCATGCAGCTGCTGCCGCGCGACGGCCTGCTGGTGTCCTGCTCATGTTCCTACCACCTGGAGTCGGATGCGTTGCTCGATGCGATCCAGCGCAGCGGTCGCCACCTGAGTCGCTTCGTGCAGGTGCTCGCCAGCGGCGGACAGTCGCCGGACCACCCGGTGCACCCGGCGATCCCGGAAACGCGTTACCTGAAGGCGTTCCTGTGCCGGGTTACGCACGACTGAGGCCGTTCATGGATGCTGAGCACGCGCTGCGCGCGATCGTCCGCTCCGTCTTCCTGCTGCCACTCGGGCCGATTCTCGTCGCTGCGCTAGGCCTGTGGCTGGCCCGCCGCAGGCCGCTGGCGGGTCACTCGCTGGCTGCCGCCGCGCTTGCGGCGCTGCTGCTGCTATCGGTGCCGGTTGTCGCCTCGCGCCTGACGAGGCTGGTCGAGAGCTATCCGCCGCTTGCGCCTGCCGCGCTGGTCGAGGCCGACGTCATCGTCGTGCTGGGGGGCGGCTTGCGACGCGCTGACGACCCCTCAGCGTGGACCTTGGCGCCCGTCTCACTGGGGCGCCTTGCCGCCGCCGCGGCGCTGGTGCGTCGCACCGGTCTGCCCCTGCTTCTGTCAGGTGGCAACCTGGAGTCCGGGCCGTCCGAGGCCGAGGTCATGCAGCTGACGCTGCGTCGGGCGTTCGGTCTGGAGGCCCGCTTTGTCGAGTCACACTCGCGGGATACCCATGAGAACGCGCGCGAGAGCGCGCGGATGCTTCGCCCTCTGGGCCTGCGGCGGGTGGTGCTGGTGACCTCGGCCGTGCATATGCGACGTGCAGTCGATGAGTTCACCGCTGCAGGTCTGCGGGTGATCGCCGCCCCGGTGGCCGCCGGTGTCGAGTCTGGCGCTGACCTTGGCGACTGGCTACCGCGTGCCGCAGCGCTGGAAGTGAGCTATGAGGCTCTGTACGAGTGTGGGGGGCGGCTCGTCGCCTGGCTGGGGGTGCGTAGCTGACATGGGGCCGGGCCCCGGATTTCGCTACACTCTGTCGCATGCTGCACTACCCCGGATTCGATCCCGTCGCGCTGGCCCTAGGGCCCATCAAGTTGCGTTGGTACGGAATCATGTACGTGATCGGGTTCCTCTCCGCGTGGGGCCTGGCGCGGCATCGCGCCGCCAAGCCCGGCTCGACCTGGACGCCGCTCGACGTCGACGATGTGCTCTTTTTCGCGGTGTTTGGCGTGATCCTCGGTGGCCGGATCGGTTGGCTGCTGTTCTACGGACAGCAGGCGCTGCAGGAAGACCCGTCCTATTGGTACAAGATCTGGCTGGGCGGCATGAGCTTCCACGGTGGGCTGATCGGTGTACTGGTGGCGCTGTGGTTCTTCGCCTGGCGTCGCGGCCGGCGGCTGGTTGACGTGTTTGATTTCGCCGCGCCCCTGCCCGCGATCGGCATCGGCGCCGGTCGCATTGGCAATTTCATCAATGGTGAGTTGTGGGGCAAGCCTACCGACGTGCCATGGGCCTTTCAGGTGACGCGCGAGGATGGCGTGGTGCAGGCGTTGCACGCGTCGCAGCTGTACGAGGCCGCGCTGGAAGGGCTCATGCTGTTTGCGATCCTGTGGTGGTTTACGTCGCGGCCGCGGCCGCGCTGGGCCCCGTCGGGGCTGTTCCTGGCGTGCTACGGCTTGTTCCGCATTCTGGTTGAGCTGGTGCGCGTCCCGGATGCGCAGCTGGGTTACCTGGCGGGTAGCTGGCTGACGATGGGGATGATCCTGTCCAGTCCGATGCTGCTGGCCGGCATTGCGATGCTGGCCTATGCCTACGCGACGCGCACCTCAAGTGGCAACTTCACCGCTGCCGTGGCCGGGTGAGCAGGGGATGAAGCAGTACCTCGACCTTCTGCGCCACGTCCGTGAGCAGGGCACTCCCAAGTGCGACCGCACCGGGGTGGGTACGTTGGCGAGCTTCGCCTGGCAAATGCGCTTCGACCTGAACGCAGGTTTCCCGCTGGTCACGACCAAGCGTCTGCATGTGAAGAGCATCGTGCACGAGCTGCTGTGGTTCCTGCGTGGCGAGACCAACGTTCGCTCGCTGCAGGAGGCGGGTGTCACGATCTGGGACCAATGGGCCGATCCGGACGGCAACCTCGGTCCGGTCTACGGCAAGCAGTGGCGCGACTGGATTGGCCCGGATGGTCGGCACATCGACCAGATCAAGGTTGCGCTCGATACCTTGCGCTCCAATCCCAACTCGCGCCGCATCATCGTCAGTGCCTGGAACGTCGGCGAGCTGGAGCAGATGGCCCTGCAGCCGTGCCATGCTTTCTTCCAGTTTTTCGTGGCGGACGGGCGTCTGAGCTGCCAGCTGTACCAACGCAGCGCGGACCTGTTTCTCGGCGTGCCGTTCAACATCGCCAGCTACGCGCTGCTGACGCACATGGTTGCGCAGCAATGTGATCTTGCCGTGGGCGACTTTGTCTGGACCGGTGGCGACTGCCACATCTACACCAATCATTTCGAGCAGGTCGACACGCAGCTAGCGCGCTCGCCACTGCCGCTGCCGCGGCTCGCGATCCGGCGCCGGCCGCCGACCTTGTTCGATTACACCTACGAGGACTTCGAGTTCCTCGATTACCAGTATCATCCGGCCATTCGGGCCGAGGTCGCTGTCTGACCGCGGCCGTCGATTTTCCACTAGCCTGAGTTCTGAGGATCCCGCATGAAGAGTTCCAGCGGTTCGCCGCTCATTCGCGTCCGTCGTTCCAAGGTGCACGGTACCGGCGTTTTCGCCGCACGCGCGATCAAGAAGGGCGCGCGCATCGTCGAGTACGTTGGTGACCGCATCTCGCACGCCGAAGCGGATCGTCGCTACGCGCACAAGTCGATCGACGACAACCACACGTTCCTGTTCACCGTCGATTCGCGCACTGTCATCGACGGTGGCATCGGCGGCTGCCCGGCGCGGTTCATCAACCACAGCTGTGACCCGAACTGCGAGACGGTGATCGATGACAAGCGCGTGTTCGTCGAGGCGGTACGCAGCATCGCCGTCGGTGATGAGATCGGTTACGACTACATGATCGAGCGCGACGCGAGCGACCCGCCGAACATGGCGGAGATCTTCGGCTGTCGTTGCGGCGCGAAGAACTGCCGCGGCACGATGCTGCTGCCGCCGAAGAAGAAGCGCCGCAAGAAGTCTGCAGCCAAGAAGAAGGCCGGGGCGGCGGTTGCGAAGAAGTCGAGCAAGAAGGCAGCCAAGAAGGCCGTCCGCAAGGCGGCCAAGAAAGTGGTCAAGAAAGCCGCCAGAAAGGCGATCCGCAAGGTGGCCAAGAAGGCAGTCCGCAAGGCTGCCGGCAAGCGCGCCGGCTGATCATGAAGGCGGCCGACCCGTTGACGGGACGGCTCGCCAATGCCCTCGCCGGGCCCGGCTATGGGGTCGAGCCCGGCTTCGTGACGATGCCGGTCGTGCGGCAGCTGGTCACTTCGCTGCGTGCCCGTGACGCAGCGGGTGGGTTCCATGCCGCCGGCATCGGTGCGGGTGCGGAGCGCAGGGTTCGCCCGGATATCCGCGGCGATCGCATCTGTTGGCTGGACGGCCCGCAAGGGGCCGCCGAGCGCGCTATCTATGCGTCGTTCGAGGTGCTGCGGGTTGCGCTCAACCGCAAGCTGATGCTCGGCCTCACCGAGCTGCAGTTGCACTACGCGCTGTATCCGCCGGGCGCCGGCTATCAGCGTCATCTGGATCGCTCACCGCGCGGCATAGAGCGTGTCGTGACGGTGATCGTCTACCTCAATGAAGACTGGGATGTCGCGGATGGCGGCGAGCTGGTCATGGCGACTGACACGGGCGAGCTCGTGATCAGTCCGACGGCGGGGCCACTCGTGCTGTTCCTCAGTGCGGGCTTCGAGCACGAGGTGCGGGCCGCGCGCCGCGAGCGGCTGAGCCTGACTGGCTGGTTCAGCCGCGCCGCAGCGGGGGGGCTGCCTTACTAGGCCTGTGCGTCGCGGGCGGCTACGCCGTCTAGGAACCGACCTAGTTCACCGCCGTCGCAGTGCGCGACGTTGAAGCGCCAGTAAGGCGTTGCCCGCCCGTCTGGCCGGAACAATTCGCCTGGCGCGAGCAGTACGCCTGCCTCCGCCGCCGTGCGCCACAGCTTGCCGACGCTCTCGCGGGAGCGGAGCCGGCCCCACAGGAACATTCCAGCCGCCGGTCTGAATGCGAGGTCGACGCCGCGCGCGAGCAGCGCTTCCTGCACGCTTTGCTGTGACGCGGCCAGGCGGCGGCGTAGCGATTCGAGGTGGCGGCGGTAGTGGGGTTGGGTCAGCGCGTCGAGTACCAGCCGCTCCGACAGTTCGCTCGATGCCAGCGCGCTGAGGGTCTTTAGCCGTACCAGCCGGGGCGCCGCTTCCGGTGGTGCGACCAGGTAGCCGACGCGCAGCGTGGGCGAGATCGTCTTGGAAATGCTCGAGATATAGACGACCCGACGGCACTGATCGAGCGTCGCCAGCGTCAGTACCGGCACTGGCGAGAGCTCCGCGAAGATGTCGTCCTCGACGATCAGCAGGCCGTACTGTTCTGCCAGTTCAAGCACGCGTCTGGCGACCGGCACCTCGGTGCTGGTGCCGGTCGGGTTCTGCAGCGTGGTGTTGGTGAAGAATGCCCGGATCGGGTGCTGTTGCAGCGCGCGCCCGAGTGCTTCGGTGTCCGGCCCGTTGACGAGGCGCGGGATCCCGATCAGTTGCACCCCGCGCGCGCGTAGCAGTTCGAGCGTCGGTGGATAGCCCGGGTCCTCGACAGCGACGACGTCGCCCGGCTCGAGCAGCGCGCGCACGACCAGGTCCAGCGCCTGGCTCGCGCCCTGCGTCAGCACGATTTGGTCGATCGATACGGCAAGCCCGCGGCTGCGCAACTGGGTGGCGAAGTGGCTACGCAGTCCGAGCAGGCCTAGCGGTGAGCCGTAGCCCTCGCTGTGCGCCGGGTGACGCGCGAGGCTGCGCATTGCTGAACGCACGCCGCTGCCGAACTGCCACGCTTCCGGCAGCCAGCCGCCACCAGCGTCGACCAGGATCGGCTGCGCGCCGGCCTCGAGGCGCCGCTCCCACAGCGCATCTGCGGTGGCGCCCGGGGAGGGCCCGAGTGGGGTGGGGGCAGGGCTGCCAGCGACGAAGTAGCCGCTGCCGCGGCGCGCCTCGACCAGGCCGGCGGCGGTCAGCAGGTTGTAGACCTCGGCGGCGGTGAACGCACTGACGCTGCGGTCGCGGGCGAGTCGTCGGACGGAGGGCAGCGCCATCCCGGGCGCCAGCTCACCGCTGGCGATGAGCTGGCGCAGTTCGTCGGCGAGCTGCAGCCGTAACGGCCGTGCTGGGGTGGGAGCGCGCTTCATCTGTATTGATTATATCACCAGTACAGTACAGTTGATAATGCCTTGCGCCGTGACTGGCCGCTATGGCCAGTGGCGCGCACTCTGCCCTTCCGCGACGTACCCCAAGGTGCGTGCAGCCCCCATCTTGAGCTCGGGCATCGCCCGATGAGGAGAGGACCTTGAACGCCGTCAATCAGCTGCACCCGGATGCGAGTGAAGAGGCGCTGCGCGCCTGGTGGATGCCCTTTACCCACAACCGCATGTTCAAGGCCAAGCCGCGCCTGATTGCCTCGGCCAAGGGCGCTTACTTCACGATGAAGGACGGGCGCCGGTTGTACGACTGTCTGTCGGGCCTGTGGTGCTCGCCATTGGGTCATTCGCACCCGCGTGTGGTGGAGGCGGTCAAGCGGCAGCTCGATACGCTCGATTTCGCGCCCAGTTTCCAGATGGGCCACGAGCCGGCTTTCGAGCTCGCCACCCGCATCACGCAGCTGGCCGGTCGCCCGAAGGACCGGGTGTTCTTCGTCAACTCCGGCTCAGAGTCGGTCGACACCGCGCTGAAGATCGCCGTTGCCTATCATCGCGCGCGCGGTGAGGCCTCGCGCACCCGCATCATTGGTCGGGAGCGTGGCTACCATGGCGTCGGCATGGGCGGCATCTCGGTCGGCGGCATTGCCCCGAACCGCAAGATGTTCGCGCCGCTGATGATCCCCGGTGTCGACCACTTGCCGCACACCTACAATCCGGCCGAGATGGCCTATAGCGTCGGTCAGCCGACCTGGGGCGCGCACCTCGCCGATGACCTCGAGCGCATCGTGGCCCTGCATGACGCGTCGACCATCGCTGCGGTGATCGTCGAGCCGATGCAGGGTTCGACTGGCGTCGTCGTGCCGCCGAAGGGCTATCTGCAGCGCCTGCGGGAGATCTGCACCAAGCACGGCATCCTGCTGATTTTCGACGAGGTCATTACCGGTTTCGGTCGCCTGGGCACGCCGTTCGGCGCCGATTACTTCGGTGTCCAGCCCGATCTGACCACGTTTGCCAAGGCCGTCAACAATGCGACCGTGCCGCTTGGTGGCGTGATTGCGCGCGATGAGATCTACGAGACGTTCATGACCGGCCCTGCCCACATGATCGAGTTCTTCCACGGCTACACCTACTCGGCGCATCCGCTGGCGATCGCGGCTGGACTGGCGACGCTGGACGTCATGGCCGACGAGAAGCTGATCGAGAAGGCAGCGGCGCTCGCGCCGGTGCTGGAGCGTGCGGTGCACTCCCTCAAGGGCGAGCCGAACGTCATCGACATTCGCAACGTGGGCCTTGCCGCCGCGATCGAGCTTGCACCGATGGCCGGAAAGCCCGGCATGAAGGCGATCCAGGTGTTCGAGAAGGCGATGGAGGAAGGCCTGCTGGTGCGGTTCAGTGGCGACATCCTCGCCGTCGCGCCGCCGTTCATCAGCAGTGTCGACGAAGTTGAGTCCATGGTCGAAGGCCTGCGGCGCGCGCTGCGTGCCGCGGCCGTCTGAAGATAGAGCAGAGGAACAGGATATGAGCGCTCAGCTGCAGGTTTCGGGTCTGGCCAAGCCGGCCGACGTTGCCACCCACTACATTCACGGCAAGCTCGTGCCGGCCGGCACTGCCCGTCGCCAGCCCGTTTACAACCCCGCGCTCGGCCGCCCGGTGCGCGAGGTCGTGCTGGCCGCGAGCGCTGACGTTGACGCTGCCGTGCAGAGCGCGCGCGCTGCGCAGCCGGCCTGGGGGCGGACGCCTGCGCTGACGCGTGCGCGGGTGATGTTCCGGTTCAAGGAACTGATCGTCCAGCACGCGAAGGAGATGGCCAAGACGCTGTCCGAGGAGCATGGCAAGACGTTGGCTGATGCCGAGGGTGAGATTACCCGCGGCATGGAGGTTGTCGAGTTCGCTTGCGGTGCGCCGCAGCTGCTCAAGGGTGAGTTCAGCGAGAGTGTGGGCACAGGCGTCGACAGCTACGGCATCCGCCAGCCGCTGGGCGTGGTCGCCGGCATCACGCCGTTCAATTTCCCGGCAATGGTGCCGATGTGGATGTTCCCGGTGGCGCTTGCCTGCGGCAATGCGTTCATTCTCAAGCCGTCGGAGCGCGACCCATCGACGGCGCTGCTGCTGGCCGACCTGCTCAAGCAGGCCGGCCTGCCGGACGGCGTGTTCAACGTCGTGCAGGGTGACAAGGTCGCGGTCGACGCGATCCTGCAGCATCCGGGGATTGCCGCGGTCAGCTTCGTCGGCTCCACGCCGATCGCACGCTACATTCAGGAGCAGGCGCAGCAGCATGGCAAGCGTGTGCAGGCGCTCGGCGGCGCCAAGAACCACGCGGTCATCATGCCGGATGCGGACCTCGATGCCGCAACCGAGGCGATCATCGGCGCCGCCTACGGCTCAGCAGGCGAGCGTTGCATGGCAATCTCGGTGGCAGTGGCCGTCGGTGACGCCACCGCGGACGCGCTGGTCGAGCGTCTGGCCCGTCGCGTCGGTACTCTCAAGGTCGGTGCGCCGGATGCTGCGGGTGTCGACATGGGTCCGCTGGTGACCGATGCCGCGCGCGAGCGCGTGGTCGGCTACATCGATTCCGGCGTTGGCGAGGGCGCGACCCTCGTGACCGACGGTCGTGGCGTTTCGGTGCCCGGGTGCGAACAGGGCTACTTCGTCGGTCCCACACTGTTCGATCGCGTGCGTCCCGAGATGCGCATCTATCGCGAAGAGATCTTCGGGCCGGTGCTGTCGGTGGTGCGCGTGCCCGACTATGCCTCGGCGGTGAAGTTGATCAACAGTCACGAGTTCGCGAACGGTACTGCGGTGTTCACCCGCAGCGGCGCTGTCGCTCATGCGTTCGTGCGTGACATCGAGGTTGGCATGGTTGGCGTCAATGTGCCGATTCCGGTGCCGATGGCGTTCCATAGCTTCGGTGGTTGGCGCTCGTCGCTGTTCGGCGATCACCACATGCACGGCCCCGAAGGCGTGCGGTTCTACACGCGCCTGAAGACGGTGACGCAGCGCTGGCCGGAGCCGGAGTCGGTTCGCGCCGACTTCTCCATTCCTACGATGAAGTGATGCTTCGATAAGCGCTGGTGATGAGCCCCGGCCCTTGTCGGTGGTAGCCTAAGTCCACATGATCGAGCCGGCCAGCCGCTGGCGGACCTCGCGGTTCGCCGGCGGATGTTGCGATCACGCAACGGGCCGGCGGTACATTGGAAATCGGGCTGCCCCTGCCTGTCCGCGCCCGGGGTGGCAGCCCGCAGGTGTCGGGCGTCGTTGACCGGAGTATTCAGATGAATTCCACCAAGATTTTCTACTCCCGCGTTGCGTTGGTAGTCTCAGGCGTCCTTGCGGCAGCAACCGCCGCTGCCGCCCCGGCGATCGATACCGGCCGGCTCGAAGAAGTCGTCGTCACGGCCCAGCGACGCGCCGAGTCGGCGCAGGACGTCGGCATCGCGCTGTCGGTGCTGTCGGTCGACAGCCTCAAGGACGCTGGCGTCGCGAACGTCAACGATCTGCAGAATGCCACGCCGAGCCTCGAGGTCGAGCCGGCGTTCGGCAGCGGCCAGCCTCAGTTCCGCCTGCGCGGCGTGGGCTTCATCGACTACACCTCAAACAACAGCTCGCCGGTCGGCGTCAGCGTCGATGGTGTCGCGCTGCCGTTTCCGATCCAGACGCAGGGGCAGGTGTTCGACGTGAGCCGCATCGAAGTGCTGCGCGGCCCGCAGGGCACGCTCTATGGCCGCAACACGACTGGCGGTGCGGTCAACTTCATTTCGAACCGGCCGACGCGCGAGTTGCATGCTGGCGCCGACGTCGAGTTCGGCTCCCATAATGCGCTGGTGACCGAGGCCTTCCTGTCCGGTCCGCTCGGTGAGTCTCTCAGTGGCCGCATCGCGGTTGCCGCCGAACAGGGGGGTGCCTGGCAGCGCAATCGCGCCACCGGCGAGGAGCTGGGCGACAAGGACAAGCTCGCGGCCCGCGTTCAGCTGCTGTGGACGATCTCCGATGGCACGGACGTGCGGTTGTCGCTGCACTCCTCCAAGGACAAGTCGGACGCCTACGGTCTGCAGCTGTTCTCGTCGTTCACGCCGGCGCCGACCGATGGCGAGGGCGTGCCGCTGTTCCCGAATCTTGCGGCAGACACGAGCCCCTACGCGACCGGCTGGAGCCTTCGCCCGGCCTTCGCGCAGGCGGTCGGTATCTCGCCGAACTCCAAGCCCGGGGTCAACAACACCAATAACGGCGCCAGTCTCGACGTCAACGTTGACCTCGGCGCGGCCACACTGACCAGCATCACGGCCTATAACAAGCTGGCCCGCCACGAGCTCAACGACTGGGATGCGACCGCATACATCGAGTCGGACGTCTACTTTGAGAGCGGCGCAAAATCGTTCTCGCAGGAAGTGCGCATCGCATCGAAGCCAGCTGCCACGCTCGACTGGCTTGCCGGCCTCTATTACGCGGACGACAAGCTGCACGAACAGTTCAACAACGATTTCGCACAGCGCCTGGGTGGTGCGGCGCGTACCGAGTACTCCCAGAATGGCACGTCATTCGGGTTGTTCGGTCAGACTGGCTACAAGTTCACTGACAAGCTGAAGGGTGTACTCGGCCTGCGCTACGAGCATGAAAAGCGTGAGCTGGAGGGGCTGACGACCCTGTTCGCGGTGGGCAATCCGCCGAATTTCGCCGACGTCGCCAGCGCCGCCAACCCCACTGGCCTGACCTTCGACCTCAGCAGCGGCTCGCAGTCGCGCTCGCTTACCAACTCCGACGTCTCCGGTAAGATTGGCCTTGAGTACCAGCTAGCGCCGCGCGATCTGCTCTACGCAACCATCAGTCGCGGCACGAAGTCCGGTGGCTTCACGGCGCACAACACCCTCACGCCACATGCAGTCGACGGCTTCAAGCCCGAGACGCTGACGGCGCTTGAAGTGGGCGTGAAGAGTGAATTTTCGTCGACGCTGCGCCTCAATTCGTCAGTGTTCCACTACGAGTACCGCGACCAGCAGATCCTGTCGAAGATCTTCGATCCGTTCTCGCAGTCCGACGTCGGTCGCTTCATCAATGCGCCGAAGTCGCGTATTGACGGCATCGAAGTGGAGCTCGAGTGGCATCCGCTGCAGGGGCTCGATATCAGCCAGTACGTCGGCTACAAGAAGGGTAAGTTCACCGAGACGATCCTCAACAGCAGCGATGTCGACTTCAACGGCCATGACATCGACTTCCCGAAGACCAGTTATGGCGGTCAGCTCGCCTACACCGTTCCGGTCGGCATTTTCAATCTGCGCGCCGAAACCAACTACAGCTACCACGACAAGTATCCACAGCTGTTCCTGCTCGGGCCTGTGTTCACCAATGACTCGTACTGGCTCGCCAATGCCAGCGTGACGTTGTCGCCGCAGGCCGGGGCGAGCTGGGGCGTGTCGCTCTGGGTGCGCAACCTGACCGATCAGAAGTACTACCTGACCAAGAATTACTTCCTGCCGAACACCAATGTTGCTGCGGCTGGCGAGCCGACGACCTTTGGCGTGCGCCTGAAGTGGTCGTTCTGAGCGGTACTGCGGGGGAGGCTTAAGTGAGCATCGCCGCAAGGATCTCGATCGGACTGGCGCTGGGGCTCACGCTCGCAGTGCTCGGGCTCTGGGCGTGGCTGCGTGGCCCGGACATTCCGTATCAGGAGCTGGAGGCGCGTTACGCGAGCAAGGGCTCGGCTTACGTCGACCTGCCCGGTGGCGTGCACCTGCACTATCGCGCCAGCGGTGACGCGGCCGCGCCGGTGCTCGTGCTGGTGCACGGCTACGGTGACTCGTTCACCTCCTGGGATGGCTGGACCGAGGTGCTGGCGACGAAGTTCCGCGTGCTCAGTGTCGACTTGCCGGGACACGGGCTGACGCGCGCACCGGATGGCTATGCGCTTTCTTCCGACAGCTACGTCGACCTGCTCGAGGCGTTCGCCGCGCAGCTGGGCCTGCCGAAGTTCGCGCTCGCCGGAAATTCAATGGGCGGTGGAGTGGCGTGGCGATATGCGGTGAGCCACGCTGAGCGCTTGAGCGCGCTGGTGCTGGTGGACGCGGCTGGCTGGCCATTGGCGGCGCCGAAGGAGCTGCCGTTGGCGTTCCGTATCCTGCAGTACCGTGCTGGTCGCTGGCTGCTCGCACATATCGATAACCGGCCGCTGATTGAGCAAGGACTGAAGCAGGACGTCTACGATCCGGCTGTGATTGCCGACGCATTCGTCGATCGCTGGGCGGCGCTGCAGCGCGCGCCTGGCCATCGGGCGATCCTGATGTCGGCAAATCCGAGCTCCTTCACCAGCGCGAGCGACGAGCTGCTGTCGGTGATCCACGTGCCGACGCTCGTGCTGCACGGCGAGTCGGACACGCTGATTCCGATTGCCGCTGGCCGGCGCTTCGCCGCAGCGATTGCCGGCGCGCGGCTGCTGAGCTATCCGAACGTCGGCCATCTGCCACAGGTCGAGATCCCGGCGCGTTCCGCTGCCGATGTTGGGGCGTTCCTGGAGGCGCTGCAGGCCGGCACGCCGTGAGTGTCGTGCACGACTACCTGGGCAACCCCGTGACGGCCGGTGGTGCTGCGACCCTTGCCGCGATCGACGGCTTTGTCGCGGGCTTCCTCGGCTACGAGCCGCGCATCCTCGAGGTGCTAGCGGCCGCCGACGCTGACCCGGATCACTGCCTCGCGAACACTTACGCCGGTTGGCTATGGATGTTCGCCGAGTCGCCCATCGGGCCGGTGAATGCAGCGCGTTATCTGCAGCGCGCCCGTGCGAGCCAGGCAGGGGCGACTTTGCGCGAGCGGCAGAACGTCGATTTGCTGGCGCGCTGGATAGCGGCCGACATCGACGGCGCTACCGCGGTCGCCGACCTGATCCTGGAGCGCTCGCCGCGGGATCTGGCGGCACTGAAACTGCACCAGTACCTGAACTTTAACCGTGGCAACTGCCCCGCAATGCTGCGGGTGGCGCTCGGTTCGCTGCCGGCGGCGGGCGATATCGCCCAGCTGCACGGCATGCTGGCGTTCGCCTACGAGCAGTGCCACCTGCTGCCGGAGGCCGAGGCGGCAGCGCGTGCGGCGCTGGCGCTCTATGCGCGCGAGCCGTGGGCGCAGCACGCGCTCGCGCACGTGATGCTCACGCAGGGCCGCATCCTCGAGGGGATCGACCTGCTCGAGGCGGCAACAGCCGACTGGGATGGCCTGACGTCGTTCCTGTACACCCACAACTGGTGGCATCTGGCGGTGTTCTACATCTCCGAGGGTCGATTCGATGAGGCGCTCGGGATCTACGACCGGCATGTCTGGGGGCGCGACCGGGATTACTCGCAGGACCAGATCGGGGCGGTGTCGTTGCTTGCGCGCCTGGAGCTGGCCGGCCAGTCGGTCGGCGAGCGCTGGTCAGCCGTGGCGCATTACCTCGCAGAACGGCGTGGCGACGTGGTCGAGCCGTTCCTGACGCTGCAGTACCTGTATGGCCTCGCGCGGGCCGGGCGCGCGGAGGCGGACGAGCTGCTGGACGCCATCGGTCGGCACGCCAATGAGGCACCAGCCGCCGTACGCGGCGTCTGGGCCGATATCGCGCGGCCGGCGGCCTATGGGTTGGTCGCTCATGCGCGCGGCGACTACGTGACCTGCAGGGCGCAGCTGCGGCCCGCGCTGGGCCGGCTGCTGGAGATTGGGGGTAGCCACGCGCAGCGTGACCTGTTCCAGCAGATCTATCTGGACAGCCTCGTGCATAGCGGCGCGTGCACCGCCGCGCAGCAGTTGCTGGAGGAGCGTCGGCGGGCAGAGCCTGATGGGGTTGCCCTCAACCGTACGCTCGCCGCTCTGTATGGGCAGTTGCGCCTGCCCGCGCAGGCGGCGGCCGCCGCTGCCCGCGCTGATCGGCCGCGTCGCTGACAGGGGCGCCGATGGCGATTTTCGCGCGCCCCGGAGTGGAGCTGTACTACGAGCTGGACGGCACGGGCCCGTCTTTGCTGCTGCTACCCGGGCTTGCCAGCGACTCGCAGAGCTGGGCGCCGGTGCGCGCGGCCTTGGCGCGGAACTTCCGCCTGGTACTGCCCGATATCCGCGGCGCGGGCCGCACGTTGCCCCATGACGCACCGGTGTCTATGGAGCTGCTGGCGGAGGACGCGCTCGCGCTGCTCGACCACCTCGGGATTGCTCGCGCGCATGTGCTGGGTCACTCGCTCGGTGGGCTCGTCGCGCACCGACTCGCGGTGGCGGCGCCGGATCGGGTGGATCAGCTCGTGCTGGCGGCCAGTGGCGCGATCGACGCGCGCGGCGCTGGACTGCTGGGTGACCTTGCCACGGCCCGCGAGGCCGGGCTGCCGGCTGACTTGTGGTTCCGCCTGCTCTTCCAGTGGTTGTTCCGGCCTGACTTCTTCGCCGACCCCCGTCGCGTCGCCGATGCCGCTCGGCTGGCAGCGGCCTACCCGTATCCGCAGCCCGCAGCCGCGTTTCGGGCGCAGCTCGCGGCGGCCGTAGCCGGCGCGCCGCGGGGCGGTGACAGGATTACGGCGCCGACGCTGGTGCTGTGTGGGGCGTTGGACCTGTTGCTCGTGCCGGCCGCAAGTCGAGCGAGCTTTGCGGACCTGAACGGGGTCCACTGCAGCGAGTTGGCGGACGCCGCCCACTCGCTGCACTGGGATCAGCCGGCGGCGTTCGTAGCGGCCGTGACCGAGTTCCTCACTGCGGGCAGAGCAGCATTCCGCCGATGATCGCGGCGATGCAGGCGTATTGCAGCCTGCTGATGTTTTCCTTCAGCACCAGGGCGGCGAACACCAGCGTCACGACCGGATAGGCGCCGGTCAGCGGCGTCACGAACGAGATCGGTCCGTAGCGGTTGGCGATGATCACGCCCAGATCCCCGCCAGCCAGCATTCCCATCGGCACGAACGAGTGCACCCATCCGCGCACCGAGTGGCTGCCGCTGCGGCCCTTGAGCAGGCCATAGATGCCGAGCGTGAGTGCGCCGCCAATCGTGCTGCACAGCGCGAGGTTGACCTCGTCCGCCTGCGCCAATCCGTAAGAGTACTTCACCAGTGTCTGGGATGAAGCCCACATCACCAGCGCGATCAGAGACAGGGGAATCCAGCGCCGGCCGGTCAGCTTCTGCTCGGCATCGGGCGGCGAGTAGGACAGGCCCAGGCAACCGCCGATCACAAGCGTGACCGCGCCGTACTGCAGGGGGCTTAGTGTTTCGCCAAGAAACCAGTGTGCGAACACGACCGTTAGCGCCGGATACGCGGCGGAAAGCGTCCCGACGATGGTGATGGGGCCTGCGACGATCGACTCGAAGTAGAGGATCCAGCCGGTGCCCTCCAGCATGTAGGCCAGTACGCCATAGACGAGAAACGGGTGTCCGTCCGACGCCAGCAGCGAGGGATGGTCCTGGCTGAGGAAGTAGCTCAGGTTGATCACGGATTTGGCCAGCACAAAGTACAGGCAGAAGCGGGCCGGCGGCACTTCGCCGATCCATTTCTTCACCAGTCCCTGGCCGAGGCCATACAGCAGCAGGGCGATCATGGCCGGCGTGAGCCACATCAGCAGCGGGGCGGAGGCGGGTGCGTTCATCGCGCATTGTGGCGTGCCCTGTACGGCGACGCTACCGGCCCGGAACGGCTCTCGGGCATGATAGCCGCAGGCCGGGTTCGGCCCTGCTAAGGAGCGAGGCTACGTGCACAAGATCCTGATCAACGGAGCGTGGGTTGACGCGCAGACGGATGCTAGCCGCGAGATCCAGAATCCCGCGACACTCAAGCCGCTCGGCGTCGTGCCGGAGTGTGGGCCTGAGGATGTGGCACGGGCGGTGGCGGCCGCGCGTGCCGCCCAGCGCGACTGGTGGAAGGTCCCTGCGGTGGAGAAGGCGGGCCTGATGCGTGAGATCGGCGCGCGGATCCGCGCGCGTGAGCAGGCGTTGGCCACGCTCATGACGCAGGAAACCGGCAAGCCGCTGGTCGAGTCGATCGACTGCATTGACTGGGTCGCGGCGTGCTTCGAGTACTACGGCGAGGTAGCTCGTTCAAGCTACGGCAATTCGATTCCGCCCGTGGCGCCGCACCAGATCAATTTCACCATCAAGGAGCCGTTTGGCGTGGTCGCGGCGATAGCGCCGTTCAATTTCCCGCTGTTGCTGATGGCGTGGAAGGTGGCGCCGGCTATCGCGGCCGGCAATACGGTCGTCTGCAAGCCGCCACACCAGAATCCGTTGTCGAACCTTTTGCTCGCCGAGGTCTACGACATTCTGCCGCCGGGTGTCGTGAACGTGCTGACCGGAGGGCCCGACACCGGCGCGGCGCTAGTCGATCACCCGGATGTCGACATGATCGCGTTCACCGGCTCCACTGCCGTGGGTCGCAAGGTCGCCGCGGCGGCCGGCGCGGCACTGAAGAAGGTCAACCTCGAGCTCGGCTCGGTCGACCCATTTATCGTCTGCAAGGACGCCGATCTTGATGTCGCTGTGCCCGGTGTCGCCTGGGCGCGGCTGCTCAACTCAGGCCAGGTTTGCACCTCTGCCAAGCGCATCTACGTGGATCGCTCGATCGCGGACGAATTCGTCATGCGGCTGCACATGTATATCGGTGAGCTGTCAGTGGGCGATGGCATGAAGGCCGACAACGACATGGGGCCGCTGATCTCGCGAGAGGCGTCACGACGGGTCGAGGATCAGGTCGCCCGCTCGATCCGTGATGGTGCGCAGCTCGTTCTGGGCGGTTTCCGCTTCCGGCCCGAGGGCCTGCCCGGGCATTTCTTCCAGCCGACCATCCTCAAGAACGTCCGCCACGGCAGCCTGCCGACGCGTGAGGAGATCTTCGGTCCCGTATTGTCGGTCACGCCGTTCGACGACACGGACGAGGCCATTCGGTTTGCCAATGATTCGGAGTACGGCCTTGGCGCGTGCATCTACACGAACGATCTGAAGGTCGCGATGCAGGCGATGGAGTTCATCAAGGCGGGCACTTTCTGGATCAATGATCCACTCACCGACAACGAGGCGGGGCCGTTTGGCGGCATGCGCCACAGTGGTATCGGTCGTGAACTGGGCGCCGAGGGCCTCGATGCATTCCGCGAGTCCAAGCATGTCCACATGGATTACGTGATGGAGCGCAAGAGCTGGTGGTTTCCGTACCGCAACCGTCGCTCGCCAGGCTCCGGGGGGCACCGTTGAGCAGCGTGGACCGTTGCTACTGGCAGGATGACGTGCCGCTGCCGGTGGCGCCTGCCACTGCGCTGCCGGCGCAGGTCGACGTGCTGGTCGTAGGCAGCGGCTATACCGGCCTTGCAGCTGCGCGGGAGACCGCGCTGGCGGGTCGCTCGACGCTGGTGCTGGACGCGGGCCCACTGGGTGGCGGCTGCTCGTCGCGCAATGGTGGCCAGGTCGCCTTCAGCATCAAGCCCAGTCACGCAGAGCTTGTCGCCCGCCACGGTCGTGCGATTGCCGACGGCATCTATCGCGAAGGGATGGAGGCAGTTGCTGAGCTGCGGGAGCGCGCCATCAGCGGCGAACTGGATTGCGACTGGCGCGATGTCGGCGCCTTCGTCGGGGCGCATACGCGCCGTCACTACCAGGCACTGGTGCGTTCCGTCGAGCAGCAGCCGCGTGGATTTGAGGTGCCCTTCGAGGTCGTGCCTGCGGCGCGCCAGGCCGAAGCGATCGACAGCCCGCTGTATCACGGTGGTGTCGTGTTTCCCGGCGAGGCGGCGGTGCAGCCGCTGCGCCTTGTGGTCGCCATGCACCGCCAGGCTGTCGAGGCCGGCGCGCAGTTTGCCAGTCACTGCGAGGTGCGCAGCATCGATCGCAACCGCGATGGCCTCGAGGTTGCAACCGCCGCAGGAACCGTGCGCGCACGGCGCGTGCTGCTCGCTACCAACGGCTATAGCGGACCGCTGTCGCCGTGGCATCGACGGCGGGTGTTCCCGATCGGCAGCTACATCGTTGCGACCGAGCTGCTCGATCCGGCCGTTGTTGCGCGTCTGATACCGCACGGCAGGAACCTGGGCGACACGCGCCGGGTGGTGGTCTATATCCGCCCCTCGCCAGATGGCCGGCGCATCCTGTTCGGCGGTCGTGCCGCCGCCGGCGAAACCGATATCGCACGCTGTGTACCGCGCCTTCGGCAGATGCTTGGGGAGGTTTTTCCGGAACTCGCCCAGGTGGGCATCACGCACGCGTGGATGGGCTTTGTAGGCTTTACGTTCGACACAATGCCGCATCTCGGCGAGCGTGACGGGGTCTACTACAGCATGGGGTATTGCGGCCAGGGTGTTCCAAGTGCGACCTACTATGGGCGGCGTGTAGGGCGGTGGATGGCGGATCGGCCGGGTGGCGAGTCGGCGCTGCGTAACTTGCCGTTCCCATCACGGCCGTATTACACCGGCCGACCCTGGTTTTTGCCGATCGCCGTGCAGGGTTACCGCTGGCTTGATCGGCTCGGACTGTAGGGGGCCTGATGAGCGACAGGGAAGCCCAGCTGCGTCGGTCCGTGCTGCAGCACGATGACGGCGTGCTGCGATGCGCGTGGTGTGGCACCGATCCGTTATATGTCGCCTATCATGATGCCGAGTGGGGCGTGGCGGTCCATGACGATGCGCTGTTGTTCGAGATGCTGTGCCTGGAAGGGGCGCAGGCGGGTCTCAGCTGGATCACGGTGCTGCGCAAGCGTGAGCGCTACCGAAAGGTTCTCGATGGATTCGATGCGGCGCGCATGGCGCGCTATACGCCGGCGCGCATCGAGCGGCTGATGCAGGATGCCGGGATTATCCGCAACCGCCTCAAGCTCGAGTCGCTGGTGTCCAATGCGCGTGCGTACCTGCAATTGGGCGGCGGCGAGGGCGGCCTTGAAGCGTTGCTATGGAGCTTTGCGCCGCCGCAGGCGCGGCGGCGGCCGCGCACTCTGGGTGAGTTGCCGGTGTCCACGCCGCAGAGCGACGCCATGAGCCGTGCGCTCAAGAAGGCGGGCTTTCGTTTCGTCGGAACGACGATCTGCTATGCGTTCATGCAGGCGGTAGGCATCGTCGACGACCATCAGGCGCGCTGTCACCGCGCGCTCTGAGGCGGGACAACTCAACCGCGTTGCTGCGCCTCGTAGACACCGCGCGCGATAGCGCGGGCGAGGCAGTCGGCGGCAGCGGATCCTAGTCGCGCAACCAGCGAGGGTGGCGCCGGCCCATCTGTACCGGCTACACCTGTGGCAACTGCAAAGATCGTGTCGCCATCGAACGGCGTGTGTGACGGGCGTACGGCCCGGGCGATGCCGTCGTGTGCCATGACCGCGATGCGTCTGCAATCCGCGCGCGATAGCGCCGCGGAGGTCGCTACGATCGCGATGACCGTGCTCGTGCCGGGCTGGAGTGCGGCGAGGTCGCCCAGGCGTGACTCAGGCGGCGCCGGGTCGATCAGTGGCGCTGTGTCGACTGGCCGCCGACCTCCAAACTCGCCGTCGATCTCGTAGGGCCAGGCGTGAAATGTGCGGCCGTCGGGTAGAAACACGCTGCCGATCGAGTTGACGGCGACCAAAGCGCCGACGATCAGTCCGTCGCCGAGGTCCAGCGAGGCGGAGCCCAGACCGCCGCGCTGCTGGCCTGCGCGTGCGCCACGGCCGGCGCCGATCGCGCCCAGTGCAAACCGGGTGGTGGCTGACTGCAGCGATGCGGCGCCGAGCGCCTGGTAGGGCGATTCGGTCCAGCTCTTGTCGCCGCTGCCGGCAAGGTCGTGCAGCACCGCTGCCGGCACGATCGGGATCGCGCGCGTGTGCGTCATGATATGCAGGCCAACGCCGGCGTTCGACAGGGCGATGGCGACACCGTCCGCGGCCGCCAGTCCGAACACGGAGCCGCCGGCGAGCACGATCGCATGCGCGTGTCCGATCAGCGCATCGGGAGCGAGAGTGTCGGTCTCGCGAACGCCGGGTGCGCCACCGCGAACATCGACGCCCGCCACCAGCGGCTGGTCGCCGCACAGTGTCGTCACGCCGCTGTGCGAGCGCTCGTCGGTGGCGTGTCCGACCCGCAGGCCGGGTACGTCGGTGATCAGGTTCAGGGGGCCTGGGCGCAAGTTCCTCTCCCGTTCTTCAAATGCAGCGGCCGCCATCGACCTCGAGGGCGACGCCGGTGATCATGCCGGCTTCATCGGAACACAGGAACGTCGCCGTGTTCGCCATGTCCTCCGCCGTCGCGAAGCGACCGAGCGGAATCGAGGCGAGGAACCGCGCGCGGGTCTCCGGCGTATCGCTGCCCATGAATGTCGCCAGCAGCGGCGTCTCGCTCGCTACCGGATTGATCGCGTTGACGCGGATGCCGAACGGCGCGAGCTCGACGGCCATAGAGCGCGTCGCGGTGATGACCCAGCCCTTGGAGGCGTTGTACCAGGTCAGCAGTGGCCGCGGACTGACGCCTGCGGTCGAGCCGATGTTGAGGATCACGCCGCGGCGGCGGGTCTTCATCGCCGGCACCAGTGCGCGCGCGGTCAGGTACACCGAACGCACGTTCACTGCCAGCAGGCGCTCGAACTCGTCGTCGGCAAGATCCTCGAGCGCCTGCGGGACGTGGCCGATGCCGGCATTGTTAATCAGTATGTCGATTGCGCCGAGCGCCGCAGTCGCTGCTGCAGCAAGTGCAGCGACGCTGTCCCGATCGGCGACGTCCACGGCGATTGCGATGGCCGCGTCGCCGAGCTCAGCTGCTAGTGCCGTTGCGGCGGCAGCGTTTATGTCGGCGATCACCACGCGCGCACCTTCGGCAACAAAGCGTCGCGCGATGCCGGCTCCGATGCCGGACGCCGCGCCGGTCACGACCGCTGTCTTGCCTGAAAGTCGCATCTGTGTGCCTCGCATATCGTCGTTCAGCGGTGACGGGCCGCGACCGTCTTGACGGTCGTGAATCCATACAACGCCTCGAATCCCTTCTCGCGACCATGGCCCGACCAGCCGACCCCACCGAATGGCAGTTCGACCCCGCCGGCGGCGCCGTAGTCGTTGAGAAACACCTGCCCTGCACGGAGTCGCCGGACCAGCCGATGCTGGCGACCGGCATCGCGCGTCCAGGCGCCTGCGACCAGACCGAAGCGGGTGCCATTGGCGAGCGCGATGGCCTCTTCCTCGGAGTCGAACGCCATCACCACCTGCACCGGCCCGAAGATTTCCTCTTGGGCCAGCGGCTGGTCGGGCCGCACGCTGCCCAGCAGGGCAGGCGCGACGTAGTGGCCGCGTTCGGGCGCGGTGTCGACCACCTCGCCGGCGGCAAGAAGTTCGGCGCCGGCGCCCAGTCCGGCGGCGAGCAGTCCGCGCACTCGCTGCAGTTGCGCCGCCGAAATCAGTGGCCCCAGATCCAGATCCTGCGCGGCGGGCCCGACGCGTAGCGCGCGATAGCGGCTGACCAGCGCCTCGACGACCTGATCGTAGACGCTACGCTGCACCAGCAGACGTGAGCTTGCTGAGCAGGTTTGGCCAGCGTTCTGCAGGCCAGCGCGCACGAGGACCGGCAGTGCGACTTCGAGGTCGGCGTCGTCAAAAACCAGTTGCGGCGACTTGCCGCCCAGCTCGAGCGTGACCGGTGCGACGTGCCGAGCCGCGGCGGCCTGTACCGCGATGCCGACCTCGACCGAGCCGGTGAAGGACACGTGGTTGACGCCTGGATGGGCGGCCAGTGCGGCGCCGGCCTCCTCGCCGAGTCCAGGCACGACATTGATGGCTCCGGCGGGGAAGCCCACCTCCATCGCCAGACGGGCGAACGCGAGCGTCGTCAGCGACGCTTCCTCAGCCGGCTTGATCACCACCGCATTGCCGGCGGCGAGAGCAGCACCGACGGAACGGCCGATGATCTGCATCGGGTAGTTCCACGGGATGATGTGCCCGGTGACGCCGTGCGGCTCCCGCAAGGTGTAAATCGTATAGTCCGCTAGATACGGAATCGTCGTGCCGTGCAGCTTGTCGGCGGCGCCCGCGTAGAACTCAAGGTAGCGGGCGAGGGCGACCACGTCGGCACGTGCCTGGCTCACTGGCTTGCCTACGTCGCGCACCTCGAGTGCGGCGAGCATGTCCACCTGCGCGCTTACCGCACGGCCAAGCTCGGCAAGCAGGCGACCGCGCTGCAGTGCCGTTAGGTTGCCATAGACGCCGTCAAACGCTTTACGCGCCGCTCGAACGGCGACATCGACGTCCGCGGCGGTGCCGCGCGCGATACGTCCGATCTCGAGTCCCGTTGACGGGTCCTCGACGGGCAGCGTTGCGCCGCCGTCGGCATGACGCCATTCGCCGTCGATTAGCAGCAGGTCAGTCGTGAACGGCAGCGTCATTCCGGGGAATCCTCTGCGCTGCGGCGCGCCAGTGCGCGGTCGAACAGCGGCGTTGCGGCGACCAGAGTGCGAGTGTACGGGTGTTCCGGCCGGTCGAGTATCCGGGCCGTTGCCCCTTGTTCGACGATCCGTCCTTCGTGCATCACCAGCAGTCGGTCGGTGACTGCCCGCGCCACCGCGAGGTCGTGGGTCACGAACAGATAGGCGAGGCCGCGCTCTCGCCACAGGCGGGCCAGCAGCTCCAGGATCTGTAGGCGGGTGGTGGCGTCGAGCGCGGAAACCGCCTCGTCCAGCACCAGCAGCCGCGGCTCGACGACCAGCGCGCGCGCGATCGCGATTCGCTGGCGTTGGCCGCCGGAAAACTGCTCGGGCCTGGCGCGGAGGTTGGCGGAGCCTAGCCCGACCGCTTCGAGGGCCGCCGTCACGCGCCGCTCACGCTCCGGCCGCGGTAGTCGTTCTGGATACAGGTGCAGTGGCTCGGCGACGATGCGGCCGATGCTGTGGCGGGGGTTCAGGCTGCCATAGGGGTCCTGGAAGACCACCTGGACCAGGCGTCGTAGCGGTCGCAGCCGCTCGGCGCCCACGGCGTACAGCGCCTCGCCCGCGATCCGGACGGTGCCCGACTGCGCTCGGTCCAGGCCGAGCAGCGCCCGTACCAGAGTCGATTTGCCGCTGCCGGACTCGCCGACGAGGCCCACCCGCTCGCCGGCGGCGATGCGCAGGCTGACCCCGTCGAGCGCGCGCCGCGTCGGCGTAGGGCCGAAGAACGATCTGCGTGGCAACGGATAGTCACGTATCAGGTCCTCGGCCCGCAGCAACACTTCCGTCGGCTCGGTCAGTCGCGGCAGCAGTTCGGGCGGTTGGTAGTCGCGCAGCAGCTGCTGGGTATAGGGGTGCGCAGGCCGGGTCAGAATGGTTGTGAGCCGACCTTGTTCCACGATGCGACCCGAGCGCAGGATCGCGATCGAATGGGCGGATTCGGCGACGACCGCAAGATCGTGGCTGACGAGGACCATCGCCATGCCATCCTCGCTCGCCAGCGTCCGTAGCAGCGCGAGGATCTGCGCCTGAGTCGTCACGTCCAGTGCGGTTGTCGGCTCGTCGGCGATCAGCAGCGCCGGTCGCGCGGCGATGGCGATGGCGATCGCCACGCGCTGCCGCTGGCCGCCGGAGAGCTCGTGCGGGTAGCGTGTGGGTGGGATGCTTGCGGCGGGTAGTCCGACCCGTGCGAGCACCGCCGCCGCGCGCATGGCGGCCTCTGCCGGCGTCGCTGCGCTGTTCGCGAGCAGGCCTTCGGTGACCTGTGCGCCGATCGTCAGCAGCGGATTGAGGGCCGTGGCGGGCTCCTGGAACACGATGCCGATGCCGCGGCCGCGGATCGTACAGAGCGTGGCCTCGTCCGCACCGAGCAATTCGTGCCCATCCAGCCTCACGCTGCCGCTGACGGTCGCACCTGCTGGCAGCAGTCCCATCAACGCCAAGGCGATCATCGACTTGCCAGATCCGGACTCGCCGACCAGTCCGTAGACCTCGCCTGCGTTGACCTCAAGCTCGATGGCCGTCACAAGCGGGTGCCCGTCGAGCGAAACGCTGAGGTCGCGGACCTGTAGTCGGACGGTCACGGTGATCCGGCCCTGGAGCGGGGGTCCAAGTGCGTGGCCATCGCGCTACCGACCAGGTTGAGTGCAAGCACTGCGAGCGCCAGCGCAAGGCCCGGAAACAGCGCCAGCCAGGGGGCGCTGCTCGCGAGCGTCTGCGCCTCGTTGAGCATGCGTCCCCAGCTGGGGTCCGGGGGCTGAACGCCGAGGCCGACGTATGACAGTCCCGCTTCAGCGACGATCGCGAGCGACAGCTGGATCGTTGCCTGTACGACGATCAGTGTTGCTACGTTGGGCAGCAGGTGGTCGAAGGCGATCGCGGCGGTACTGCGTCCTGCGACGCGTGCCGCCATGACGAAGTCGCGCTGCATCAGGCTCAGTGCGTTGCCTCTAACCAAGCGCGCAAACACCGGCACGTTAAAGACGCCGATGGCGATTACCGCGGTCATTGCCCCGGGGCCGGCGGCTGCCGCGAGCAGTACGGCGAGGAGCAGCGAAGGAAACGCAAAGACGAGGTCACCAGCGCGCGCCAGCGCGTCGTCGGCAAGTCCGCCACGGGCCGCTGCCAGCAGGCCTAGCGGTACGCCGCACAACAGTCCGGCGGCCACCGCGGCGAGTGCAACGCCGAGCGAGGTGCGCGTTCCGACCGCCACCAGCGCGAGTACGTCCCGACCCAGCGCATCGGTTCCGAACCAGTGCGCTGCCGACGGCGCGAGCAGGCGGGAGCCGACTTCTATCGTCAGCCCGGCATCGTAGACCGAGCTTAGCGAGCTCAATGCCAGCGCGGCATAGACCGACAGCAATACTGTACCGATTTTCAGACCCACGGTTAAGCGCGCGGGCGGCATCATCGTGCTCCAGTGTCGCGCAGGCGCGGATCGACGACCGCATACAGCAGTTCAACCAGGAAGTTGACCAGCACCACGGCCGCTACCAGCAACAGGACGACGCCGCGCACCACGATCAGATCGCGCTGCGCTGTGGCCTGGAACAGCAGTCGGCCAAGTCCCGGCAGCGCGAACACGGTCTCGATGATGATTGCACCGGCCAGCAGGAACGAAAACTGCAGCCCGATGATGGTCAGCGCCGGGATCATCGCGTTGGGTAGCGCGTGCCGGCACAGTGCCTGCCAGCTGCTAAGCCCCTTGGCGCGCGCTGTGCGGACGTAGTCTTCTGCCAGTGCCAGTCCAAGTTCCGCCCGCAGCACGCGCGCCAGAATGCACGCCTGTGGCAGGGCGAGCGACACGGCAGGCAGCGTCAGCGCCCGCAGCGCCGGTCCTATGCCATCCTGCCAGCCAGGGAAGCCGCCGGCGGTGAACCAGTGCAGGTGTACGCTGAACGCCAGGATCAGCAGCAGCCCAAGCCAGAAGTTGGGCACGGCCAGTCCAACCTGCGCGATGCCCATCAGCAGCGAGTCCAGCGCCCGGCCCGGACGGCGCGCGGCGACGAGTGCCGCTGGCAGCGCTAGTGCGATCGAAAGGCACAGCGCATACAGCGCCAGCGGCAGCGATACCGTGAGTCGTTGGGCGACGAGGTCGGCGACCGGCACGCGGTAGGTGTAGCTGAGCCCGAGGTCGCCATGTGCGAGTGCTGCCAGCCACTGCAGGTACTGCTGCCAGGCCGGAACATCCAGTCCGTACTCGGCGCGCAGGTTCGCGACAGCGCTCTGACTCGCGTTCAGGCCCATCATGTAGGCGGCGGGATCACCCGGCAGGACGTTCACGAGCAAAAATATCAGCAACGAGGCGCCCAGCAGCGTGACTGCAAGCGTGATGCTGCGGCCCAAGAGGTGGCGGGCGCTGACGTGGCGGCGTAGTGCCAGTGCTGCAAGCGTGAAGATCACGAGCGCGAGCGCAGTGAATACGCCGCCGCTGGATCTGGTGATTGTGGCTGCCGCTGCATGGCCTGCCGGCCCATCGAGGTATGCCGCTGCCAGCGGGATGCCCTGTATCGGCGCCTCGCGCCACAGGCCATGCAGGTCGTGTCGCCAGACGCCGAGCTTGGGTAGCTCGAACAGGAAGACGTTGACGCAGTCGTCGGCCAGTTGCCGCTGCAGCTCGCTCAACAGGCGCAGACGCGAGGACTCGTCGCGGGTACGGGATAACGCCGCGAGGCGCGCCGCGTAAGTTGGGCTCGAGTAGCCGAAGTAGTAGCCGGGCCGCGCGTAAATGTCGTAGTCCATCGGCTCGGTGTGCGAGATGATCGTCAGGTCGAAGTCGCGGTTCTTGAAGACCTGCTCAAGCCACTGCGCCCACTCGATGTTCTCGATTCGCACACGTATGCCAATCGCTGCTAGCTGTGCTGCGATGATCTCCCCGCTGCGGCGCGCGTAGTACGGCGGCGGCAGGCGCAGCGTCAGGGCGAAGCCGTTCGGATAGCCTGCCTCGCGCAGTAGCGCACGCGCAGCGGCCGGATCGAACGGGTAGCGCGCGGTGAGGTCGACGTAGGCCGGGTCATGCGGCGGAAAGTGACTGCCGATCGGTTGGCCGTAGCCGTACATCGCACCCTGGATGATCGCGCGGCGGTCGACCGCGTAGGCCAGTGCCTGCCGCACGCGCAGGTCGTTGAAAGGTGGCCGTGCGTTGTTGATGGCCAGTAGCGTCTCGCCTTCCGTCGAGCCGATCGAGACGGTGAAACGCCCATCGTGCTCAAGTGCCGCGACGCCCTCCGGCGCGGGGAAGTTGGAATAGCCGTCCACATCTCCAGCCAGCAAGGCCGCCAGTGCACTGCTGGCGTCGGGCACGATCCGGAATGTCACCCGTTGGAGGCGGGCTGGTGTGCCCCAGTAGTCGGGGTTGAGCTCCAGCACCACCGCGTCGCCCTTGCGCCACTCGACGAAGCGGTAGGGCCCGGTTCCCACCGGCGCGGTTGCGGCCCGTGTGGCGGTGGCTGGGCTGAGGATGACGAGATTGCCCCAGCCTAGGTAGGTGAGCAGGTCAGCGACCGGCCGTTCCAGCTCGAGCTCGACGGTCAGCTCGTCGACGATGTGGATCGCCTGCAAGGGTGCAAGCAGCTCGCGCAGGGGGTTGGTGGAGCCGGCCGCGCGCGCCCGGTCCAGCGACCAGCGTACGTCTGCCGCAGTGAGCGGCGTGCCGTCGTGGAAGTGCACGCCGCGGCGCAGATTGAAGCGGTAGCGCAGGCCGTCGTCGCTGACGGTCCAGCTTTGGGCGAGCCCCGCCGCGACGCGGCCCTGTTCGGTGATGCGCGTCAGGCCTTCATAGACGTTGCCGTAGACCACATCCTGGGTGGCCTCGGCGGACGTTGCGGTCGGATCAAGGTTCGGTGGCTCGAGCGCAAGCCCGAGAGTGATCATGTTCGTTGCGGCGCTCGCGGTCGGCGAAAATAGCAGCGCGGCCCAGAGCACCAGCGCGAGGGCGGGAGCTGACCGGTCGCCGCGTCGCGACCCCACGCTCATGGTCCTAGATGCAGCAGCGCGTGAGCGGCACGTGCCATTACCTGTGCCGATGCGACGAGGTCGTCGATGCCGACATATTCGTCGGGCTGGTGGGCGAGATCGAGAATGCCTGGGCCGTAGGCGATGCAGTCCTTAAGACGACCGATGCGGTCGATGTGCTTCTGGTCGTAGGTGCCGGGGGAGCAGACGATCTGTGGCTCGCGGCCGAGCACTGCGCGTATCGCGGCGGTGGTCGCCTGGACGACCGGTCCGGCGGGGTCCGCCATTGTCGGCAGCACCTCGAACAGGTCGCGCAGCTTATAGCCGAAGCCCGGCCGTTCGGCGACGAGTCGTTCCAGCAATTCACGAACCTCGCCCTTGACCTCGCCGAGTGTTTCTTCGACGAGGAAGCGACGGTCGAGTACGACGCGGCAGGAGTCCGCGACGCAGGGCGACGGCAGGCCGTCATGGCCCTCCGGCTGTCCACCGTGGACCGAGTTGATGTTCAGCGTGGACTGCCGTGCGGCCTCCGGCACGACCGGCATCATCGTTTGGCGCGCCGCGAGGCGCGGCAGCAGCTCGTGTTCGACTCGTTCGAGCAGCGCGCCCATGTGGCGGATCGCGGAGTCGCCCAGAAACGGCATCGAGCCGTGCGCGATGCGGCCTAGAGTCTCGATTTCGGCCCACCAGACGCCGCGGTGGCCGATGCAGACCCGGTCGACGTTAAGCGGCTCCGGGATGATCACGTGCTGGACGCGCTCTGGGGAGAACCAGCCACGCTCGGCGAGGTAGGCGACCCCGCCGTAGCCGCCGGATTCCTCGTCAACGGTGCCGGAGATCTCGATCGCTCCGGGTAGCGGCAGGCCGGAGTCGATCAGCGCTTCGGTCGCTACGATCGCCGCGGCCAGACCCCCTTTCATGTCACAGGTGCCGCGGCCGTAGATCCGTCCGTCGCGGACCACCGCCGCGAACGGGTCGACGCTCCAGCCTCTACCCGCCTCGACCACGTCGATGTGGCCATTGAAATGTACGCAGCGGCCGCGCGTGGCACCTTCGTGGCGGGCGATGACATTGATCCGCGGATAGCGGTCGGAATCCCCCGGGGCGCCGACGCCGCGCACGTACTCGATCGCGAAGCCGCGTGCCGCGAGCCGTCGGCCGATCGTCTCGGCACATTCGCGGTAGCAGTCCCCCGGCGGATTGGTGGTGGGAATGCGTACTAATTCACGCGTCAGTTCCACCAACTCCTCGCGCCGGCTGGCGATGTCCTCGGCGACCCGCGCCAGCGCCTCGCTCACGGGGCGGGTCCTGCGGTGGCGACGATCGCAAGTCCTGTCAGGACGAGGTCGGTGACCGTCTCGACGGGCTGGGATAAGAGCGGTTGCAGCAGCCGGGCGTCACCGCCGGTCAGCAGCAGTCGCGGCACGACGCCGAGTTGCTCGGCAAACTCGCGGCAGGCCCGATCGGCCAGGGCCGCGAGCGTCAGCGCTACCGGGTCCGTCGGCAGATTGGGGAGTGCGACATTGTCGCGCAGCGCCGCTCCGCCGTGGTCCAGAGAAGCACGGGCTTCGCCAAGCATCAGTACGCCGGGCAGGATCAGCCCGCCGCGATGGCGGCCGGTGGCGTCGAGCGTATCGACGGTCAGCGCCGTGCCGCTGTGTACGATCAGGGTTGGCCGCGCGGCGCTGCGCCAGGCTGCGATCAGTCCCAGCCAGCGGTCCACGCCGAGCGCTGCGGGACGGATATAGCCATTGGTCACGCCGAGCGCCTGACGGGTCGCGACGATGAATTCCGGCTCGACGGCGTAGTGATCGCGTGACCACAGCGTCAGCGCCGCGGCAAACGCCGGGCCTGCGACGTTGGCGACGACGATGCGGGTCGGGCGGTGGCCATCGGCCTCGATTTCGCGCTGCCAGCTGCGGTGCGTGGCATCGTGCGCGATCGCGCCAGCGGGCGCGATCTCGAGATACTCGAGCCACGCCCACTTGACCCGCGTATTACCGGCGTCCAGCAGGAGAATCATGCTGCAGAGTCTAGGCGATTCGGCGGCCCGGCGGCGTAACCGTGTGTTACCGGACCCTAACTCGATAGGAGATGCTGAAACTGGGCAGGGGGCTGGTGGTCCCCGCCTTCATCGAGCCGTTCGGCGAGATCCGGATGCCGGTCACCAGCGGGTCATAGCCGGCCGCGTTGGCGACCGGGGTGTAGGTGTAGGGCGAAACGCCGCCAGCCTGCTTCGAATAGGTGACGCTGGACCCGCCGAGCCCGATGCCGCTGGTGGGTGAGCCGTCGGTGAATGTCACGATCGGGTTCGACGCTACGTACAGGTCAGTATTTGCCGGTACCGGTTCAGCGATCACCAGGGTGCCGGAATCGACCGTTGAGGTGCCGCTGTTGGCGACGGTGGTGGTGTAGGCGAGCACGCTGCCCGGGATGCGCTTCGGCTGGCTGCTGCCGTTGACCGGATCCGAGACGACGCTTGAGACTCGCGTGACGGTCAGCGAGGCCGCCGGCACGATTGCAAAGCGCAGGCCGGAATTGTTCGCCGGCAGTCCCGTCGCGGCGTAGTAGTCGCTATTGGATAGTTCCCAGCCAAGCTGGGCTGGTCCCATCGCGGTCGTGCCTGGGCTGGTATCGTCGGAGCTGCCGTACATGAACCAGAACTCGCCGTTCTCGTAGAGCTGCACCTGCAGGTTGTAGGCGGTCTGGCCGGTTGTGCTCCACTGTGGCACGCCATTCCAGCTGACGACGAAGGTCCGGTTCGGCGCGGTACCGACGGTCGCATAGGTGATCGTGCCCCCACCGGCGGTCGAGGCGTCGAGGTCGGCGCCGTAGATGCGCAGCGTGTTGGCCAGGTTGTTCGCCGGCATCGGGTCGATGTAGGTGCGCGGCGGCCCCACGGCGTTGGTGCCGAACGAACAGCGTGTATTGTTGAACTGCACGCGGCCGTTGCTGAAAATGCGCAGCTGCGTGTAGCTGGTGGTGCCGAACTTGAAGGTGAAGCCGATCGGCAGCGATTGGCTGAGGCTGTCATCACCACTGGTGTTTGGGCAGCCGACGCTGCCGTCCCAGGTCGTGAGGGCGGTGTGGCCGACCGTCGGCAGCCAATTGTAGGTCAGCGGGGTAACGTTGTAGGTGGCGGCCGCCGCCAGCGGTGTGACCAGCAGCAGTGCAGCGAGCGCGAATAGTCGAGCCCGGCCCGTACATGGTGCGGGCGCCGGGTCGGGCGTCGGGGCGGCGAGGGCGCGATGTTCCATCATCGGGGCGCGAAGACCTTCCATTGTCATGTCCCGTACCGGCACGTGCGGTCAGAGAGGCTGGCAGGATATAAACTGCCGGGCCGCCAGAGCACCGAACCGGTCACAGTTCAGAGCCGTTATGTCAATCGATGCCCCGAATGTCCTGCCCCGCCTCGAACTGGTCGTCGCCGTCGCCCGTAATGGCGTGATTGGCCGCGGCAATGCGCTGCCGTGGCGGTTGCCGGCGGATCTTGGGCACTTCAAGCAGGTGACAATGGGCCACCCGATCCTGATGGGGCGCCGTACCTGGGACAGCATCGGCCGCCCGTTACCGGGTCGCCTGAATCTCGTCCTGACGCGCGATGTCGCTTGCGTGGCTACCGGTGCGCAGGTCGTCCACTGCCTGGACGAGGCGTTGCAGCAGGCGGGTGCCGGGCCGTTGATGGTGATAGGCGGTGCCGAGCTCTATCGGGCCTGCCTGCCAAGCGCTGCTGTCTTACACCTCACGGAGGTGGAGGCCGACGTCGAGGGTGACGTCCGCTTCCCGGACTGGCCGCGCGACGAGTGGTGTGAGGTCTGGCGCGAATCGCACCCGGCCGATGAGCGCCATGCCTACCCGTTCAGTTTCCTGCGGCTGGAGCGGCGCACGGGTCAACGCGTGAGTCCCATCGCGCGTTAGGACCTGCGACGACCCCTGAGGATGAACTCGCCGCCGGGATAGTTCTGTTGAGTGAGCGACTGGACGCATTTGTAGCACCGGCGTCGTTAGGGCAGCTGCCCCCCCCCGGCGCGGGAACCTGATCGAGTTGCGGCGGTCACAAGTTAGGTGGAGACCACATCAGAATGGAGCTGGCTATGAATACGAACAAGGGATTCTGGATGTCGGGCGTGCTGCTGGCGCTGGCATCGTTTGTTGCGCTGGGTGCCGCAGTCGAGCCTGCCGCGGAGGCCACGCCGGTGGATGCGGTGTGGGTCAAGCACGAGCGGAACTTCACGTTCATGGGCTTCACTTCCCATTATTCGTGTGATGGGCTTGAGTACAAGCTCAAGTCGCTACTGCGCCTGTCGGGTGCACGCGATGATCTCAAGGTCTGGTCGAGCTGCTCCGAGCCGCGTGGTGGACCGTCACGGATCGCTTCGGCGCGGATGACCTACTGGACTCTCGCGCTGCCGGGCTCGCCGCAGGCGACGGCACCGGCTGCCGATACCAAGAACCTCGGCCACGCGCCCAAGGAACTAAAGGCGGCTGAATCGCCCGTATCGGCCGTGGGTCAGTGGAAGAAGGTCCAGATACGCGCTGGCCGCCCGCGTGAGTTCGACAGTGGCGACTGCGAACTGGTGGAGCAGTTCGATCGCGCAGTGCTGGCCGACTTCACGCTTCGCAACCACGCCAGCCGCTATACCTGCATACCGCATCAGGTCTCCCTGAACGGCATACAGACGGATTTTGAGGTGCTGGCGCCGCTGCCGAAGGCGGCAGCTCCCAAGCCGATCAGTCGCTGATCGCATCCTGCGGGGCGCCGATCTCGCGCGCCCCGCGGCACGCCAGCTGTACCGGTGGCGCGGGGGCGTCCAGGCGCACAGCGGTTAACGCGCCGCCCCATACGCAGCCGCTGTCGAGCGACACGACGCCGTCACCGGCGTGGTAGCCGAGCGCCGACCAGTGACCGAACACGATGCGTTCGCCGGCACTGCGTCTGCCGGGTGCGCGAAACCACGGCACCGCATCTGGCGGCGCGTCGGCCAGTCCGCCTTTGTATTTCAGCAGCAGTTTTCCGTCGTGATCGACCACGCGCAGGCGCGTCATGCAATTGACCGTGAAGCGCAGCCTATCGTTGCCCTGCAGGTCGTCGGACCAGCGGTCGGGCTTGTTGCCGTACATCGCACGATAGAAGTCGGCAGGGGCTGTCCGCATCGCGGCCGAGACTTCTGCCGCGCAGGCCGTCGCCATCGTCAGGTCCCACTGCGGCGGTAGTCCGGCGTGCACCATGGTACAGCCGAGGTGTCTGTCGTGATGCAGCAGTGGTTGCTGACTCAGCCAGTCGAGCAGTTCGTCGCGGTCGGGCGCCGCGAGCACTTCATCGAGCGTGTCGCCGCGCCGCAGCCCGCGTTCCGGGATTGCCGCGGCGGCCAGCAGGTGCAGGTCGTGGTTGCCAAGTACGATCGAGGCGGACTGCCCGAGCGCCTTCACGTAGCGTAGCGCCGCCAGTGAGCCGGGTCCGCGATTGACTAGATCTCCCGTCAGCCACACCCGGTCGCTGGCCGGGTCGAAGGCAAGCAGATCCAGCAGCGTTCGGAACTCGTCGTAGCAGCCCTGCAGGTCGCCGATGGCGTAGACGGCCATCGCGGATCAGTGAACGATGCCGGGCTTCGCCAGAGAGAAAGGCGCGATCGGAGCATCGAAGCGCTCGCCGGTATCGGTGATCATCTGGTAGCTGCCCTGCATGACGCCCACCGGTGTTTCCAGCACTGCGCCGCTGGAATACCTAAAGCCCTGGCCTGGCGTCAGGTGCGGTTGTTCGCCGACGACGCCGTCGCCGCGAACTTCCTGCACCCGGCCTTCGGCGTCGGTGATGACCCAGTGCCGAGTCAGCAGTCGCGCAGGTTCCTTTCCTTCGTTACGGATGGTGATCGTGTACGAGAACACGTAGCGGTTCTCACGCGGATCCGACTGGTCCTCTACGTAGTGTGTGGACACGTCGACGGCGATGCGGTGGGGAGTGGCGTCCATGAATTATTTCAGTCGCACGGCGAGCACGTCACACGGTGCCGCGTGCAGGACTGAGTCCTCGGTAAAGTTGATAAGGATCGACAGGCCATGCCGCTCGCGGCTGCCGAGGACGACGAGATCAGCGCCGGCCTCGGTCACGACACGCACGATCTCGCTCTTGATGTTGCCGGTTTCGACGCGGGTCGGGGCATCCGGCAGGCCTAGCGAGACTGCCAGCTCGGTGAGTCGCACTTTCGCGCGTTTGATCAGTTCCTCCTCGATCTCAACCGCCGGCAGCAAGGTCTCGCCTAGCGGCTCGACCGGCACGTACTCGACGACGTGCAGCAGGCTGATTCGTGCGCCACAGGCGGCAGCAATCGCACGGGCGCGGGCGCCGATGATCGGGCTGTCGTCGGTGAGGTCCACCACCAGCAGCAGGTGCTGGTAGAGGCCGGTCGATGGGCGCGGCTCGGTCATAGGTGGCTCCCGGTTAGGAGCAGATTATAGCGGTGCCGGTGTCAGTGCTAGGTTGGCAAATTCGGCCGGTGAGAGTGTCTCGGCGCGGCGGGCCGGATCGATCCCCATGGCCGCGAAGCCCTCAGGGCTGACTACTCCTGCAAGGGAGTTGCGCAGCGTCTTGCGGCGCTGTCCAAATGCCGCGGCGACGACCGCGGCGAACCGGATCGGATCGGGCACCGGGAACGGTGGTTTGTCGTAGGGCAGAACGCGAACTACCGCCGAATCCACCTGCGGCGGCGGCCGGAACGATTCTGGGCCGACGTCGAACAGGTGCTCGCAAGTGCAGTGTGCCGCCAGCATCACCGTCAGTCGGCCATAAGTCTTGCTGCCAGGTGGCGCTGCCATACGGGCGACGACTTCCTTCTGCAGCATGAAATGCATGTCGGAGATCACTGCGCGCGACTCGAGCAGGTGGAATAGCAGCGGGGTTGAGATGTTGTACGGCAGGTTGCCGCAGATCCGCAGCTTTGGCCCGCTGCCGGCGAAGGCGACGAAATCGAAGTTCAGCACGTCGGCGCTGTGGATCACCAGTTCGCCATAGGGCCCGGCGCGTTCAGCCAGCCGCGGGATCACGTCACGATCCAGTTCGATCGCCTCGAGCCGGCCCGCGCGCTCCAGCAAAGGGATCGTAAGGGCTCCGAGACCCGGGCCGATTTCGAGCAGGCGCTCGCCGGGCTGCGGACTGATCGCCTCGACGATCATCGCCAGTACGTTGCGGTCGTGCAGGAAGTGTTGGCCGAAGCGCTTGCGGGCGCGGTGCGGCGGCGGTTCGCGCTTGCTCATGGTTTGAGGCATCCGAGTGCCAGCTCTAGCGCTGCAAACAAGCTGCCGGGATCGGCCCGTCCAGTACCGGCCAGGTCGAGTGCCGTACCGTGGTCGACTGAGGTGCGAATGATCGGCAGTCCCAGCGTGACGTTGACCGCATGGCCGAAGCCTGCGTACTTCAGCACCGGCAGTCCCTGATCGTGGTACATCGCCAGCACCGCATCGGTGTCGGTCAAGTGGCGTGGCGTGAAGGCGGTGTCGGCTGGCAGCGGGCCGCGGGCGTCGATGCCCTCAGCGACTGCGCGGGAGACGGCCGGCTGGATAACGTCTATGTCTTCGCGGCCCATGTGGCCGGATTCACCGGCGTGGGGATTAAGGCCGAGCACCGCGATGCGCGGTCTGGCGAGCCCGAAATGGTCGCGCAGTGCTGCGGACAGGACACGCAGGGTCTGCAGCAGGCCGTCGCTCGTCAGGGAATCCGGGACGGCTCGTAGTGGCAGGTGCGTGGTGGCAAGCGCCACGCGCAGTTTGCCTGCGACCAGCATCATGACCGGGCGCGCTGTGCCGGTACGTTCGGCCAGGAACTCGGTATGGCCGCTGAACGGCACGCCGGCGTCGTTGATCGTGCTTTTCTGAACCGGCGCGGTGACCATCGCCTGGTAGCGGCCGTTGCTGCAGCCGTCCGCCGCGGCGGCGAGCATTTGCAGTACATAGGTCGCGTTGCGAGGGTCGAGTTTGCCGGCGACGACGGGCGCCGCCGTGCGAAACGGCACGACCTGCAGTCGGCCTTTGCGATGCAGCCCGGCGCTACCCGGGGCGGGCGTATCTAGCTCGATCTGCAGTCCGATCTCTGCGGCACGCTGTGCGAGCAGCTCGGGATCTGCTGCGATCAGCAGGCGTGCCGGGAAGTCGCGCGTGGCGAGCGCAAGGCACAGGTCTGGGCCGACGCCTGCCGGCTCGCCCGAGGTGACGATGACCGTAGGCGACTCGTCACGGGGCGCGGCCGCCATCGGATCAGCTGCGGTAGTCGACGTAGGCCTCGTCGCGCATCCGGCGCAGCCACAGCTCGGTTTCTTCGTCGAGCTTGCTGGAGCGGATCTGTTCGAACGCGCGGCGTCGGCGTTCGTCGGTACTCATGTCCTGCGAGCGGCGGCCCAACGCCTGCGCGACGTGCCAGCCGTACTGTGTACGAAATGGCTGGCTGATCTCGTTTTCGGTGAGCTTCTGCAGCGTCGCCTCAAACTCAGGCACGAACGTGCCCGGCGTGGTCCAGCCCAGATCGCCGCCCTCGGCGCCCGATCCCGGATCCTCCGAGATGGCCTTGGCGATCGCCGCGAAGTCGTCCGTCCCCTTGGCGATACGGTCGCGGATGGTCTGCAGGCGGCCGCGGACGGTTTCGTCGTCCTGCAGTTCGTTGGTCTTGATCAGGATGTGGCGAGCATGCAGTTGCTCGACAATCAGCGGCTGGTTGTCGCTCTTCTTCTCATTGAGCCGAATGATGTGGAAGCCCGACGGCGTGCGTACCGGCGTGGAGACATCGCCCGCTTCCATCTTGCCGACCACGTCAGCCATGAATGTCGGCAGTTCGTTGCCCTTGCGCCAGCCGAGCAGGCCGCGGTCCAGCGCGGTCTGCGCCTGCGAGAAGGACACGGCCAGCTGGCCGAAGTCCTCGCCCTTGACGGCGCGGTCGCGGATCTCGTGGGCCTTCTTTTCCACGGCCTCGAGCTGGCCGGGGGAGGCTGCCTCGGGCAGTGCCAGCAGGATGTGGGAGACGTTATAGGAGGAGTCGCCGGTCTTGTCCGCGCTCTGGCGCAACAGGAACTGGTCGATTTCGCGCGGGCTCACGTAGATGTGCGCATACACGTCGCGCTGACGGAGCATCGACAGCGTCATTTCGCGGCGCATCTGCTCGCGGTATTCGGAGTAGACGATGCCTTCGCGCGCGAGCGCGGTCGGCAGCTCGGTGAATTCGATCTTGTTCTGCTGCGCGATGTCGCGGATCGCGTTGTTGAGCGCCTCGTCGGTCACCCGCAGGCCGATCTTCACCGCGCGCTGCAGCTGGATTTCCTGCAGCACCAGCCGTTCAGTGATCTGCTGGCGCAGCACCGAGGGCGCGGGCAGGGCGGTGGCCTGTTCGCGCAACCGATGGGTGATGGCGGTCACCTGGGCGTCGATCTGGCTCTGCAGGACCACTCCGTCGTTGACCACGACGGCGATCCGGTCGAGCAGGTCGCCGCGGGACCCGATGTCACGGGTCTGGGCCAGGGCGCCCTGGGTGGCGAAAAGGGCGGCAAACAAAGCAATTGTCAGGAAGCGACGCATGTATGGCCTATTCTGACCCGGCGAAGGCCTGGGCCGCGGAGTATCCCCGAATCGACCGCGCTAGGAAAGCGTCGGCCCTCTCTCCGACACTGGAGAGGCCATTCAGTTCCAGTTGCAGGGAGATTGTGGTGTCCCGGGTGCCGGTACGGCTGCTGACGTAGTGCCGTGCCACGACCCTGACCCGCCAGCAGCAGGCCTGGTACTCAAAGCCGCCGAAAGACTCGATCGAGGTCTTGTCCTTGAGCGAGTAGACCTCCCGGCCGTAGACGTTCCAGGCGTTGGCGATGGGCCAGGCGAACGAGCCCTCCACCTGTTCCAGCAGCCCGCGGCGGTAGCGGTAGCCGAGGTTGGCGACCTTGTTGCCGGCCGGCTGGTACTGCAGGCGCAACTGGCTGCGCGCCGACTGCGCCTGGTGGGGATTCCACTCCTCGCCGAGCTGGACGTTCCAGTGTCGATAGGCGGATACGGCCACCTGGCCGACGATGTCCGAGGAACTCGTCCCGCTGTCCGGCTCGTTCGGCAGGCGCACCTTGGGGGGCGTGAAGTAGTAGATCTGTCCGAGGGTTGCGCTCAGCAGCTGACGGCCTGACTGCGTGTCGACGAAGCGGGTGGTCGCGCCGATCGCCAGCTGATTGGCGTCGCTGATGCGGTCGCCGCCGACGTAGCGTTGGGAGCGGAAAAGCTGCACGAGGTTCAGGTCCGGCAGCCCGGTGTCGAACAGCGGCAACGACGACTGATCCTTATAGGGAACGTAGGTGTACAGCAGTCGTGGCTCGAGCGTCTGCACGCGCTTGCCGGCGTCGCGCTCGAAATTGAGCCCGGCGTCCAGTGTCGCAATCGCAGCCGATACGGACGGCGAGGTGTTGCCGCCGTTGGTATTGCTCAGCGCGTAGCGCACGGTCTGCAAGCCGACGGCCGGCACGACGAACGCGCCGGGCCGGCGCCAGGCATAGCTTGCGGTCGGCGCCAGCCCGTAGCGCTGGCCCTCGACGCCAGTCGGGCGGACGAAATCGGCGGCCGACGCCTGCAGCTCGAAGCCCGGCCCGTTGCCCTGGTTCCAGCGGCCGCTGAGGATGATTTCTGGCGCGCGCGTGTAAGGCCGGTCTTCCGGCGCGATCGTTCTGTCGATGGTCTGGAACTGCTCCACGATGCCAATCGCCCGCCAGTGCTCGTCCAGGTACGTCAGCCGCGCGATGCGCTGCAGATAGGTCACGCTGGTGCCTTCCGGGCCAAGGCCGAAGTCCTGGAAATAGTTGCTGTCGCTGGCCTGCGCGAGGGTTGTGTCAAAGCGCAGGCTCGGGCTGATGTTGGTTGTCTCAGCGAAGCGCAGGTAACTGCGGTCGCGGCCACTGCTGGCGTCCGACGGCAGCCAGTCGCTGCTGAACTGACCGTGCGACGATTCGGTGAGGTAGCGGAACTCCGCGCCGAGGCTGAGCCCGCGCTTGGACATGTAACCCGGTGTGATCGTCGCGTCGTAGTTCGGCGCGATGTTCCAGTAGTACGGTGTCGCCAGCTCAAAGCCGTTGCGGTTTGACTGACCGATCGCCGGGAACAGGAAGCCGGACTTGCGTGCATCGCCGACCGGGAAGGAGACGATGGGCAGGTAGAGCAGCGGCAGGCCCTTGAAGTCGATGCGCACGTTGCGACCGATGCCTTGCTGTGCGGCCTGGTCGATATCGATCTTCTGCGCGTGCAGCAGCCAGTCGCGGCGACCGGCCGGGCAGGCGGTGTACTCCACGCGGGTCATGTGCAACTCGCCGTTGGGGTCGAGTCGAATGGCATCGGCGTGGCCGCGTGCCGGCCGGGTTGGCAGTTCGAACGAGGCGTGGTTGAACTCCCCGCCGCCGCCGGTGCTCCAGGTCGCCCATTCACCACCGAGGATCATCAGCGGGTCGCGGTACTCGACGTTGCCGCGCACATCGAAGGATTCGGTGACCGGGTCGTAGCTGCCGTCCTGCGCGGTCAGCGTGCGCACGCCCTGGCGGACGCGGATCGGGCCGGTCTGGTGGCCGGCGCCGGTCGCATCCACTTCGGCGCCGGCCGTCGACACTACGACTCGATTCGGATCTGTCGGGGCGGCAGCGGCATCCGCCACCGGCAGCGCCAGCGGACTGGGTGGGGAGGCGCAGGGCGTATCGGCCTGAACGCCGCCAGCGCCGAGCGTCATGGCGAGGCTGAGCAGTGTGGATGCGGGCCAGCGGAACAGGGTCGGACGTGGGGGCACTCGGCGGCCTAGGTGATCGTGCGGCGGGTCGCCGCGGCGCGGCGGGCTCTAGGCATTATAATCAGGCACTCATGGCGACCGACACCAACGAATACCTAGATCCCCGTCGCGTCCTGCTGGAGGCTTGGCTGGCGCAGGCGTTGGGGGCGGGACAAATAGAGGTCGCGCCGGCCTCGGCCGACGCAAGCTTCCGGCGATATTTCCGCATACATCATGCCGGTCGCGCCCTGATTGCGATGGATGCGCCGCCGGATCGGGAGGACTTGGGCCCATTTGTCACGGTGGCGTCCCGCCTCGCCGGCATCGGCGTCACCGTGCCTAAGGTGCTCGCCGAGGATCACGGGCAGGGTTTCCTGCTGCTGACCGACCTCGGTTCGACGCACTACCTGGCGGCACTGCAAGCCGGTGGGGACGTCGACCAGCTCTACCGTGACGCCGCCGACGCGCTGCTCACGATCCAGCTCCGTGGTGAGCCGGCGGCGGCGGCGCTGCCGCCTTATGGCGTCGAACTGCTCGAGCGGGAGCTGCAGTTGTTCCCCGACTGGTTCCTCGGCCGCCATCTCGGTCTGCAACTGGGTGCCGCCGAGCGGGCGCTCCTCGGGCGGCTGTCGGCGCAGCTTGTCGGCGCCGCGCTCGAGCAACCGCAGGTGTTTGTGCACCGTGACTACCATTCCCGCAACCTGATGGTGCTCGGCGAGGGCAACCCCGGCATCCTTGATTTTCAGGACGCGGTTCGCGGCGCGGTGACCTACGACCTCGTCTCGCTGTACAAGGATTGTTACGTCACCTGGCCCCGCGAGCGGGTACTCGGCTGGGTCGAGGACTACCGCCGTCGCGCCGTTGCGGCGGGTCTGGCGTTGCCGGGGTCTGCAGAATTCGTGCGTTGGTTCGACCTGATGGGCCTGCAGCGGCACCTCAAGGTGCTGGGGATCTTCGCCCGGCTCTGGTACCGCGACGGCAAGCGGTCCTATCTGGGCGACCTGCCGGTGGTGCTTGCCTACGTGCGCGAGACTGCCTCTGCCTACGCGGAGCTACGCGAACTTGCCGGGTTGCTCGACGATCTGGTCGAGCCGTGCTTTGCGGCCGCGCAGACCCGGGCAGGGGCGCCATGAGGCCGACCCGTGCGCTCATCTTAGCCGCGGGCCGCGGCGAGCGGATGCGGCCGCTGACGGACACGACCCCCAAGCCGCTGTTATGCGTTGGAGGTCGGCCGCTGATCGTCTGGCATCTGCAGAAGCTCGCGGCCGCCGGTGTGAGCCAGGTCGCGATCAATACCTCCTGGCGCGGTGACGCGCTGCGCGCGGCGCTAGGCGATGGCTCGACCCACGGCGTTGCGATCCACTGGTTCGAGGAGGGCCCGGAGCCGCTGGAAACCGCCGGTGGGATCCGCAACGCCCTGGCGCTGTTTGGGGGTGAGCCGTTTGCGGTGGTCAACGGCGACGTCTGGAGCGATCTGCCGCTGCCGCCGCCCGTGCCGGCGCCGGGTCGCCTCGGCCATCTGGTGCTGGTGCCGAACCCCGTGCAACACCCACGCGGCGACTTTGCGCTCGAGTGCGGTGAACTGCGACTCACCGGGCCCATCCGCTACACCTTCGCAGGCATTGCGACCTACCGGCCAGCCCTGTTTGAGGCGCTGCTGCCTGGCCGCAGGGCCTTAAAGCCGGTTCTGGACCTGGCGGCTGCCGCGGGGCTTGTCACCGCCGAGGTCTACGGCGGTCGCTGGGTCGACGTGGGCACGCCCGAGCGCCTGGCCCAGCTGGACGCCTCGCTCGCGTAGAATGAGCGCCCCCGCCCGACGCCAGGATGACTTCTCGTGACCGATTTCAAGGGCATCCCACTGGTGAGCGCCCGGAGCGGCGAGAAATACGTGACGCCGCAGGGCTTTACGGCGATCCGTGACGGCATCAAGGCGGGCGCGGAAGCGGCGCCACTCGTGGTCGGCCGCAAGCCGCCCTGGCTGCGGGCGCAGATGCCCGCCGGGGCGCGCTTCGACGGCGTGCGCGAGGTCGTGCGTGAGCACCGCCTTGCGACGGTCTGTGAGGAAGCCAAGTGCCCCAATATCGGCGAGTGCTGGAATGCCGGGACCGCGACAATCATGCTGATGGGCGCGGTCTGCACGCGCGCCTGCCGCTTCTGTGCGGTAGACACCGGCAACCCGCGTGGCTGGCTCGATGCGGAGGAGCCGGCCAACACTGCCCGCACCGTGGCTCTGATGAAGCTCAGCTACGTGGTGCTGACCTCCGTCAATCGCGATGACCTCGCCGATGGTGGTGCGGCGCATTACGCCGCCTGCGTGCGCGAGATCAAGACAGTCAGTCCCGCAACCGCCGTCGAGGCGCTCACCCCCGACTTCCAGGGCAGCCTCGCGGCCGTGGAGGTTGTCGTGGACAGTGGCCTCGAGGTGTTTGCGCAGAACATCGAGACGGTGCGTCGCCTGACCCATCCCGTGCGCGATCCGCGCGCAGGTTACGAGCAGACGCTCAACGTGCTTGCGCACGCCAAGCAGCACCGCGCTGGCGTTTTGACCAAGTCGAGTCTGATGCTCGGGCTCGGTGAAACGATTGCTGAGATTGAGCAGTGCATGGTCGACCTGCGTGCCGCCCAGGTCGACATCCTCACGCTGGGTCAGTACCTGCGCCCGACCGCCAATCACCTGCCAATCGAGCGTTACGTGCCGCCGGAGGAGTTTCAGTCGCTGCGCCAGCGCGCGTTGGAACTCGGCTTTCTCGAGTGCGTCTCGGGTCCGCTGGTGCGTTCCAGCTACCGGGCGGAACGTGCGCTCGAGCGCAACAACGCAGGGCTGTAGGTGAGCGCGCTCGCGCGCTGGCTCGGCTGCGTCGACTATGAGTCGACGTGGCGGGCGATGCAGCGCTTCACCGATCAACGCGCTGGCGACACGCCCGACGAGCTTTGGGCGCTGGAGCACCCGCCGGTCTTCACGCTGGGCATGAACAGCCGCCCCGAACACCTGCTTGCGCCAGGCGACATTCCGGTGATCGCCATCGACCGAGGCGGACAGGTCACGTATCACGGGCCGGGGCAGCTGGTGGTCTACCCGCTGGTGGACCTGCGGCGTTCGGGGCTCGGCGTACGCGATCTGGTCACGGCATTGGAAGGGGCGCTGATCGCGTTTCTGGATGATCTGGGGGTCAAGGCGCTGGCCCGGCGCGACGCGCCGGGCGTCTATGTCGATGGCTGCAAACTCGCCAGCGTCGGGTTGCGCATTCGGCGTGGCTGCAGTTATCACGGGCTCGCGCTCAACGTCGCGATGGATCTGGAGCCGTACGGCCGCATTAATCCGTGCGGCTATGCGGGCCTGCAGATAGTGGATCTGGCACGGCTTGGGGTCACGCTCACGCCGGCGGAGGCCGCTCGCTCGCTGGTGCCGCATCTGTGGCGGACGTTGCGATTGACCGGTGAGGTCAGCTGGCTGAGCTGAGGGGCGTTGCTGCTCGCAAGCCTATAGCGCGTACAGCACCAGGCCGGTCTTATGAAGTGCGCGATAGCTGCGCTCCAGATCGTCACGCGAGGCGACGTGCACCGTGCAGGTCAGCGACAGGAACGTCCCTTCACGGCTGGCACGCACGCGGATCCTGTCGGCGGCGCCAACGCCCAGTTCCTCGACCAGCACCGCGGCGATGCGCGGCAGGAATGACGGCTCGTTTCTGCCCATCACCTTGATGTCGTGGTCCGATGGGAACTCGAGCGGGGAATTCTCCATGGCCCTTTAGCCTGCGGGTAGCAGCGGCGTTCCGGCCAGCGCCTGCCGGTGCGCCTCGAAGGCAGCCGCGAGGCGCGACCACACCGGCCCCGGCCGGCCAGCGCCTACCGCAGCGCCGTCCAGTCGCGTGACCGGCAGGACGCCTCGGGTCGCGAAAGACAGCAGAATCTCGTCCGCAGTGCGCAGCTGCTCTTCGGTGATCGGCCCAACACAGACCGCGATGCCGGCTTCGGCTGCGAGCTTGAGCGCAAGGTCGCGCGTGGTGCCTGGCAGGATCTCCGGCCCGTAGGGCGGGGCGTGCAGCACGGAGTCCTTCACGACCATGGTCGAGCTCGATGAGCCTTCACGCAGTTTGCCGTTGGCCAGCAGGATCGCCTCGGTTTCGCCTGCGTCCGCCGCGCGGCTCTTGGCAAGCACGTTGGCGAGCAGCGACGTGCTCTTGATGTCGCAGCGACCCCAGCGCTCGTCCGGCAGGGTGATCGCGCCGACGCCCGTGAGGCGCACGGACTCGTCCAGTGGGGCGAGCGGGCAGGCCATCAGGAACACGGTCGGCGCCAGCGCCGGGTTGAGCGCGTGGTTGCGTCCCTCTTCGGCGCCACGTGTGACCTGCACGTACAGGTACATGTCACCGCCGCCATTGCGTTCGACCAGTTCGGTCAACAGTGCCGCCCACGCCGGCCGTGTCAGCGGTGAGCGCATGCGGATCTCGCCGAGGCTGCGCTCGAGCCGTGCGATGTGCTCGACGAACAGGAACGGCCTGCCTGCGTAGACCGGCAGCACTTCGTAGACGGCGTCCGCGAACAGGAAACCGCGGTCGAGCGGTGAGATGCGCGCTTCAGCCAGCGGCTGGAAAGCACCGTTGAGCCAGGCAATCGGCAGTGGCGCGGCCATGATCAGCTGAACCAGAGGCGGACCGTGTCGACCAGGCGCCGGTAGAGGCTGCCGGTGGGCACGGCCGCTGCCGGGTACACAGCTACGTCGGCGATCACCTTGTCGTCCAGCGTCAGTCGCAGGCGGCCGACCGGGGTCGTGGCGGCGAGGGGGGCGACTAGGCGTGGGTTCAGTGCGAGCTGCGCTTTCACGCCCGACAGTTCGCCGCGCGCGGCGGTCGCGTAGACGTCATTGCGCACCACGATGGCTACCGGATCGCCGACCTTGAAGACATGGGCCTCGCTGATCTTCTGTGCGGCGGCGTACAGGCGACGGGTCTCGAAGAAGTTGAAGCCGAAGCCGAGCAGAGCGGCACTCGCGTCCTCGCGGACCTTCGGGCTGGCGGTTCCCATCACCACGGACACCAGACGCATGCCGTCGCGCAGGGCGGACGTCGCCAGGCAGTATCCGGCAGCCTCGGTGTGCCCGGTCTTGATGCCGTCGACCGTCGGGTCGCGCTCGAGCAGGCCGTTGCGGTTCTGCTGCGTGATGTTGTTGTACGTGAACGAGCGCTGCGAGAACCACTTGTAATACTCTGGGAACTCACGAATCAGCGCCGCGCCGAGTAGAGCGATGTCACGCGCCGTTGTGTAGTGCTGTGGGTCGGGCAGACCGTCGGTGTTCGCCCAGTGCGAGCCCTTGAGCCCGAGCCGCTGGCTGTACTGGTTCATCAGGGCGGCAAACGTGCCTTCAGAGCCCGCCACGGCCTCGGCCAGCGCGATAGTGGCATCGTTGCCGGATTGCACGATCATCCCCTGCACCAGCAGGTCGACGCGTACGCGCGTGCCGACGTCGACGAACGTGCGTGAGCCCTCGGCCTTCCAGGCGTGCTCGGAGATCGGCACTGCCTGATCTAGGCGCAGCTTGCCTTCCTTGAGTGCGTGGAAGACGACGTAGGAGGTCATCAGTTTGGTCAGACTGGCAGGCTCCAGCCGCTCATTGTCGTTCTGCCCAACGAGAATGCGGCCGCTGAATGCGTCAAGCAGCACGTAGCCTTTGGCCGGCAGCGAGGGGGGTGGCGGAACCGGCGTGCTGGCGACGGAGGGACTCGCGGCGATCAGCGCCGTCAGCAGGAGGAACGCGGCTCGCAGGGTCAGTCTCGGCATCGTGCTACTCGGCTTCAAAAGCGATGTGGGGGTGTCGCATTGTACCGCGCGCGGCCCGCCGCTGCCGCTGCGTAGGTGTGGTCAATTACCGACGAGAGTGACGGCAGGGATGCCGGCCGCGTGCAGGCGCTCCACGATTGCGTCGTACGCCGGAACCGAGTCGATCGGCCCCAGGCGAACGCGGTGAATCACGTGGCCAGCGACATCGTCGCTGCGCACGAATACGGCACCCAGCCCCGCTGCGGCGAGCCGGTCGCGCAGGCGTAATGCGTTCGCCTCGACCCCGAACGCGCCGGCTTGCGCGTACAGGGCGGCAGGTGGCGTCGGTTCTGGAATGGCGCCATCGGCGGGATCCAGAGCCTGCACCTCGACCAGCGTCGTGCCCTCCCGGACCATGCCGAGCTTCAGTGCCGCCGCGTACGACAGGTCGATGATGCGGTTGGCCTTGAACGGGCCTCGATCATTGATCCGCACCGTCACTGCTTGCCCGTTGCGCAGATTGGTCACCCGCGCGTAGGCCGGCAGCGGCAGCGTACGGTGTGCGGCTGTCATCGAATACATGTTGTACGGCTCGCCGGTGGAGGTGCGGATGCCGTGGAAGTCCGGCCCATACCAGGACGCCACACCGCGCTCGACGAAGCCGTGCGCCGCATGCAGGACCGTGTAGCGCTGGCCGAAGACCTCGTAGAACGTCGGATTGCCGAGCCGAGCGCGCGGCTCGCTCACGGGCACAGCGTCCGGTAGTGCCAGTAGCTCGCTGTCCGGTGGCCGTTGCGCCGGCAGGGGAGCTGTTGCAGCGGCTGGCGTCGACGCGACCGGCTCCGGCTGGGGTGGCGCGGGGCGGCGAATGGGGCCTGCGCAACCGCTCAGCAGCGCCAGTGCCAGCGCGATCGCAGCGGTGGGTGTCCAGCGCAGGCTCATTCGCTCGCGCCCGTGGCGACGGGGGCCGCTATCGCTGCAGCCAGTTCGCTGACCGCGAGCGCGTACATGGCGCTGTGGTTGTAGCGGGTGATCACCCAGAAGTTGTGGAAGCCCACCCGGTAGGTCGGGCCGTCGACCTCGCGCAGCGCCACGAACATGGCCTTCGAATCGTCCGCGAGCGTGGTCGTGAACTCGACGCTGCGTGCGCGCAGCCCGGCGAGCGTCTGGGCGAGCTCGAGGCGATTGCCCGGCAGATCCTCGACATCGGGATCCCACAGGTCCGCAACCGCGACCACCGGCTCGTCGCGTCGCCAGCCGTGTTCGACAAAGTAGTGGGCGACGCTTTCGATGATGTCCGGCCAGCTGTTCCACAGGTCAATGTGCCCGTCATGATCACCATCGCGGGCGAACGAGCGGTAACTGCGCGGCATGAACTGGGGAGCGCCCATCGCGCCGGCGTAGGAGCCGGTTGCCTTCAGCGGGTCGAAGCCCGCCTCGCGCGACAGCAGCAGGTATTGCGCCAACTCGGCTCGAAAATAGGGTGCGCGTGCCGGGTAGTCGAAAGCCAGCGTCGCCAATGCGTCAAGGACCCGGTAGCGCCCGGTCTTGGTGCCGTAGGAGGTTTCGACGCCGACGATTGCAGCGATGATTTCACCCGGCACGCCGGTACGGGTACTGGCGTCCTGTAGCAATGCGCGGTGCTCAGCGTAGAACGCGCGCCCATCCCGGATGCGCTGCTCGGTCATGAAGATCTTGCGGTAGCCGTGCCACTGCATCACTCGCTCGGCCGGCTTGCTCATCGTGTCGACGATCGCGCTCTTGATTTCGGCGGCACCGACGACCCGCTCGACCCACTTGCGCTCTAGATGTTGCTTGTCGACCATCTCTTCGACGAACGAGCGGACCTCGGTTCGCCCAAGGTCCAGCGCCTGCGCGGCGCCAGAGGCCAGCAGCGAGATCAGCAGCGCCAGCGCCAGCGGGCGCATCAGGCGCCAACCAGTTTGCGGTGGCTGTTCAGGGACATCAGTACGCCGAAACTCGCCAGCAGTGTCACCATCGCGGTACCGCCATAGCTGACCAGTGGCAGTGGCACGCCGACCACCGGCAGGATGCCGCTGACCATGCCGGTGTTGACGAACGCGTAGACGAAGAACGTCAGCGCAAAGCTGCCGCATACCAGCCGCGCGTAGGTGTTCTGCGCCTCGGAAGCCATGTACAGCGCGCGGCCTATCACGATCAGGTAAAGCACTATCAGAAACACCTGGCCGAGCAGGCCGAGCTCCTCGCCGATGACGGCGAAGATGAAGTCGGTCGAGCGCTCCGGCAGGAACTCCAGCTGCGCCTGACTGCCGTTCATCCAGCCCTTGCCGAAGACTCCACCAGAGCCGATCGCGATCTGCGATTGGATGCTGTGGTAGCCGGCACCGAGCGGATCGGTGGAGGGATCGATGAACGTCAGCACGCGCTGGCGCTGGTAGTCGTGCATGAAGTGCCACGCGAATGGCACGGCGGCGCCGACCGCCGCGAGGCCGAGCACGATCACCGCCGTCGACATGCCGGCGAGGAACAGCACCAGCAGCCCGGCCGAGGCGACCAGCAGGGCCGTGCCAAGGTCCGGCTGCTTGGCGATCAGCAACGAGGGAACGAGAATCAGCGCCATCACCACCGCGACATCGCGCCACGACGGCGGCAGTGGCCGCTCGTGCAGGTACCACGCGCACATCATCGGTACGGCAAGCTTCATGATCTCGGAGGGTTGAAAGCGAACGACCTTGAGGTCGAGCCAGCGCTGGGCGCCGTTGCCGACGCTGCCGTGCACGGCCACGGCCACCAGCAGTACCACGCCGATGGCGTAAAGCAGCGGCGAGATCCGGCGCAGCCATGCTGGCGGTACCTGAGCCAGTGCAACCAGCGTCACCAACGCGAGCGCGAGACGCTCGAGCTGGTTCAGCCATTGGCCGAAGTTTTCGCCGGTGGCGCTGTAAAGAACGAATAGCCCGAATGCGACCACAGCAGCGAGTGCGGCCAGCAGCGGGCCGTCCAGGTGCATGCGACGCAGCAGCCAGCCGGTGGCTGTCAGCGTGCGGCGGGTCTGCGAGCGGGTGTTGGGAAGCAGCACCTCAGTGCTCCGTAGGTGGCGGTGGTAGCGCCGGCAGCGCTGGTAACGCCGGCGGTGGCGCTGGCGTGTCGGTATCGTACTTGCCGAGCAGGTAGGCATCGAAGATGCGCCGTGCGATCGGCGCGGCGACGGAGCCGCCGTGGCCGCCGTTCTCGACCAGCACCGCGATCGCGATCTTGGGGGCGTCGGCTGGCGCGAAGGCGATGAACAGTGCGTGGTCGCGCAGCCGTTCCGATACCTGGCTTGCGTTGTACTTCTCATTCTGGCCGATGCTGAAGACCTGCGCGGTGCCGGTCTTCGCGGCAATCCGGTACGGCGCGCCGCGTGTTGCCGCGACCGCTGTGCCGCCGGCTTCGGTGACCATCTCCATGCCCTGCACGACGACGTCCCACATGCCTGGATCGTTGAGCACTAGTGGGGTTTCGGCGACCGGTGCCAACTTCGTGATGCGGCCAGTACTCGCGTCGCGCACGGCGGTCACCAGGCGTGGCTGGAAGCTGCGGCCACGCGCGGCGATGATGGCGGCGGCGTGCGCCAGCTGGATCGGGGTTGCCAGCAGGTATCCCTGGCCGATGCCGACGATGACGGTGTCGCCCGGGTACCATTGCTGCTTGTAGGTCTGCATCTTCCAGGCCTGTGAGGGCATGAGGCCCGCGCGTTCGCCGCCGACGTCGATCCCCGTCGGCTTGCCGAAGCCGAGCAGCGTCAGCGCGTCGTGCACCCGGTCGATGCCCAGCACCTCGGCGAGTCCGTAGAAGTAAACGTCGCAGGAGGTCGCGATCGCATGGCGCATATCGACCGAGCCGTGCCCGTCCTTCTTCCAGTCGCGGTAATGATGCGTGGAGCCGGGCAGCGTGTAGTAGCCATGGCAGGGACGCGATGCGTTGGGATCGATGACGCCGTACTGGAGTCCTGCCAACGCCATCATCGGTTTGACCGTCGAGCCCGGCGGGTACGTGCCGCGCAGCGCGCGATTGAACAGCGGCCGGTCGATGTCATCGCGCAGCACAGAGTACTCGCGGGTGGAGATGCCGCGGGTGAACTTGTTCGGGTCGTAGGTGGGCACGGAGGCCAACGCGATGATGTCGCCGGTCTCCGGCTGGATCGCGACCACGGCGCCGCGTTTGCCGGCTAGCGCTTCCTCCGCGATATGCTGCACACGCATGTCCAGCCCCAGGAAAATGTCGTTGCCTGCATGAGGGGGCAGCGTCTCGAGGTGCACGGGCGTCGTGCCGAGGCGGTCGACGCGGCGGCCCTGCGCGTTCACCAGTACCTGGCGGTGGCCGGCGGTGCCATGCAGCTGCCGCTCGTACGCGCTCTCCAGTCCGATCTTGCCTATCAGCGCGGAGCCTGCGTACTGGTCGCGGTCGATGTGCTGCAGGTCGTCCTCCGAAATCGCCGCGACGTAGCCGAGCGCATGCACGGCCTCGTGGCCGAACGGGTACCAGCGCGCCAGTCGTGTCTGGATTTCGACGCCCGGAAACTCATGTTGATGCACCGAGAACGACGCCATGTCCGCGTCCGACAGCGACAGCCGTAGCGGAATGGCCTCGAACTTGCGTCCGGACCGGACCAGTCGCGTCAGCGTTGGGACTTGTTCGGCATCGATCAGTTCGATGGCGGCCAGTCGCTGCAGTGTGTCGGGAACATCGACGACCTGTTCCGGTGTGATTTCGAGCTGGTAGGCGGGCGTGTTCTCCGCGATCACCGTACCGTTGCTGTCGTAGATCAGCCCGCGATCGGGTGGCAGCGGCTCCAGTCGCACGCGGTTGCCCTGTGATAGGTCGGCGTAGTACTCGTGTCGCACGACCTGCAGTACGAACAGGCGGCCGATGACGATCAGCAATAGCAGTGCGCTGGCGATGCCGGCGAACACGGTGCGGCCGGTGAACAGCCGCTGCTCGCCCCAGTGGTCCTTGATCCGGACGGCGCGCATCATCGCATCAGCCGCGGGCCGTGATGCGGTCCATCAGCCCTGCGAATACCGGCCATAGCAGTGTGCCGGTGAGCGCGGGTAGCCAGCGCGCCCAATCAGTCAGCGGATGTCCGGTCACGCCGTCGACCCAAAACAGTGTGAACTGATAGAGCCATAGCAAAGACATCACAAACAGTGATTGTTGGCTCAGCGGGAACATCCGCACGCGCAGGTGAAAGCGGTGTACCAGAAACGCGATCATCACGAACGCCAGCGCGTTCTGACCCAGCACGATGCCGCGGAATGCGTCGAGCGCGAGGCCGGCGAGCCACGCGTACACAAGTCCGCCAGCGCGCGGCTTCATCAGCGCGAACCAGATCACCACTAGCAGCAGCAGGTCCGGTCGCAGGGCGTCAACCGCTCGCGGCAGCGGCAGGCCGCATAGCAGCAGCGCCAGCAGCGAGCTTACGATCAGTGTCAGCCGAGGGGCGCGCTGCTGATCGCTCACGGTGAGCGCTCCTTGGCTTTGGTCGGCGCGGTCGTGTCGCGAGGGCTAGCTGCCGGCGGCTCGTTCGCGGGCAGCGGTACGCGCGGGCGGTACCACAGCAGCAGGATTTCGCGGTCGCGATCAAGCGCCGCCGCTGGCGTCGCGTTGACGATTGCCAGCGGCAGGCTCGGATCACGCCTGACCTCGGTGATGCGCCCGACGGGTAGGCCAGCCGGGAACACCCCGCCGAGGCCAGATGACACCAGCAGATCGTCTACCTGCACGTCGGCGTTGCGTGGCAGATAGGGAAGGGCGAGGCGGCTGGCGTCGCCGGTGCCAACCGCGATCGTGCGCAGGCCGTTGCGTTCGATCCGCACCGGCATCGCATGCGTGGGATCGGACAGCAGGATGACCTCCGAGGCCATCAGGCCTGCATTGGTCGTTTGACCTACGACGCCACCGGCGTCGATGATCGGCTGACCTCGGGTCACGCCATCGGAGGTGCCGCGATCGATCAGCACGCGGTGGCGCAACGGATCGAGGTCGACGCGCAGTACCGTGGCCGCTTGCACCCGCTCGGCGTCCGGCGGCGCGGCGTTGAGCAGAGCGCGCAGTCGCACGTTTTCCTGCTCGATGGATTCCAGGCGTAGCAGCTTGAGGTCGTTCTCGCGGGCACTGCCGTGCAGTGTCTCGATCTCCGCCAGTAGCGAGCGGTGAGTGGCGATGGCGTCGGCGACGGATTCCCACGCGGTGACTGGCGAGTGCACCAGTCGCTGTAGCGGCCAGACGGCCGCTGACATCGCCGAGCGAATTGCGCCGAGTTCATTCTGGCGGTGATCGACGACCATCAGGCCGATCGAGACCGCCATTAGTACGAGCGCCCTCAGGCCGAGCGCAGATGCGCGCGGCGGAGCGTAACGGGCACCGGGGTCTCTCAGTGCCGCCAACCGGATTCTCCGTTCAGCGGATCACAGCAGCCCGAAGGCGCCGGGGTGCTCTTCGGACAGCTCGAGAATGCGGCCGCCGCCACGGGCCACGCAGGTCAGCGGATCCTCAGCGATCAGCACGGGTAGTCCGGTCTCCTCCATCAGCAGCTTGTCGATGTCCTTCAGTAGCGCCCCGCCGCCGGTCAGTACGATGCCGCGTTCGGCGACGTCGGAGCCGAGCTCTGGTGGTGTTTGCTCGAGCGCTTGTTTGACGGCGCTGACGATGCCCTGCAGCGGCTCTTGCAGCGCTTCGAGGATCTCGTTGGAGTTGAGCGTGAACGCGCGCGGTACGCCTTCCGACAGGTTGCGGCCCTTGACCGATATTTCACGGACCTGCTGGCCGGGGTAGGCCGAGCCGATTTCGATCTTGATGCGCTCGGCTGTCTGCTCGCCGATGAGAATGCCGTAGTTGCGACGCACGTAGTTTACGATCGCATCGTCGAAACGGTCGCCGCCGATGCGGGCAGATGCTGCGTAGACGATGCCGTTGAGCGAGATGACCGCGACCTCGGACGTGCCGCCGCCTATGTCCAGCACCATTGAGCCGCGCGGCTCGTGCACCGGCAGGCCAGCGCCGACCGCGGCTGCCATCGGTTCGTCGATCAGGTAGACGCTGCGTGCGCCGGCGCCTTCGGCCGACTCCTTGATCGCGCGACGCTCAACCTGGGTGGAGCCGACGGGTACGCAGATCAGTACACGCGGGCTCGGTCGCAGGAAGCGATTGCCGTGAACCTTGTTGATGAAATACTGCAGCATCTTTTCGGTGTAGGTGAAGTCGGCGATCACGCCATCCTTCATCGGTCGCACCGCGGTGATGTGCCCCGGCGTACGGCCGAGCATGTTCTTCGCCTCGACACCGACCGCGACGATGGTCTTGCCGCCACGCGAAGGTTCGTCACGCACGGCGACGACAGAGGGCTCGTTCAGGACGATGCCCTTGCCACGCACGTAGATCAGCGTGTTGGCAGTGCCGAGGTCGATGGAGACGTCGTTGGAAAAATAGCCGCGCAGGCTCTTGAACATGGGTACTCGGTCGGTAGGCGAAATCGGTAGGAGGGTCGGTGCCGGCGGCGCAGACAATTGCCCGCAGTGGCACCCCGCTAATTTATCACGCTAATTTATCAACGGACACGACAATCCACAAGGCGACGTGTATGATTGATAAGGAAATTTTCAGCCCCTCCCGATACACCGCTTATGAGCCTTACCCGTAAAGATGTCGAGGGCATTGCCCATCTCGCGCGCCTAGAGATCACCGAAGCGGAGCTTCCGGTGTACACCGACAGTCTCTCCAAGATCCTGTCGTTCGTGGAACAGCTCGGCGCCGCCGAAACCGGCGAGATCGAGCCGATGGCCCACCCGCTGGAGGGCGAGAGCCAGCGTCTGCGTCCGGACGCCGTGACCGAGCGCGACCAGCACGCAAAATTCCAGCAGAACGCACCGGCGGTTGCCGGCGCGCTGTACGTCGTACCCAAGGTGATCGAGTGACGCTCCATACCCGCTCGGTCGCGGAGCTCGCGGCCGGACTTGCCCGCAAGGAATTTTCGGCCGTTGAGCTCGCGCAGCATTTCCTGTCGCGTATCGAGCGATCGAACGCCGCCCTTAACGCCTATGTGACCGTGACCGCCGAGCGTGCGCTGGCCGACGCCCGTGCCGCCGACGAGGTCCGCGCCGCCGGTCGAGCCGGCCCGCTGACTGGTATGCCGCTGGCCCATAAGGATATTTTCTGCACTGACGGGGTCCGTACCGCCTGTGGTTCGAAGATGCTCGACAACTTCGTCGCGCCGTACGACGCAACCGTCGTCGAACGATTGCGTGCTGCCGGCACGGTCATGCTCGGCAAGACGAACATGGACGAGTTCGCGATGGGCTCGTCCAATGAGACCAGCTGGTACGGCCCGGTCAGGAATCCGTGGGACCTCAAGAAGGTTCCCGGTGGCTCCTCCGGCGGCAGTGCCGCGGTGGTCGCTGCACGCCTGGCGCCGGTTGCCACGGGTACCGATACCGGCGGCTCGATCCGCCAGCCAGCCGCGCTGGTGGGCATTTCGGGCATCAAGCCCACCTACGGCCGGGTTTCCCGCTACGGGATGATCGCCTTCGCGTCCAGCCTGGACCAGGCCGGCATCATGGCCCCGTCGGCGGAGGACTGCGCGCTGTTGCTCGGCACGATGGCCGGCTTCGATAGCCGCGATTCCACCTCGGTGGACCGGCCAGTGCCGGATTACGTGGCCGAGCTGAACGCGCCGCTCGCGGGCGTGAGGATCGGCGTGCTGAAGGAATTCTTCGCGCATGGGCTCGAAGGTGCCACGGGCGCGCTCGTTCAGGCGGCGATCGACCAGTATCGAGCGCTCGGCGCTACGATCGTCGAGGTGAGCTGCCCGAGCCTGCCGTTGTCGGTGCCAACCTACTATGTGGTCGCGCCGGCCGAGTGCTCCTCGAACCTGTCGCGTTTCGACGGTGTGCGTTTCGGCCACCGCTGCAAGGATCCGCGTGACCTGATGGACCTGTATAAGCGCTCGCGTGGCGAGGGCTTCGGCGCCGAGGTCAAGCGTCGCATCATGACGGGCACGTACGTGCTGTCGGCGGGCTACTACGACGCCTACTACATCAAGGCGCAGAAGGTTCGCAGCCTGATCAGCGCTGAATTCAAGGCGGCGTTTGACAAGGTCGACCTGCTCATCGGCCCGACTTCGCCGAGCCCGGCCTTCGACATTGGCGCCAAGGTGGACGACCCGATCACGATGTACCTGAACGATATCTATACGATTGGCGCCAACCTCGCGGGTCTGCCGGCGATGTCCATTCCCTGCGGCTTCGACGGCATTCTGCCGGTCGGCTTGCAGCTTATCGGTCCGCACTTCGGCGAGAGCCGACTGCTGTCGGCGGCGCACGCTTATCAGCGTCACACCGACTTCCACCGCCGGGTTCCGGCGGCGTACGCATAAGGGTACGGACCATGAACCAGACCACACTGCAGGAAGGTTGGGAGGTCGTGATCGGCCTGGAGATCCACGCCCAGCTCGCGACCCGCTCCAAGATATTCTCCGGCTCCGCGACCGCCTACGGCGCGGCGCCCAACAGCCAGGCGAACCTGGTCGATCTGGGTTACCCGGGCGTACTGCCGGTGCTGAACCGGGAGGCCGTCCGCATGGCGGTGAAGTTCGGGCTTGCGACCGGATCGAAGGTGGCCACGCGATCGATCTTCGCGCGCAAGAACTACTTCTATCCGGATCTGCCCAAGGGCTACCAGATCAGTCAGTACGAGCGTCCGATCGTAGAGAACGGCTCGCTCGAGGTCATGCTGGATGATGGTAGCCGCAAAACCATCGGCATCACGCGCGCGCACCTCGAGGAGGACGCGGGCAAGTCGTTGCACGAGGGTCTGGCGAATGCCAGCGGCATCGATCTCAACCGTGCCGGTACGCCGTTGCTCGAGATCGTCTCTGAGCCTGACATGCGTTCCGCCAAGGAAGCGATTGCGTACCTCAAGAAGGTGCACACGCTGGTTCGATATCTCGAGATTTGCGACGGAAACATGCAGGAAGGCTCGTTCCGCTGCGATGCCAATGTCTCGGTGCGGCGCTTTGGTGCGCCGAAGCTGGGCACTCGCTGCGAGATCAAGAACGTCAATTCCTTCCGCTACGTTGAGAAGGCTATCAACTACGAGGTAGTGCGCCAGATCGATGTGCTCGAGAGCGGTGGCACAATTCGTCAGGAAACGCGCCTGTACGACTCCGGCAAGGACGAGACGCGGCCGATGCGCTCGAAGGAGGAAGCGAACGACTATCGCTATTTCCCTGATCCCGATCTGCTGCCGGTGATGATCGAGGATTCGTTCATCGAGGATGTGCGCGCGACGTTGCCGGAGCTTCCCGATGAGAAAGCCGCCCGTTTCGTGGCCGACTACGGCCTATCCATGTACGACGCAGGTGTGCTGACCGCGAGCCGCGAACTGGCTGGCTACTACGAGGCAGTTGTCAGTGCTGCTGGTGGTCCGGCTGCCGCGAAGCTCGCTGCCAATTGGGTGATGGGTGACTTCTCCGGCGCCCTCAATCGTGACAGCGTCGACATCGCGGACGCGCACGTGCCGGCGAGCGCGCTGGCGGGCCTGCTCGCTCGCATCCAGGACGACACGATCTCCGGCAAGATTGCCAAGGACGTGTTCGAGATCATGTGGGCCGAGCGCGCAGACGCGGACTCCGTGATCGAGGCCAAGGGTCTCAAGCAGATAACCGACACCAGTGCGATCGAGAGCGCGATCGATGAGGTGATGGCGGCGAACCCGAAGCAGCTCGCTGAATATCGCTCCGGCAAGGATCGCCTGTTCGGGTTCTTCGTCGGCCAGTCGATGAAGGCTACGCAGGGCAAGGCGAATCCCGCCCAGCTCAACGAGCTTCTCAAGAAGAAGCTAGACGGGGCCTGATTGGTCGTGCACGACGGCGACATCCTCAGGCGCTTCGTGTTCGATCACTTCCCGGTGCGAGGCTACCTCGTGCGTCTGGACGCGTCGTGGCGCGCGCTCATTGAGCATCATTCATACCCAGATGTGATTCGCGCGCCGTTGGGTGAAGCCGTGGCGGCGACGACCCTGCTCGCCGCGACGGTTAAGTTTGATGGCCGGCTGACGCTGCAGGTGCAGGGCCCTGGCCCGATGCATCTGTTGGTCGTGCAGGCGACGCCGGGGCTGGCGGTGCGTGGTGTCGCGCGCTGGCGCGGCGAACTGCCTTTGGCGCCGCTGAGCGTCGCGGCGCTGTCCGGTGGCGGCCAGATGACGGTGACGGTCGAGAGCGAGGACCATAGAAATCGCTATCAGGGCATCGTGCCGCTGCAGGGCGAGACGCTGGCGCAGTGCTTCGAGGCCTATTTTTCCCAGTCCGAGCAGCTACCGACGCGCTTGTGGCTGGCCTCGACTGGCGAGCGCGCGGCGGGCCTGCTGCTGCAGCGGTTGCCGTCAGGGGCGAGCGGCTCAGCTGCGGAGATCGAGCACTCGGCGGCTGAGGGCGATGAGGACTGGAACCGCGTGGCGCATCTTGCTGCGACCCTGAGCGATGCGGAGCTCATTGAGTTGCCGGCCGACGAGCTGCTTCACCGGTTGTTTCACGAGGAAGACATCAGGGTCTTCGAACCGGCGCCGGTCTATTTCCAGTGCACGTGCTCGCGCGATCGCGTCAACGGCATCCTGCGTTCGTTAGGCGAGCCCGAGGTGCGCGATATCCTGAAAGAGCGGGGCGACGTCGAGGTTCGCTGCGAATTCTGCAACCGCGCCTGGCAGTACGATGCAGTGGACGTCGGCGCCCTGTTTGCGGCGGCCGATCCGCTCGGCGGTCCGCGCGCGGTCCAGTAGTCCAACGGCGGCGTCGCTTTCAGCGCCGACCGCTGTCCACACCTCGGATGTACTGCGTGCCGCCCAGCGCGTTCATCTGTCCCATGATCCAGGCCTGCCGCCGGTAGAGATAGGCGCTGGGTCGGTCTACGTGCAGGTGCGTCGGGCTCGGTAGTACGGCCGCCAGCAGTGCCGCCTGCGACTGGCTCAGCCGTTCGGGTTCGGTGTGGAAGAAGCGCGGTGCCGCGGCGCCGACGCCGTAGATGCCCGGCCCAAACTCGGCGAGGTTGAGATATACCTCGAGGATTCGCTGCTTGGGCCAGCAGATCTCGATCACAAGGGTGAGATACGCCTCCAGCCCCTTGCGCAGGTAGCTCTGGCCTGGCCAGAGGAACAGGTTCTTCGCAACCTGCTGCGAGATGGTGCTCGCCCCGCGCAGACGCTTGCCACTCTCGCGGTCCTTGATGGCCTTGTCGATCGAGTCGAAGTCAAAGCCTGGATGGAACGCAAACTTCTGGTCTTCGGAGGCGATGACGGCGAGCTTGGCGTGTCTGGAGAGATGCTCGTAGGCCGTCCAGCGATAGTCGGCGTGGTAGCGCCAGTTGCCATCCGACCATGCCGTGACGTAGCTGTTGACGATGAAAGCGCTGGTGAGTGGCGGCACCCAGCGCATCAGCAGCACGGCGCCGACCGTCAGCGTGAAGAAGCCCCCGACGAGCCAGAACAGGGTCCTACGCAGCCAGCGCAGCACGGTGTTGGTCGTATGGGGGCTGTGGTGTCAGCGCTTGACGACGGTGACCGACTCCAGCACCACCGGCTCGACCGGAACGTCCTCATGGAAGCCCTTGGACCCGGTTTGTACGGCGGCGATCTTATCGACCACTTCCATGCCTTCCATGACATGCGCGAACACCGCGTAGCCGGCGTTGCCGCGGCTGGGGTCGAGGAACGCGTTGTCCTTGAGGTTGACGAAGAACTGCGAGGTTGCGCTGTCCGCGTCGTTGGTGCGTGCCATCGACAGGCTGCCACGGCGGTTCTTGAGACCGTTGGAGGCCTCGTTCTTGATGGGCGCGCGAGTCTTCTTCTGGTTCATGTCGGCCGTCATCCCGCCGCCCTGAATCATGAAGTTGGGGATCACCCGATGGAATACCGTGCCGTCGAAGTGACCGGCGGCGACATAGTCGAGAAAGTTCTTGCTGGAAATAGGCGCGTCTTCGGAGTGCAGTTCGACGAGGAAGCTGCCGAGCGAGGTCTGAAACTTGAGCACAGGTAGTCTCCGGGCGGGCAGATCGTGCCGCCGCTTGGTTGATTCTAATTGCCGCAGGTGCCCTGCGTCGCACGTTCGAGTCCGGCAAGGTCACGCCGGGTCCGGATGGCCCGGAATCCAGCCGCCCGCAGTCGCTCCCGGACCGCCTCCCCTTGGCTGGAGCCATGCTCCAGGGCGAGTACGCCGCCTGCGAGCAGATGTTCGGGGGCCGCGGCGGCGATCGCAGCCAGCGCCTCAAGTCCGGTAGCGCCCGACACCAGCGCGCCGCCTGGCTCGTGCCGCAATTCCAGGGTCGCGAGATGTGGGTCGTCAGCGGCGAGGTAGGGGGGGTTGCTGACAATGACGTCGTAGCGGACGCCTGCGACTGGCCCGAACCAGTCGCCTAACAGCGTCTGGGCGTTGTTTAGGCCCAGTCGCAGTCGGTTGGACTCGGCCACCTCTAGCGCCGCGGCGCTGCTGTCGACAAGGTCCACGCTTGCGTCGGGCCGCTCTGCGGCAAGTGCCAGGCCTATCGCGCCACTGCCGGTGCCCAGGTCGAGCAGTCGTGGTGCAGTGCGATCGGCCGCGGCTTGCAGCGCTATTTCGACCAACAACTCGCTATCTGGGCGTGGCACGAGGACCGCAGGCCCGACCTCCAGCGTCAGTGTCCAGAAATCGCGTCTACCTAGCAGGTAGGCGACCGGCTCGCCTGTGCCACGTCGTGCGATGAGTGCGGCGAACGCGGCGGTGATATTCGGCGCGAGCGATTCCTCGGCCAGCACGATCAGGCGCGCCCGGTCGGTGTCCAGCAGGTGCGCGAGCAGTAGTTCGGCGTCGAGGCGGGGCGTTACGGAGACGCCGGCGAGGCGGGTGGCGGCGTCAGCGAGCGCGGCGCCGATCATTCGAGTGCGGCGAGCTCTTCCGCCTCGTGCTCGCGTGCAAGCGGGCCGAGCACGTCGTCGAGGTCGCCCTCGATGATGTGATCGAGCTTGTACAGCGTCAGCTCGATACGGTGGTCGGTGAGCCGTCCCTGCGGGAAGTTGTAGGTGCGGATGCGTTCGGCCCGATCGCCCGTGCCGACCTGCAGCTTGCGCGCGGCCGCCTGCTGTGAGGCCTGCTTGTCGCGCTCTGCCTGCAGTAGCCGTGACTTGAGCAGCGACATCGCGCGCGAGCGGTTCTTGTGCTGCGAGCGTTCGTCCTGACACTCGACCACGACACCGGTCGGGATGTGCGTGATGCGTACGGCCGAGTCAGTCTTGTTGACGTGCTGGCCGCCTGCGCCGGATGCGCGGTAGGTGTCGACGCGCAGGTCGCCGTCGGCGATCGGGATTTCATCGACCTCGGCCAGTTCCGGCAGGATCGCCACCGTGCAGGTCGAGGTGTGGATGCGTCCCTGTGCCTCGGTAGCCGGTACGCGCTGCACGCGGTGGGTGCCGGACTCGAATTTGAGGCGCGAGTACGCGCCTTGACCTACGAGTCGGCAGATAACCTCGCGATAGCCGCCGTGTTCGCCGCGACTCTCCGACAGCAACTCCACCTTCCAGCGCTGCGCGTCCGCGTAGCGCGAGTACATGCGCAGCAGGTCGCCGGCAAAGATCGCCGCCTCGTCGCCGCCGGTGCCGGCGCGGATCTCCAGGTAGATGTTGCCGTCGTCGTGCGGATCCTTGGGGATCAGCAGGCGTTGCAGCTGTGCTTCCGCTTCAATCAGTCGTGCTGCGACCTGACGCTGCTCGTCGACTGCCATCGCGCGCATTTCGGGATCGGCATCGTTCGCCATGTCGGCGGCGCCACGGGCGTCGGCCTCCAGGTCGGTGAAGGCGCGGAAGTGCTGCGTGACCGGCTCGAGTTTGGCGTATTCCATCGACAGCTCGCGGAAGCGGTCGCTGCGTCCCTGCAGGGCGGGATCGGACAGCAGCCGGCCCACTTCCTCGTAGCGGTCGATGAGCCGCTCGAGGCGTCGGCGTATGGAGTCTCTCATTCGTCGTCCGCGTCGAGCTGGAACAGGCGCCGCGCGGCTGAGACCAGCGCCTCGTCACCAATTTCGCCAGCCTCGCGCAGCACGTGGCTGGGGGCGTGTACGAGCCGGTGCGTGAGCGTATCGGCGAGGTACTTCATCGCGTCCTCCGGTGTGCGGCCGGAGTGCAGCAGCCGAACGGCCTGCTCGAGCGTCTGTGCGCGGACGTTTTCGGCGGTCGTGCGCAGTTCGCGGATCGTCGGCACGGCGTGCTGGCCGCGCAATCCAGACATGAAGCGGCCGACTTCCTCCTCGATCAGGATGCGCGCTTCGCGCGCCTCGTCCTCGCGTGCCTTGAGGTTCTGTGTGACGAAGCTCTGCAGGTCGTCGATCGTGTAGAGGTAGACATCCTCGAAGTCGCCGACACCTGGCTCAATGTCACGCGGCACGGCGATATCGACCATGAACATTGGTTTGCGGCGACGGGCGGCCAGGGCCGCGGCCACGTCGGCGGTGGTGATGACCGCGTGCGGGCTCGCGGTAGAGCTGATGACGATGTCCGCCTCGGCGAGGTGGTTTTGCAGTGCGTCGAGCGTAATCGCCGAGCCGTTGAATTCCGCCGCCAGCGCCTGTGCGCGGTCGAGGCTGCGGTTGGCGATGATCATCTTCTTCAGGCCCTGCGAGTGCAGGTGCCGGGCGGCGAGGGCGATCGTCTCGCCGGCGCCTACCAGCAGCGCCGTGTGCTGCGAGAAGCCGGCGAAGATCTGTCGTGCGAGGCTGACGGCGGCATAGGCGACCGAGACGGCGTTGGCGCCGATGCGGGTCTCGGTGCGCACTCGCTTGGCGACCGAGAAGGTGGACTGGAACAGCCGGTTCAGCAGCGGCCCGACGGTGCCGTAGTCCTGCGCGGCGCGGTAGGCGTCCTTCAGCTGGCCGAGAATCTGCGGCTCGCCCAGCACCATGGAGTCGAGGCCCGAGGCGACCGCGAAGGCGTGTTCGACCGCGCGCTCATCATGGTGCTCGTACAGGCAGTCGCTGAGGCTGTGGGCGACGCCGTGATAGTTGGCGAGCCAGAGGCCGAGATCGGCCGGCGCGTCGACCACGCAGTACAGCTCGGTACGGTTGCAGGTCGAGACGATGACGTTCTCGCGGGCGCCGCCATGAGCGAGCGCCTGCAGCGCGGCAGGGAGGTGGGCGGGGTCGAAGACCACCTTCTCACGCACCTCCAGAGGTGCAGTGCGATGGTTGATCCCGACGACAACGAGGGGCATGCGTGGCCTAGGGCTGGTCGGGGGCGGGCTGGATTGTCAGGTACGCAGGCGCTGCCGGCAAGCACCGCCGTCGTCGCAGCGGTGGGTCGGGGGGCTGGGATATAGTGCCGGCATGATTCAACCACGGTTAAAGCCGCTGCGGGACGCCATGCTGGCCGCGACGCTAATGCTGCTCGGGGGCTGCGCCACGACCGGCGTGGGGCTGGCGGGCGGCTCGCTGGTAGTGGCCGAGGTGGCCCTCGAGCGGGCCGATTACGCCACCGCCGCCTCTACCTACGCCAGGGTTGCCGCCGAGCGGCACGATAACGCTCTGGCCGAGCGGGCGCTGCGTATCGCGTTCGACAACGACCAGGAGCGCACGCTGGTTGCCCTCGCCACGCAGTGGCTCAAGCGCGCGCCGAAGAACGAGACGGCACGGCGGTTCCTGGTGGTTGGTCTGCTCGAGCTCGACGACCGGCTGGCGGCAGAGCGGGAGCTCGCCATCCTGCTCGCGACGGGCTATCCGTCCCCGGCGGAGGGCTTCACCTCGCTGGGCCAGTCCTTGGCGCAGCTGCGCAACGACACCGGTGTTGCCGCCGTGATGGCGCGCCTGGCGGCCCGTTATCCGGAGGTGCCCGCCGCGGCATTGGCCGTGGCGGGCCTGTCGCTGTCGGCGGGCGATTCGCGCGGCGCCCTGGTGGCGACGGCGCGGGCGCTGGCGCTGCGGCCTGGCTGGCGCGCCGCGCGCGCGATCGAGGCGCGCGCACGGGTCGCTGGCGGCGACTGCGACGGCGGCCTGCGCGTCAGCGGCAGCCTCGCGGCTGACGCGGCCGATGGCGACCGGTTGCTCAACGCCTGGCTGCTCAGTGCCTGCGACCGGGGTGCTGAGGCGCGTGCCGCGTTCTCGGACCTGCTGGCGTCGCGAGTTGCCCGTCCCGAGGCCCTGGCGGGGCTCGCCGGATTCGATATCGACGCTCATCGCTACGATGAGGCGACGATGCGGTTGTCCGAGCTGTTGGCGAGTGGGCGTAATGGCGACCGCGCGCTGTATGACCTCGCGCTGATTGCAGACCGGCGTGGGGAGACCCAGCGCGCGACGCTGTTGTATGCCCGTATCACCGCCGGCGGCCGAGCAGTGCCTGCGCAGTTGCGCGCTTATCGCTTGCAGCTGGAGCACGGCAATCCGCTTGGCGCCGCGCATCAGCTTGACGAATTCCTGGCCGGCGCCGCGGAATCCCGCGTGGAAGTGACGGCTGGGCGGGCGCAGATTCTTGCCGATCAGAGTCGCGCCGATGATGCGCTGGCGCTGCTGGCGCGGGCCGGCGTGGCCTATCCCGATCGGCACGATCTGCGCTACGCGCGCGCGACCGTACTTGAGCGTGCCGGCCGCATCGACGCGGCGCTCGCTGAGCTGCGCGCGGTGGTCCGCAGTCGGCCGGCCGACCCCGTGGGTCTAAATGCGCTGGGCTACACGCTTGCCGACCATGGCCGGTCGCTGGGCGAGGCTGAAGCGCTGATTCGTTCCGCCTATGCGGTGCGCCCGGACAGCGCCGCGATCCGTGACAGCCTCGGCTGGGTCCTGCATCGGCGTGGCCGCGACGCCGAGGCGCTGCCCTGCCTGCAGCAGGCCTATAGGCTGGAGTCGGATCCGGAGATTGCCGCACACCTGGGCGAGGTGCAGTGGGCCCTCGGCGATACGACCGGCGCCGAAGCGACTTGGCGGTCGGCACTCGAGCGCGTGCCTGGCGACGCGCGCTTGCTACAGGCGCTTGCACGTCGCGTCGGGCCGGCCTCGTGACCCGCGGCTGGCTCGTGTTGCTGGCCCTTGTGGCGCTGGGAGCATGCAGCCATGCGCCGGTGCGTCAGGCGCCCATGCCTGCGCCGGCTGATGCGATCGCGCTTGCCGCGATCGAATATTGGCAGGCCTCTGGCCGGATCGCCGTACGCACCGCGCAGGATGGGTTTAGCGCGCACTTTGATTGGCGTCAGGCCGGCGCTCGGGCTGAGCTGGGCGTGCGCGGCCCGTTCGGTGCGGGCGCAGCGCGCCTGTCGGTCGGGCCGGATTCGGTTCGCATCGAGTCCGGCAATGAGCCGCCGATGGAGGTGAGCGCGCCGTTCGAGGCGCTGGAGCCGCAACTCGTTGCGCGGTTGGGTTTCCCGTTGCCGCTGACGTCGCTGCGCTATTGGATCCTGGGAGTGCCGGCCCCGTCGCCGGCTTCTGTCGGCGACGCGCCGGCCTTCGATCAGGCGGGCTGGCACGTAGTGGCGAGCCAGTTCGCCGCCGTCGATCAGGCTCCGGGTAGTTTGCCGGCCCGCCTGGAGCTGACGCGCGGCGCTACGCGTATCCGCGTGATCGTTGATCGCTGGCGGGTCGGGGTCCCGTGAGCGGCTTGCCCTGGCCGGCCCCGGCCAAGCTCAACTTGTTCCTGCACGTGACCGGCAGGCGCGCAGACGGCTATCACGAGCTGGAAACGTTGTTCCAGATCATAGACTTAGCCGATGAGATGGCGATCGAGGTCCACTTTGACGGCCGCCTCGAGCGTCTCGGCGGGGCGCCTGGCGTGGCGGCCGAGCAGGACCTTGTCGTGCGTGCGGCGCAGCTGTTGCGCGAGCGGGCGGGTAACCCGCGGCTCGGGGCAACGCTGACCCTGACCAAGCGCATCCCGCTCGGCGCCGGTCTTGGCGGCGGCAGCTCGGATGCCGCGACGACGCTGGTGGCGCTGAACGAGCTGTGGGGCCTGCATCTGACCCTCGAGACGCTCGCGGAGCTTGGGCTCGCGCTGGGCGCGGACGTGCCGGTGTTCGTGCGTGGCGAGAATGCGGTGGCGCGGGGCATAGGCGAGCGACTGGAGCCGGTAAAGCTGCCGGAAAGAGCCTATGCAGTGCTCTTCCCGGGCACGCCGGTGGCGACCGCCGAAGTCTTCCAGGCGCCTGAATTGACAAGAAATTCTCCGTCGATCACAATGCCCGGCTTGCTCTTGCCCGGTATTGACTGCGCGGTGTTGCCCGGCCGAAACGATCTCGAGTCGGTGGTCGCCGCGCGATATCCTGTTGTGCGCGCTGCGCTCCAGTGGCTGGGCGCGCGCGGTGCGGCGCGAATGACGGGATCGGGCGCTTGTGTCTTTGCGGTCTTTGCCGATCGCGAAACGGCGCAGGCGGCGCTGGCAGATTTGCCAGCGGGATGGACAGGTTTTGCGGCCGTGGGGCTGGGGGCTTCGCCGCTGATCGCGCGACTGGCGATCGAGCGCGCTGCGGGGTCTTCGACACGGAATCGCTAGGGTTGCCGTTGGGGCGTAGCCAAGTGGTACGGCAGCGGGTTTTGATCCCGCCATGCGAAGGTTCGAATCCTTCCGCCCCAGCCACTTTAAACGGTGCCTTCGGTTGAGACGTTCGCGGGGAGCATGCAGTGTCAGAGATCCAGATGGCCGTGTTTACGGGTAGCGCAAATCCAGCGCTGGCTCAGGACATATCACGCCATTTGAAGATGCCACTGGGTCGAGCCCACGTCGGTCGCTTCAGCGACGGCGAGGTCACGGTCGAGTTGATGGAGAACGTCCGCGGCAAGGACATCTTCATCGTGCAGCCGACGTGCCCGCCGGCCAACGATCACCTGATGGAGCTGCTGTTGATGGCGGACGCCTGCAAGCGCGCCAGTGCCGGCAGAATTACGGCGGTGATCCCTTATTTCGGCTATGCCCGTCAGGATCGCCGCCCGCGTGCGACCCGCGTCTCGATCGCCGCCAAGGTGGTCGCGAACATGATCGTCGGCGCGGGCGTTAACCGCGTGCTGACGGTGGACCTGCACGCCGACCAGATTCAGGGATTTTTCGACATCCCGGTGGACAACGTGTACGCCTCGCCCGTGCTGCTTGGCGATGCGTGGAAGCAGACGTACGACAACATGGTCGTGGTGTCGCCCGACGTCGGCGGCGTGGTGCGTGCCCGTGCACTTGCCAAGCGGCTTGATGACGCGGATCTGGCGATCATCGACAAGCGCCGTCCGCGGCCAAACGAGTCGAAGGTGATGAACATCATCGGCGACGTCGAGGGCAAGGCCTGCGTGATGGTGGACGACATGGTCGACACCGCCGGTACGCTCTGTCTGGCGGCGCAGGCGCTGAAGGACGAGGGCGCGACGCGTGTGGTCGCCTACATCACCCATCCGGTGCTGTCCGGTGCGGCGATAGAGCGCATCTCCGCGTCGGTGCTCGATGAGTTGGTCGTGACCGACACGATTCCGCTGACGGCAGCGGCGGTGGCCTGCCCGAAAATTCGGCAGCTGTCGGTAGCGGGCCTGCTCGCCGAGACGATGCGTCGCATCCGCGATGAGGAGTCGGTCAGCTCCCTGTACGTCGATTGATATTTGGCCTCGCGGCGTGTTGCCGCGGGGTGTTGCAGAGACGGGATGTTCTTGGTCGCGGGACTCCCGGACTCTTTCTGAAGGAGACGATAGATGAAGACCTCTTTTGAATTGATCGCGGAGTTCCGTGATGACCAGGGGAAGGGTGCGAGCCGCCGCCTGCGTCACGCTGGACGCGTTCCGGCGATCCTCTATGGCGGCAAGCGCGATCCCCGCGCCCTGTCGCTGGATCACAACAAGGTCCAGCTCGCGCTGGCAAACGAGAAGTTCTACTCGTCGATCATGCAGCTGAAGGTGGGCGATCAGACCCAGTCGGCGCTGCTGCGCGATGTGCAGCGTCACCCGTGGAAGAACCAGATCGTCCACATCGACCTGCAGCGCGTTTATGAAGACGAGAAGATCCGCCTGTCGGTGCCGCTGCACTTTGTCGGCGAGGCCGGTTCGCCTGGCGTCAAGACCCAGGGCGGCATGATGTCGCATCTCAAGAACGAGCTCGTGGTCGAGTGCCTGCCGAAGGACCTGCCGGAGTACCTGACGGTCGACGTGTCGGAACTGTCGCTGAACCAGGCGCTGAAGATCTCCGACATCAAGCTGCCGGAAGGCGTGTCGTCGGTCGATCTCGATGGCGGCAAGGACGTGGTCGTCGTATCCGTCCATGCGTTGCGCGCCGAAGAAGCCGAGACGCCGAAGGCGGCGGCTGAAGCGGCAGCACCTGCGGCGGCCGACAAGAAGGCGGCAGGCGACAAGAAGGGCGACGCCGCGAAGGCCGAGCCGAAGAAGGACGCCAAGAAGTAACGCGCCCGTCGTCCTGGGGCGCTGGGCCGTATTCCCTCGTGGAAGCGGCCCGGTGGCCTCCGGCGGCTGCGCTGTACTGTCATGGCGGGGCTGACGCTCAAGCTGGTGGTGGGGCTCGGCAACCCGGGCCCGGAGCACGCCGATACCCGGCACAACGCCGGGTTCTGGTGCGTGGATCGGCTGGCCGCCGCTGCGGCGGGCAGCCTTCGCCCGCATGCGCGTTACCACGGTGAGGCCGGACGCATCGTGCTCGGTGGTCAGGAAATCTGGCTGCTCAAGCCGACGACCTACATGAACCGCAGCGGGCAGTCGGTGCGGGCACTGGCCGACTACATGAGAATTTCGCCGGCTGAGGCGCTGGTCGTCCACGATGACCTCGACCTGCCGGTAGGCGCGACGCGCCTTAAGTTGGGTGGCGGCGCGGGCGGCCACAACGGGCTCAAGGACATCATCGCGCACATTGGCGACGGTTTCTGGCGGCTCAGGCTCGGTATCGGACATCCGACCTCGCGTAGCGAGGTCATCGATTACGTACTGCGACGGGCGCCTGCGTCCGAGCAGTCACTCTTGGACGAGGCCGTCGAGGCCGGTGCCGCGGCAATTCCGCGGTTACTGGTCGACGGGGCCGAAAAAGTCATGAACGGCCTGCACCGGCGTACGCCGGGGGCCTAGGGAGACGCTGTGGCGATCAAGTGTGGCATCGTCGGCCTGCCGAACGTTGGCAAGTCGACCCTCTTCAACGCGCTCACGCGCGCGCAGATCCCGGCAGAGAACTACCCGTTCTGCACGATCGACCCGAACGTGGGCGTGGTACCGCTGCCGGATCCGCGCCTGCAGGCGCTGGCAGGCATCGCCAGCCCCGAGCGGATCCTGCCGACCACCGTCGAGTTCGTCGACATCGCCGGCATCGTCAAGGGCGCCGCCGAGGGCGAGGGCCTGGGCAACAAGTTCCTGGCGCACATCCGTGAGGTGGACGCGATCACTCACGTGGTGCGCTGCTTCGTCGATGACGATGTGATCCACGTGGCGGGCGGCGTCAATCCGCTGGCCGACATCGAGACGATCAATACCGAACTTGCGCTCGCGGACCTGGATACCGCCGAGAAGGGCCTCGCCCGAGCGGAAAAGCTCTGCCGCGCCCAGGACAAGGAGGCCGTCAAGGCCCGCGACGTGATCAAGCGCGTACGCGACGCGCTCAACAACGGCACACCCGCCCGTGCGGTGACGCTGGATGAGCAGGAGCGGCTGATCGTCCGCGAACTGCAGCTGCTGACCATGAAGCCGGTGCTGTATGTCGCCAACGTTAACGAATCGGGCTTCCACGACAACCCGCTGCTGGCGGCCGTCGAGGCCCTCGCCGTGCGCGAGGGCGCCCAGGTGGTGCCGGTGTGCGCCGCGATCGAGGCGGAGATCGCCCAGCTCGAAGATGCCGACCGGGCTGACTTCCTCACGGAACTCGGACTGGACGAGCCGGGTCTCAACCGGGTGATCCGCGCCGCCTACACGCTCCTGGGCCTGCAGACCTACTTCACCGTGGGTCCGAAGGAAGTCCGTGCCTGGACGGTCCGCAAGGGCGCCACGGCGCCGCAGGCGGCGGCCGTGATTCATACGGACTTTGAGCGCGGATTCATCCGCGCCGAGGTCATCGGCTACGAGGATTACATTGCCTGCAAGGGCGAGTCCGGGGCCCGCGAGGCGGGCAAGATGCGCCTCGAGGGCAAGGAATACCTGGTCCGCGAAGGCGATGTAATGCACTTTCGGTTCAACGTCTGAGGCCGCCGGGCGCTATGCTCTGCGCCGCGCTTGCCCGTCACGATCGATGCGAGGAATGCCTGTGAAGAATGCACTTCTGGTCCGCCTCGCCGCGGTCTTCTGCTCCTTGGCCCTTGCGGGCTGTGGCGGGGGCTCGAAGGCGGCCTCGACCGCCGTCGGCGTCGGTATCGGCGTATCGCTGTCCGCGCCGTCTGCGACCACCCTGGTGGCCGAGGGCGCGACCGCCGAGATCGACGCAACGGTGTCGAACGACACCAGCGCGGCGGGCGTCAGCTGGACGCTGTCACCGGCCACCGGAGCCGGTTCGATCCAGAGCAGTGACAAGGGCAAGGCCATTTACCTGGCGCCTTCCGGCGTCACCGGAGCGGTGTTCGCCACGCTGGTCGCGACCTCGATCACCGACCCGACCATGGCCTCCTCAGTAACGCTGACCGTCAACGGCACACCGGTGATTGCGACGCCAGTGCTGTTCCCGGCCAACCAGAATGTCATCTATACGACCTACATCAGCGTCGCAGGCGGCACCGCCCCCTACACCTGGACGACCAGCGTAGGCACGCTGCCGGCGGGTCTGACGCTGAACGGCAGCACGACCGCGTCGCTCGCGATCAGCGGTACGCCGACCGCAATCGGCAGCTCAACCTTCACAATCAAAGTCGCGGATTCTGCGAGCCCCACCCGCATCGCGACGGTAACGCTGACGCTGGTGGTGAACGCACAGACCGCCTGCCTGTTGTCGGGCCGCTATGCGTACATGCTCACCGGCTATACCAGCGGCAGTCCGGTCGTGCGCGCGGGCAGCTTCAACGTAGGCAGTGACGGCACGGTCACTGGCATCGAGGACTACAAGGACCCGACGACTGGGCATTCGGCGTCGGCAATCACCAGTGGCCTGTGCAAGACACTGACGCAGAACCGCGGCACGCTGCTGCTGACGACGGCTGCGGGCAGCGCGACCTATGACTACGGCACCAGAAGTTCGCTGCAGTCCGGCCAGATGCAGGAGAACGACGGCAGCAGCATCGTCGGCTCCGGTCAGTTCTTCCATCAGGACGAGAGCGCATTCAGCGCGGGCGTGCTGGCGGGCGATTATGCGTTCGGGCTGGTGGGCGATGACGGCGCGTCGAAGCGCCTTGCCATTGCCGGCCGTTTCACCCTCGGCGCGAACGGCGTGCTCAGCGGTGGCCTGGCCGACGCCAATCCGACGACGCCGATCGCGGCCGGCGCACTGACCGCCACGCTGGCGGCGCCGGATGCCAATGGCCGCGGCAGCGGCACGCTGGTGATTGGCTCCCTGTCGCTCCCCGTGGCGTACTACGTGATCGGCCCGGACAAGGCGTTCATCGTCAGCGACGACACCTCCGGCTCGACGCCGCGTCTGGCAGGCCAGTGGCAGCGCCAGACCGGGGCGGGCACGCTCAATTCCAATGCCCTGGCCGCGCCTGCGATCCTGAGCTTGTGGGGCTCGTCGCTGGGTAACGGCGTGCCGCTTGCGACCATGGCGGCGGGGCGCCTGTCAGGCGCTGTTGCCAGCGGCGGCGCAGGCACTGTCGATGTCATGCTCGACGTCACCGCGCCCTCCAGCGCGCTGGTCAACTCGTCCTACACCGCAATGCCCTATGCGGTCGCGACCAATGGCCGCACGACGCTGTCGACGGGCACGGGCGCCGCACAGCGCAATTTCATCATCTACGCCGATGGCGCCGGTGGCGGCTTCGTGGTCGAGCCGTCGAGCACGACGGGTAATTTCGGCATTCTCGAGCCGCAGATCGGCGCGCCGTTCACGACCTTCCCGACCGCCTACTACGTCGGCGGTACGCTGTACGCCGGGTCGACCTCGCCGATCACGCTTGCGCCGCAGCTGTTGTTTCAGAGCGGCTCGGTGGGTGGCAACCTCACCGGCAGCTACGCGATCGACTCGGTCAACGGCCGGATCGTCATGGCCGTGACCCGGAACATCCTCGGTGGCACGGGCCTCGTGGCGTATATCGTGTCGAGCGAGAAGCTCGTGATCCTCGGCAACGGGGTCAACGCGTTGAACAGCCAGCTGGCCTGGTTCGAGCACTTCTGAGGGCCAGACCCGTGGCGCTCCCCACCCGGGGGCGCCGGCGGGCCCACCCGGGGCCGGAATGGCCCTAGTCCGGGCGCGTAAGCCCCATGGCGGTACGCTTCTCTTAGACAGATGCGGCGCTGTTGGCTAGACTGCGCGCCCGCCCAGCGGGGCGGGAGTCTCGACTGTTGTCGGCCGGGTTTATGACCGGTCCGGCTGGCCCCCTGCAGGGGGTTGGCAACGACGGCGACGATGTTGATTGGCTAGGTAGCTCAGCTGGTTAGAGCACGGGATTCATAACCCCGGGGTCGCGGGTTCGATTCCCGCCCTAGCCACCACCCTTTCCAGCCGATCGGCTAGCATTCGGCGGCCCGGCCCGGCATGTCCCAGACCGGCCTTTTGGCAGCTAGTCCATCGCGAGGCCCCCCTTGGCGATATTCCCACCCTGTTCGATCCTGCCGGGCGTAGCCGCTATCTCTGGCGCCCAGCCGTGAGCGCCGGCGTGCCAGAGTTTCTCGCGCCGCCCCCGGTCGTGACCGTTACGGTTGACCGCTGGAGTGCCGGTCGGACCGAGCGGGTCGTCGATGAGGTTGCCGACGAGCGGCCGGTCGCGTTCCGTTACCACGGCGTTTCGCACGTGGTGATGCTGGCGACTCCGGCGGATCTTGAAGATCTCGCGGTCGGTTTCACGCTCAGCGAGGCGATCGTCACATCGCCCACGCAGATTCGCTCGGTCGCGCTCAAGGTGCTAGACGATGCCCTCGAGGTCGACCTCGACATCGCGCCCGAACGCTTCTCACTGCTGCTGCAGCGGCACCGTAACCTGACCGGGCGGACCGGCTGCGGCATGTGCGGTGCAGAGACGCTTGCCGATGCGATCCGCCCCCCGCCTACGCTCGAGGGCGGGCTGCGATTGGATGCGACCGACCTGCACGCGGCGCTCGACGCCCTGCAGGCCGGCCAGGCATTGAATGCGCGTACCGGCAGCATCCACGCCGCGGCCTGGGTCGTGCCCGGCCAGGGCGTGGTGCTGGTGCGTGAAGACGTCGGCCGCCACAACGCGCTGGACAAGCTGATCGGCGCGCTGGTGCGCGACGGCGCGGATCTCGCTACCGGCTACGTGATCATCACCAGCCGCGCCAGCTACGAGATCGTGCAGAAGGCCGCCACGGTCGGCATCGCCGCAATCGTCGCTGTGTCAGCCCCGACTGCGTTCGCGATCCGTGCTGCGACCGAGTTCGGGGTGACGCTGGTCGGCTTCGCCCGGCCGGGCCGTCATGTTGTGTACGCCCATGGCGAGCGCGTAATTCCCTAATTTGACTCCGCTGGAGATCTGCCGATGACGACTGTGCCCGGGACTCGAGTGAGCGATGAAGTGCTGGCTCAGCTGTACGCCGAGGCGCGCACGTTCTCGCGTTGGCTGCCGCGGTCGGTGGAGCCGGCGCTGCTGCATGAGCTGTATGAGTGGGTGAAGTTCGGGCCGACGTCGGCGAACAGCCAGCCGGGGAGATTCTGGTTCGTGACCAGCGCCAAGGCTAAGGAACAACTCAAGGCTGCGCTGGCGCCGGGTAACGTCGACAAGACGATGGCGGCGCCGGTGACCGTGATTGTCGCCTACGACACGCGCTTCCATGATCTGCTGCCCAAGGCATTCCCGCAGGTCGATGCGCGCAGTTGGTTCGAGGGCAACGACGAGCTGATCGAGCAGACTGGACGTCGCAACAGTGCGCTGCAGGGCGGCTACCTGATGATCGCGGCGCGGGCGCTCGGACTCGATTGCGGGCCGATGTCTGGTTTCGACGCGGCGCTAGTAGACCGAACGTTCTTCCCGGACGGGCGCTATCGCAGCAATTTCCTCTGCAACCTTGGTTACGGCGAGCGTGCGTCGCTGCACGGTCGCAATCCTCGGCTCAGTTTCGACGAGGCGTGTCGCCTCGTCTGAGGGCTAGCCAGTCGCGGCGGGCCTCAGGCCCGGCCGCGGGCCGCGCGGGGAAAGCCCACCCAGACGCGCCGTTCGAAGTCGAACAGCTTGCACTGGCGCACGGTGCGCCAGTACTGGCGCATCGACAGTTCGATCACCGGAATATCGGGTACCAGCCGCGCCAGTTCCGCCTGTGCCGCCTTCAGGCGATACAGCGGGATGCGCGCGTCCAGATGATGGGCCGCGTGTTCCATGATGTTGTGCAGCAGCAGGTTCCACCATGGCCGGATCTTGTAACGGACCGTGCCGTTCAGAATGCCCTGTGCCTTGAGCCAGCTGGACTTATCGGCGTACCAGACAACGTCGGGGTGCGTGTGGTGCAGGTAGACGACGAAACCGACGGTCCAGTTCCAGACGAGGAACGGCAGGAGGTAGCCGAGCACGACCGCAAGGGTCGTGGCCCCGGCGCCTGCGGGCGAGTAAACAGCCAGCACCGCGATCCACAGCGCTGCGAACACGGTGACGAGCAGTGAGTCCCAGGTGAACTCGGGGCGCTTGCCCGGCGCATTGCCCTTGCCGGGGAAGTACAGCTTCTTCCACCAGATCTCCACCATGTAATACGGCAGCGGACCGAATGCACTGCGGTAGACACGCTCGACGAGCTTACGTGCCGGCGAGAGCGCGTCCCACTCCGTAGGGTCCAGTGGCTGCCAGACGAAGTCGCGGCCCTTGAGGTTGTTGAAGCCGTGGTGGACTACGTTGTGGCCTACCCGCCAGAGCGAGTACGGCGTCATCGACGGCAGGAACGCGATGCGTCCGATTGTCTTATTGAGCGCCTCATGATCGGTGAGGCTGCCGTGGCAGGCGTCATGGCCGATGATGAATAGCCGCACGATCGCGACCGTGGCGAGCACGCAGCCCGCAATCTGCAGGCCGAGCGAGCCGCTGACCACCAGCCACTGGGCCGCGACGAACAGGGCGAGGTCGGCCAGCAGCAGCACCAAGGCCAGTGCGGTCGAGCGCCGATAGTAGGCGGACAGCACCTCGCGCAGGCGTGGAATGCTGTACGTCGCCGGTGCGGCGGAGGTCGAGGTGGGCTCAGCAGGGACTGCGGGGGCTGCGGACATGCGGGATGCTCGTGCTTCCAAGGGGGGACTCGGCGGGCGGCATTATACGCGGCGGCGGCGCGCCGCCCAGTCGGCATAATGGTCATCTTTTTCAAGGGGCGGGCGGCTCGATGTACACGCTTTATTACATGCCGGGTGCGGCGAGTTTCGTGGTTCATTGGCTGTTATTGGAGACAGGGGTGCCGCACGAGCTGCGTCGGATCGACGGCGAGGCGGGCGAGCAGAAGTCGCCCGCGTACCTCAAGCTCAATCCCAACGGCCTGATTCCAGTACTTATTGTGGATGGTCAGCCGGTCTACGAGGCGGCGGCGCTGGCGCTGCTGCTGGCTGAGCGGCATCCGGCGGCGGGGCTCTCGCCCGCCGCCGGCTCCGCCGAGCGGGCGCTGTACCTGCAGTGGATGCTGCATCTGGCCAACACGCTGCAGCCGGCATTTCGTGCTTGGTTCTATCCCGATGAGGCCGCCGGCCCCGAGCATCGCGCAGTCGTCCAGGACGGTGCGCGCCAGCGCATTGAAGCGGCCTGGGATCGACTTGACGCCCATCTGCAGGCGAGCGGGCCGTTCATCGCAGGCGCTGCGCTCACCGCCGTCGACTTTCATGCGGCAATGCTCGCGCGCTGGTCGCGCAACATGCCGCGTCCGGCCACCCAGTGGCCGGCGATTGGCAGGTTGGTGGATGCACTGCGCGCCAGGCCGTCATTCCGGGCGCTCAATCAGAGCGAAGGGCTGACCGAGTGGCTTTGACCTCGCCGTCGGTCGGGACACTGGAGTTGTCGACCCCGCGCCTCTTGCTGCGTCCGCCGCGCCGCGACGACTTTGACGACTGGGCGGCATTCGCCGGCGACGCTGAGGCCACGCGCTTTCTCGGTGGCCCGCAGCCGCGCGCGGTGGCATGGCGCGCGTTCGGCCTGATGGCGGGCGCCTGGGCGCTGTACGGCTTCGGGATGTTCTCGGTGATTGAGCGTTCCACCGGCCGCTGGGTGGGCCGGGTCGGCCCGTGGCGCCCTGACGGCTGGCCAGGCAACGAGGTCGGCTGGGGGGTGCGCCGCGATGCGCAGGGGCAGGGCTACGCCTTCGAGGCCGCCACTGCGGCGATCGACTGGGCGCTCGCGACGCTCCACTGGAACGAGTTCATCCACTGCATCGATGCGGCCAACCGACCCTCTGTCGCGCTCGCCGAGCGGCTCGGTTCGCGCTGGCAGCGCCGTGCGCTGATGCCGGCACCGATTGGCATCGAGGTCGAGGTATATGGGCAGACGGCGGCCGAGTGGCGCGCCGGCGCAGCTCAGCGCGGCGGCTTGCCCAGGTAGATGCGCAGCACGAGCCGTTGCACGAAGCGGCCGTAAGGCGGACGGAACAGTCCGACCGGGAAGAAGCGGTGGCGACGGAACACCGCTTTCGCGTGCGACAGCTCGCGAAAGCCTTCCTCGCCATGGTACGAGCCCATGCCTGAGGTGCCCGAGCCACCGAACGGCAGGTCATGGTTGAACACGTGCCAGCCCCAGTCGCCAACCGTGACGCCGCCGGAGTGAGTTTTGCGCAGCAGCGCGTCCAGTGCCTCGCGGTGGAACCCGAACGGATACAGCGCCAGTGGCCGCGGGCCTGCGGCGACGTGCGCGAGCGCTGCGTCGACGCTGTCGTAACCGATCACTGGCAGCAGTGGCCCAAACAGTTCCTCGCGTGCGACGCGCATCGCGGGCGTGACGCCGGTGATCACATGCAGCGGCAGGCGTCGGTCGGTGCCTGGCGTGCCTGCGACGAGGATCTCGGCGCCGTGTTGGCGGGCGTCTTCGATCAGCGCGAGCTGGCGCGCATGCTGACGGTCGTTGACGATGCCGGTGTAGTCGGGGTTGCCGGTGGTACTAGGTACCTGTGCCTTGAACGCTGCGACTACGGCGGCGGCGAACTCCGCGACCTGTGCCTTTGGCACCAGCGCGTAATCTGGCGAGACACAGATCTGTCCGCAGTTGAAGGCCTTGCCGTGTGCGATCGCGGCCGCGGCGGCGGAAACATCGGCGCCAGGGGCAACGATCGCCGGCGACTTGCCGCCTAGCTCCAATGTCACGGGCGTAAGGTTGTCGGCAGCGGCGTGCATGACAGCCGGGGCGATCGCAGGTGAGCCGGTGAACACCAGGTGATCAAACGGCAGTGCCGCGAACGCCTGTCCCGCCGCGACCGCTCCGCCGATCACGGCCACCTCGTCCTCGTCGAAGCACTCGGCGAGCATTGTGCGCACCGCGGCGCAGGTACGCGGTGTCGACTCTGACATCTTGATCATCGCGCGGTTGCCGGCGGCGAGCGCCGTCACCAGCGGACCGAGAGCGAGGTACACCGGGAAGTTCCACGGCGAGATGATGCCGATCACGCCTTTTGGCTGGTACATCACCCAGGCGCTGTTGGTCGCGAACAGCAGTTCCGTGCGCCGTCGGCGCGATCGCATCCAGCGACCCAGCTGGCCTAGTGCGTGGTCAATCTCAAGTACTGGGCCGAGCACGTCGGCCATCTTCGACTCGAACTCGGAGCGACCACCGAAGTCGGCGTTCATGGCGGCGGCGAGCAGGTCCTGGTGGCGGCGCAACGCCGCGCGCAGTGCCTTCAGTCGGCGCCGCCGCGAGGCGGCGTCGGGGTAGGGGTCGGCAGCGAAAGCAGCGTGCTGGCGGGCGTGGATCGCGCTCAGGCGCGCGATCTCGGTCTCCTCGCCGGCCGCCGCCGCTGCGTTCACAGCGTTGGCACCGGTGCGCCGCGGCCGCGACGAAAGACCACGTACAGCACGAGTACGACGGCGATCGAGACCATGCTTGCCCAGAACTCATCGACATGCGATGGCGTGATCGCCATGGCCACCAGCACCGCGAGCATGCCGGCCAGCGCGATGTAGCTCAGCCACGGGAACAGCCACATCGGCAGCACCGGCGCCGGCATGCCCGCCTTCTCGCGGCGGCGACGGACGACGACCTGCGAGACGACGATGGCGGCGTAGATCACCACGATCAGTGCCCCCGAGGCGTTGGTCAGGAACGCGTAGACCACCTTTGGCAGCATGTAGTTGGCGATGAGGCCGGCAAAGCCGGCGACGCTGGCCAGCAGCACCGCGCGCGCCGGCACGTGCTGCTTGGTGGTCTTGACCAGCGCATGCGGTGCATCGCCCTTCTCGGCCAGCACGAACAACACGCGCGAGGCGACGTAGAAGGACGAGTTCAGGCAGGACAGCACTGCGGTCAGGATGATGAAGTCCATGATGTTCGCAGCGCCATTGATGTGCAGCGTCTCGAGCGCCATCGTGAATGGCGAGTGCCCTGGCTGGACGTCGGTCCACGGCAGCAGGCTGCAGACGACGAAGATCGAGCCGACGTAGAAGATCAGGATGCGGCTGATGATCGTCGAGGTCATCTTGGCGACCTGCTTGGCAGGCTCTTCTGACTCGGCGGCGGCGATCGTGACGACCTCGGCGCCCATCATTGAGAAGACGACGGTCGTCACCGCCGCCAGCACCGCGAACCAGCCATTGGGTGCGAAGCCGCCATGGGCATACAGGTTCGAGAGGGTAGGGCCGGTTTCGGAGTGGATGCCGAAGACGTGCGCGCCACCGATCAGGATGAACGAGACGATCGCCGCCACCTTGATGGAAGCGAACCAGAACTCAAACTCGCCGTAGGTGCGCGCCGGCATCAGGTTGACAGCGGTCATCACCGCCATCAGGCCCAGGCCGGTGACCAGCGGGTTCAGCATCGGATAGTGGTCGTGGATGATGTTGGCCCCGGCGATGGCCTCGACCGGGATCACGATGATCCAGAAGTACCAGTACAGCCAACCGACTGAGAACCCCGCCCAGTTGCCGAGGCCGGCGCGCGCGAACTCGGTGAACGAGCGCACGTGCGGCATCTCGACTGCCATCTCGCCGAGGGCGCGCATGATCAGCAGGACGAGCGTGCCGGTCAGTGCGTAACTAATCAGGATCGCCGGACCTGCGGCGTGGATCGCGACGCTGCTGCCCACGAACAGTCCAGCGCCGATGATGCCACCGATGGTGATCATGGTGACGTGGCGAGGCTTGAGCGACCGGCTCAGCGAGTGGTCGTCGGCGGGGGAGGCGATCTGGGTCATGGACGGGCTCCGGCGCCGGATGGCGTGCCCCGAGGTTACACAATGCTGCGCCCGGCGGCAGCCGGTTCTGCAGTATTGTGGGTCTGCGAGGCGCGGGGGCGGCAAGCCCCTCGATCGCACAGATGACGACCCGCCCAGTAGCCGTGGAGGCGACCCGTGAGCGCGACCTTGGATCCTGTCTTCGAAGACGTCGCGGCCGCCGCTCGTCTGATCGAGCCCTATGTGCGGCGTACGCCGGTCCTGTCCTCGCCGGAAGTGTCGCGTTTGCTGGGCGCCAGTGTGGATTTCAAGTGCGAAAACCTGCAGGCAGTCGGTGCCTTCAAGGCGCGTGGTGCCTGTAACGCCGTGCTGGCCTTGGATGACGCACACGCCGCGCGCGGCGTGGCCACGCATTCCTCCGGCAACCACGCCGCGGCGCTGGCGCGGGCTGCCCGTCTGCGCGGGATTCCCGCCTACATTGTGATGCCCCGCGGGGCGCCGCGCATCAAACGGCTGGCGGTCGAGGAGTTCGGGGGGCGCGTGCAGGAGTGCGAGCCGACTCTCGCGGCCCGGGAAGCGGCCGCTGCCGCGCTGATCGTCTCGACCGGCGCGACGCTCGTGCATCCCTACGATGATCCGCTGGTGATCGCAGGTCAGGGCACGGCTTTGGTCGAGATGTCGACCCAGCTGGCGGCCCCGGAGGTAGTGCTGGTGCCGGTCGGCGGCGGCGGGCTGCTGGCTGGCACCGCAATCGCCAGCCGCCGCCTGTGGCCGCGGGCGCGGATAATCGGCGTGGAGCCTGCCGGCGCCGACGACGCGGCCCGCTCGTTCCATAGCGGCCTGCTGCAGCCTGCCGGCTCACCGCAGACGATCGCCGACGGTCTGCGTGGTGCGATGTCGCCGCGCACGCTGCGCATGGCCCGGGCGGGAGTTGACGACATAGTCACCGTTAGCGAAGACGCGATCGTTGCTGCGATGCGGCTGCTGTTCGAGGCCCTGAAGATGGTCGTCGAACCCTCCGGCGCGGTCCCGGTTGCCGCGCTGCTCGAGGGCAAGATAGGCCATGGCCGCGTGGCAGTAGTGCTGTCAGGCGGCAACGTGGACCTAGACGCGCTCCCCTGGATCACAGCGCCGCGCGGCGCTTAGGTAGTGTGCGCAGGCGCTTAAGGACAAGCGGGCATGCCTGCTTCGCTGTCGCCGGCGTAGGCTGGATCCCTGCAATACACAGGGAGGCGGCACATGTTTAAGTCCAAGCACATCCTGGTCGCGCTGGCTGATACTGCAAGCAAGTCGGCGCCTGCCATCGCCCGCGCGGGCGAGATCGCCGCGAAGACCGGCGCAAAGGTGACACTCTTCCACAGCCTTTATAGTCCGTATCTGGCCGGCGAGCAGTTCTACAGTCCGGTCGAGCTGCAGCGTGACATCGAAGTGGCGGTGAACGCCCGCAAGGAAGCGCTCGAGAAGTTGGCGAAGCCGTTACGCGATGCTGGCATCCCCGTGCATGTCCGCTGCCGATGGGACTACCCGGTGCACGATAGTATTGTGCGCGAGGCGGTCCGCGAGAAGGTCGATCTGGTGCTGATCGGCAGCCACCGCCACGGCATCGCGGCGCGGCTGATCCTCACCAATACCGACTGGCAGGTGATTCGGCTGTGCCCGTGCCCGGTACTGTTGGTGAAGACCACCCGGCGCTATGAGCGGCCGCGCGTATTGGCGGCGATCGACCCGCTGCACGGCCATGCAAAGCCCGTTGCGCTTGATGCCCTGCTACTGTCGGCCGGTGCTGACCTTGCCGCAGCGTTCGGCGGTAAATTGCACGCCGCGCACTTTTACTCGCTAGGGACGCCCCTATCGACAGGCTTCATGATCGAGCCGCTTCCGCTGCCGGTGGAGATCGCCGAGCAGCATGCAGGTGACATCGGCAAGGCCTTCGATGTGCTCGTGGCTCCCTACGGACTGACGGCAGGTCGTAAGCACGTGCGCAATGGTCTGCCGGTCGACGAGTTGCCGGTGCTGGCGGATGAGATTGATGCGTGCGTTGTGGTAATGGGCGCGGTGTCGCGCACCGGGCTAAAGCGGTTGTTCATCGGCCATACGGCCGAGCGCGTGCTCGATAGCCTGAAAAGCGACGTGCTGATCATCAAGCCGGAGGGCTTTAAGACCCCTGTGCCGCGGCGCGCAGCCAACCGACCGGTACTGCTGCCGCCACTCTAGTCCAGGCGCTCGTGATCAGCGCCACGGCGGTCAGTGTCTGACCGCCGTGGCCTTGGTTTCGTCTTCATCGTCTTCGCTTTCGTCGACCGCCGAGGCGAGTTGATCGAGCGGGTCGCGCCAGTCGCGTTCGCCGCCATCTGCCGACAGCGTGTACTCGCGCTCGCTGCTGTCCGGATCGTCGGCAGGCCCGGTCGAATTTTCCGGCGCGCTTGCCAGTTCGATCGTCATCGCGAACCACGATTCCAGATCGAGTTCATCGACATCGCCGTCGCTGTCCTGAATCTCGACGGCGTCCTGTGCCTCGTCCACCGCCACGACCTGGAACATCTGTCCCTTGTCTCGATGGGCGTACCACTGGCCGACTTCGGGGATCAATCGAGTGGTCATGACCGCCACTCCTCCTTGGGGTTGGTGTGCGTTCTCATGCTACGTCCGCATTGCCCGTCTGCGTAGTGGGAAGTCCACATTCGGCGATCTGCGCTGCCCCGTCGCGGTGCGCTGCAGCATTCCTTGCACAGCCCCGGTGCGCCGCAATTTTCGGTGCGCACGCAGGATCAGCCACTTACGCGGCGTGTGAGCTCGTTTGGGGGCCGGCACGATCCCTGCAATGTCCCCTGCGGGAACGAAAACTTTATGGAAGGGGAACACGCTAATGATCGCGACTCGTATCACTGCCTACGCCGGCGTCCTTGCGCTGCTTGCTGCGACTTCCGTGTTCGCTGAGGATGCTCCGGCAAAGTCCGTCACGCCGACGTTCGGCGCAGTGCTTGAATCCTCCGGACTGACGCTGAACGGCTACGTCGACGCGTCCTATAACCATCTGTCCGGCGAGGGTTTATTCACTAGCGGTGTCGCCAATCGCGTGTTCGACACGCAGCCTAGCGGCTTTGCCGTCCAGCAGGCTGCGATCAACATTGGCTACCAGCCGAAGGAGGGCTTCGGTGCGTTCGTGAATCTGACGGCGGGTAATGACGCCGACCTGATTGCCTCGTACGACGCCATGGGCAAGACCGCAAAGTTCGACGTCACGCAGGCGTACGTGCAGTACGCCGGCAGCAACTACACGGTCATTGCCGGTAAGTTCGTGACGCTTGCAGGTGCCGAGGTGATCGCCTCGCCGTCCAACGCGAACTTCTCCCGCTCAATCCTGTTCGGCTACGCGATCCCATTCACGCACAGCGGGGTTCGCGCGACATTCGCGGCTGCCGATACCGTGAATCTGATCCTGGGCGTCAACAATGGCTGGGATGCGCTGAAGGACACCAACACAGCCAAGACCGTAGAAGTGGGCGCGACGTTCGCGCCAGTGAAGACGTTTACGATCGCTGCGAGTGGCTACTTCGGCAAGGAGCGGATCGGTGGCCTGGTGGGCTTTGGGCCCGAGGGCCAACGCACGCTCATTGACGTGGTTGCGACCTGGAACGCTACCGACGCGCTGACCTTCGTTCTCAACTATGACTACGGTAAGCAGGCGGATGTCACTGACGGTGAGTCGACGCCTGTCGATGCAAAGTGGAACGGACTGGCTGGATACGCGAACTACACCATTAGCGACCGCTGGAAGGTGTCGCTGCGCGCCGAGTACCTCGACGACAAGGATGGCTACCGGACGGGCGTCATGCAGAAGTGGAAGGAAGTCACCGGCACGGTTGCGTACTTGCCGACCAAGGCGGTCGAGCTGCGCGTCGAGCTTCGGGCCGACTCGTCGGACGTGCCGTCCTTCGTGAAGAGCATCGCGGCTGAGGAAGTTGCCAAGAGCCAGACCTCAGTGGGTGTCCAGGCGCTTTACAAGTTCTAGTCCCGGTCAGGGATCCGGCCACGGTCTTGTAGGCCGTGGCCGGATCCCTGCAGTCGTTTCGTTCAGGATAATTGACACTTTCGGCGCTTCGGAGCCATATTCGGCTCCTAATGTTTATTATTCTTCACGCGCGATGCCTGTGAGTACGCCGACCGGTATCGATGTCGGCACTCACCTGCGGGCCATACGGCAGCTGCACGGTCTGTCGCAGCGCGAGCTCGCCAAGCGTGCCGGCGTCACCAACGGCATGATTTCGCTGATTGAGCAGAATCGGGTCAGTCCGTCTGTGAGTTCGCTGAAAAAGGTGCTGGACGGCATTCCGATGGCGCTGGCCGAGTTCTTCACGATGGATATCGCGCTGCCGCCGCAGGTGTTCTACGGCGCTGACGAGTTGACGCCCATGGGTGCGCCACCGGTGGAGCTGTTTCTGGTGGCCGCGCGCCGGCCGCAGCGGGCCATGTCGATCCTGCGCGAGCGTTATGCCGGCGGGGCCGACACCGGTGCCGAGATGCTGTCGCATCCGGGGGAAGAGGGTGGCGTCGTCGTCAGTGGTTGCATCGAGATCACCGTCGGTAGCGCCGTCCGCGTGCTCGGGCCGGGCGATGCCTATTATTTTTCTACGGCAGTTCCACACCGCTTCCGAAATTCCGGCAGCGACGACTGTGAGATCATCAGCGCCAGTACCCCGCCGACGTTTTGAGCGTGCGGCGACCCCACGCCCCGACGGCTTGCCATCGGACCGTGGCGACCCCCTACCCCTCGAGGACAGGATAAAGAGCATGACCCGCGTCACGCCCGCCGCCGTCTGGATGACGCATGCCCTGCTGGCGGCTGCATGACGAGCGTTGCCCCTGCCGGTCGCGATCGCGACTTTGTTTGCGTCGACCTCGAGACGACCGGCGGCAGCCCGAGCCGAAATCGGATCATCGAGATCGGTGTCGTCGAGGTCGACCGCGATGGCACAACCCGTGAGTGGTCGACGCTGGTCAATCCGGGCGTTCGAATTCCAGCGCAGATCGAGGCGTTCACCGGCATCAGTAACGACATGGTGGTGGATGCGCCCGCGTTCGCGGATGTCCGTCGTGAGCTCCTCGAGCGGCTCGCGGGGCGGGTTTTCGTCGCGCACAACGCGCGCTTCGATTATGGCTTCATCCGGGCCGAGCTCGCCCGGCTGGAGTTGAGTTACACCGCGCGCGTGCTGTGCACGGTCAAGCTATCGCGGCGGCTCTTTCCGGAGCAACGTCGCCACAACCTGGATTCGGTCATGGAGCGGCATGGATTGTCATGCAGTGCCAGACACCGCGCCCTTGGCGACGCGCAGGTGCTGCATGAGCTGCTACGCGTGTTCGAACGTGCAGTCGGGCCGGTTCGCCTCGGCGAAATGATCGATCTGCTGCTGCAGGAGACGCCGCTGCCCGCGCAACTGCCAGCGGGGCTTGCCGACGAGATGCCGGAGCTGTCTGGCGTTTATCGCTTCTACGGCGAGGAAGGCGCGCTGCTGTATGTAGGCAAGAGCCGCAACATCCGTAAGCGCGTGCTTGAGCACTTCGCCGCAGATCATCGCTCGGCCACCGAGCAGCGGCTCGCCCAGCAGGTGCGGCGGGTGGAATGGACCGAGACCGCGGGCGAGTTGGGCGCGCTGCTGATCGAGGCGCGCGCGGTCAAGAATGAGCGGCCGCTGCATAATCGCCGGCTGCGTGGCGCTGAGGCGTCGTGGACGCTGCGCCTGGCGCCGCGGGACGGCGCACCGTCGTTGCTGGAGATCGTCGAATTAGACGCTCTGGACGTTGTTGCGCGCGCCGAGGTCTACGGGCTTTACCGGGATCGGCGCGCAGCGGCACGCGCGGTCGAGGAGATCGTGCGGGCCCACCAGTTGTGCGCCCGGGCCCTGGGCCTGGAGCGCGGCACCGGCGCAGACCCCGAAGCGGGCTCCTGTTTCGCGTTCCAGCTCAAGCGTTGCCGGGGTGCCTGCCTCGGCCAGGAGCCGGCCGTGCTGCACGACACCCGCGTGCGCCTCGCGCTCGCCTCGCTGCGCCTGAAGCCTTGGCCGTACCCCGGCCGGATACTGGTGGCTGAGCGCGACTGGCGTGGCCAGGAGGACCTGCACGTGCTCGACAGCTGGCGCTACCTTGGCACTGTGCACGAGCCGGAGGAGGCGCTCAGGCTCGATGCAGACGCCGTCCCGTTCGACCCCGACGTTTACCGTATCCTGAAGAAATTCCTGTCAGCGCCAGATGTGGCGCGCATTGTCGAGCTCAAGCCATGAATGAATACCTCGTTACCGCGCCGACGGGCGCCGCCGACCTGCTGGCCGCGGAACTCGCCGCCCAAGGCGCGGAGAACTGCCGCGACCGGCCCTGGGGCGTGACATTCAGCGGTCCGCTCGAGGTCGCCTACCGAACCTGTCTGTGGTCCCGGGTCGCAAGCCGGGTCCTGTTGCGGCTGCACATGGCCCCGGCCGCGACGCCTGAGGCGCTGTATGCAGCGACCCGGGAAATCGACTGGTCCAAGCATCTTGAAGTGGGCGCCACGCTCGCGGTCGACTTCGATTCGACGCGCTCGGCGATCACCCACACCCGTTTTGGTGCGCTGAAGGTCAAGGACGCGATCGTCGATCAGCTGCGGGAGCTGCGCGAGGTTCGTCCCGACGTCGACACCGTGCGACCGGACGTGCGTGTCAGCGTCCGCATTGTCGGCGATGAGGCCGTGTTTGCGCTGGATCTTGCCGGCGAGAGCCTGCACCGGCGGGGCTGGCGTGGGGAAGGTGTGGCCGCGCCAATGAAGGAAAACTTGGCGGCGACGTTGCTGTTGCGCTGTGGCTGGCCGGAGATCGCGGCGGCGGGCGGTGCGTTTGTCGACCCGATGTGCGGTTCGGGTACGTTGCCTATCGAGGCGGCGCTGATCGCCACCGATACGGCGCCCGGGCTGATGCGCGAGTACTACGGCTTTATCGGTTGGGCCGGGCACGACGCGCCGTTGTGGGAGCGTCTGCGCGAGGAGGCACGCCAGCGGCGCGCCGCCTCGGCGTTCCCGCCGGGCCGGATCTTTGGCAGTGACCAGGACGCGCGCGCCGTTGCGGCGGCCCGTGCGGCCACTGTGCTTGCCGGCGTTGCTGAGATCGTGAACATCGAGCGCCAGCCGGTCGGCGCGCTGCGCCGTCCTGCCGAGCGTGGACTGATGCTGGTCAATCCGCCCTACGGCGAGCGACTCGGCGAGGTGGACACGCTCCGGCCGTTATACGCTGAGCTCGGCGCGGTGATGCGCGAGCGATTCGATGGCTGGCAGGCAGGTGTGCTGACCGGCAACCTCGGGCTCGGTCGTGAGCTCAAGCTCGAGGCACGGCGGCGCCACAAGCTGTTTAACGGTCCGATCGAGGTGCAGCTGCTGCGCTTCGACATCGCCGCCGAGCACCATACGCGCGAGTCGCGGCCCGGCCGGCTGCCGCCGGTCGATCCGGCGAAGCGCGAGTCGCCGGGTGCACAGATGTTCGCCAACCGACTGCGCAAGAACCTCGATGCGCTCGGCAAGTGGGCCCGACGCGAGCAGGTCAGCTGCTTTCGTGTCTACGACGCCGACATGCCTGAGTACTCGTTCGCCATCGATCTCTACGGCGACGGCGCCGAGGGCCGTTATGCGTTCGTGCAGGAGTACGCGGCACCGTCGACAGTTGCGGAGGAAAAGGTGCGTGCGCGGCGTGCGGAGGCGGTTTCCACCTTACCGGAGGTGCTCGGGCTGGACCCGGACAACATCTGGTTCCGTACGCGCCGTCGCCGCAAAGGCCTCGACCAGTACACCAAACTCGCCTCGGAGCAGGAGTTTCATGAGGTCGTCGAGGGTGGGCTGCGCTTCCTGGTGAATTTCGACGACTATCAGGACACGGGGATCTTTCTCGACCACCGCCTGACGCGGGCTCGGTTGCGCGAGCTCGCCAGCGGCAAACGCTTCCTGAACCTGTTCGGTTATACCGGCACGGCGAGTGTGTACGCTGCTGCTGGCGGTGCCGCGTCGACGACCACTGTCGACATGTCCCGCACCTACCTCGACTGGACGCGCCGCAACCTCGAACTCAATGGCTTTCCAGGCCGCGAGCACGTGCTCGTTCAGGCCGATGCGCTCGAGTGGCTGCGCAGTGCGCCTGCGGCCGGTTGGGACCTGATCTTCCTGGACCCGCCGACGTTCTCCAACTCCAAGCGCATGGAAGGCACACTTGACGTGCAGCGCGACCACGTCGGTCTGCTGCAGCACACGGCCCGACTGCTGACGCCTGGTGGGCTGTTGGTGTTCTCGACCAATTACACCCGCTTCGACCTTGAGGTGGCCGCTCTGCCGGGGCTGCAGATCGAGGACATATCCCGCGCGACGATCCCGAAGGACTTCGAGCGCAACGCGAAGATCCATCGCTGTTACCTGATCCGTCAGGTTCCCTGAAGGGACCCCAACGCCCGGAAAGACGGCGCGGTGTCAAGCGCGCCGTTTAAGATCTTACTAGCCGACCCTGAAGGTGTTTTCCGGGCGGCGACAGCCTCAAGTGTCGCCACCATGTCGATATTGCGACGCAAAATGGCTTAAATAAAGCCATTAGGGACATATTTAGGCATCGCGGGAGGCGACGAGCGACCCTCCGGTATGCTTAAATCAGGGTCGTTCTGCTGCCCCCAAAGATGGGCAGCTGTTCAAAATAATTAACATGCGTCCGCGCAAACCCGTCATAGGCGTCCCCGCCGACCGTCGACTGCTAGGCAGTCACTGGTTCCATTGTGTCGGCGAGAAGTATCTCGCCGCGATCATCGATGCCGCCGATGCGGTGCCGCTGGTCGTGCCCTCCTTTGGCGAACGGATGGAGCTGGAAGTCCTGCTGGAGCGGTGCGACGGCGTGCTGCTGACCGGCAGTCCCTCGAATGTCGAGCCGCATCACTACGATGGGCCGGCTAGTGCGGCGGGTACCTGGCACGACCCCGAGCGCGACGCGACGACGTTGCCGCTGATCCCGCGGGCGGTCGCCGCCGGTTTGCCGCTGCTGGCGATCTGCCGCGGCTTCCAGGAACTGAACGTTGCCTACGGCGGTACGCTGCACCAGAAGTTGCACGAAGTGCCTGGCTTGCTGGCGCACAAGGAAGACGATTCGCAGCCGCTGGAGGCGCAGTACGCCGAGTCCCACGAGGTGCTGCTGGCGCCGGGTGGTCGCTTCGCGCGTATCGCTGGTTGCGATCGTATCCGCGTCAATTCGCTGCATTCACAGGGAATTGACCGGCTCGGCGCCGGGCTTGTCGCCGAGGGGCGCGCGCCCGATGGGTTGATCGAGGCGCTCAGTGTTGCCGATGCTCCCGGGTTCGCACTCGCGGCACAGTGGCACCCCGAGTGGCAGGTGCTTAAGAACGAATTTTCCAAGGCCTTGTTCGCTGCGTTTGGTGACGCAGCGCGGGCCCACGCACGCGGCGCGGCCGCGGCGAACGCTGGTAGGTGACCCATGACGACTAGTCCCGTTCGGCAGTTCCTGAAGGATCACGGTATTCAGGAAGTCGAGGCGATCATTCCGGATCTGGCGGGCGTTGCCCGCGGCAAGGTGGTTCCGGCGCAGAAGTACGTCGAGGAGGAGGGCATGCGCTTGCCCGAGTCCATCTTCCTGCAGACGGTGACCGGCGAATACCCGGACGACGACAGTGCGATCAATCCGTCCGAGATCGATATCGTCCTGAAAGCCGATCCGACCACGATCCGCGTCGTGCCCTGGGCCGCTGAGCCGACCGCGCAGGTCATCCACGATTGCTTCTACGGCGACGGACGCCCGGTACCTATGGCGCCGCGATACGTCCTGCGGCGGGTCCTCGATCTGTACGCCGGTCACGGCTGGGAGCCGGTGATCGCGCCGGAACTCGAATTCTTCCTGGTCGAGCCGAACATCGATTCGGACTACCCTTTGAAGCCGCCTATCGGGCGCTCGGGCCGTCCGGAGATCGGCCGGCAGAGCTACTCGATCGCAGCCGTCAATGAATTCGATCCGTTATTCGACGACGTCTACGCGTTCTGCGAGGCGCAGGAAATCCAGATCGACACGCTGATCCACGAGGCTGGCGCGGCACAGATGGAAATCAACCTGCTGCACGGCAACGCCCTGTCGCTGGCAGATCAGGCATTCCTGTTCAAGCGCACGGCGCGGGAGGCGGCCCTGCGCCACAAAATGTACGCGACGTTCATGGCGAAGCCCCACGCAAAGGAGCCAGGTAGCGCCATGCACCTGCACCAGAGCATCGTGGACAGCAAGACGGGCAAGAATATCTTCAGTGCACCGGACGGCTCGCCGACCTCGCTGTTCTTCTCGCACATCGCCGGGTTGCAGCGCTACCTGCCGGCGGCGATGTCGCTGTTTGCGCCGAACGTCAACAGCTATCGTCGCGTGACTCCGCACAACTCGGCCCCGATCAACGTCCAGTGGGGCTACGACAATCGTACCGCCGGGCTGCGTGTGCCGATGTCCTCGCCTGCTGCGCGCCGTGTTGAGAACCGCTGCGGCGGTGCTGACGCCAATCCCTATCTCGCGATGGCCGCGTCGCTCGCCTGCGGTTATCTTGGGATGGTCGAGGGTCTCAAACCCACCGAGCCGATTACTGGCAGTGCCTACGATATGCCGTTCCAGCTGCCGCGTACGCTTGCGGAGGCGCTGCGTCTGCTGCGCGAGTGTCGGCCGTTGGTGGACGTCTGTGGCGAGCGCTTTGTTTCCGCCTACACGGCCGTCAAGGAGGCCGAGCACGAGGCATTCCTGCAGGTCATTTCGGCGTGGGAACGTGAGCATCTTCTGCTGAATGTCTGATCCTGGGGAACGCCGATGAGCTGCAGCCAAGCCCGACGTGTGCTCAGCGCCTTTGTGGTGGCGCTGACGCTGGTGTCGTGCGGAGGAGAAAAGCCAGGTAGTGCCGCCAAGGCGCAGGGTCCGGTTGCCGAGGATAAGGTCCTCAACGTTCTCAATTGGTCCGACTACATCGCGCCGGATACGCTCGCGAAATTTGAGAGCGAGACGGGCATCAAGGTCAATTACGACGTCTTCGACAGCAACGAAGTGCTTGAAACCAAGCTGCTCACCGGTCGTACCGGCTACGATGTCGTCGTCCCCACCGACTATTTTCTGGAGCGACAGGCGAAGCAGGGAATCCTGCTGCAGCTGGACAAGTCAAAGCTGCCGAACATCGCCAACCTCGATCCCGCTGTGTTGCGCCAGCTCGAGGCCGGTGATCCGGGCAACCGATTCGGGCTGCCGTATGCAGGCGTTCTCACCGGCATTGGCTACAACGTCGATAAGGTGCGCAAGGCGCTAGGCGACATGCCCATAGATAGCTGGAAGCTGGTGTTCGACCCTGTTTACGCCGCCAAGCTAAAAGGCTGTGGCTTCACGCTGCTCGATCAGGAAGGCGAGGTCTTCGTTTCGAGCCGAATCTTCCTTGGCCTCGACCCTTCTTCCGAGAGGCCGGAGGATTTGCTTGCGGTCGAAGCGATGCTGAGGAAGGTGCGGCCGTTCATCCGCTATTTTCACAGCTCCCAGTACATCAACGATCTTGCCAATGGCGAATCCTGCGTAGCCATTGGCTGGAGTGGCGACGTCATGCAGGCCCGCGACCGGGCCCGCGATGCGGGCAAAGGCGTCAAGATCGCGTTTGCCGTCCCTAAGGAAGGCGTGCTGCGGTCGTTCGACATGCTGGCGATACCGGCCGACGCCCCGCACCCGGGCAATGCACATAAGTTCATCAACTTCTTGTTGCGCGCCGACATTTCCGCCGAGTTCACCAAGTTTCGCAAGTTTCCGGCCGCGAACCTCGCGGCCGAAAAACTGCTGGGCCCCGAGCTGCTTGGGGACCCGATCATCTTCCCTCCGCCTGAGGTCATCGAGCGGTTGAAGCCACATCGCGCCGAATCGCTCGCCTACGCCAGGCTTGCCAATCGCGCGTGGACGCGCGTGCGGACTGGCCGCTAGAGGATTTCCTAGATGAATGCAGTTGTTGGGGCCGGAGTCGAGACCGGCCAGAAAGGCCCTGCGCCGTATGTGCGCATCGAGCGGCTGACCAAGCGTTTCGGTGACTTCGTTGCAGTCCGGCAGGTTTCTCTCGAGATTCAGCGGGGAGAAATCTTCTGTCTGCTCGGCGGCTCCGGCTGTGGCAAGACCACGTTGCTGCGAATGCTCGCTGGCTTTGAAACGCCGACTGATGGCGCGATCTTCATCGACGGTGTGGATGTCACGCAGGTCCCGCCGTACGAGCGGCCAGTCAACATGATGTTCCAGTCGTACGCGCTGTTTCCGCACATGACCGTGGCGCAGAACGTCGCTTTCGGTCTCAAGCAGGATGGCACGGCGCGCGGCGAAATCGAGTCGCGTGTGCAGGAGATGCTTTCGCTCGTCCAGTTAAATGGCTACGAGAAGCGCAAGCCGCACCAGCTTTCCGGTGGACAGCGCCAGCGCGTCGCGCTCGCGCGCGCGCTGGTTAAGAGGCCAAAGCTGTTGCTGCTCGACGAGCCGCTCGGTGCGCTCGACAAGAAGCTGCGCGAACACACGCAGTTCGAGCTGGTGAATCTGCAGGAGAAACTTGGCGTCACGTTCGTGATCGTGACCCACGATCAGGAGGAGGCGATGACGCTCGCTTCGCGCATTGGCGTAATGCGCGCCGGCGAAATCTTGCAAGTAGGCACACCTGCGGATATCTACGAATTTCCAAATTCACGATTCGTTGCTGATTTCATTGGCTCTGTAAACATGGTCGAGGGCCGTCTGATCGAGGACGAGCCGGACCACGTCCGCATCGAATGTGCGCAGCTCGGCGCCATCGTCTACGTTGATCACGGCGTGAGTTCGCCGCCCGACGCGCCAGTGTCGGTGGCGATCCGCCCGGAAAAGATCCAGCTCAGTCGCGAGCGGCCGGAGCAGACGGACAACGTGCTGCAGGGCGTGATCGCCGGCATTGCTTATCTGGGCAACGCTACGCGCTACCTGGTGAGGCTGCCGACAGGCTTTCTGCTGCGAGTCACCGCGCCAAACGTGTTCCGCCACGAGGAGCGGCTCGAGCCCGATGAGAGGGTATGGCTGCACTGGCACTCCTCCTCACCGGTGGTGGTGACGCGGTGAGCGTATCGGCCCCTGCCGGCACCCGCCTGGCTGGGCGGTTCGCGGCGATCCGCGGCGCGCTCGGCCGTCGGGCCGTAATTGCCCTGCCGTACGCATGGCTTGCGGTGTTCTTCCTCGTCCCGTTCCTGATCGTCCTGAAGATCGCGTTCTCGAACATTCAGTTGTCGATGCCGCCGGTGGAGCCGGTGATGGTCTGGACTGCAGACCACGTCTTGCAGTTGCGCTTGCACTTTTCGAACTTCACTTTCGTGTTCGGCGATGAGTTGTATCTGGCGGCGTTCGTGAACTCGCTGCAGGTGGCGGGTGTCTCGACTCTGTTCGCCCTGCTGATCGGTTACCCGATGGCGTACGGCATCGCGCGCGCGCCTGGCGCCTGGCGCAACATTCTGTTTCTGCTGGTCGTGCTGCCATTCTTCACGTCTTTCCTGTTGCGCGTGTATGCCTGGATGGGCCTGTTGGGCCGCAGCGGGCCCATCAACGCTTTGCTTATGCAGCTAGGGATCATTCACGAACCGGTGCAGCTGCTGCAGACGGATTTCGCCGTTTATCTGGGCATGGTCTATTCGTACCTGCCGTTCATGGTGCTGCCGCTTTACTCGGCGATTGAGAAGCTCGACCTGACGTTGCTCGAAGCTGCGGCTGACCTCGGCTGCCGACCGGCCAAGGCATTCTTTATGATCACGCTGCCGCTGACCAAGGAGGGCATTTTCGCCGGCTGTCTGTTGGTTTTTATTCCGGCGGTAGGCGAATACGTGATCCCCGCGCTACTGGGCGGGCCCGATACGCTGATGATCGGCCGCGTCGTATGGGATGAGTTCTTCGGCAACCGTGACTGGCCCGTTGCGAGTGCGCTCGCGATCGTGCTGCTGGTGATTCTGGCGGGCTTTGTGCTGCTGCTGCAGCGCGTGCAGGCGCAGGAAGGAGAGGCCTGATGAACGACAGGCGTTCTTTCTTCGTGCTGACGATGCTGGTCTTCGGCTTTGCGTTTCTCTACCTGCCGATCATCGCGATGGTGATCTACTCCTTTAACGCGTCACGCCTTGTGACGGTCTGGGATTCGGCCAATTCCCCCACGCTTGCCTGGTACGTGGAGTTGTTCCACAACAGCCAGATCATGGATGCAGCAAAGCTCAGCTTCAGGATCGCCTCGGTCAACGCAACTGGCGCCGTGATCCTCGGTACGCTGGCCGCGTTCGCGCTCCAGCGCTACCGCAAGTTCCGTGGCCGGGCCATGTTTGGGTTGCTGACCACCGCACCGATGGTGCTTCCGGAAGTTATTACCGGTCTGTCGTTGTTGCTGCTGTTCGTCGCGCTCGAGCAGGGAATTGGCTGGCCGAGTGGCCGTGGTGCGACCACCATCACGATTGCGCATATGACCTTCTCGATGGCCTACGCGATCGTGGTGATTCAGGCGCGGCTCGCGACGGTCGACCGTTCGCTCGAGGAGGCGGCCATGGATCTTGGCGCGCGTCCGTGGAAGGTGTTCGCTGTGATCACGCTGCCGCTGATCGCCTCTGCCATCGCATCGGCGTGGGTGCTCGCGTTCATCCTCTCCTGGGACGACATCGTGATCACGAGCTTCGTCTCTGGCCCCGGCTCGACCACGCTCCCGCAGCTTGTTTTCTCGAAGGTCCGGCTCGGCGTCAGTCCGGATATCAACGCGCTGGCGACCATCCTGGTGTTGATCGTCTCGCTCGCGGTCGTTGTCGCCGGCACTTACATGATGCGGCGTGACCGTCGTCGCATGCGGGACTCCCAGGCCGCGCAAGGGGCTACAGGATGAGCCTGATTCTCGGCATAGACCTGGGCGGGTCGTCGATCAAGGCAGGGGTGGTGGATGCGTCGAGCGTGCGGCTGGTTGGTGACATCCACGCCGTGCCAACCCCGGCTGGCGCGCCGCTTGCCGAGACCGCGGCAGCGCTTGCCTCGCTAGTGGCGCACTTTCCGGAGTGCACGGGTCCTGTCGGGCTTGCATTTCCTGCCGTGGTCAGCCACGGCGTCACGCGCACGGCCTCCAATGTCGTTCCCGCCTGGATCGGGGCGGACGCCGCGGCGCTGCTGACGGCTGCTGCCGGTCGACCTGGTTACGTGGTTAACGATGCCGACGCCGCGGGGGTGGCGGAGATGCGCGTTGGGGCGGGGCGCGGTGAACGCGGCGCAGTGATGATGCTGACCTTTGGGACTGGCATAGGCAGTGCGCTGTTCGTCGACGGCCGGCTCTGGCCCAACACCGAGCTTGGCCATCTGATGATCGATGGCCAAGAAGCCGAGCATCTTGCCAGTGGCCGCGTGCGCACGGTGCAAGGTCTGGACTGGCCGGCCTGGTGTGAGCGGGTGAACTTGGTGCTGGCGCGTTATCACGCGCTGTTCTGTCCCGATCTGTTCATCATCGGCGGCGGTGTCAGCGAGCGCTTTGAGGAGTTTGGGGGGCTGCTGCGGTCGCAGGCCAGGATCGTACCTGCGGGGCTGCGTCATGCGGCCGGTGTGGTCGGTGCGGCGCTGTACGCGTCTGAAAGCGCGCGGGACTAATGCGAGTGTTCACTCCCCCTCCGGTGACGCGGCTGCCACGGGTCGGCACGACCATCTTCACGGTCATGTCGCAGCTCGCAGCGGAACTTGGCGCTGTTAACACCGGCCAGGGCTTTCCAGATTTCGAGCCGCCAGAGCGCTTGTGTGAGCTCGTCGCTCTGCACCTGCGGTCGGGCCACAACCAGTACGCCCCGATGGCGGGCATTCTGCCGCTGCGCCAGGCGATTGCCGCCAAGGTGGCACGTCACTATGGCCGCAAGGCTTGTCCCGATGCTGAGATCACCGTTACCTGTGGCGGAACCGAGGCACTGGCTTCGTCGATTCAGGCGCTGGTTCACCCCGGCGATGAAGTCGTCCTGTTTGAGCCCGCCTACGACAGCTACGAGCCGATCGTCGAGCTGTGTGGTGGCGTCGTGCGGCGGGTGCCGTTGTCGCGGCCGGGCTTCGCGATCGATTGGCAGCGCTTCGCGGACGCCATCACCCCGCGTACGCGCCTCGTGATCGTCAACACTCCGCACAACCCTAGCGGCGCGTGCCTGTCGGTCGCCGACCTTGATCGGCTGGCCGAGGTGCTGCGCGATACCACGGCCTACGTGCTCGCCGACGAGGTCTATGAGCACATGGTCTTCGACGGAGCCCGGCACGTGAGTCTCAACGCTCACCCTGAGCTTGCCAGTCGTAGCATCGTCGCCTCTTCTTTCGGCAAGACCTACCACGCAACCGGCTGGAAAATTGGCTACTGCGTTGCGCCGGCCGCGCTTACCGTGGAGCTGCGCAAGGTCCATCAGTTTGTTACGTTCGCGATCGCGACGCCCCTGCAGTATGCAATCGCCGACTTCATGACCGAGCATCCGGAGTGGGAGGACGAACTGTCGGCCTTCTATTCGGTAAAGCGAGACCGCCTGATCGATCTGCTGCTGCCCTCAAGGCTCGTGCTGGTGCCGGCGCGAGCGACTTACTTCCAGCTGGTCGATTACTCGGCCATCTCCGACCTGCCAGACGCCGAGTTTGCCCTGCAGCTGATACGCACGATCGGTGTCGCGACGATCCCGGTGTCGCCATTTTGCGAGCGAGCGCCCCCTGGCGAGCGGTTGGTGCGGCTGTGCTTCGCCAAGCAGGACGCGACGCTGGTCGCGGCCGCGGAGCGTCTGGTTCGCCTGTAGTTTGCCAACGGCCGCACGCAAGGTGCCGTCGCCGTGCTTGAATATCCGCTCTGCAGTTTGCAAGGAATGATCGATGAAGCCGCGTACCCGCGTGAATCACCCGATGGTGGAGAGCCCGACGCCCGGCAACACACCGCTGGTCGCGCCGATCTACCAGAGCGTGAAGTTTGAGTTCCAGGACCTGGCCGAAACCGAGCGCGCCTGGGCGGGATCGGCAGATGGATACCACTACAGTCGCGTGGGGAATCCGACCGTGCGGACGCTGGAGCGGACGCTCAGCGACCTGCAAGGAAAGTCGGATTGCGTTGTCGTCGGCTCGGGGCTTGCCGCCGTTGCGGTTACGCTGCTGGCCCTGCTTTCGCAGGGCGACCACGTGCTTGCCTTCGTGGAGACCTACGGCCCGACGCGCGGATTGCTCGCACGTACGCTGGCGCGGTTTGGGGTGAGGCACACCTTGCTGTCGATCGAGGATCACGCGGGCATCGAGCGGGTTTTGGCGACTACGCCGACCCGGTTGGTCTGGTTCGAGTCGCCGACCAACCCGGTGCTGAAGATCGCCGATATCCACTTCCTGACGGACGTTGCCAGGCGCTACGGCGCGTTGACGGCGCTGGACAACACCTTCGCGGGGCTTGAGTCCCATGGCCAGTTCGATGTTGACCTGTACGTCCACAGCCTGACCAAGTACGCGTCCGGCCACGGCGATGTGATGGGGGGTGCGGTCATTGGCAACGCGGCGCTGGTGGGTCAGGTGCGCGGCCAGGCGATTGCGCTGGGTCCGACGCTGGATCCCCACGCGGCGTATCTGATTCAGCGCGGATTGAAAACCTATCACTTGCGGCGCACCGCCCAGTGCGCCTCCGCGGCTATCGTGGCGGAGTACCTTGCCGTTCACCCCAATGTGGAGCGAGTCCGTTATCCCGGGCTGGCGGCGGATGTTGGCCACGCGCTTGCCAGTCGGCAGATGAGCGACTTTGGAACGGTGGTCAGTGTTGACCTGCGTGGCACCGCTGAGCAAAGCCGTACATTTGCAGATTCACTGCAGCTTTTTGCGATTGCCGCGAGCCTTGGTTCTACTGAATCACTGATTGTGCCGCCGCAGCTGCAGCAGCCGCGCGACCTGACAGAGCAGCAGCGGGTGGCGTCCGGCATCACCGCGACGACCGCCAGACTTTCGATCGGCGTGGAAGATCCTGAGGATCTGATCGCAGATCTGGACTCCGCTCTCGCTGCCGCTTTCGGCAGCTGACCGGCTCCAGCCGGGAGGGGCTCAGAGGCTGCTGGCGACCTGCACGCGATGGATCGCGTAAGGCAGGACCTCGAAGATCTCGCTCTGGCGGTGGCGCTGCTGGATGCCACGCCACCAGTCAGCAGTGAGTACTTCGCCGTGCGCCTTCAGGAAGATCTCGTTTAGTTCGTCGTTGAAGCCGAGGAAGTTGATGAAGGTCTGCGGGAAGACGTCATTGTCAGCGACGTAGTACCACGTTTCTGCCCGCATCTCGTCCTCGTCAGACTCCGCCGACGGCAGCTCCCGGAACCGGCAGTCGGTGACCAGGCACAGCTCGTCGTAGTCGTAGAAGATCACGCGCCGGTTGCGGGTCACGCCGAAATTCTTCAGCAGCAGGTCGCCGGCGAAGATGTTGGTATAGGCGAGGTCGCGAATCGCCTGGCCGTATTCAAGTACCGCGAGGGTGGCGTCCTCGTGGCTGGCCTCGCGCAGGTACAGGTTGAGAGGCTCCATGCGCCGCTCGATGTAACAGTGATCGATGATCAGGTCGTCGCCGTCCTCGTGCACCGAGTCCCTGGTCTCGGTCAGCAGCTCCTCCAGCAGCGTGGCGTCGAACAGCCGTCGTGGGAAGCGCAGGCGTTTAAATTCCTGCGCGTCGACAAGCCGCCCGGCGCGATCGTGCTTGAAGACGAACTCGTACTTGGTCAGCACGTCCTGACGGACGATGTTCTTCTGGGCCGGGAACTTGTCGCGGATCAGCTTGAACACCACATCAAACGACGGCAGCGTGAACACGACCATGACCAGACCGCGCTCGCCCGGGGCGAGCATGAACTGGTCGTTGGCCGTCTGCAGGTGCCGGAACAGCTCACGATAGCGTTCTGTCTTGCCCTGCTTGGCGCGGCCGAGAACGGTAAAAAGCTCGCTGACAGGCTTGTGCGGCATCAGCTGCTTGAGGAACAGCAGCGCCTTGCCGACCCGTTCCAGATCGACATGGAAATATGAGCGGGTGAAACTGAACAGCACCGACACGTCGGCATCCGCGGTCATCACCGCGTCTACGAGCATCCCGCGCTCGGTGTTCTTCAGCACGATGACCAGCGGCGCCTGCCAATCCCCACCGACGATACGGCCGACGAGGTAGGCACGCGTCATCTGATAGAACGCCGGCCGGATCATCTCGATGCTGACAACCGGAGTTGTATGCTCGGCCTGGCAGCGTTGGATCTCGTCGGCAACGTGGTACACGCTGCGGTCGAAGTCGCGCCACGGGGCCTTGCAGCGAAACGAGGTCAGGATCTCCTCAAGCAGCAGGCCCAGTGAGCCGCGGTTGGGGTAGGTAGTCAGGAAGTCGTAGTCGGCGAGCCTGGCCAGCGGATCCAGGTCCAGTGCGACGAACTCAATCTCCGGGGAAACTCCAACCGTTCCGAAGAACGTCCGGGTCAGGGAGTTGTAGAACGTCTTGCGGAACTCGGCGTCCGGCATCGCCTGGATCAGGTTGGCGAACTCGTCCTTGATCCTCGACCATAGGCTCCGGTCGGTCGACTCGGAGCTGAGCCGGTGACGTAGCGATGCTACGGCGCTGTCGACGTAACGGCCATACAGCTCGATTCGCTCGAGGGCGTCGCGCTGGCTGCCTTGCCAGTCGCACTCCTCGAAACGCGCCGGCGCGCGGCGCGTGATCGCGCGGAATTCAGCGTTGTAACGCTCGAAAGCGTTCGACGCATCCGCCGCGCATTCACGCGCCAGTGCCGTGGCCGTTTGGCTCAGCGCCACGGCCGACCTACAGGTGCTTGATCAGTTCGTCGGCGAACTCGCTGCACTTCACTTCCCGCGCGCCTTCCATCTGGCGTGCAAAGTCGTATGTCACAGCCTTGGCGCCGATTGCACGGTCCATGGCCACGATGAGCGCGTCGGCAGCCTCGGTCCAGCCCATGTAACGGAGCATCATCTCGCCCGACAGGATCACCGAGCCCGGGTTTACCTTGTCCAGGTTGGCGTACTTCGGCGCCGTGCCGTGGGTTGCCTCGAACACCGCGTGGCCCGTCATGTAGTTGACGTTGCCGCCCGGGGCGATGCCGATGCCGCCGACCTGTGCGGCGAGGGCGTCAGACAGGTAGTCGCCGTTCAGGTTCATCGTCGCAATGACGTCGAACTCCTCCGGACGGGTCAGGACCTGCTGCAGCGTGATGTCGGCGATCGCATCCTTGATGATGACCTTGCCGGCCTTCTTGGCCTCGTCCATCTCGACGTTGGCGGCCTTCTCGCCCTTGTCTGCCTTGGTGCGTTCCCACTGTTCCCAGCCATAAGTCTGGCCCGGGAACTCGCGCTCGGCGAGGGCGTAGCACCAGTTACGGAACGCACCCTCCGTGTACTTCATGATGTTGCCCTTGTGCACGATCGTCACAGTCTTGCGCTTGTTGACGATCGCGTACTCGACGGCCGAGCGGAACAGGCGCTCGGTGCCGTCCTTGGACACGGCCTTGATGCCGATGCCCGAGGTGTCGGGGAAGCGGATCTTGCTGTACTGCTTCGGGAACGCCTGCTGAAACAGCTCCATGAACTTCTTGCAGTCCGCGGTGCCCGATTCAAACTCGATGCCGGCGTAGATGTCCTCGGTGTTCTCACGGAAGATCACCATGTCGACCTTTTCCGGGTGCTTCACCGGCGAAGGTACGCCCTTGAACCAGCGTACCGGGCGCAGGCAGACATACAGGTCGAGCAGCTGGCGCAGCGCTACGTTCAGCGAGCGGATGCCGCCACCAATGGGGGTCGTCAGCGGGCCCTTGATGGAGACGAGGTACTCGCGGCATGCAGCGACGGTTTCGTCGGGCAACCAGGTGCTTAGCAGCTTGTTGGACTTCTCGCCGGCATAGACCTCGAGCCAGTGGATCTTGCGGCTGCCGCCGTAGGCTTTGGCAACCGCGGCGTCGAATACCCGCACGCTGGCTCGCCAGATATCCGCACCCGTGCCGTCCCCCTCGATGAACGGGATGATCGGCTGGTCGGGGACGGTCAGCTTGCCATTCGCAATCGTGATCCGTTCGCCACCGACCGGGGGGGTGTACTTCACTGTCGCCATCGGGTTCTGCTCCCTAGAGAATGCGGACGTGGATGTCACGCGCATTAAAGAGGGGCGATTTTATCACAGGGGTCCGGCTTGCCTGAGCTTGGGGGGGCGGCGGCCGATCGTGGAAAACCGCAGCCTGGGCCGGCGCCAGGGCGCCCTTGACGCCGGTTGCGTCTATCGGCCAGCGTAGGGCCGGTCAGCTGGGCGGGAACCCCGCCGCGACCAGGGCTGCGCGCACCTCCGCTTCGGGCCGTTCGCTGCGGACTTCGACCGAGTGGCTTGGCGGGTCTGCCTGAACCTCGGCCGCCGGGTCGATCGCCCGTATGGCGGCGGTCACGGCTCGCGCGCAGCCTCCGCAGGTCATCGCTTGGATGTGAAAGTTCATATGGTTCCTAGTGTAGCAGCGGAACACCGCCTGGAAATCGGCGGGATGACGTGCGCGGCCTGCGTCGCGCGGGTCGAGCGCGCGCTGCGTACCGTGCCGGGGGTCGTGTCGGCCAGCGTCAACCTGGCGACGGAACGGGCGACGGTTGCGATGGAGGCGTCCGATCCCGCCGGGGAGGCCGCCGCGATCTCGGCGCTGCTGGCGGCCATCGAGCGGACCGGCTATGACGCCCGGGTGGTAGCAGCCGGGGCGCCAGATGCCGCCGCGCTGGCTCGCCGTAGCGAGGCTGACCGCGCCGACCTGTGGCATCTGGCGGCGGCGGTGCTGCTGTCCCTGCCGCTGCTGCTGCCTATGCTGGCTGCGGTTGCCGGCCGGCACCTGCTGTTGCCTGGCATCGTGCAACTGGCACTGGCGACGCCCGTGCAGTTCTGGCTCGGGGCGCGCTTCTATCGCTCCGGCCTGCGCGCGCTGGCTGCCCGGGCCGGCAATATGGACCTGCTGGTCGCCATCGGCACCAGTGCCGCCTACGGACTTTCCGTGTGGATGCTGCTGAGCGCGCGCGGCGCGGCGGTGCCGCACCTGTACTTCGAGGCCTCGGCGGTCGTAATCACGCTCGTGCTGCTCGGTAAGTGGCTTGAAACACGCGCCCGGCGGGGTACGGCGCAGGCCCTACGGGCATTGCGCGCGCTGGCGCCGGAGCGTGCGCGACTCTGGCGCGAGCACGGCGAGATCGAGGTGCCCCTCGCCGCGGTTGCGCCGGGGGATCTGATCGTCGTGCGGCCCGGCGAGCGCATGCCGGTCGATGGCGAGGTCGTGGACGGCTTCACCGAGGTCGATGAGTCGCTGGTCACTGGCGAGAGCTTGCCTATCGCGGCGGGCCCCGGGTCGCGGGTCATCGGCGGCTCGCTGAACGGCTCGGGTCTGGTGCGCGTGCGCACTCGGCTGGCGGCGGCCGACGGCACACTGGAAAAGATCGCGCGGCTGGTAGAACACGCGCAGGCGTCGAAGGCGCCCATCCAGCGGCTCGTCGATCGGGTGGCGGAGTGGTTTGTGCCGGTGGTTGTCGTGCTCGCGTTGCTCACCGCCGCCACCTGGTGGGCGCTGGGAGCTGGCGTCGAGGTTGCGGTGCTGCGGGCGGTTGCGGTGCTGGTCATCGCCTGCCCCTGCGCGCTGGGCCTTGCGACGCCGGCGGCGTTGGTTGCGGGCACCGGTGCGGCGGCTCGTGCCGGCATCCTGATTCGTGACGCTGCGGCTCTCGAGCAGGCGGCGACGATCCGAACGGTTGCATTCGACAAGACAGGTACCTTGACCGAAGGGCAGCCCCGTCTGGTGGGTATCCATGCCTACGACATGGCGCAGGACGCGGCGCTAGATCTTGCCGCAGCGTTGCAGCAGGGCAGTGGCCACGTGCTGGCGCGGGCGCTCGTCGCTGCGGTGGCGCATACGGTGCAACCGGCTACCTGCCTCCTCGCGACGCCAGGGTTGGGCGTGGCCGGGCGGGTTGCCGACCGCCGATTGGTTCTCGGTAGTGAGCGGTTTGTGGTCGGTCATGGCATCGCGCTGTCGGCGGACGGATGGATCGAAGCTCAGGCGCGTGCTGGCCGAACGGTCGCGATGCTGGCTGAAGTAGGCGCGGCGCCGCGATTGCTGGCGGCGTTCAGTTTCGCGGATAGCTGTCGCGCCAGCGCGCCGGCGACGATCGAGGCACTGCGTTTGGCCGGTATCCACAGCGTGCTGCTGACCGGGGACCACGCGCAAAGCGCGATGAGCCTTGCGCACGCGGTCGGGATCGAGCACGTCCATGCCGGCGTGCTGCCCGAGGACAAGCTGCGCTTGATCGGCGAGCTGCGTCGCGACGGCGGTGTTGCGATGGTCGGAGATGGCGTGAACGATGCGCCGGCGCTCGCGGCAGCGGACCTGGGCATCGCGATGGGTGGCGGGGCCGACGTTGCGATCGCTGCGGCTGGCATCGTGTTGGTGCGCTCCGACCCTTGGGCCGTCGTTGGTGCCTTGGACATTGCGCGTCGCACCCGGCGGCGCATCCGCCTGAACCTGTTTTTCGCCAGCGTTTACAACCTTGCCGGCGTGCCGCTGGCCGCCTTCGGCGTGCTGACCCCGGTGGTCGCGGGTGCGGCAATGGCGTTGTCCAGCGTCAGTGTCGTCGCCAGCGCCTTGTTACTCGCCAGTTGGCGCCCCCGGCCGCCGCCGGCCCGGATCGTCACGTAAGCGTCACGCGAGCTTCATCTGTTGGCAGCACTGGGTCTTTAAAGTCAGGCACATACCGGGCATTTCTGGACTCGGTCGGAGCTGCCCAGATGCTGGCAACGCGCAGTGCACGCTTGTTTGAACGGGTCGATGCGGTCGAGGAGCGGATGTGCCTGCGCCTAAATCGTGGCTGCCATCGTGCCGCCGTGCGCGATTTCTTCCGTGTTGTCAGTCGGCTCGGTGATGGCGTGTTCTGGTACCTGCTCATGCTGTTGCTGCCGGTGATCTTCGGTCAACGAGCGTTGTTGCCCGCGGTCGCGATGGCAGGCACCGGCGCGCTGGGACTTGCGATATACAAGTTTCTCAAGCACCGCTTAGTGCGCGAGCGTCCGTTCGTTACCTTCGCCGGCATACGTGCAGCGAGCGTGCCGCTCGACCGTTACAGCTTCCCCTCCGGTCACACGCTGCACGCGGTCAGCTTCACCGTGCTTGCCACTGCGCACTTCCCGGTGCTTGGTTGGCTCTTGATCCCGTTCGCCGCGCTGGTGGCCGCCTCGCGAGTGATCCTGGGTCTGCACTATCCCACTGACGTGCTCGCCGGCGGCGTGATCGGCGCCGTGATCGCGGCCGGCTCGCTCGCTCTGGTCTAGGCGCCACGCGCCGCCACGGCGGCGTTCGGTCAGGGCGGCCGATTACCGGCCATCCATTGTGACTACTGGGGATCGGCTAAGACCGTCCAGGCCGTACGTCGTGCTGGACAGGACGTCCTAGCGCCCGCGGCTCTCAGCGAGGCGCTCGACCTTCTGGAATGCCATCGCCGGCTCGTCGCCGGTACGGGAGTACTCGTGCCGGCGGCTCATGTCGGCCAGTGCGGCGTCACGCTCCTCGGCGGTGCCGTACCAATGCACTTTTTGCCAGTCCTTGCCCAGCAGTAGGCTCAGCGGATCGCCCCGGCGCAGCTGGGCGCGAATGCCGAAGGGGCAGACCGGGGAAACCGGGCCGCGGTGCAAGTTGTGTTCGTTCGCGATGGTCATCGGAGGGGCTCCAAAAGCTGCGCCGAAGGTAGCGGATTGGCTGGGCGCTGGGAAGCGTATTGGCCGTGATGGCATTACCAAAAATCGCTTGGTAGATCGCCGAACCGTGACCGGCGTCACGTACCAATCCGGCTGTTCGCGCGTTAGCTTAAGGAACGCGCGGGGCGAGAATTCGTCAAATACAGCGCCACACAGGATAAGGACCATGAGACTACTCACGACCGTGCTTCTGGCAATGGCGGTGGTTGGGTGTTCGGCGCCGAAGGTGCCGATCCGCTCGGTTGCCGACCTGCTCGAGGATCCGCTCCAGTTGCAGGCAGTTCTGGACCGGTGTCAGGCCGATCCCGGCAAGGCCGCCACCGATCAGGAATGTGCTAACGCCCGGGCGGCAGTCGACCGAAACGGGGCGCGGCAAGACTCCGCGAAGGCGGTCACCGCCCAAGAGAAATTCGAGCTGGGACGTGCCAAGTTGCGCGCGCAGGACGATCGGGCGGGGGCGGCGCAGGGTGCGTCCAAGGCCGACTTCGATCCTTACACGGCGCCTGCCCCCGTCGATCCGGCTGCGCCGCACAAGCCCTGACTCGGGGTCGCGCGCGCTCAGCGTTCGACGAACTCGAACAGCTCGCCGTTCGGCCCTCGGGCGAGCATCACTCGCGCCGGCATGCCGTCGCCAAGCGCCACGTGGGCGATGGGCAGGTGCTCCTCGATACCATTGCCCTGCAAGCGATCGCGCAGTGCTTCCAGGTGCGCGCAGCGTGTGCTGAACAGGTTGATGCCAATGTTGCCCGGTCGCATGGCATTGGCCAGCGCCGCCGTCGTGCGGTCGTGAAAGTGCACGCCGAGGACCTTGCCGCTGGGCTGGGCCGGGTCGCGGAATAGGACCAGCGACACGCGTGTGTCCTCCGCCACGCCGAACAGGTGGCAGACGCGTTGCCGCTCGGCACCTTGCAGCTCGTCGTCGATGTCCACGCCGCGCAATCCCAGTCCATCGACGTAGAAGCGACGGGTCGCCGCCAGATCGGCCACGATCACCGAGACGGTCGCGATTTCGCTGGTTCGCCCTGCGGCAGGAACCGCCCGTTGTGCCCGGATCGGGTGGCGGTGCCCCACCATCAGCAGCAGGGGTACCGAGCCCGGGCCGGTCAGCATGGCCTCCTCGGAGTCGGCGTCCCGGACAATGAAGCGGATGGGGCCGGCGCGCAGTGGGCAGCCGGCTGCGGCCAGGATCTCGATCGTCCGTTCCAGCGGCGGCGCGACGTACAGGTCGAGGGCCTTCGGGCCTACGTCGGTGGTGCGATCGGTCGCGTCGGGACCGTAGTCGCGGCGGGTGATCGGCGCCTGTCCGCCGGAAAAACCCGCCAGTCGCAGGCGCCCAAAGGCGTAGCCGTCGCAGGACAACTCGACCAGGCGCACATTGGCGTAAGGGGCGAGGCCCCATACCGACAGCAGGCTCACCGGTGCCCGGGTGTCGGACTCGACGCGAAAGCCGCAGACATCCCGGTACAGGTTCAGCGCCCCGTCCAGGTCAGCCACCCCAAGCGTCACGCACTCGATGCCCGAAATCATCGTTGAAATACTCCCTAACGCCTGCCGACACGATAACCCGGTCTTGCGTGCTCAGGTTCGTCGCGCCAGCGCTAGAATCCCCTATTCGCCACGGAGATTGCCATGAGTCTTTTCCAAAGCCGCAAGACCACCATGCCGTCGAGCGAGGACGCTCTGCCCGGACGGAGCATTGCGATGCGCGTGCCGCCGCGGCATTTCGTTAACGGCAATCGGATTGTTCAGCCATTCGACGAGTCGCTGCAGGTTGTGACGCTTGGGCTGGGTTGTTTCTGGGGTGCCGAGCGGCGCCTCTGGCAAACCCCCGGCGTCTATTCGACTGCTGTCGGTTATGCGGGGGGATATACCCCGAACGCCACCTACGAGGAGGTCTGCACCGGGCGCACGGCGCATAGCGAGGTCGTGCTCGTGGTATTCGATCCGGCGCAGATTTCCTTCGAGGAGTTGTTGCGAGTGTTCTGGGAGTCGCACGACCCTACGCAGGGCATGCGCCAGGGAAACGACGTAGGTAGCCAGTACCGATCAGTCATCTACTGCACCTCTGAGCGGCAGTTGCAGCTTGCGCGGCAGTCGGCCGAGACTTACGGCACGGCGTTGCGTGCGGCCGGTCATGGAGCGATCACTACTGAGATCCGAATGGCACCAGAGTTCTACTACGCCGAGGAATACCACCAGCAGTACCTCGCGAAGAATCCGAACGGGTACTGCGGGATAGGAGGGTGTGGGGTTCCCTTCAAACTCGCGGAGTTACCAGTGGGGGAGAAGGCATAGTTGCCGACTGGCAGCGGGTTCTTTCGTGGAACCAGAGGGTTATCGGCAGGCAGCGTCGCTGAGCCACGTATTTCTGCGGGAAGACGTCGGCTGAAAACGGCGTAGACGTCTACCGGAAGTCTACCGGCGTTCTGGCACAAGGAAAGTCCGCGGCGAAGGATGTCGTCGACAGTCGGGCCCGCGCAATAGGTTCCCTCCAAAAGGCCCTCGAACGGCCAAATTGACATTTGTACTCCAATGTATAAACTTGTTTATACATTGGAGAGCAAACATGGCAAAGAGTGCAACATTGACCGTTCAGCAGTGGGGCAACAGCCTTGCAGTTCGAATTCCTGCGGCAGTGGCGCGGTCCGCTCGATTTAGCGTCGGGCAGCCTGTTGAGGTGTCCGCTCAAGAGTCGAATGTTCTGGTCAAGCCGCTTGGTGAGCCCAAGCTGACGCTCGCGCAGAAGCTGGCGGCTTTCAATCCGGCGGTCCACGGTGGTGAGGTCATGGGCAGCCGTCCGGTTGGCAACGAGGTCCTCTAGTGGCCGTCCGGAAGTCATGGTGCCCTGACCGGCGAGACATGATTTGGATCGACTGCAATCCCCAGGCTGGCCGGGAAATGAAGGACATCCATCCGCTGGTTGTTCTGTCCCCGCGAGAATTCAATTCGCGAACTGGAATTGTGATTGGTTTGCCGATGACCACGGCTTCCTATAACGAGACCAATCCGTTCGCAGTGAAGTTCATGGGATCGAAGGGTGCCGTCAGCTATATCCTCGGCCATCAGCCCAAGTCGTTTGATTGGCGCGCCCGGAGTGCAAAACCCCATCCGCTACGCCGAGTACCGGAGGAGCCGTTTGCGCGCGCCTGTGAAACGCTAAATCAAATCATCGAAATCGGAAGTTAGCGCGCGGATGACGCTGTATCCGGCCGTTTTCACGAATCCAGATAGGACCGATTTAGTACTGCAATGGCATCGATGTTCTCAGGGCATTTGTCGCGAGCTCAGCAACTGCTGACGATGGTGCCCCATCTCCATGCGGTGGTTACGCTGTATCCGACCACCGGCGGTGGGCGTGTCGCGCCGGCTGCGCCCGGTTGGGGATGCCCGTGTTGCGTCTCAGACGCTACGCCTGTGGTCGGCTATGACGGTTGGCCCCTTCTGGGCGATACGCCTCTTGCGCCTGGCGAGCAGCGGAAGGATGTGTTCCGGTTCCTGAGCCAATACTGCGGGTGCTAGGCGCCATGGCGGCAGGCTTCAGGCTGACTTCGAGATCGGCTGCACTGCGAGGCGGAGTCCCAAGGCCTTTAGCATGGAAGTCATGCTTCTCAGCTCCGGATTCCCCTTTGGGGAAAGAGTGCGATAGAGCGTCGTCGCGTTGAGTTTCGCCGTGCTGGCCAGCTTTGGAACGCCGCCAAACGCATCAGCTACGCGCCGAAGCGCAACCAGAAGTTCCTGCTCGTCGCCATCTGCAAGCACGTCATTCAGGTACGCGGCAGCAAACTTCGGGCTCTTACGGAGACTCTCGATCGTTGCCTCGTCGTGGCTCCTGGACGGTTCTTGTTTCGTTTTACGAGTCATGTCTGTCTCCGCCGGTAGTCCATCCAGAATTCAACGGCCCTGGCGATGTCCTCTGCCTGCGCTCGCTTGGACCCGCCAGATAGCAGAAGCACGAGCGCCTTTCCGTGCTTGCCGTAATACACGCGATTCCCAGCGCCGAGGTGCACTCGAACTTCCGACACGCCATCCCGTAGAAACTTGTGGTCGCCTAAGTTTCCCTCCGAAATCCTATCGATGCGTCGAAGAATGGCGACGCGAGCTTTAACGTCTTTCAGTCCGTCAAGCCAGGACTGAAACACGTCTATGCCTGACGCCGTGAGATAGTGCCGGACCTCCATTATCATGTTCGCCTATAAGCGAATACTCGTCAATCCGGGTCTGCCGGTCGAATCGATGAAGCGTCTGCCAGAACTGGTGCTCATGCCGCCGCCCCGACACGCGCTATCCTTAGCCTTGCGCGGACGAGGTGTCCGGCTCGGCGGCGCGTGTCGGGGCGATGACTCGTTCCCGTGCACGGACGAGGGACACCCCCTCGCGGCTAAGAATGTTTTTCGCGGCGTTGACGTCGCGGTCGTGAGCACACCGGCACTCACCACACACCCACACTCTTACACGCAGCCCATTGGCACC